>NZ_QHHZ01000005.1:0-562930 GCF_003947315.1 Nonomuraea sp. WAC 01424
GCCGGCCACCTTCGGGCAGCAGCGGCTTGAGCCGCTCCCACTCCGCGTTGGTTAAGTCACCTCGACCCATAGGCCCATCGTGACGGCCTAGACACGATCAGTCAGCAGATCTAAGAAACAGCTCCTAGAGGGGCCACATGACGGCATTCCGAACAGCGGGCGACCTTTCAGGACGGACCCCACCATTCACGGACGATTCCCCGCACACCCGGAGAAACGGAGTACGGCTGAGAAACCCGGCGACAACCCCTGCATGGAGTGCGGCCGGGAAACGCGGCGCCCACCCTTGCATGGAGTACGGCCGGGAAACGCGGCGGCCACCCCTGCCCGGAGTGGGCGGGGGTGGCCGGCGCGATGCTTTTGTCCGGGATGACGATCTCGGGCCTGATCAGGCAGTTGCCCCGACCGGGTTCGCCAGAGCCTGGGCATGGAAGGCCAGGCTCCGGTTCATCGGGACAACTGAGTGATCACGCGATGATCGTTGATGCTGCCGAGGTGTTTCAGGCGGCGGAGATGCCGGCGCTGGCGGCGCGGCGCATGCGACGGCGACGCTCGCTGGCGCGCTCGTCCTCGTTGAGACCGCCCCACGTGCCGTACTTCTCCGGCCGGGACAGCGCGTAGTCTAGGCACTCGTTGCGGACAGGGCACCCGGCGCAGATCGCCTTGGCCTTCCGCTCACGTACGTCACGCTCGGGCTGCCGCTCTCCGTCGGGGCCGAAGAAGAGCACGAGATCCTCACCCCGGCACGCGGCATCATCCTGCCAACCCCAGCTGGGGCGCGGGCGGGCGAGCTGCCGACGTACCTGAGACATGAGAAAACCACCTTCGTGAGAGGTATTTCGGTAATTGAGCCGCATTGGACGCTTTTGGCGTCACTGTTCCAACGCAAGGACGGGCCGTGATGTTCCCTGTTCAGGCGAGGGCAGGCGTGGCGTACCGCACAGGCGTGAGCCTGTCCAGCGAAACCAGCCGGTAGGTGGTGATCGTCTCGGCGCAAGCCGTACCACACGGCGCTGTGAACGCCGATGGCTCAACCACAACCTGGAACCGGACGTCTCCGCAGCGCACGACTGCTTCGGTGACGTCGCCGTCCGACCTGGAGGATTCCACGGCCACTGCGCCGACGGAGCACTCTCCCGTATGGGCTCGGGCAAAATGCTCGACGGCTTGCAATGGCTCAGGGATGCCTGCGCGCCCCCGGAGACGGTCGAGGATGACCTCGCCCGACCGGTACGCGTTAGCCGCTGCCAGTGCAGCAGCCTGAGACATGCTGCCGTAGAAAATTCCGTGTGGCAAGCACACGAGGTTGGCGGCGTAGCGATCGCCGCCTACGTGTGACGTTTCCCATACTCTGCCCGGCAAAGATTCCGCCAGCGAACGAGCGAGGGGTAGTCCAATGCGGGCGCAACACGCATTGCGCTTGGCGTGCGTGCAGACCAGAAATACCGGCTCGTCATCAAGTATGCAGGACTCCGGGAGCGCTCCGGCCACGAACGCGTCCAGGTCAAGATCGTCCGGACCTGCGACGACACCCCTGGCCAGCCAGGGGCGGTCGCCCGCGGCGTAGGCCAGTAGCACAGGGATGCCCTGCTCCTGCGGGCGGGTCCGCTTGCCCGGCCGCCTGATGAGCTGGGGTCTGATACCGCGTTCGAGCGCCCTGCGCACGAGTTCGGAGATTTCTTCAGGAAGTTGAAAGCTTTCCAGGTGGGAGGGCCAGGGGCCGGCGTACTCGATGAGCAGCCAGAGGCGGGCTCCCACGGTGGCGCTGGCCAGGGTCGGCAGCCGGCCGGTGTGGCAGCCCGCCGGATGTTCGCAACCCCTCGCCAACGCCTCCCCCTCTCCAACGAATTAGGTAAGACTAACCTAACGTATCGGTGGGTTTGGGCCCGGGGTCACCCCTCGGCCAGCACGTCGCGTGTCGCCGGCAGGCCGCGGTCGCGGTCGGCGGCGACCAGGCCGATCCTGGTCCGGCGGTCCAGCAGGTCGGCCTCGTCGAGCGCGCCCTCGTGCCGGACCGACCAGAGCAGGTCGCCCTTGGTCAGGCCCAGCCCGACCTCCTCCGGATGCGCCTTGACCAGCTCGTACGCCTCCGCCGCCTCGCTGCCGTACCGCTCGGCCACGCGCGCGGGCAGCCCGCCCGGCTGCGGACCGGCCCCCACGAGCGGGATCCTGTTCGTCCGGCTCGATCCCGTGTCGAGCCCTCCGACCGTGATCGCCCGGTCCACGGCGTCCTCGGCCATCCGCCGGTACGTCGTCAGCTTGCCCCCGACGACCGTGACCGCGTCGCCGTCCGAAACGACCGCGTGCCGGCGCGAGAGGTCCGCCGTACGGCCGTCGGCGGCCAGAAGCGGCCTCAGGCCCGCGTACGCGCCCGCAACCGCCTCAGGGGTCACCTGAGTCTCCAGAATGCCGTTCAGCACCTCCAGGAGCGTTCTGACGTCCTCCGCGGGGACCTCGGGAACGTCGGGCACCGGCCCGTCCACCGGTTCGTCGGTCAGCCCGACGTAGACGCGGCCGTCCTGCTGGGGGAGTACGAGCGCGAACCGGTTGGTCTCTCCGGGAATGGGCACGTGCATGCCGGCGATCAGCCCCGGCAGCGTCCCGGCGGCGAGCACGAGGTGGCTGCCCCGGGACGGGCGCAGCCGTACCGCCGGGTCGAGCCCTCCGGCCCACACCCCCGTCGCGTTGATCACCACCCGCGCGCGGATCGTGAACTCCTCGCCGGTCAGCTCGTCGCGCACCTCGGCGCCCTCGCCGCTGAGCCGCAGGGCCCGGCAGCGGGTCAGGACGCGGGCGCCGTGCCCGGCGGCGGTCCTGGCCAGGGCCACGACCAGGCGGGCGTCGTCGAGCAGCCGGCCGTCCCACGACAGCAGCCCGCCGCGCAGGCCCTCCCGCTCCAGCACCGGCGCGAGCGTGTGGGCGCGCGCCGCGCCGAGCCGCGTGGGGCCGGGCAGCAGGCGGCGCGGGGTGCGCGCGGCGGTCCGCAGCCCGTCGCCGAGCCGGTAGCCGGACATCACCAGCGCGGCCTGCCGCCGGGAGACGGCGGGCGTCAGCGGCAGCAGGTACGGATGGGCCTTGACCAGGTGCGGAGCCGTCTTCCGCAGCAGGATGCCGCGCTCGACCGCGCTCTCGTAGGCCACGTCGACCTGGCCCTTGGCCAGGTAGCGCAGCCCGCCGTGAACCATCTTGGAGCTCCACCTCGACGTGCCGAAAGCCAGGTCGTGCGCGTCGATCGCCGCTACGCTCAGCCCCCGGGAGGCGGCGTCCAGGGCCGCGCCGGCTCCCGTCGCCCCGAGCCCCACCACCAGCACGTCCAGCCGCTCCGCGGCCACCACCCCGAGTTCGTACGACCTTCTGCGGGCGTTCAGCGAGCTATCCAAGGTAGGCCTCCAGCAGCGCGGCGAGTTCGGCGTCCAGGTCGTCGAGCGTCACGGGGTCGAGCATCGTGGGGGCCGACAGCAGGAACGACTGGGCGACCAGCAACACGGCCCGCGCCCTGGCGGGCCCGCCGACGGCCGGCTCCAGCAGGGCGAGCACCGCCTCGTGGCTCGCGCCCCGCCGGTCCAGCAGATACGGCAGCAGCAACTCCGGATCCGCCTCCACGATCTTCCGCCACAGCGGATGCGCCCGCAGTCCGCGCACCCCGGCCACGATCGCGCGTACCGGGTCGGACAGGTCGAGTCCCGACACGACCTCGACCCACTCCCGCGTCATCAGGTCGGCGACCAGCGAGCGCACGTCCGGCCAGCGGCGGTAGATCGTCATCCGTGACACGCCGGCCCGCCGGGCGACGTCCGTGAGCGTCGTCCTGCGCACGCCGTAGGCCAGCACGCAGGCGCGTGCGGCGTCCAGTACACCCTCATTGTGACGATTCGACGTCATGTGTCACAGTGTATGGGTGACCGGTGAACCCATGCTGTGGTGTGGCTGGGGCGACCCCGCCAAGGCCCGCGAGCTGCCCGAACAGATCCGTACGCTGCTGCACGACCTCCTCGGCGTGCGCGCGCCCGACACCCCGGCCGCCACCATGGACGAGGTGCGGCTGCCGCCGGTCGCGCTGCCCGAGCGGGTGCTCGCCGCCCTCGTGGCCGCCACCGGCCCCGAGCACGTCCTGACCTCGCGCGAGGCCAGGCTGCGGCACACGCGCGGCAAGTCCACGCCCGACCTGCTGCGGATGCGCGCCGGGGACGGCTCCGACGCCCCCGACGCGGTCGTGCTGCCCGGCTCCCACGACGAGGTCGCCGAGCTGCTGCGGGTGTGCGCTGCCGAGCGGGTCGCGGTCGTGCCGTTCGGCGGCGGCACCTCCGTCGTCGGCGGGCTCGTGGCCGCGCGGGCTGGCTTCACCGGCGTGATCGCGCTCGACCTGGGCAGGCTCGACCGGCTGCGCTCGGTCGACGCCGAGTCGATGGTGGCCGACTTCGAGCCGGGCGTGCGCGCCCCTGAGGCCGAGCGGCTGCTCGCCGCGCACGGCCCCACCCTCGGCCACTTCCCCCAGTCCTTCGAGTACGCCACGCTCGGCGGCTTCGCCGCGGCCCGCTCCAGCGGCCAGGCCTCGGCCGGGTACGGCCGCTTCGACGACATGGTCGTCGGCCTCACCCTCGCCACCCCCTCCGGCACGCTGGAACTGGGCCGCGCGCCCAAGTCCGCGGCCGGGCCCGATCTGCGCCAGCTCGTCCTCGGCTCGGAGGGCGCGTTCGGCGTGATCACCTCGCTGCGGCTGCGGGTGCGCAGGCAGCCGGCCGAACGCCGCTACGAGGGCTGGCGGTTCGAGTCGTTCCGAGCGGGGACGGCCGCCGTGCGGGCGCTCGCCCAGGAAGGTCCGCCTCCCACCGTGCTGCGGCTCTCCGACGAGACCGAGACCATGATCGGCCTGGCCCGGCCGGACGCGATCGGCGGCGGCGACTCCGGCTGCCTGGTGATCCTCGGCGTCGAGGGCGACTGGATCGGCCACCGCCACGCCGCGGCCGCCACGGTCCTGTCCCGGCACGGCGGCGAGCCGCTGGGGCCCGAGCCCGGCCAGGCGTGGGAGCACGGCCGCTTCTCGGCGCCGTACCTGCGTGACTCGCTGCTGGGCGCGGGGGCCACCGTGGAGACGCTGGAGACCGCCGGTTTCTGGTCCAACCTGCCGCGCCTGTACGACGCGGTCCGGCTGGCCCTGCTCGGCGCGCTCGGCTCCCCGCTGGTCATGTGCCACGTCTCCCACGTGTACGAGACCGGCGCCTCGCTGTACTTCACCGTCGTGACCCCGCAGAAGGGCGACCCCGTCCAGCAGTGGGAGCGGGCCAAGGAGGCGGTGAACGCGGCCATCGTCGAGGCCGGCGGCACGATCTCGCACCACCACGGCGTGGGCCGTGACCACCGGGACGCCTACGCCGCCGAGCTGGGCCCGCTGGGCGTGGGCGTGCTCGTGGCGGTCAAGGACCGGCTCGACCCGGCCGGGATCCTCAACCCGGGGGTGCTCGTCCCTCAGTCGCCGGGCGGGATCTGATCGGCCTCGGCCAGCGCCTCGGCGGCGTCGCTGTAGTGGTGGAGCGCCTCGTACGCCTCGGCCAGGCGGTACAGGGAGACCGCCAGGTGGCCGCCGCCGAGCCCGCGGCTGAGCGCCACGGCCTCCTGGGCCATGGGCAGCGCCTCGGTCGCGCGTGAGCGGTCGAGCAGCATCCCGGCCGTGGTGCGCAGGGAGTGGGCCAGCAGGCCGGTGTACTCCTCCGGGTCGCGGGCGGCCAGCGCCCGGCTCTGGGCGATGGCCTCGCGGGCCCGTTCGACGCCGCGGCCGCCCCACCGGGGACGGCGCAGCGCGTAGGCCAGCATGGCCTGCACGGCCGCCGCGTCGACGCTGCCCTTCTGGGTCGCGTCGTCCGGGCCGTTCCGGTTCAAAGGAGCCCACCTCCGCGATCCCAAGGGCTTGCTTGGGGACGTGAGGTTACACCATGCCGCACCATCTGTGTCCCCCGCAGTACGGAGCGTTCAGTATGCGCGAATGAGGGATGCCGGTAAAGATGTGTTCATGGTGGAAGTCGCGGCCGAGCGCGGGAAGCAGCATTCGTCACGGGTGTCGGAGGCGGGGGCCGGGTGGTCCTGTGCGCAACCGGGGGCGTTTGCCCAGCTCAGGCCGGACAAAGGCGGATTTACCTGGCTAAATTTACGCACCCTTTGGTTGTCGCGGAACGAGATCCTCGCCGGCCTGTTCGGTGACCCTTCCGGGGAGGTGCGGGAACGGTGGATCGCGGCTCAGGAAGCCCGCGGGATAGATCCGGAATTTCGCATCAAGCCCGGCGTCGGGGGAAATTTCAATTTCCTGATTCTCGGCGACACCGGCGAGGGCGACGCCTCCCAATACGCCGTCGTCCCCGGAATGCTGAAAACGGGACAGGACACGTCGTTCGCCGTCATCGCCAGCGACGTGATCTACCCGACGGGATCGGGCAACGAGTACGGGGACAAGTTCTTCCGGCCGTACAAGGACTACGAGGCGCCGATCTACGCGATCCCCGGCAACCACGATTGGTACGACGGGCTCGGCGGGTTCATGCGGGTGTTCTGCGACGCCCCGCCGCTCAAGCCGAAGCCGGACCGCGGGCTGCGCGGCCTGCTGTGGCGCAAGCCGGAGACGATCGACGAGGCCCGGCTGGCCGAGGCGCGCGAGCTGCGGGGGCGGCCGGCCCAGCGGGCCGCGCAGCCGGCGTCGTACTGGGCGATCGAGAGCGACAGCCTGCTGATCGTGGGCGTGGACACCGGCATCAAGAACGTGCTCGACAAGAGGCAGACGGCGTGGCTGCGGCGCGTCTCGCTCGACCCGCGGCCGAAGATCCTGGTGACCGGGAAGCCCATCTACACCGGCAACGTCCACAAGCCGTCACTGCTGGAGGAAGGCGGCACGATCGATGACATCGTGCGCGACCCGGCCCACCGGTACGTCGCGGCCATCGGCGGAGACGTGCACAACTACCAGCGATATCCGGTCAAGGTGGGCGACCGGGTGATCCAGTACATCGTGACGGGCGGCGGCGGCGCGTTCATGCACGCCACCCACATCATCGACCGGGTGGACGTCGCAGGCGTCGCCGAGGACGACTTCAGGTGCTACCCGCTGCGCGGCGACTCGTTGTCCTTCTACAGCCAGCTCTACGCCCGGCGGCTGCGGATGAAGTGGCTCCGGCTCACCCCCGACGAGGCGTTGTGCGTCATGTCCCACCACATCGGCAACCGGCCCGTCCGGCCGATCGAGGGGGCGGTCACGATGACCCGGCGGATGCGGTGGGCCGCGCGGCTGCTCGGGGCCTGGCCGTGGCCGTTCAGGTTGCCGGTGGACAAGGTGTTCCACCGCTTTCTGTCGGAGTTGTCGGACTGGGACTTCCCGCCGTTCTTCAAGCAGTTCCTGCACGTGTCGGTCACGCCCGACCGGCTGACCCTGCGCTGTTTCGCCGCCACCGGATGCCTGGAGCAGGAGCTCAGGCCGCCGCTGGAGGACGAGGTGCACATCGATTTGTCGTAGGTATTTGGCACCCTTATGTACGTGTATGTCGTGGTAGCAGGGGAGACGGTGCTCCCCATCGGAGGATCGGCCCGGCACGCGGCCGATCCGGCGTCCGCGGTGCGGGAGCTGGAGGCCGGTGGCGGGCCGCGGTGGGTCTGGGCCGACACGCGCGAGACGTACCCGCCGCTGCTGGAGCAGGGCGTACGGGTCGCGCGCTGTCACGACCTCGCGCTCACCGAGGGGTTGCTGCTCGCCCACGAGGGCGGTTACGGCGAGCCGCGCTCGGCGCGGGCCGCGCACGCCCGGCTGCACGGGCTGCCCGTGCCCGACGACCAGCCGAACGTGACCGGCACGCTGTTCGCGCCCGAGCCGCTGGGGGCGGAGGCGGTGGCCGAGGTGCTGGCCGACCAGCTCCGCCGGATCGAGGCGCTGCCCGAGCCCGGTCGCTTCCGGCTGCTGGTCGCCGCCGAGTCCGCGGGCGCGCTGGTCGCGGCCGAGATGTCGTACGACGGCATGCCCTGGAGCCGGGACGTGCACGACGCGCTGCTGACCGACCTGCTCGGCCCAAGGCCCGTGCACGGCATGCGCCCGGCCAAGCTGCAGGCGCTGGCCGACGAGGTGACGGCGGCGTTCGGCCACCAGGTCAATCCCGACTCGGTGCAGCAGCTCGTCAAGGCGTTCAAGGGGGCGGGGGTGGCGCTGAAGTCGACCCGCTCGTGGGAGCTGAAGAAGATCGACCATCCTGCCGTCGCGCCGCTGCTGGCCTACAAGGAGCTGGCCCGGCTGTACTCCTTCCACGGGTGGGTGTGGGCCGACCAGTGGGTGCGCGGCGGGCGCTTCCGCCCCGAGTACGTGGTCGGCGGCGTGGTGTCCGGGCGGTGGGCGACCAGCGGCGGCGGGGCGCTGCAGATCCCCAAGGTGATGCGCCGGGTCGTGGTGGCCGACGAGGGATGGACGCTGGTGGTCGCCGACGCCGCCCAGCTGGAGCCGAGGGTGCTGGCCGCGATGGCCGGTGACCGGGGGCTGGCCAGGGCCGCGGGGGAGATCGACCTCTACTCGGCGCTGGCCCAGTCGTTCGGGGGCGAGCGCGAGAACGCCAAGATCGCGATGCTGTCCGCCATGTACGGCGGCACCAGCGGCGACGCCTCCAAGCTGCTGGCCGTGATGCGGCAGCGCTTCCCCCAGGCGTACCAGTTCGTGGAGGACGCGGCCAAGGCGGGGGAGGAGGGGCGGCTGGTGCGGTCCTGGCTCGGGCGTACCAGCCCGCCGCCGTCCGGGCGGTGGAAGGAGCTCGTGTCCGGGCCCGAGGGCGGGCGCGCGGCCCGCGACCGGGGCCGCTTCACCAGGAACTTCGTGGTGCAGGGCACGGCGGCCGAATGGGCGCTGGCGCTGCTGGCGGTGCTGCGCGGGATGTTGCCCGAGCCCGCCCGGCTGGTGTTCTTCCAGCACGACGAGGTCATGGTGCACTGCCCGCTGGACCAGGCGGAGCAGGTCATCGGGGCGGTGACGACGGCGGCGGCCGAGGCGAGCAGGCTGCTGTTCGGCTCGACCCCGGTGCGCTTCCCGATGGAGGCCGTCGCGGTCGGCTGCTACGCCGACGCGAAGTGATCGACGCCCGGGTCAGCCGGCACGCCGACGCGAAGCGGCCGACCGGCCGGGTCAGGGGCGGTCGCGGTACCAGGCCGAGGCCAGCCAGAGGCCGGTGGCGGTGACCATGACACCGACGACCAGGCCGAGCGCGCCGTAGGACACCATGCCCACGATGGCGCCCGCGATGATCGTCCCGGTGGCGCCGCAGACGTTCATGAGCAGGTCGGACAGCCCCTGTACGGCGGGACGGCGGTCGATCGGCACCGACTCGGTGACGAGCGCCGACCCGGCCACCAGCCCGCAAGACCAGCCGAGGCCGAGCACGGTCAGGGCCGCCGTCACCTGCCAGACCCGGTGCCCCGCCGTGGCCGCCAGGACGGCCGCGGCGAGCAGCAGCCCCGAGCCGAGCAGCAGGACCGGCACCTCGCCCACCCGGTCGGCCAGCCAGCCCACGACCGGCGAGAACATGTACATCCCGGCGATGTGCAGGCTGATCACCAGGCCGATGACGTTCAGGTTCGAGCCGTCGTGGTGGAGCTTCACGGGGGTCATCGACATGATCGAGACCATCGCGGTGTGGGCGACCGCGATCATGACCAGCGCGCGGCGGGCCATGGGGGTCTCGCGCAGCGTGCGCAGGCCCGTCCTGATCGTACGGTGGCGGCCCGGGCCGGGCTCCGGGGAGCCGTCCAGCTCGCGGGCCAGCTTGAGCGGGTCGGGACGCAGGCCGCCGATGATCACGGCCAGCGCCACGGCGAAGGCCAGCGCCGCGAACGCGAACGGCCCGGCCTTGGCCGCCAGCCCCGCCTGGATGCCCATCCGGTCGGCGGGCTCGGCCAGGTTCGGCCCGGCGACCGAGCCGACGGTCGAGGCCCACACGACCAGCGACAGGTGCCGGGCCGAGTGACCCTGCGGGGACAGGTCGGTCGCGGAGTACCGGGCGGCCAGGCTGCCCGCGCTGCCGCCGCCGACCAGTACGAGACCGGCCAGCAGCAGCGGCCAGTTCCCCAGGCTGATCGCGGCGACCGAGATCGCGCAGCCCGCCAGCGCCGCCACGTACGCCAGCGACAGGCCCGCCCGGCGGCCCCCGAGGCTGGACAGCCGCGCCGTCGGCAGCGCCAGCAGCGCCGCACCGAGCACGGTGGCGGTCCCGGCGAAGCCGCTGATCACCGTCGAACCGGACAACTCATCGACGACCACCGAGCTGAGTGCCAGCCCGACGGCCACTCCCACGCCGCCCACGATCTGCGCGGCGGACAGGACGGCCAGGGTCCGGCGTTGAACGCTGGCGCGATCAGGCAGGGAGATGGGGGGTTTCGTGGGGGTGCTGGTCACCTGTGAAGTCTCGCATAGCCCCCGACATCCCCCCAAAGAGGACAGGCATCCATTTCTATTAGGAAAGGTGCGTTTTTCAGAGGATGGTGACGGAATCCCCCACGGTGATCGTGCCGGTGCCGTCCGGGATCAGGTTGATGCCGAACCAGACCTTGCCATCGCGCTTGCGGTGCCGGGACAGCGTCCTGATGGGCTCCTTGCCCTTGGTGTACGTCGCGGTGTCGATCGTGGTCAGCACGCAGCGGTCGCAGCCCTTGGTCACCCGGAAGGCGACCTCGCCGATGCGCAGCCGCTTCCACTCGTCCTCGGCGAAGGGACGTTCCACGCCCCCGATCACCACACTCGGCCGGAAACGGTGCATGGGCAGGGGCGCGGGCGCCTCCTCGCCGCGCTCGGCCGCTGTCTCGGCGATCCACTCGTCGAGCCGGGACAGGGACGCGGTCGTGGTCAGCAGCAGGGGATAGCCGTCGGCCAGGCTCACGCGGTCGCCGGGAAGGGCGTACTCGGGGTTGACCGGACGGCGGGTCGGGTCGTCGAGCCAGGCCAGCCTGGCCGGGCGGCCGATCAGCGCCGACAACCAGCGCGCCGCGTCGTCGCCGCAGTCGGTGAGCTCGACCGGCGTACGCCAGACGGCGACGGTGCTCATGGTGGCGGTGGGGGTGACCCGCAGCGGCGGCGCGTGCGGGCCGGTCAGGGTGAGGGTGTCGCCGTCGAGCACCGCCACGCAGGCCAGCAGCATGGGGTGCTCTCGGGCGGTCAGCAGGCCGCCCTCGCCGTCGGTCACCAGGTAGCGCCGGTCACCGGCCAGCCCCCAGGGCTGCACCTCGGCCTCGTGGACGTCGTGCCCGGCGGTGGACTTGACGGGATAGAAGTGGATGCTCGCCAGTTCCATGGCCAGGACCGTATCTCACGCCCTCGGGACGGCCTCGGCCCGGTGGGCCGCGGCGACCGGCTCCCGGCGCGTACGGGCGGACAGGGCCACCGTCCCCAGGGCCGCGACGCCGAGCACGGCCCCGATCCAGCCGACGGACGGGTAACCGGCGCCCGCCGCGATGGCCAGCCCGCCGAGCCACGGACCGACGGTGATGCCGACGTTGAAGGCGGAGACGCTCATCGCGGCGGCCATCGTGGGGCGTCCTTGGCCAGGGCGAACGCGCGGGTGTTCAGCGTCGGGTTGGTGAAGAAGCCGAACGCCCCGAGCAGCACGATCAGCGGGACGGCCAGCAGCGCGACCGGTGCGGCCAGGGCCAGCAGCGCCGAGGTCACGACCAGGCCGGCGATCCCCGCGTACAGGGTCGGGAACGGGCGGGTGTCGGCGGTGCGGCCGCCGATGGTGATGCCGATCGTCGCGCCGACGCCGTACAGGGCCAGGATCGCGGGCACCCAGGCCGCCTCCATGCCGGTGGTCTCCACCAGCATCGCGCTCAGATAGCTGAAGGAGACCAGCAGCGCGCCGGTCGCCAGCGAGGTGGTGGCGAGGGCGAGCCACAGGCGCGGGTTCAGCAGCGAGCGCAGCTCGTCGGTGATGCGCGGCGCGTTCTCCCGCTCCGGCCGGCCGCCGGGGATCGTGGCCAGCACGCCCACGGCCGCCAGCGCCGACAGCGCGGCCACGGCCCAGAACGCGGCGCGCCAGCCGAGGTGCTGGCCGATGACCGTGCCCAGGGACAAGCCGAGGAGGGTGGCCACGGTCAGCCCGCCCACCAGGATGCTCATGGCCCTGCCCCTGGCGTTCGGCGGCACCAGGCCGATCGCTGTGGAGGCCGCGACCGCCCAGAACCCGGCGTAGACGACCGCGCCCGCCACGCGGGTGGCGAACAGCAGGCCGTAGCTCGACGTCAGGGCCCCTGCCACGTGCGTCAGCGTGAAGACCAGCATGAACGTCAGCAACGCCGTACGGCGCGGCCATCGCAACGTGACCACGGCCAGCACCGGCGCCCCCACCAGCATCCCGATGGCGAACGCCGAGATCAGCAGCCCCGCGTCGGGGACCGACACGCCGAGGTCGGCGGCCATCTCCGGCAGCAGTCCGGCCAGCATCAACTCCGAGGTGCCCTGGGCGAAGATCGCCAACCCCAGGATGAAAACCGCCAATGGCATGAGGAGCTCCTTTAATTTTGGAACGCTCAGTACAGAATTACGGCACAAAAACGGACGGAACGAGGGTGAGGTCGGGGGTCGAGAGGTCAAGAGTCGGGGGGCGGGAGGGCAGCCGGGCGGGAGGTCGGACCTCGGGGGTCGGGAGGGCGGGAGGTCAGCAGGGCGAGAGGGGAGGGGGGATCGGGCGTTGGGGGCGGGGTCAGAAGGCGGTCATCGCCGTTTTTGCGATGGACTCCAGGATCGCCCGGCCGGTCCCGCCTCTGGCCGCGACGGATATGCCGCTGACCGTGGCCACCACGAAGTGCGCGAGCGCCTGCGCGTCCTTGTCCGCGCCGATCTCGCCGCGGGCCTGCCCGCGCTCGATCGCGCCCCGCAGCGCCGCCACCCGCCGGTCGCCGTCGCGGCGCAGCAGGGTGGCGATCCCCGCGTCGTGCGGAGCCAGCTCGACCAGGGAGTTGACCACCAGGCATCCGGCCGGGGAGCCGGCCGCCGGATCGACCGCCTGCCACAACACGGTCCGGATCTTCTCCGGCGCCGGCAGGTCGGAGTCCATGAGCTCGATCAGCGCGGACGTGCGCTCCTCGTGGTAGCGGCGCAGGGCCCGCTCGTAGAGGTCGCGCTTGCTGTCGAAGGTGTTGTAGATGCTGCTGCGCCCGAGCCCGGTGGCCGCGCACAGGTCCTGCGTCGAGGTGCCCTCGTAGCCGGCGTCCCAGAACGCCCGCATCGCGGCCTCGACGGCGCGATCCTCCTCGAACGTCCGTGGTCGTGCCATGGCGAGCACGCTAGCACGTTTTGGACTGATTGTTACAGTAAGCCGGTTCAGGTGGTCTGGCGGAACGTGTCCAGGAACGTCTTACGGGTCCCGGCCTGGTCGTCCCACTTCAGCTCGGGCATGTCGAACGAGATCGTGAAGGCGGTCCTGTCGTCGATCGTGACGTACCTGGTCAGGGCGTGCATCGGGACGCCGTTCGCGGTGGTGTAGGTGTACTCCCAGTCGGCCGCCTTCCAGCCGCGGTAGTCCGTGGCCTGGAGCTGCACCTGGATGTAGCCCTCCACACCGCCGTCGGCCTCGCGCCTGCTCAGCTCGGCGAGCCCGTCGGCCTGCGGACCGGCCTGCTCGACCGTGATGCGCGTGCCGGAGTCCTTGGGGCCGGTGAACGTGGCCGCGTCCCCCGAGGTCGCCAGCTTCCAGCCGTCCGGCACCGCGGCGGCGAAACCGGGCGGGGTGTGCTCCTTGTAACCCTCGGGCACGGGCGACGGCCCGGCCTTCTTCGCCTCGGCGCTCGTGGCGGCGGTCGGCGTCGTACCGGGGCCGGCCTGGGGCGAGCCGCCGGACAGGACGACCACGATCGCGCCGATCACCAGGGCCACGCCCGCGACCGAGCCGGCCAGCAGCAACGGCGTGGGCCTGCCGTTGCGCGTCCACGGGCCGCCGCCCGGCTCGGCCCTGCGGCGGCTCGTGCCGGTCCGCGCGGGTCCCGTACGCGCGGGTCCCGTACGTGCGGAGCCCGTGCGCGTGGAGCCGGTACGCGAGCCCGCGCGCGGCGCGGAGCCGGGCAGGGAGGCCAGGCGGCTGTGGCTGAAGTCGTCCGACAGGTCGCGCGACTGCTCGCGCAGGTCGTCGGCCGAGGCCAGCGGCCAGGGAGTCGAGCCGGTCGCCGCCCTGCTGTCGCTGGTCAGCGGCAGGATCGGCTGCGGCGCGGGCGGGGAGGGCGTGTCGAGGTCGTCGAGGTCCTCGGCGGGCCGCTCCATGCGGTGGGGGCCGGAGGGCCCGCCGAACGCGTCGAAGCCGCCGGCCGGGGACGGGAGCTGGTCGGTGCGGTGGCTGCCGGACGGGCTCGACAGGCCGTCGTACGGCGGCATCGCGTACCCGCCCGACGGGCCGGCCAGCGGGTCGTACGGCACGCGCACCGGCCCCGAAGGGGTCTCCACGATGCGCGAGGGCATCGGCCCGGACGGGGATTCGAGCGGCGGCAGCAGACCGGCCGGCGTCGGGTCCGTCTGGGCCGGCAACGTCTCGGGCGGGCGCGGCCGGGTCGAGCCGTGGGCGCGCAGCACCGCTTCCAGCATCTCGGCGACCTGTTCGGAGGTGAGCCGTTCGGCCGGGTTCTTGCGCAGCAGGCCCTCGATCACCGGCAGCAGTGCCCCGGCCCGCTGCGGCTTGATCGGCTCCTGGGTGAGGACCGCGCCCAGCACCGCGATGGCGTCCGGCCCCTCGTACGGCGGCCGCCCCTCCACGGCCGCGTACAGCGTCGCGCCGAACGACCACAGATCGGCCGCCTGCCCGATCGGCTGCCCGGACAGCCGCTCCGGCGGCACGTACGCGGGGGAGCCCATGAGCAGCCCGGTCTGCGTGATCGTCACGTCGCCCTCGATGGCGGCGATGCCGAAGTCGGTCAGCACCACCCGGTCCGAGGTCAGCAGCACGTTGCCCGGCTTGATGTCGCGGTGCAGGATCCCGGCCGCGTGGGCGTGCCGCAGCGCGTCGAGCACGCGGATGCCGATCTCGGCGGCCTGGATCACCGGCAGCGGGCCGCTCTGCCGTACGGCCTGCTCCAGCGGCCAGGCGCGGACCAGCTCCATCACGATCCACGGGCGGCCGTCCTCCTCGACCACGTCGTGGACGGTCACGATGCCCGGATGCGTCAGCCGCGCGGCCGACCTGGCCTCGCGCAGCATGCGGCGATGCGCCATCTGCGTGCCGGCCTGGTCCAGCCCGTACGGCAGGATCAGCTCCTTGACCGCCACGTCCCGGTCGAGCAGCACGTCGTGGGCGTGCCACACCATGCCCATGCCGCCCCTGCCGACCGGCGACATCAACCGGTAACGCCTGCCGATCAGACGTCCCTGGCTCAGCGGGGCACCCCCCGATGCGCCCTTGTCCGGGCCGGGCCCGCTGAGCAAGCGGTCGGCTGCCATCTTCCCGCCCCCATTCAGCCTCATCTGTCACATTAGAGCGCCTTAGGCGTCCCCGTGCGCTTTGCGCTACTTGCAGATTATGAGGTTGGCCACGATATCGGCGGTTAATCGGTAATGGAAGCAGATGATCCTTTACGGGCAGGCTGACGTGCTGAAACACGGCTTTTCAAATGGATCACTTACTCGGCGGCGAGAGCGATCAAGGCGCTGGTGAACGCCTGCGCGGGCGGCTCCACCAGGCCCGCGCCGACCTGCCCCGTGCCCGCCACACGCCCGGCGATTCCGGTGTTGACGACCGGCAGAATCCCGGTCCTCGCGACGAGCGTCACGTCGATGCCGACCGGCGTGCCGCGGAATCCGAGCCCGGGAATCTGGTAGGCGGGATGCTCGGCGAGCGTGATCTCGTACATCGACCGGGTGGCCCGTACCGCGTCGGCCACCTCGCCGCCCACGAAACGCACGATCGCGGGCGCGATGGACATCGCGAAGCCGCCCAGTCCCGAGGTCTCGGTGATCGTGGAGTCGCCGATGTCGGGGTTGGCGTCCTGGGGGCCGTACGCGCCGAGGTAGAGGCCGTCCGGCACCCCGGCCGGGCCGGTGAACCAGCGTCCGCCGAGCCCGGAGACCTGCACGCCGAAGTCGGTGCCGTTCCTGGCCATGGCCACGACCAGCGACGAGCCTGGGATGTCGCGGGCCGCGTCCGTGCTCACCTTGCCCGCGGCCATGCCCGCGTTGAGGAAGAAGTGGTCGTTGCCGTTGATGAAGCGCAACACCTGCGCCGCCTGGGCGGGCGCGGCCTCGACCACGGCCGGGGCCAGCTCGCGCAGCAGCAGCGAGGTGGCCGCGCGGTTGCGGTTGTGCAGCTCGTCGCCCATCTGCAGGGCCTGCGCGATCAGCGAGCGCAGGTCGACCGGTCCGGTACGGGCCAGCGTCGCCGCGAGCACCGGGCCGAGCACCTCGTCCATCCAGCGCAGCCGGTCGAGCACCTCGGGCCCGTACGCGCCGTACCTGAGCACCTTGCCCAGGCCCTCGTTGAGCGAGCAGTAGGCGGTGCCGCCGTGCTCCTCGTCGCGTACCTCCAGCAACCACATGGACGGGCTCACCACGCCCGCCATCGGCCCCACCGCGCCGTGCTCGTGGCAGGGCCGCAGGGCGACCGCGCCCGCCGCCAGCGCGGCCGCGGCCTCCTCCTCGTCACCCGCCCGGCCCTCCAGCAACATCGCGCCGATCAGCGCGCCGCGCATCGGGCCCGAGGCCCGCTCCCACTCGATCGGCGGCCCGGCGTGCAGGAACGTGTTCGCGGGCAGCACCTCCGCGGCCCGCCGCAGGCCCACCAGGTACGGCCGCGCGCCGGTGAGCCTGCGCACGGCCAGCTCGTTCGCGGCCGGCCTGCGCGGGTCGGACAAC
The DNA here is from genome assembly GCF_003947315.1 of Nonomuraea sp. WAC 01424. Lineage (NCBI taxonomy): Bacteria > Bacillati > Actinomycetota > Actinomycetes > Streptosporangiales > Streptosporangiaceae > Nonomuraea > Nonomuraea sp. WAC 01424. The sequence goes on from NZ_QHHZ01000005.1 coordinate 16,826, forward strand.
ACCTCGGCCAGCGCGCCGGCGGTGCCGGGCAGCGGCGGCCGCCAGTCCACCGGCGTCGTGGGCACGGCCTGGGCCGCCAGCGCCTCGTCGAGCAGCCCCGCGCCCACGGTGATCACCCGCGGCACCCCGGACAACAGGCTCACGACACCCTCCCGGCACAACAAGGAACAACAACCCGAAAGGCGACGGGCCCACGAACAACGGCCCCACGGACGGTGGCCCGGGTCACAGCAGGCTCCTGGCGTGGCGGGCGGCCTCGGCGTTGGAGACGTGCACCGCCGCTCCGGCCTCGCGCAGCGCGGCGGCCTGGCGGTGCAGGTCCTGGGGGTCGCCGGCGGCGCCGACCAGGGCGATCACGACGGTGGCCGGCGTACGGGCCACGGCCGGGGCCAGCCAGGCCGCGGGATCGGGGTCGGCGGCATGGCCGAGGACGACGTCCATGAGCACCACCTCGTCCGGCCCGACGTGCGACATCGCCTCCAGGCGCAACGTCGGGTCGATCATCGGATGGGCCCGCCCCCGTGTGTAGGCGTCGTCCCCGAAGTCGGTGAACTCGCCGGGCCCGGCGAGGGCGGCGGCCTCGGCGCAGAGCGTGCCGCCCGCGTACAGGCCCCTGACGGCCCGCGGCGTGCCGCGCCGCGCGCCCGGCCACGACGGCCACTCCGGCACGCCGCGGCCCAGCGCCCGCAGCGCCCGCCCGGCCGCCTCGGTGAGGTCGGTCTCCGGCAGGAACGCCTCCACCACCGGCGTGCGCAGCCCCGCGGCGACCTCCCGTACGGCCCGCGCCACCTCCGGGTCCGGCGGCTTGGAGATCAGCACGACGAGCTCGGTGGCCGGATCGTCGTCGAGCATGCGCAGGGCGCGCATCGTGGCCAGCCCGCCCACCTCGGCCGACAGGTCCCTGCCGCCCACGCCGAGGATGTGGCTGACGCCCGCCTCCGCCCAGTCGAGCAGGCAGGACACCTGCTGCGCGCCGGTGCCCGAGGCCGCGACCAGGCCGACGGGACCGGGCCGCAGCACGTTGGCGAAGCCGAGCCCGGCGCCCGCGATCGAGGCCGTCCCGCAGTCGGGCCCCATGACCAGGACGCCGCGCTCCTCGGCCAGGTCCTTGAGCCACCGCTCCTGGGCCAGGGGCACGCCGTCACTGAAGATCATCACCGGCAGCCCGGCCTCGACGGCGTCGTACGCCTCGCAGAAGGCGTGCTCGCCGGGCACGGACACCAGGACCAGGTCGGCCGGCGTCCTGGCGGCCGACCAGGTGGTCAGCGGTGGCTGCCCGGCGGCCGTGGCGGCGGTGGGGGCGAGCTCGGTCAGGCGGGCGTCCAGTTCCTCGACGGCCCGGTGGGGGGCGGCGCCCCGGAGGGCGATGAGGAGGTCGCCGGGCCCTGCGGGCGGCGGCGTGAACCCGAGGTCGCGGACGATGGCGAGGTTGAGCTCGGTGGCCATGGCCACCATCGCCACCTCCACACCCGGCATTTCGGTCAGCGCCCGACTTATCCGCATCAGCGTGACGGAGTCGTGGTACGTCCCTTTTCGGAGCTGGATCAGGTCGTCGCTCACCGGAGCCCGCCCAACGCCCGGACCGAGGCCAGCCCGATCGAGATGCCCTGGGCGAGGTCGGCCCCCGAGGTGTGGCCGAGGCGGTGCAGCCGCCGCAGCGCCGGTTCGAGCGCCTGCCGCCCCGCGATGCCGCGCAGTACGCCGGTCACCTCCGGGCTGGACTCGCCCCTCGCCGCGCAGTGCAGCAACGTCGCCGAGATCGGCGTCGTACGGGTGCGCGCGTCGTAGGTGACCGTGGCCCCCAGCCAGCCGGCCAGCCAGACCGCCCGGTCCACGCCGGTCGCCGTACCGAGGTGCCTGAGCGTCACCAGCAGCCCGGCCAGCACGTCGTCGCCGCTCGGCGTGAGCCCGGGACCGAGCCCGACGAGCCGTTCGGCCGCCGTCACCGCGCCCAGCAGCCGGCCCTCCGTGCAGCTTCGCGCCAGCAGCTCGACGGCCTCGTTCCCGGCCAGCCCGGGACGCCCTGGACCGTCGAGCACGACGTCCGCCAGGCTCAGCGGATCGACCGGGCCGAGCGCGGGGGACGGGTCCCACCAGCGGCGTACGCCGAGGCTCAGCGAGCCCAGCTCGATCCCGCGGTCGCCCACGGTGGCGTCGTCACCGACGGTCACCCGCGGCAGCGGCGTGGCGAGCAGCACCGAGTTGGGCAGCCGGGCCGCCTCCCCGGTGATGAGCGCGATCACCGAAGGCTCGCAGTCGGTCCTGACCTCCAGGTATATCCCCGCGGAGAACGCCGCGAGCACCCGGGCCGGGCTGCGCGGGGCCTCCAGCACGGGACGCACGGCGGTGCTCGCCGCGCCCGTCACGCGGACCCGGGCACGTCGCGCATGAGTACTGACGGTCACCGAACCTCCCATCGGACCTTGGTCCTGACCGTAGAACGGCCGGAGAACCCTCCGTACGGAGAAATTTGCCAACAGTCAGCGGGAAGGTTGGCTCTTCCTGACAGACCACCTGTGGAGTCACAATCACCACATGGAGCCCCCCGTTCGTCTGGCCAGCACCGGAACGATCATCCACGGCGTATCCGTCGGAGAGGTGCTCGGCGTCTCGACGCTGGCCGACGCCAGGCTGATCGCGGGGGAGAGCGGGCTCGGACGCATCGTGCAACGGCTCAACGTCATGGAGGTGCCCGACATCCTGGCCTGGGTCAAGCCGCATGAGCTGCTGCTGACCACCGGCTACCCGCTGCGCAACACCCCGCAGTCGCTCGGCCGCCTGGTCGCCGACCTCGACGAGCGCGGCCTGGCCGCCCTGGCGATCAAACTCGGCCGGTACGTGGACGAGCTGCCCGCCGAGATGACCGAGCAGGCCGACCGGCTCGGCTTCCCGCTCATCCTGCTGCCCAACGACGTCGGCTTCGACGACATCCTCAACCAGGTCCTCACCGACATACTCAACCGCCAGGCCGCCGTCCTCGCCCGCGCAGAGGAGGCGCACCGGGCGCTGGTGCACGTCGTGCTGGCCGGCGCCGGCCTGAACGAGGTGGCCGCCGAGGTGGCCCAGCTCCTCGACGTGGCCGTGGCCGCCGTGGACGGCTCCGGCCGCGTCCTGGCCACCGCCGGGCCCGCCGAGCACGTCGCCGTGCTGCGCGAGTCGATCTCCCGCGAGGGCCCGGCGCCCGCGCGGGCCGCCGACGCGCCGGGGCGCGGCAGGTCGTTCGCCTCGGCGCCCGTGCTGGCCGGCGGGCACCACCACGGCCGGATCGTCGCCTACAGCGCCGCCGGCGCGATCAGGGACAGCGACATCGGCATCCTCGAACGCGCCGCCACCGTCGCCGCGCTGGTCGTGACCCGGCAGGAGGCGGTCAACGCCGTCGAGAGCAAGTACCGGGCCGACTTCCTGCGCGACGTGCTCACCGGCCGGGCCGGCACGGCCGAGCGGGTCGACGCCAGGGCCAGGGCGTTCGGCTGGGACCTGGCGCGGCCGGTGACCGTGCTGGTCGCCGACCTCGGCGCCGACGGCGACGAGCGCAGTGCCCAGGACCGGCTGGTGTCCTGCTGGACGGCGGCCGTCCGGCGGCACGACCCGCGCGGCGCGGTGGCCGGGTTCTCGCACGAGGTCGTCGCCGTGGTGGACGCCTCCCTCGACGCCGCCAGGGTGGCCAAGGACGCGGCCTCGGCGTTCGCCGACGTGCCGCCCGCGACGTTCTCGACCGGGACCTCGCGGCCGAGCCCGGGGGCCGGGACGCTGCCCGAGGCGTACTCGCAGGCGATGAAGGCGGCCCGGGTGGGCCGGCAGCTCCACGGGCCCGGCGCGGTCGCGCACTTCGACCAGATCGGCGTCTACCGGCTGCTGTCGCTGGTCAACGACACCGGCGAGCTGCACGCGTTCGTCCGCGAGACGCTGGGCCCGCTGGCCTGGGACGAGGACGCCGAGAACGCCGACCTGCGGCGCACCCTGCAAGTGCTCCTGGAGACCAACCTCAACGTCGCCGAGACCGCCCGCAGGCTGCACTTCCACTACAACACCCTCCGCTACCGGATCGGGAAGCTGGAACGCCTGCTCGGCAACTTCACCGACGACCCCCACCTGCGGCTCAACCTGACCCTGGCCCTGCACGTGCTGCGTATGCGCGGCATCTAGGCTTGGGGCTCGTGGATCTGGATTTCGAACTGCGCTCCGAGTACATCCCGCTGTGCGACCTGCTGAAGTACTGCGGGGTCACGGAGACCGGCGGCATGGCCAAACACCTCATCGCCGAGGGCCTGGTCGAGGTGGACGGCGAGGTCGAGCTGAGGAAGACGGCGAAGATCCGCACCGGCCAGGTGGTCAGCGGCGACGGGTTCACGATCCACGTGGAATAACGGGCCGCCGTATCGGGAAGGCCGCGACACCCCTTATTGTGCTCTCCGACATATTCGGAAGACGTCGCCGCTGGTCAGGCGGAAGATTGAGGTGGGTTCGCGGTGTTCGGGTGGAAGCTGCACGGCGACGGGAAACATCTGGCGCCGGGAGAGGTCGTCAAGCCTGACGAGCGGCTCTCCTGGCCCAGGACGATCGGCATCGGCGCGCAGCACGTGATCGCCATGTTCGGCGCGACGTTCGTGTTCCCGCTGGTCATGGGCCTCGACGCCAACCTGGCCGTGATGATGTCCGGCGTCGCGACGATCCTGTTCCTGCTCATCGTCAAGGGCCGGATCCCCAGCTACGTGGGGTCCAGCGCGTCCTTCGTGGGCGCCGTGGTGGCGATCAGGGCGGCCGGGGGCGGCGACGCGACCGTCACCGGCGCGCTGCTCGTCGTCGGCGTCGTGCTGGGCCTGTGCGGCCTGGCCATCCACCTGCTGGGCGTGCAGATCATCCACCGCGTCTTCCCGCCGATCGTCACCGGCGGCGTGGTGATGCTGATCGGGTTCGGCATGGCGTACGTGGCGGCCGACGTCTACTGGCCCAAGGACCCGTGGGTGGCGCTGCTGACGATGGCGGCCACGTTCGTGTTCATCGGGGTCTTCAAGGGATTCCTCGGCCGGATCGGCGTGCTGCTCGGCCTGGTCTTCGGGTTCGTGTTGTCGTGGGTCTGGGACCGGGTGGGCGGCCAGATCCTGTCCCCCGACGCCACCGGCAAGGTGACCGAGCACTTCCGCGTCAACCTCGAGGGTGTGGCCAAGGCCGACTGGATCGGCCTGCCGTCGCTGCACGGGCCCGTGTTCGAGGTGTCGGCGATCGTGCTGGTGCTGCCCGTCATGATCGCGCTCATCGCCGAGAACGTCGGCCACGTCAAGGCCGTGGGCGAGATGACCGGCGCGGACGTCGACGGCTCCATGGGCCGCGCCATCATCGCCGACGGCGTCGGCACCGTGGTAGCCACCTCGGTCGGCGGCCCGGCCACCACCACGTACGCGGAGAACATCGGCGTCATGGCGGCCACCCGCGTCTACTCCACGGCCGCCTACTACGTCGCGGCGGTCATCGCGATCCTGTTCGGCCTGTGCCCCAAGTTCGGCGCCCTCGTCGCCGCGACCCCCGACGGCGTGCTCGGCGGCGTCACGACCATCCTGTACGGCATGATCGGCCTGCTCGGCGCCAAGATCTGGATCGAGAACAAGGTGAACCTGTCCGACCCGGTCAACCTGGTGCCGGTGGGCGCGGGCATCATCTGCGCGATCGGGCCGGTCGTGTTCCCGATCACCGACACCTTCGCCCTGAGCGGCATCGCGCTCGGCACGATCGTGTTGCTCCTCGGCTACCACCTCCTGCGCGCCACCCGCCGCGAACCGGTGCCCGAAACCGGCCGATAACCCCCCTCGAAAGGCCGGCGGCCCTCCCGTACGAGAGGTTCGCTCTGGTGGCCACGGGAGATTTGGCAGATCATGCCCGTGTAGCCGCGTTCCAGCGGTCCTAATGTGCCCGCAAAGGCACGTGCCGCCGGCCCGGAAGAGAGGGCGCAGATGGTTTTCGGATGGACCAGACACGGAGACGGAAGGCATCTGGCGCCCGGCGAGGTGGTCAAGCCCGACGAGCGGCTGAGCTGGCCGCGCATGGTCGGCTTCGGCGCCCAGCACGTGATCGCGATGTTCGGCGCGACGTTCGTGTTCCCGCTGGTCATGGGGCTGGACCCGAACGTCGCCGTGATGATGTCCGGCGTCGCGACGATCATGTTCCTGCTGATCGTCAAGGGCAAGGTGCCCAGCTACCTGGGCACCAGCGCGTCGTTCGTCGGCGGCGTGTTCGCCATCAGGGCCGCCGCCGGGAGCGACCAGCCGATCGCCGACGCCCTCGTGACCGGCTCGATCCTGGTCGCCGGGCTCGTCCTGGCGCTGGCGGGCGTGGCCGTGCACGTGCTCGGGGTGCAGATCATCCACCGGATCTTCCCGCCCGTCGTCACCGGCGCGGTGGTGATGCTCATCGGGTTCGGGCTGGCGTACGTGGTCGCCGACGTCTACTGGGGGCAGGACCAGTGGGTCGCGCTGGTCACGATGCTGGTGACGTTCGTGGTGATCGTGGCGTTCAAGGGGTTCGCCGGGCGCGTCGGGGTGCTGATCGGGCTGGTCACCGGGTTCGTCCTGTCCTGGGTGCTGGACCGGACGGTCGGCCAGGTCACCTCCGTCCTGCCCGGCCGGAACCTGCGCGACGCGGCCGGCGCGGCCTGCCCGGCCGAGGGCCCGTACTGCGTGGCCACCGCCTTCCCGCACGACCGGGTCAGCTTCGACGCCGTGGCCAAGGCCGACTGGTTCGGGCTGCCGGACTTCCACGCGCCCGACTTCAAGTTCTCCGCCGTGCTGCTCGTGCTGCCCGCGGTGATCGCGCTCATCGCCGAGAACGTCGGCCACGTCAAGGCCGTGGGCGAGATGACGGGCACCGACGTCGACCCGTACATCGGCCGGGCGATCATCGCCGACGGCGCCGCCACCGTCGTCACCAGCGCCGTCGGCGGCTCGCCCACCACCACCTACGCCGAGAACATCGGCGTCATGGCCGCCACCAAGGTCTACTCCACGGCCGCGTACTACATCGCCGGTCTGATCGCGATCCTGTTCGGCCTGTGCCCGAAGTTCGGCGCGCTGGTCGCCGCCACGCCGGGCGGCGTGCTCGGCGGTGTCACCGTCATCCTGTACGGCATGATCGGACTACTCGGCGCCAAGATCTGGATCGAGAACCGGGTGGATTTCGCCGACCCGGTCAACATGGTCCCGATCGGCGCGGGCATCATCCTGGCGATCGGACCGGTGACTCACATGATCGGCGGAGACTTCTCCCTTGAGGGCATCGCGCTCGGCACCGTCGTGGTGGTGGGCGGATACCACCTGCTCCGCGCCATCGCCGGACGTTCGCCGCGGCCGGTCCCTGGCGAGGCCGGGTGAAGCCGCCGCCGTTCACCTACCACGCGCCGCGCGACCTCGGCGAGGCTCTGAGCACGCTCGCGGAGGTGCCCGGCAAGGTGCTGGCCGGCGGCCAGAGCCTGATCCCCCTGCTCAACATGCGGCTGGCCACCCCCGAGCACGTCGTCGACATCAACCGCGTGACCACCCTGGACACGGTGGAGGCCGGCGGCGACGGGGTGCGGGTGGGCGCGCTGGCCCGGCACTCGCGGGTCGCGCGCTCCGGCGCGCACCCGCTGCTGACGAAGGCGCTGCGGCTGGTCGCCCACCCGGTGATCCGCAACCGCGGCACGGTCGTCGGCAGCCTGGTCCACGCCGACCCGGCCGCCGAGCTGCCCGCGGTGCTCGCGGTCCTCGGCGGCTCGGTACGCCTGGCCGGCCGCGCGCCCGGCGGCGGGATCGCCACGCGGGACGTCCCGGCCAGGGAGTTCTTCGTCGGCCCCATGGAGTCCGCCGTCCGGCCGGACGAGCTGGCCGTCTCGGCGTACTTCCCGGCGCTCGGCGGGCGGGCCGGTACGGCGTTCGAGGAGGTGTCCAGGCGGCACGGCGACTACGCCCTGGCCGGCGTCTGCGCCGTGGTCACGCTGGACGACGACCTGCGGATCGCCGCGGCCAGGGTCGCCTGCGTCGGCGTGGGCCCGGTCCCCGTCCTGCTGGACGTGACCCGCGAGTGCGGCCACCGGCCCGCCGCGAGCGCCGACTGGGCCGCCGCCGCGCAAACCGTACGGGAGGCGACCGACCCCGACGGGGACATCCACGCCACCGCCGCCTACCGGCGGCACCTGGTGGGCGTGCTGGCCGAACGGGCACTGCGGAACGCGGCACGGGAGGGGACGGCGAGCGGTGGAACATGAGATCACGCTGACCGTGAACGGCACCACCCGGCGGGTCAGCGTCCCCGGACGCCGCCTGCTGTCCGACTGCCTGCGCCACGACCTCGGCCTGACCGGCACGCACGTCGGCTGCGAGCACGGCGTCTGCGGCTGCTGCACGGTGCTGCTCGACGGCGAGCCGGTGCGGTCGTGCCTGACGTTCGCGGTCACCGTGGACGGGCGCGAGATCACCACCGTGGAGGGCCTGGCCGGACCCGACGGGCTCTCACCCGTGCAGCGGGCCTTCGCCGAGTGCCACGGCCTGCAGTGCGGCTTCTGCACCCCGGGCTTCCTGTGCACGGTGACCGCCCTGCTGGCCGACAACCCGGCGCCCACCCACGAGGAGGTGCTGGAGGGCGTCTCCGGCAACCTGTGCCGGTGCACCGGCTACCAGAACATCGTCAAGGCCGTCCACCGGGCCGCCGAGCTGCTGGCGGAGGAGTCGTGAGCCCGGTGCCGCCCGGCGACCCGCTCGTGGAGGAGTCATGACGACCAAGCTGTTCGGCGAGCCGGTGCAGCGGCGCGAGGACCCCAGGCTGCTCACCGGCCAGGGCCGTTACCTGGACGACCTCGGCCCCGACGCGCTCGCCGCCGCGTTCGTCAGGTCCCCGCACGCCCACGCCCGCGTCCGGGACGTCGACGTGTCCGCCGCGCTCGACGTGCCGGGCCTGGTCGCGATCTACACGTGGGAGGACCTGCCCGAGCGGGTCGGCCGGCCGCTGCCGCTGCTGATCCCGCATCCGGCGCTGACCCACGGGCGTACGGCGTACCCGCTGGCCAGGGACGTCGTCCGGCACGTGGGCGAGCCCGTGGTCATGGTCGTGGCCGCCGACAGGTACGCCGCCGAGGACGCCTGCGCGCTCATCGAGGTCGCCTACGAGCCGCTCAAACCGGTCGTCGGCCTGGCCGAGGCGGCGCAGGGCGCCCAGCTCGTGCACGAGGACGTGCCGGGGAACGTGGGCGCGCACCTCGTCCAGGAGGTGCCGGGAGCCGACGGCAGAGGCGCCCGCGAGGCCGTCGCGAGCGCTCCGCACACGCTGGCCTTCCGGCTCGACATCGAGCGCAGCGCCAGCATGCCGCTGGAGGGACGCGGCGTCTACGCCCGCTGGGACGGCCGCGACCTGCGCGTCTACTCCAGCACCCAGACCTCCACCAGCGTGCGCATGGCCGTGGCCGCCACGCTCGGGTTGCCGCTGCCGCAGGTCGAGGTGATCGCGCCGGACGTCGGCGGCGGCTTCGGCGTCAAGATCGTGCACCCGTGGCCGGAGGAGATTTTGGTGCCGTGGGCCGCGATGACGCTCGGCCGCGAGATCAAGTGGACCGAGGACCGCAGAGAACATTTCATCTCCTCCGCCCACGAACGCGCCCAGATCCACCACGTACGCGTCGGCTTCGACGACGACGGCCGCGTCCTGGGCCTGGACGTGACGATCAGGCACGACCACGGCGCCTACACGCCGTACGGGATCATCGTGCCCATCGTCACCTCCACGCAGCTTCTCGGGCCGTACAAGCCGGGGGCCTACCGGGTCGAGTTCACCGCGCTCTACACCAACACCGTGCAGGTCACGCCGTACCGAGGGGCCGGCCGGCCGCAGGGCGTGTTCTGCATGGAGCGGACCATGGACAAGATCGCCCACTACCTGGGCAAGGACCGTACCGAGGTGCGCGCGGCCAACTTCATCCGGCCCGAGGAGTTCCCGTACGACCAGGGGATGACGTTCCAGGACGGCCGCCCGCTCATCTACGACAGCGGGAACTACCCGGAGATGCTCCGCATGATCAAGGAGCTGATCGGCTGGGACTCCTTCGAACGCCGTCCCGGCCGGGGGATCGGCATCGGCTGCTACGTCGAGGGCACGGGGGTCGGCCCGTACGAGGGCGGGCACGTGCAGATCACCTCCGACGGCCGGGTGCACGTCTCGACCGGCCTCACCTCCCAGGGGCAGGGCCACGAGACCGCCTTCGCCCAGATCGCCGCCTCCGAGCTGGGCGTGCCCATCGAGCGGGTCAGCGTGGTCACCGGCGACACCCGCAGGTTCGGGTACGCGGTGGGCACCTTCGCCTCCCGCGCCGCCGTCGTCAGCGGCAACGCCATCGCGCTGGCCTGCCGGAAGGTCAGGGACAAGGCGCTGCGCATCGCGGCGGAGGCGCTGGAGGCCGACCCGGCCGACCTGGAGATCGCCGACGGCATGGTGCACGTCGTCGGCGCGCCGTCCGCCGCGATCCCGCTCTCGACGGTGGCGGTGCTGGCCAACCCGCTGCGGTACGCCTTCGACGAGGAGACCGCCAAGGCGACCCAGTTCTCCGGCACCGCCTCCCCGGACCGCCCGCCGGTGGCCGAGGGCGACGAGCCGGGCCTCGAAGGACGTGACTTCTACTCGCCCATCAGGTCCACGTTCGCCTCGGGCATGCACGCGGCCATCGTCGAGACCGACCCTGACACCGCCGAGATCAAGGTCGTCAGGTACGCCGTCGTGCACGACTGCGGGCGGCTGATCAACCCGATGATCGTGGAGGGGCAGATCCACGGGGGAGTGGCCCAGGGCATCGGCGGCGCCCTGTACGAGCGCATGGAGTACGACGTCCACGGCCAGCTCGTCAACGCCTCGTTCATGGACTTCCTCATGCCGTACGCCACCGAGATCCCCCGGATCGAGACCGCCCACCTGGAGACGCCCTCGCCGCTCAACCCGCTCGGCGTCAAGGGCGCGGGCGAGGCCGGCGTGATCCCGGTGTCGGCGGTCATCGCCTCGGCCGTCGAGGACGCCGAGGGCATCGAGATCGACCGCATGCCCATCTCCCCGTCCGACCTGTACGAGCTGCGTGTGCGAGGATCGGCGCCATGCGTGCCCCCGGAGCCGGACTGACCCTTTTCCCCGACGTCCCCGACGACGTACGGCTGATCGACCTGGCGTGGAACGAGCTGACCCAGGTGCCTGCCCGGGTGGCCGGGCTGGCCCGGCTGGAGGAGCTGCGGCTCGACGGCAACCGGCTGCGCGAGCTGCCCGACCTGTCCGGCCTGACCGCGCTGCGCGCCCTGCACCTCGACGGCAACGAGCTGGGCGAGGTCCCGGCCTGCCCGCCCGGCCTGGAGAGCCTCTTCCTCTACGGCAACCGGATCGAGCACCTTCCCGGCCGCCTCGGCGAGCACCTGCGCCACCTCGCGCTCGGCGGCAACCGGCTGACCTCGGTGCCCCCGGCCCTGTGGAAGCTGACCGCGCTCGAATCCCTCAACCTCGCCGAGAACGCCCTCACCGACGTTCCCGCGGCCGTCGGCGGCCTGACCCGGCTCCGCATGCTCGACCTCGGCCACAACCGGCTCGCCTCGATCCCGCCCGAGCTGGGCGACCTGCCGCTCACCGACTACCTCTACCTGAGCGACAACGGCTTCACCGACGTCCCGGCCGCGCTCGGCCGCCTCGACCGGCTGGCCTACCTCAACCTGACCGACAACCGGCTCACCACGCTCCCGGACGCGCTCGGCTCGATGAGGTCGCTGGTGGAGCTGCGGTTGTACAACAACCGGCTGGAGACGTTGCCCGAGACCTTCGGCGGGCTCGCCGCCCTGCGCGAGCTGCACGTCCAGGGCAACCGGCTGACCCGGCTGCCCGCCTCGCTCGCGGCGCTGGGCGAGCTGCGGGTGCTCGACCTGCGGAACAACCACCTGGGCGACCTGCCGCCGCTGCCGCCCGGCCTCACCCATCTCGACCTGCGCAACAACCGGCTGCGCGAGCTGCCCGCCGACCTCCATGCCGAGCTGCCCGGCCTGCGCAAGCTCGACCTGCGCTGGAACAAGCTCTACGACGACCCGCCGGTGCTCGACCGGCTGCGCGCCCGGGGTTGCGTCGTCCTGCGCTGAACCGGCGCGGGCGGCCGTGCGTACCTCCGCACATGACGACACATCCACGTCTGGCCGCCCTCGTGCTGCTGGCCGGGCTGGCCGCCGCCTGCTCCTCCGGAGGCGGGGGAGGCTACGCCGCGGCCGGTCAGAAGGCCGCGCCCGCGGCGGCGCCCCAGACCGTCGAACAGCTCGCCGCCAAGGTCGGCTGCAAGCCGCGCATGCAGGTCGACGCCGCCGAGATCCGTACGGGCTACTGCAGGACCGCCGACGGCCAGTTCTTCGTGACGACGTTCGCCAGCCAGTCCGGCAAGGACGCCTGGATGGACGCCGCCCCCGAGTACAACCCCCACCTCGTCGGCAGCCTGTGGACCGTGCTGTCCAGCCGCAAGGTGCTGGAACTGCTGAAGGAGCGGCTCGGCGGCGACCTCCACCTGAAGGACCACCGTACGAACCAGATGCGTACGGTCGGTTAGGAGCGCCTGGCTCACGCGCCAGGTCACCTTGATGTTGCCGGTCGCGGTGGCGGCCCGCGCCCCTTCGTGTCCTCGCAGGATGCCCGCGTGCCCCGCCGCCCTACGACGCCGCGAGGATGACCCGCTTGCGGAACACCCAGTACGTCCAGCCCTGGTAGACCAGCACGAACGGCAGCGTGATCAGCCCGATCCAGCTCAGCATCGTCAGCGTGTACGGCCCCGACGCCGCCTGCGCCAGCGTCAGCCCCGGCAGCGGCGCGAGGCGCAGCTCGATGAACACCGCCAGCGTGGCCAGCACGATGCCCGCGGCCGTCGCCCCGAACGCCCATCCCTCCCTGCGCCGCCAGATCAGCGCCGCCGCGGCCGCCAGCGCGGCCATGGCGGCCAGGGCCGGCGGCGAGCCCAGGTTCGACAGGGCGAGCACGGCGACCGGGATGGTCACCGCCGCCGCGGCCAGGGCGGCGGTCCTGGCCCGCCGGCGCACCGGGCCGGTGGTCTTGAGCGCGAGGAAGACCGCGCCGTGCAGCACGCAGAGCGTCAGCGTGAACGCCCCGCCGATCAGGGCCGCCGGGCCGCTGTCGAACAGCACGTCGGCGAAGATCGCGCCCCACAGGAACGCCGGCAGGCCGCTGCCGACCAGGATGCCGAGGTCGCACCAGATCGGGTTGGCGACCTTGCCGCGCCATTCGAGCCCGACGCCGCGCACGATCAGTCCGACCAGGATGAGCGTGACGGGCAGGTAGAACGCGCTGAACAGGCCGGAGTACCAGGCGGGGAACGCGGCGAACATCGCGCCGACCGCGGTGATCAGCCACACCTCGTTGCCGTCCCACACCGGGCCGATGGTCTGCAGGCTCTGGCGCTGCTCGGCGGCGTTCCTGCTGAGGAGCGGCGCCAGCAGGCCGACGCCGAAGTCGAAGCCTTCGAGGACGAAGTAGCCGGTCCAGAGGAAGGCGATGATGACGAACCACAGGTTGATCATGGGTCTGGTCCCTCTAGTACATCAGCGACGGTTCGAGCGGCTGGGCCTCGGGCGCGGGCTGCCGTTCCTCGACGCCCTTGCGTACGTGCCTGGCCAGCAGGACGACCTCGGCGATGGCGAGGCCGCCGTACAGGAGCGTGAAGACGGTCAGCGAGATGGCGACCTCGGCCAGGGTCACGCCGGGCGAGACGCTGGAGGCGGTCAGCAGTTCGCCGGCGACCGTCCACGGCTGCCGGCCGATCTCGCTCAGCAGCCAGCCCGCGATCACCGCGGCGAACGGCAGCGGCAGCGCGAACAGCAGCGCCCGTGCCAGCCAGGACGGCACCTCGCGCCTGCGCCGGGTCAGCCAGAGTCCGAGCAGCGCCAGCCCCGCCGTGGCCATGCCGAACACGATCATCACGCGGAACGACCAGAACACGATCGTCTGGTCGGGCCGGTAGTCGCCGGGGCCGAACTGCTGCTCGAAGCGCTTCTGCAGGTCCTCGGTGCCCTGGATGGTGGCGTTGAGGTCGTTGGTGGCGAGGAAGCTGAGGACGTTCGGGATCTCGATGCCGGGGGCGACGGAGAAGGGCGCCCCGGCGGTGTCGCGCTCCAGGCCCTCGGCCGAGGCCAGCTTCATGGGCTGCTGCTCGTACATCAGCTTGGCGGACATGTCGCCGGTGCCCGCGACGACCGCCCCCGCGATCGCCGTCATGATCAGCGCGCCGCGCGCGGCGCTGCGCCACATCGGCGCGCGCGTCTTCAGCAGCCAGTAGCCGCTGACGGCCAGCACGAACCCGCCCGCCACGATGAACGCCGCCGCGATGACGTGGGGCACCTGCGCGACCGCCGTGGAGTTGGTCAGTACGGCCCACAGGTCGGTCATCCTGGCCTTGCCGTCCACGACCTCGTAGCCGACCGGGTGCTTCATCCAGGCGTTCGCCGCGAGGATGAAGTAGGCCGACAGGTTGGACCCGATGGCGGCGGCCCAGATGCACGCCAGATGCACCTTCTTCGGCAGCCGGTCCCACCCGAAGATCCACAGGCCGAGGAACGTGGACTCCATGAAGAAGGCCAGCAACGCCTCCATGGCCAGCGGCGCGCCGAAGACGTCCCCGACGAACGTGGAGTACTCACTCCAGTTCATGCCGAACTGGAACTCCTGCACGATGCCGGTCACCACGCCCATGGCGAAATTGATCAGGAACAGCTTCCCGAAGAACTTCGTCAGCTTGAGGTACTGCTCCTTGCCCGTACGGTGCCAGGCCGTCTGCAGGCCCGCGACGAAGATGCCCAAACCGATGGTCAGGGGTACGAACAAGAAGTGGTACACGGTGGTGACCCCGAACTGCCACCGTGCCAGGTCAAGCGCGTCCATCTTTCCCCACCCGCTCATCGCTCTACAAGCTGTAGTACTTCTACCTGTAGTAGTACTACAGGCCGTAGAGCATTGCGATGCGACCTTGGTCACATCCCCCTGTACTGGCTGTATGTAGAGAATCCCGTACGGACGGGGCCCGGCGCGTCACCCGCCGGGCGGACTGCCGGCTACCCCGCCCGGCGGACCCCGGTGGCGGCGTCCAGGTACGCCTGAAGATCGCCCAGCTCGAAGCCGCGCCGCTTGATCTTGTTCACCAGGACGCGGAAGTCCGCCGCCAGGTTGGGACGGAAGTGCAGCAGCAGGATGTCGCCGGGGCGTAGCTGCTTGTCGGGCACCTGGTAGGCGATCTTGCCGCCCGGCTGGACGGTGGCGGTCCACAGCAGCACGGCCTTCATGCCGCAGCGCTTGGCGGCCCTCAGCGTGTCGGTGTTGTAGCTGCCGAACGGCGGCCGGAACAGGGCCGGCCGCGTGCCGATCTCCTTGGCGATGACCTGGGACGAGCCGCAGATCTCGCGGCGCTGGGCGTCGAAGGGCAGGCGGCGGAGGTCGGGATGGGTGAGGGTGTGGTTCTCGACGGGCACGTGCGCGTCGCGGAGCTGCCGGAAATATCCCCACTTGCCGGCGCCCACGTAATGGCCGGGGCCGCCCGCCGGGTCCGGGTCGCCCTTGGCCTCGACAGCGTCGCGCATGGCGAAGGCCGTGATCGGGATGCGCCGGTCGCGTACCTGCTTGACGAAGCCGGGGTCCTGCTCCCAGCCGTCGTCGATGGTCAGGAAGACGACCTTGCGCTTGGTGGGGATCGAGCTGATCACCGGCGGCAGGCCGTTCTCGCCCCTGATCGCGCCCACCTCTCCCGCGCGTGGCTGCGCTCCGGGCGGGCCCTGCGGGGTGGGACGCGGTGTGCGTACGGCGCTCGCGGACGGCTCGCCCGACGGCCCAGGACCTGGCCCGGCGCCCGTGGTCCCGCCGGACCCGCAGCCGGCGACCGGGGCCAGCACGAGCAGCCCGGCGACCACCTTCGTGAACACCCCGGGCCGCGGCCCGCCACGCCCGGCCCCGTCCTTGACCGTTCCACGCCCCCAGCACATGGAGCACCATCTTGCCAGCCCTGATCCACAACACGCGTCGCGCGACTGGCAGGTCTTGCCCTTAACCACCCGGTCACCCGTGCCTAGAGTGGCCGCATGAAGGTGGCGGGCAGCGCCGTGATCGGCGTTCAGCGAGATCGAGTGTGGGCCGCGCTCCAGGACCCGGCGGTGCTCGTACGCACCATCCCGGGCTGCGAGCGCCTTGAGGAGACCGGGCCGGACACCTACAGGATGACGGTCAACGCGGGGGTGGCGTCCATCAAGGGCGTCTATCAGGGGGAGGTGGCGCTGGGCGAGCCGCACGCGCCCGAGAGCTTCACGCTGCGGGCGCGCGGCCAGGGCGCGCCTGGGACGGTCGAGGCCACCGTCCAGGTACGGCTGAGCGAGATCGACGGCGGCACCCGCGTGGACTACGACGCCGACGCGGTGATCGGCGGCATGATCGGCGGCGTCGGGCAGCGCATGCTCGGCTCGGTGGCCAGGCGCACGGCGGGCGAGTTCTTCTCCGCCGTCGAGGACCACCTGTCCGTCCCCCCGTCCCCGGCCCCCGCGCCTTCCGCGCCCTCCGCGCCCTCCGCGCCCTCCGTGCCTTCTGTGCCGGACGCGCCCGCGATCGCGCCCGTCGTGGCCGTCCCCGGCGTGTACGAACGGCCGCCGAAGCCGCACACCGAGGCCCGGCCGTGGGTGCTGCTGGCCTCCTTCGGCATGGGCGCGGGCGTCGCGCTCACCGGCGTCGCCGTGGGCTGGCTGCTCGGCCGGACCCGGCGCGGCCGACACGGCTGACGACCGGGACGAGGGCTCTCGCGGAAAAGGATCTCCCGGCGTAGCGTGGCGGTATGCGGCAGGCACACGCTGAAGACGCACGGACCGAAGCCAGGCGCATCGTACGCAACCTGCTGGGGGATGAGCGCCCGACCGCCGAGACCCTGATCGGCGACGTACGCCCGGTGCTGGGCGATGAGCGCACCGACCGCGCGCTCGGGCTCGCGCTCGGCGCCTCCCTCACCCGCCGATCGGCCGAACTGGCCGCCATCGCCGCGCTCCTGGTCGGCACCCGCGAACTGGGCGCCGACTGGTGGACGCGGCCCAGAGGCGGAAAGCTGCCGCCGCCCGACGAGGTGCTGCGCACGGCCGTCGCCATCGAGCCGTGGACCGACCTGACCGCCCTGGAGATGCTGGCCGCGTGGAGCGCCGACGACGCCGCCGACCAGCTCTGGGGCCGGCCCGCCGCCCAGGTCGACCTCAACTCCTGGCAGGCCGAGGACCGCTTCGACCTGCCGCCCGACGTCAAGCCGGGACAGCGGCTCGTGGTGCACTTCGACGCGGGCGGCCGGCTCGACGCGGTCGTCGCCCGCCGCCCCGACGAGGCGCTCGGCTCCAACCTCGACTTCCAGTCCCTGCGCTACTCCCGGCCCGCCGAGGCGCAGTGGAGCTGGGGGGTCGCCGCCGGACTCGGACCGCACCGGCTCCCCGGCGAGCGGCCCGATCCGTACGCCCGCGAGATCCCGGCCGCCGCCGCCGGCATCCTGCGGGCCTGGGCCGTCCGCCACGGCGTCACCCGCGAGGAACTGGGCGAACGCTGGGCGACCGTCGGCGACGTGGTGGCCGCCATCGAACGGGCCGACTGGATGTGGCGCAGCGGCGAGTGGTTCGGCTGGTGGCGCGGCGCCTCCGCCCTGGTGGACGACTCGGCCTACCTCCCCTACCGCCTGGAGGAACTGGCCGCAGGCTGAACCGGACTCGCGCATCGCCCGGTGGAATCGCGGCGCGGGCTGATCCGGACCCCCGCTTCGCCTGGTGGAATCGTGGCGTGGGTGGCGTGGTTGTGGTTTGGCGTGAAGGTTGAGATTTTCTCTGATGTCGTATGCCCATGGTGTTACATCGGGCATGTCCGCTTCGCCCGCGCCGCCGAGAGCTTCCGTGCCAAGGGCGGCACGATCGAGGTGACCATGCGCCCGTACCAGCTCGATCCCGGCGCGTCCGCCGAGGGCGAGCCGCTGATCCCGGCCCTTGAGCGCAAGTTCGGCCCCGGCGCGCGGCAGATGACCGAGCGCGTGAAGGCCGCCGCCGAGGGCGAGGGCCTGGAGATGGACTACGACAGGGCCGTCAGCGCCAACACGTTCGAGGCCCACCGGCTCATCGAGGTCGCCACCGGCCAGGGGCTGGGCAAGGAGATGGCCGAACGGCTGTTCCGCGCGTACTTCACCGAGGGCGCGAACGTGGCCGACGCCGGCGTGCTGAGCCGCCTGGCCGCCGAGGCGGGCGTCGAGGACACCGGCGAGGGCGCCGGGCTGGTCGGCCAGCACCTCGGCCGGGCCGGCTCGCTCGGCATCAGCGGGGTGCCGTTCTTCCTGTTCGAGGGGCAGTTCGCGGTGTCGGGCGCACAGCCCGAGGACGTCTTCGCGGCGGCGATCGACGAGGTGGCCGCGCGTACCGGCCAGACGCCGATCACCCAGCTCGCCGCGCCCGCCGACGGGTGCGACGACGACGGCTACTGCGCGGTCTGACCGCGCCCGCCCGGTGCGAGAATCGAGGAGTGTCCACCCGCCGCCTTGGTTACCTGCTCAAGCACGCCGCGCTGCGCCTGGCCGGGTTCACCGGCCCGGCGCTGGAGCCGTACGGGATCGACGGGCGGGAGCTCGGGGTGTTGTCGGTGATCGACGCCCCCGAGCCGCTGTCGCAGCAGGAGGCGGCCCAGCGGCTCGGTATCGACCGGACGACGATGGTCGCCATGGTCGACGCGCTGGAGGGCAAGAACCTGGTGGCGCGCCGGCCGCATCCGGGCGACCGCCGCAAGAACGCGGTGGAGCTGACCGAGCGCGGCCGCGAGACCATGCGCCTCGCGGTGCCGGCCGTGGAGGACGCCGAGCGCGCCTTCCTCGCCTCCCTGTCCGAGGACGAGCAACACCTGTTCAGGGACGTCCTGCACCGCCTGGTGTGACGGCCGTCAGCGCGGGGGCTCAGGCCGGGTCGCCGCCCTCGCCGAGCTGGCCGGAGCGGTGGTGGCGGCGGCAGAGCACCTGGTAGCGCACCGGGGAGGCGTCGGTGTCGCCGATCACGACCTGCTCGCCCGTACGCGCCAGCACCCCGCCCACCACGCGCGCGTTGAGCTGCCCCGGCCGCCCGCACCAGCACAACACCTCGACCTGCAACCGGCACACCTCGTCGGCCAGCTCGAACAGCCGCTGCGCGCCGGGGAACATGACCGACCGGAAGTCGGAGGCCAGGCCGAAGGCGTAGACGTCGATGCCGTGCTCGTCCACCAGGTCGGCCAGTTGCTCGATCTGCTCGACCGTGTAGAAGCACGCCTCGTCACAGATCAGGTAGTCGATGCGCTCGTGCGAGGTGACCAGGCGGACGAGATCGAGGGAGTCCTCCACCTCGATCGCCTCCAGGCCGAGCCCGATCCTGCTGGTGACCTTCGGCCCGCCGGAGCGGTCGTGCTTGGTCAGGACCAGCCCGCGCCTCCCCTGGCGGCCGTGGTTGTAGTTCATCTGGAGCGCCAGAGTGGACTTCCCGCAGTCCATGGGGCCGAAGTAGAACTTCAGTACGGCGTCCCGGGCCCCAGAAGGCACGGCAGACAAGGCAGACAGTTCGGTCACAGGTGGCCAGCTTAGCGGCTTGGCTTGTCCCATGACCTCGTGGGACATTTCTCCCCTGGACTATCAGGAGGAACTGTGGTCACCGACAATCCACCGACGCTCGACGCGATGATGACGCAGGACGACGTGACGGCCGCCCAGGCCGACGCCGCCCGTTGGCGTTACGGTTTCCTGGTCGTCGTGACGGGCATCGTCGCTATCCTGATCGCCTTCGGCGCCGCCGTGTTCGCCACCCGGGAGTTCGCCGCGCTCTTCGCGGGCGTGGCCGGGGTGGTCGGCACGATCATCGGCGCCTATTTCGGCGTGCAGGCGGGCCAGTCGGGTAAGGCCAGAGTCGAGGCCGAACTGGCGAAATCCCAAGAGCTGGTGGTGCGCCTGGCGGCCTACGTCGGCACTCAGAACGCGCCCCGGGTCATCGACGAAGTGCTCGGCCGTCGCCGAAGCTGAGGAGCCATGCGTAGCGTCCGTATCGGAGTGGACACCGGGGGCACGTTCACCGACGTCGTGGCGGTGGACGAGAAGACCGGTGAGATCGTCACCACCAAGACCCCCTCGACGCCCGCGAACCCGGCCGACGGGTTCGTCGCGGGCATCGGGAAGCTGGGCGAGCTCGACGTCGCCTCCATCGTCCACGGCACCACCGTGGCCACGAACCAGCTGCTCGAAGACCGCATCGCCAACCTCGGGTTCATCACGACCGAGGGCTTCGAGTCCATCCTGGAGATCGCCAGGCAGAGCGTGCCGGACGGCTACGGCAACTCCTACTTCTGGGTCAAGCCGCCGCGGATCGTCCCCGTGCACCTCGTCAGGACGGTCGGCGGGCGGCTCGACCACCTCGGTAACGAGGTGCGGCCGTTCTCCGAGGAGCAGGCCGCCGAGGCGGCGCGCTGGTTCAGGTCGAAGGGGATCAACGCGATCGGCGTGTGCTTCCTGCACTCCTACGCCAACCCCGAGCACGAACGCCGCATGCGCGAGGTGCTCTGGCGCGAGCACCCGGAGGCGGTGATCTCGCTCTCCAGCGACGTGCTGCGCGAGTACCGCGAGTACGAGCGCTCGGTCACCACCCTCGTGGACGCCGCGGTCAAGCCGGCGATGCGCGGCTACATCGCCGGCCTGTCCAACCGGCTCGGCATGCCGTTCTCGGTCATGAAGTCCAACGGCGGCGTGCTGTCGGCCCGCGAGGTCGTCAACCAGCCGATCACCACCGTGTTGTCGGGTCCGGCGGCGGGCGCGCTCGGCGCCGCGCTCCTCGCCTCCACCGCCGGGCACCCGTCGGTGATCACGCTCGACGGCGGCGGCACCTCGACCGACGTGGCCGTGGTGATCGACGGCGAGCCGTCCCTGACCACCGAAGGCTCGGTCGGCCGCTACCCGTGCAAGATCCCGATGATCGACATCGTCACGGTCGGCGCGGGCGGCGGCTCGGTGGCCTGGATCTCGCCCGAGGGCACGCTGAAGGTCGGCCCCCGGTCCGCCGGAGCCGACCCCGGCCCGCTCTGCTACGGCAAGGGCGGCGCGGAGGTCACGGTCACCGACGCGCACGTGTTCCTCGGCCGCATCCCGCCGCACCTGCTTGGTGGCGAGATCCCGCTCGACGTGGACGCCGCCCGGCGCGGCGTCCAGGCCCTGGCCGACAAACTCGGGCTCACCCCCGAGCGCACCGCGACCGGCATCCTGGAGATCAGCGCGTTCAACCAGAGCAACGCGATCCGGCAGCTCACCGTCAAGCGCGGCCTCGACGTACGCGACTTCCCGCTGGTGACGTTCGGGGGGTCGGGGCCGCTGCTGGCCTGCCGCCTGATCGACATCCTCGGGCTGCCCGCCGTCATCGTCCCGCGCGATCCGGGCAACGTCTCGGCGTTCGGCCTGCTCACCGTGGACGTCAAGAACGACTACGTGCGCACGTACGTCACCCGCGACCTCGCGCTCAAGACGGCCGCGCAGATCTTCCAGGAGCTGGAGGGCCAGGCCGCCGAGGCGCTCGACCGCGAGGGCTTCGACGACCCCGTCTACCTTCGCACCGCCGACCTGCGCTACTACGGCCAGGCGTTCGAGGTCCGCGTCCCCGCCCCCGCGGGCCCGCTGGACGACGACTGGAAGCGGGCGGTGATCGACGGCTTCCACGACGCCCACGAGAAGTTGTACGGCTACGCCTACCGCGACGACCCCCGGCACGGCGTCGAATGGGTCAACCTTCGCGTCTCCGGCATCGGTCCCATCACCCGCCCGGCCGTCCGGCGGCTCGACAAGCCGGGCGAGGGCGCCACCTCGGTCCGTCCCGTGCATTTCGACGAGACCCGCGACACCCCGGTCCACCAGCGCGTCGCCCTCGGCCCCGGTGCCACCGTCCAGGGCCCGGCGATCATCGAGGAGTACGGATCGACGATCCCCGTCCATCCCGGTTTCACCGCAACGGTGGACGAATACGGAAATGTGGAGATCCGACGTGATTGATCCGATCCTGGTGGAGATCGTCGAGGGCACCCTGGCCTCCGTCGAGCAGGAGGTCGAGACGGCCATCGCCCGTACGGCCCGCTCCCCGATGATCCGCGACGCGCACGACTTCCGCGCCGGCATCCACGACGTCCGCCTGCGCAAGCTCACCGGCCGCTCCTACAGCGCGCTCGTCCAGCCGATCGTGCGTGACTTCCCGATCGAGACGATGAAGCCCGGCGACGTCTACTTCCACAACGACGTCTACCTGTCCGAGGGCGGCATCGGCCACCTGCCCGACCTCTGCGTCACCGTGCCGGTCTTCCACGAGGACACGGTGGTGGCGTTCGTGCAGGCGTTCGGCCACCACGACGACATCGGCGGCGCGGTGCCCGGCTCGATGCCCTCGCACGCCCGCTCGGTCTACGAAGAGGGCCTGATGATCCCGCCGATCAAGTTGTGGGACCAGGGCACGCCGAACGAGACCGCGCTGCGCATCATGACCCGCAACTCCCGCATGCCCGACTCCCTGGCCGGCGACCTCGACGCCGAGTGCTCGGCCTGCCTCATGGGCGCCCGCCGCCTCGGCGAACTGTTCGACCGGTACGGTCGGCAGGCCGTCGAGGAGTGCTTCGACACGATCATCTCCAACACCACCGAGACCTTCCGCAGGGAACTCCTCGCCAAGATCCCCGAAGGCACGTACGTCTGGGAGGACTACGCCGAGCACGACGGCGTCGACGAGCCCCGCCTGCACGCCCAGCGCATCACGCTCACGGTCGACCACGCGGCCCTCGAGCGCAGGAATTCGCGACGAGAGAGCGACGAAGGAGCCAACGAGGAGCGAAGCGGGCGCGACCATGAGCACGCGCCCCTCACGATCGACTTCACCGGCACCTCACCCCAGGCCAAGGGTCCGATCAACCACGCCGGCGACTACTCCGACGGCGTGTTCCTGAAGAAGTGGCTCGCGCCGGTGCTGCGCAACCTGGCCGACACGCCCGAGCGCATGGCCGAGCTCGACGTCAACGAGGGCGTCGTCCCGCTGATCAAGATGGTCTTCCCGGAGAAGGGCACCCTGCTCACCCCGGTCTTCCCGGCGCCCACCAACGCCCGCACGTTCGTCATCCTGCGCCTGCTCGGCCGCCTGGCCGGCGTACTGGCCAAGGCCACCGGCGGACGCATGCCCGCCGACCAGGAGACCATCCGCTACACCGGCGTCTACGGCAGCGACGCCGACGGGGTGCCGTACCTGATGCGCGAGGTCCTGGGCGGCGGCTCGGGCGGCCGCTGGTACGCCGACGGCGAGGACACCATCCACATCGTCCCCGACTCGCGCAACATCCCGGTCGAGTTCGCCGAGGCG
Source organism: Nonomuraea sp. WAC 01424 (assembly GCF_003947315.1). NCBI lineage: Bacteria > Bacillati > Actinomycetota > Actinomycetes > Streptosporangiales > Streptosporangiaceae > Nonomuraea > Nonomuraea sp. WAC 01424. The sequence continues at coordinate 40,225 of NZ_QHHZ01000005.1, forward strand.
CGCTGGCCGTTCCGGGTGGAGCGGCTGGGACTGGCCTGCGACTCGGGCGGGCCCGGCATGTTCCGGGGCGGCCTGGGCTACGACAAGCACATCAGGATGCTCCGGGACGCCTCGTACATGTCGATCGCCGACCGGTCGATCCTGTCGTGCTGGGGCGTCAACGGCGGCCTGGCCGGGCGCCCGTTCCGGGTGGAGATCGCGGGCAAGGAGATGGACGGCCTGGTGGACGACCACCCGGTCCAGGCCGGCGACCTGATCCGCATCCGTACGACGGGCGGCGGCGGCTGGGGCTCCCCCTACGACCGCGACCCGAGGGCGGTGGCCGCCGACGTACGCGACGGCAAGGTCTCGATCGCCGGCGCGCTGGGGGACTACGGCGTGGTCCTGGACGGCGACCGCATCGACGAACGCGGCACCGCCGAACTCCGCGCCCGCCTCCGCCCGCCCACGGACCGCTTCTTCGACCGCGGCCCGGGCTACCCGAAGTTGTCCGGGGGGAGGACGTTCGCGGAGGTAGACGAATTGTAAGGACTTCATCACCCTTCGTGACGAGCAGGGCTACCATGGCCCCTCGTGAACCCCCCGTCCTCGGCGTACGTCGATGAGTCCATGCTGCTCACGCATGGTGTGTATCTGATGGCCGCGATGTTCGTGGCTCCCCATCAGACGGACCACTATCGGACCGAGCTGCGCGCGCTGCTGTTCCGGAGACAGCCGCGGCTGCACTGGCGCGACGAGAACGACAAGCGGCGGATGCAGCTCATCGAGGCGGTGGCTGCGCTGCGGCCCGCGGGCATTCTCGTGGCGTCCACCGGCCTGGACGCCAAGCGACAGGAGCGGGCCCGGCGCAAGTGCATGGAGTGCCTGCTCTGGGAGCTGGGCGACCACCACGTGAATGACGTGGTCTTCGAGCGTCGGGGCCAGCTTGATCGGCGGGATCACGAACTGGTCGCCGTGCTCCAAGGGCGCCACGCCATGCCGTCGAAGTTGGTCGTGTCGTGGTGCGACCCCATGGCCGAGCCCTTGTTGTGGTTGCCGGACATCATCGCGGGGGCGAAGTCTCTGGCCGAGCGCGGCGATCATCGGTTCTGGAGCCAGGTGGAGAGCGGAATGCTCGTGAGGGCCATCGACGCCCGTTGACATGCGCGAGCCCGGGCTTCCGTCGTCCGGCGGTCCACCCGGGCTCACTTCCGATCCCTCCGCAGGAGGTCGGCATTGTCTTGCTGTCGCGAGGTCCGGGCTCCTGTCAATTCCGGCAGTACACCCGGTTCACTTCCACCCCCCCGTAGGAAGGCGGCGTGCTCCTACTGTACCCGGATGTGCACGCAGTGTCACCCTCGATCTCGGTCCTGACATGATGGGGATCATTTCCTGAAATGTCATCCCAGTTGGAGGAGGCGCTGTGCGTATCGCGCTTGCCGGGCTCGCCACCAGCCATCCCTACACCGACGCCCGCCCCCTGGCCCGCCACGCCGAGCTGGTCGTGTGGGAGCCGGATCCCGAGCGGTTGCGGCGGTTCACGGAGGAACATCCCACGGCGAAGGTGGCGACCGGTCTTGACGAGGTGCTGGCGGGGGAGCTCGACGGGGTCGTGCTGACCGTGCCCAACCCGGAGGTGCCAGAAGCGCTCGGGCGGGTGCTGGAGACCGGCGTGCCGTGTTTCGTGAACAAACCCGCCGCCGCCACCCGGGCGCAGCTCGACGCCCTGCGCCGGTTGCCGGTGCACGAGCGGGTGTTGTCGGCGTCCGTGTTGCGTTTCGCGCCGGCCTTCGCCGGGGTGCGGGCCGACCTGGGGGACGTGTCGTCGGTACGGGCGACCGTACGGCATGACGTGGGCATGTGGGCGGACGGCTACAACGCCTGGCAGGACACCCCCGGCGAGGGCGGCGGGACGATGGTGACCATGGGCATCCACGGCGTGGAGCTGCTGGTCGCCCTTCTGGGCCCGGACGTACGCCTGGTGGGGGCGGCCGGGGCCAGGCGGCACTACCGGACGCTGAGGTCGGAGGACACCGGCGTGCTGGCGCTGCGGTGGGGGAGCGGGATCGTCGGGACGGTCGAGATCCTGGGGATCTCCGAGGGCAACTCGTACACGGTGACGCTGCACGGGCGGCACGGCAGCGAGTCGGTCGTGATCGAGAGCGGCCCGGACCCGGTCCAGGGGCTCGGGTACGCGGGGACGATGGAGGCGTTCCTCGGCATGGTGCGCGGCGGGCCGAGCCCGGTGCCGTGGGAGCAGACGCTGGCGATCCTGGAGGTCCTGGTCTCAGCGCGAGAGCAGGCCACGACCGGCTGAAGGCGGCCGGGGGCCGCCTCCCGGCCTGAGGCTCACTTCTCCTCGAAGCTCGCGAAGTACGTGGCCGCCATGTCCTGCCCGCCGTGCCCCTGGGCCTCGGCCCGGCGCAGCCGCTCGCCCGCCGCCGCCACCATGTCCAGCCGAACGCCCGCCGCCTCGCCCGCCTGGGTGATCAGACGGGTGTCCTTCTCGGCGTTGTGCACGGTGAAGGAGGGCTCGAAGTCGCCCTCCAGGATGGCCTTCGACTTGGCCTGGAAGTAGACGTTGTCCATCGGGCCGCCGCTCACCACCTCGCGGACCAGGCCGGGGTCGAGGCCGAGCCCCTTGGCCAGGGCCAGGGCCTCGGCGACGATGCCGGTCATCGAGATGCCGTAGCTGACGGCGGCCATCTTGAGCTTGGAGCCCGTGGCCAGCGCGCCGTCGTCGCCCAGCCAGAGCGTACGCGCGCCGACGGCGTCGAAGACCGGGGTGAGCGCCGGCCTGGCCGGTTCGGGGGCGGCCGCCAGGATGACCAGCTTGCCCTGCTCGGCCGGCTGCCTGGTGCCCTGGACGGGCGCGTCGGCGAAGATCAGCCCGTGCTCGGCGGCCAGCGCGGCGAGGCGCTCCACGGCCGCCACGCCGACCGTGCTCATCTGCGCCCACACCTGGCCGGGGCGCAGCGCGGGCGCGGCGGCGGTCATCGCGTCGTGCACGGCGTCGCCGTCGCTGAGCATCGTGACGATCACGTCGGCGCCCTCGATCGCCTCGGCAGGGGTGGCGGCGACGACCGCGCCGTCGGCCGCCAGCGCCTCGGCCCTGTCCCGCGTACGGTTCCAGATCCTGACCGGCAGGCCGGCCTTGAGCAGGTTGCGGGCCATGGGGGCGCCCATGAGCCCGGCCCCGAGTACTGCGACTTCAGTCATGATCTCACCCTACGACGGGCCTTCTCATCGGCCCGTGACGGCCACCCTGTACGCCGTCCCGTCCGCACGTTCTCGATGTCAGGATGGCAGGCATGGGACCGACGCGGATCATGGCGGTACGACACGGGGAGAGCCAGGCCAACCTCGCCCACGCGGAGGCGGGTGACCGGCCGCTGGTCTACGAGCGGGGCGACCACGAGGTGTCGCTGACCGGCCTCGGCCTGCTCCAGGCACGGGCGTTCGGCCGGATGCTGGCCGGGCTGCCCGCCCACGAGGCGCCCGAGGTGGTGTGGTGCTCGCCGTACCTGCGGGCGCTGGAGACCTGGCGGACCGCCCAGGAGACCTGGGGCGGCGGGCCGCTGCCGGTGACCGTGGACGAGCGGCTCAGGGACCAGGAGTCGGGCGCGTTCGCGCCCTACAACCTGGCCGCGATCGGCGAACGTTTCCCCGACGAGGTGGCGCGGATGCGGGCCGAGGGGCCCTACGCCTACCGGCCGCCCGGCGGGGAGTCGCTGGGCGACGTGGTGGTCCGGCTCAAGGACTTCCTGGCCGGGCTGCGCGAGCAGGCCGACGGGCGGCGGGTGCTGATCGTCGCCCACGACTCGGTGGTGCTGGGGCTACGGCACGTCGTGGCCGGGCGGGACGACGCCGACCTGGCCGACGTCCTGCGGTTCGCGCCGGTGCTCAACGCGTCGGTGTCGGTCTGGCGGGCGGCCGGCGGGGGGTTCGAGGTGGTGGCGTTCAACGACGTCACCCACCTAGATCCCGCTTGAGCCGCAGCAGCCGCGCCCGCGTCGTGTGCGCCCGTACGGTCAGGACGGCGGCCACCACGACGAAGGCGAGCCCGAACACCAGCGCGCCCGCGGCCACGGCGGCGACCAGCGCGGTGGTGAGCAGGGCGGCGGCCAGGGCGATCCAGCCGGCGATCACCCGGTCGCGGGCGAACAGCGGCGTCCCGCGGGTGCTCAGCCAGGCCCCGTAGCAGGCCCAGGCCAGGCAGAACGCGGTGAAGGCGGCGAAGGCGAGCTGGGTGCGGCCGGGCAGCGGGCCGGGCTCGGTCCACCACAGGGCGGACACGAAGACCGCCCCGGCGGCGCCGGCGAGCAGGGCGGTGAGGGCGCGTACGCGCCGCCACGGCGACAACGTCGCTTCGAGGCGCTGGATGATCTCGTCGGCGGTGAGACGCGGCTCATCGGTCATGGTCGATCTCCTTCAGGTGGTCGCGCAGGAGGCGGCGGGCACGGCTCAGCCGGGACTTGACGGTGCCCGCCGGGATGCCGCAGATCTGGGCGCACTCCTCGACCGGAAGGTCCTCCAGGTAGTGCAGGACGAGGATCTCCCGTTCGGGAAGGGGCAGGGCGGACAGGGCGGAGATCAGGCCGGCGCGGTCCACGACGGCCTCGACCGGGTCGTCCGCGACCGGCTCGGGGCCGCCCGCGCTCTCCGCCCGCGCGTACTCGCCGCGCAGGCGGTCGGTGACCGCCCGGCGGGCGATGGTGAACAGCCAGGGCGCGAACCGGCCGGGGGTGCGCAGCCGGGGCAGTCCGCGTACGACGGCCACCCAGATCTCCTGGGTGACGTCGTCGGCGCGTTCGGCGTCCAGCATGCGCCGCGCGTAGGTCCAGACAGGGGTGTGCCAGCGGTGTACGAGTTCGGCGATCGCCGCGCGCTCGCCCAGCTGGGCGCGTACGACGAGCAGCTCATCGGTCATGTCGTCCTTCCGTCACCGTGCTCAGTCGGGCGGGAGGGCGGCCAGGTTCACGTTCCGACGACGAGATCCGCGCGTTCGCGGGTGCGGTCGGCGGCGAACCAGGCCCGTTCGGCGGCGAACCACTGCCGCCAGCGGGGTTCGAGCTCCGGGCCGTCGCGGTCGAGGACGCGCCGCAGCCGTACGGACTCGGGCGCCTCGACCCAGACGGTGAAGGCCAGCAGGCGGGCGGCCGAGCGGCGGGCGGTGCCGACGCCCTCCACGATCAGGACGGGCGCGGCCGGCACCTCGACGTGGTCGGTGTAGCGCTCGCGCACCCAGTCGTACCTGCGGAAACCGGCGGGACGGCCGTGCCGGAGCGGTTGCAGGACCTGCTCGTCCAGCAGGTGGAACCAGGCGCCGGGGCCGTCGTCCCAGTGGACGGGGAAGTCGTCGCTGTGGATCACCTGGCAGCGCAGCGCCGCGCCGAGCCGGCCCGCGAAGGTGGTCTTGCCCGAGCCCGCCGGCCCGTCCACGGCCACCAGACGGACGGGCCCGCAGGAGGGCGGCAGGGCCTGGATGCGGCGGGCCAGGGAATTCATCGGACCAGGGTAGGTGATGGGAGAAGGCCGCCTGAGAGAATATTCTTCCGGCCCAACGCAAGCTGGAGGTTGATCTTGCTCGGACCCCTCGGCGACGTCGTCGTCCTCGATCTGTCCAGGGCCCTCGCGGGGCCGCACGCCGCACAGATGCTCGGCGATCTGGGCGCACGGGTGATCAAGGTGGAGCATCCGGACGGGGGTGACGAGTCGCGCGGCTGGGGGCCGCCCTTCGTCGGGCCTGATCACGATATTTCGACCTATTTCCTGGCGGCAAACCGCAACAAGCAGTCCATCGCGGTCGACCTCAAGTCCGCCGAGGGCAAGCGGCTCATCGAACGCCTCGTCCGCCAGAGCGACGTGCTGATCGAGAACTTCCGCACCGGCGTGCTCGACCGGCTCGGCTTCCCCGTCGAACGCCTCCACGAGCTCAACCCGCGCCTGGTCGTCCTGTCGATCACCGGGTTCGGCCACGACGGGCCCGAGGGCGGCCGGCCGGGCTACGACCAGATCGCCCAGGGCGAGGCGGGGCTGATGTCGCTGACCGGGCCCTCGCGCGAGGAGCCGTACCGGGTGGGGGCCTCGATCGCCGACCTGCTGGCCGGCATCCACGGCGCGTACGGCGTGGCGGCGGCCCTGTACGAGCGCGAGCGCACCGGCCACGGCCGGGTGGTGCGCACGTCCCTGCTGGCCGCGGTCGCCGGCGTCCACTCCTACCACGGCACCGCCTGGACGGTCGGCGGCCAGGTGCCCGGCGCCAACGGCAACCACCACGCCTCCATCGCCCCCTACGGCGCCTTCCACTGCGCCGACGGCATGCTGCAGATCGCCGTGGCCAACGACGGCCAGTGGAAGAAGGTCGCCAAGCTACTCGACATCGACCCTGATGTGGCGAAATATGCGACCAACAGACAGAGATTCGCACACCGGGACGAGCTGATCGCCGACATGGAGAAGGCCCTGGCCGATCACGACCGCGCCCACTGGCTGGCCAGGCTGGGCGAGGCCGGCGTGCCCGCAGGCGCGATCAGGTCGATCGACGAGGTCTACGCCTGGGACCAGACCCGTTCCCAGGGCCTGCTGGTCGAGGTGGACCATCCCGTGCTCGGCAGGATCGAGCTGCCGGGGCCGCCGTTGCGCTTCGACGGCCTGCCCGCGTCCGAGCACACCGCGCCCCCCGCGCTCGGCCAGGACGGCGAGGCCGTGCTCGCCTGGCTCGAAGAGCGCGAGCCATGATCGGCAATTCCCGGCCCCGGCCTGTACCCTCGTGCGTCACCATGGCATCATCGGTTGATCGTTAGGAGCGATAGTGAGCCGTCCGGACGCGCGCACACTGATCGAAGCGGTCCTCGACAGGGGGTCGTGGAAATCGTGGGACGCGCCGCCCGCCGATCCGGCGGAGCCCGGCTCCCCCTATGCCGAGGAGCTGGCGGCGGCCCGCGTGAAGTCCGGCTACGACGAGTCGGTGATCACCGGTGAGGGGCTGCTCGACGGCCGCAGGGTCGCCGTCGTGGTCTGCGAGTTCTCCTTCATGGCCGGCTCGGTCGGGGTCGCCGCGGCCACCCGCATCGCCGCCGCGATCGAGCGCGCCACCCGCGAACGGCTGCCGCTGCTGGCCGCGCCCGCCTCGGGCGGCACGCGGATGCAGGAGGGCGCGCTGGCGTTCGTCCAGATGGTCCGGATCACCGTCGCGGTCCAGGAACACCGCGCCGCCGGGCTGCCGTACGTCGTCTACCTGCGCCACCCGACGACGGGCGGGGTGCTGGCCTCCTGGGGGTCGCTCGGGCACGTCACGGCGGCCGAGCCGGAGGCGCTGATCGGCTTCCTCGGGCCGCGGGTGTTCGAGGCGCTGCACGGCTACCCCTTTCCCGAGGGCGTCCAGGTGGCCGAGAACTTCTACGACCACGGCCTGGTCGACGCCGTCGTGTCGGCCGACGACGCCCGCAGGGTCGCGATCAGGGCCCTCGCGGTGTTGTGCGGCGGCCACACCGGCGTCGAGGCGGGCGAGCCGCCCGTGGAGGACCTGCGGCCCGTCGAGCCGTGGGAGGCGATCACCCGCTCGCGCCGCGACGACCGTCCGGGCGTGCGTACGCTGCTCAAGCTCGCCGCCACCGACGTGACACCGCTCAGCGGCAGCGGCGCCGGCGAGAACGAGCCCGGCCTCGTGCTGGCCCTGGCCAGGTTCGGGGCCGCGCCCGCCGTGGTGCTCGGCCAGGACCGGCGCAGGCAGCGCCAGCGTTCGCCGCTCGGCCCGGCCGGGCTCAGGGTGGCCAGGCGCGGCATGCGCCTGGCGGCCGAGCTGGGGCTGCCGCTGGTCACCGTGGTCGACACCGCGGGCGCCGACCTGTCGAAGTCGGCAGAGGAGGGCGGGCTGGCCGCCGAGATCGCCCGCTGCCTGGCCGAGCTGGTCACCCTCGACGCCCCGACCGTCTGCCTGCTGCTCGGCGAGGGCGCGGGCGGGGCGGCGCTGGCGCTGCTGCCGGCCGACCGGGTGTTGTGCGCGCAGCACGCCTGGTTGTCGCCGCTGCCGCCGGAGGGCGCCTCGGCCATCCTGTACCGGTCGGTCGACTTCGCCCCCGAGATCGCCCAGGCGCAGCGCATCCGGGCCACCGACCTGCGCCGCGACGGCATCGTCGACCGGGTGATCCCCGAGCTGCCCGACGCCGCGTACGAGCCCAGGCAGTTCTGCGAGCGGGTGGGGCGGGCGCTGGAGTACGAGATCGCCAAGCTGCTGGAGGCGAGCCCGGCCGACCGCCTGGCCGACGTCCTGGCCCGCTACCGGAACCTGGGATAGCGGCCACGGCCTCGGGCGGCCTACGGCACGGGGATGCGCTCGACGCGGATGGAGAAGACCTCCTCGCGGGGCACGACGACCTCGTACGCGCCGTGGTCGACCATCCAGTAGCCGAGCGCCTCGGCCTTCATCCCGCTGTGGCCGGTGTAGGCGATGTGCAGGCCGTCGTCGTCCTCGTCGAGCACGATGCACGGCTCGCCGCCGAAGGCGCCGACGGTGCGGATCAGCACCAGCCACTCCACCTGCGACCTGGCCACCACCCGCCGCCAGTAGCCCGAGGCAGCCTCGAAGCCGTCGAGCTCCACCTCGCTGAACAGCACCACCTGGTCGTTGTCGGGGCCGAGCGCGGCCGGCAGCGTACGCTCGCCGAAGCGGGCCACGAAGCCGGAGGCCACCGGCGTGATCTCCTCGCTCATGCGGCGGGCCGCCAGGTCAGGCCGTCGTAGCCGGCGAAGGGCCGTTCGCCCTCGTCGGTGACGTGGACGATCTCCGCGCCCGCCGGGATCGGCATCGGAACGGTGTGGAACTGCGGCACCACGTGGTCGGGCGAGGTGGTGAACCCGTTGCCGGCGAACGGTGGCACGTCGCTCCAGTCACCTCCCATGTGCGGGCCGTAGGGCACGGCGTAGGTGTCGACGTCGCGGGCGTGCCAGCGCATGACGTAGAGCTCGGGGACCTCGGGGAACAGCTCGGAGCCGTCGTAGGACAGGTCGAGACCGTGGTAGAGGGCCGCCGGCGTGGTCAGCCGGACGCAGTCCTGGACCCGGTAGACGTAACCGGAGATCACCGTGCGCTTGCCCGACAGATATGGCACGAGCAGACGCGGTGGGACGACCTTCTGCATCTGCGTTCCACTCATGCCTCTACTTTACGGTCGGTTGACCCTTGAGCACCCGGTGATCCAGGCACGGGAGCATGGACCTGGCGGTGGCCGTCCATTCGGCCTCGAGGTGGACGAGCTGGACACCGGGGCCGGTGCCGAGGTCGGCCCGTACCACGCCGAGGGGGTCGACCAGCATGCTGCGACCCACGCCGAACCCGTCCTTCGACTCCTCCGGGTTGGGCGCCTGGCCGACGGCCGCGGTCCACATCGTGTTCTCCAGGGCCCGCGCGCGGACCAGCGTGACCCAGTGGTCCTCCTTCAGCGGGCCGGACCCCCAGGCGGCGATCACCGCGAACAGCTCGGCACCCTTGTCGACCAGGGCCCTGGCCAGCTCGGGGAAGCGGATGTCGTAGCAGGTGATCAGCCCGACGCGCAGCCCGGCCAGCTCCACGACCGTCGGCTCGGCGCCCGGCGCGACGATCTCGGACTCCTTCGAGCCGAAGGAGTCGAACAGGTGGATCTTCCGGTACGCGGCCCTGACCGTGCCCTCCGCGTCGATCGCCACGGCCGTGTTGTGCACCTTGGCGCCGGCCGGGCCCTCGCCCGGCTCGAACACGCCGGCGATCACCGCCAGGCCGTGGGCGCGGGCCGCCTCCGCCAGCCCGGACACGAACGGCCCGTCCAGCGGCTCGGCCAGGTCGGTGACGCGCCTGCCGTACCGGGTGAGCGTGGCCTCGGGGAAGATCGCCAGGTCGGCGCCCTCGGCCCGGGCCAGCGCCTCCCGGGCCCTCTTGAGGTTGGTGGACGGGTCAGGAGAGACCGGAATCTGGCAGAGGGCGATTGTGGTCACGGGGCGACTCTAACCGGTTGGGCACCAGTCGAAACCAGGTCAGGCATCGCCAGATCCATTCAAGTGGTCCGTAACGGAATCTGGTCAGCCACCACCCACTGAACAACGTCTGCGCCACCACCGTCGTCAGCGCCACCGCGAGTACCGCCCAGCGGGTGGGATCGCTCTTCAGCGGCGCCGTGCACAGCGCGATCACCGCCGTGCCCGTGACGTAGTTGGTCAGCGCCATCCGGCCGAGCGGCTCCAGCAGCGCCGACAACCACGGCCGCAGGACCAGCAGCAGCCCGCTCGTGTACGCCGCCGCCCCGGTCAGCGCGGCCACGCTGTAGACCGTCCAGTCGCCCGCCCCCGGCGTGTCGTCGATGCCGGCCCAGACGGCGGTCAGCGCCACGGAGGCCAGCGCCGAGACCGCGAACACGGGCGGCAGCAGGCTGCGCGGCGGACGCAGCCGCATCAGCCCCATGCCGACCAGGAACAGGCCGGGGATGAGCGAGGGGCCCGCGCCGTGCCAGGTCGCCCAGCCGGTCGCCACGATCCCCAGGACGAGCACCGGCAGGCCGCCCGGCAGGAACGAGGCGGGCAGCAGCACCACCAGGCCGTACAGGGCGTAGTCGGTCAGCACCTCGCCCTCGTAGAAGGTGTGCTGGAGCAGGCCGAAGCACATCAGCCAGGCCAGCCGGCGCACCAGCGCCCAGCGGCTGCCTGAGCGGTCGAGGAACAACACGAAGCTGATGCCGAACAGCAGCGAGAAGATCGGATAGAAGCGGCTCTGGAACAGCGCCTCGACGGCCCGGTCGATGCCGGTGTAGGGCTCGTGGCTCGCGTGTTGCCAGGTGTTGACCAGCATGATGCCGCCCACCGCGAAGCCGCGGAGGGCGTCCAGCTCACGGATGCGCGTCACAGGAACCAGGTGCACCACCATACGAGGAAACCGGCGCCGGTGACCGCCGCCGCGATCTGCGGCCACCGCCGTGCGTGGAACAGGGCCGCGACACTCACCACGGCCGAGGCCGCCGCGAGCCACGTGTACAGGCCGACCGTGCCGGGGACGCCGACGGCCAGGGCCGTCTCGTTCCTGCTGGCCATACCGTAGACGGCCTGGCCGGTCAGCCCGGCGAACGCCACGCCGGCCAGCCCGGCGTACGCGCTGACCGTCCGGCCGAGCAGCGCGCCGGCGGCGAACTGGACCAGCGAGACGAGCAGGAACAGCGCGAAGGGCGCGGCCAGCCAGGGCGCGAGCGAGATCTGGTACGGCGCCCCGGTGACGTGCGTGTCGGCGAGCCGGAGCGTCGGGGGCTGGGCCGGGTCGGGCTCGCAGGGCTTCGGCCAGAGGCGGGCGGGGGCCTCGACGAACTCGGCGATGCGCTTCCTGGCGCAGGCGCTGGTGAGGAAGACGGCGTGGCTGCCGCGGAAGGTCTCGAAGCGGGCGCCGGGGATGGCCCTGGCGGCGGGGCCGGCGGTCCGCGCGGGCGTGGTGGGGTCCTGCTCACCGCCGACGACGTAGACGGGGGCCTTGGGTACGGCGTTCACGGGGGTGGACCGGGGGAGCTGCCAGGTATCACACACCGCTTTATCCGCATTTACGGTGAAAAGCCGGGACCTGGTGGCGTAGCTGTTGAACGGCACCTCGTCCTGGCACTGCACCGCGTGGTACAGCCCGAACTCGTGCGACACCAGCGCCTGCCCCACCGCGTCGGCCAGCGGCCGCAGCAGCTCGTCGTGCCCCTCGGCCAGGCCGCCGACCAGCGCGGGCGCCACGGCCGACACGTCGGCCTCGTGCAGCGCCTCGGCGAGGACCGTGGCGACGTCGTCACCGGACATCGTCGCCGTGAACGGCCTGCCGAGCAGCGGATCGGTGGTCGGCACCCGGGCGGGGGAGCGGTTGAGCCTGGACACCATCCGCTCGAAGGCGTCGCCCGCGCCGAGCGTGGCCAGGGTGTCGCGCAGGTTCCGGTCGGCGTCGTCGTACCAGGCCACGGACTCGGGCAGGAACGAGTCCAGCACCACCGACCGCAGGCCGCCGGGGTCGGCCGCGGCGACGTCCGCCATGACACGGGTGGAGTAGCTGACGCCGAACAGGTTCCAGGACGGGTAGCCGAGCGCCCGGCGTAAGGCGACCACGTCGGCCGCGATCTCCTTGGTGTTGTAGCCCCGCAGGTCGATGCCCTGCTCCTGGAGACGGGCACGGCAGCGCCGGGCCGCCGCGGCGACGTCGGCGGGCGGCCTGCGCAGCCGTCCGCGCATCGCCTCGGCCGTCTCGGGGCAGCCCAGCACCGGACGGGAGTACTTCGCGCCGCGCTGCTCGATCGTCACCACGTCGCGGTCGGGGAACATCTGGCTCAGGAACCCGGTGAGCTGGAGCGACGACGACGCGGGCCCGCCGCCCATGTAGACGATCGGGTCGGGCCGGCGGCCGGGCGCCGTCGAGGTGTGGACGGCGTAGCCGACCTCGACCGTCCTGTCCGGCGCGTCGCGGCGCTCGGGAACCCGCAGGAACCCGCAGACCGTGTGCTCCGGCACGGCGACAGGACAGGTCCCGGCCTCGACGGAGGGGGGCGCGTCCCTCATGACGAGGGGCACACTCAGGGCGAGGGCTAGCACGACCCGGATGATCACGGGACGAGACTAATAGTGTGGGGACGTGACCGAACCACTTGTTAGCAGGATGCGCGCCTTCGGCACCACGATTTTCGCCGAGATGAGCGCGCTCGCCGTGCAGACCGGGGCCATCAACCTCGGACAGGGCTTCCCCGACACCGACGGGCCGGCCGCCATGCTCGACCGCGCGGTGCAGGCGATCACCTCGGGCGCCAACCAGTACCCGCCGGGGCCGGGGGTGCTGGAGCTCCGGCAGGCGGTCTCGGAGCACCGGATGGCCCACTACCGGCTCGACTACGACCCGGCGCGCGAGGTGCTGGTCACCGTGGGCGCCACCGAGGCCATCGCGGCGAGCGTCCTGGCGTTGTGCGAGCCGGGGGACGAGGTGATCGCGTTCGAGCCGTACTACGACTCCTACGCGGCCTCGATCGCGCTGGCCCAGGCCCGGCTGGCGGCGGTGACGCTGCGACCGGTGAACGGCCGTTTCACCTTCGATCCCGACGAGCTGCGCGCGGCCGTCACGCCGCGTACCCGGGCGATCCTGGTCAACTCGCCGCACAACCCGACGGGCACGGTCCTCACCAGGGACGAGCTGACGGTCATCGCCGAGCTGTGCCAGGAACACGGCCTGATCGCGATCACCGACGAGGTCTACGAGCACCTCACCTTCGACGGCGACGAGCACGTCCCGCTGGCCACGCTGCCCGGCATGCGCGAGCGCACGGTCATGATCTCCTCGGCGGGCAAGACGTTCTCGGTCACGGGCTGGAAGACCGGCTGGGTGTGCGCGCCGCCCGAGCTGGTCCGGGCGGTCTCGACGGTCAAGCAGTTCCTGACCTTCACCGCGAGCGCGCCCTGGCAGCTCGCCGTGGCCTACGGGCTGCGCACCGAGCTGGAGTGGGTGGCCGCGCTGCGCGCAGGGCTGCAGGACAAGCGCGACCGGCTGATGGACGGCCTGGCCGCGGCGGGCTTCGAGGTGCTCAGGCCCTCGGGCACGTACTTCGTGCAGACCGACATCCGGCCGCTCGGCTTCGAAGACGGCCTGGAGTTCACCCGGCGCCTGCCCGAGCTGGCCGGGGTGGTGGCCATCCCGACGCAGGTCTTCTACGACCATCCCGAACGCGGGAGCCACTTCGTCCGGTTCGCGTTCTGCAAGAAGGACGAGGTCATCGACGAGGCGGTGACCCGGCTCAAGCGCCTGTCGCAGGGGTAGCCCGGCGCAGGCCGTCGAACATCACGGCCAGGGTCCTGACCCGCAGGTCGTCGCTCCAGTTGTGGTGCTGGGCCGCCAGACAGGCGGCGCTGAGCAGGGCCACCAGCTCCGCCATGCCCACGTCCGCCCGGACCGCCCCGGACTCCTGGGCGCGTGCCAGCAGGGTGCCGATCGCGCCCCTGATGTCGGGCGCGCCCGCCTTGGCGTCGATGCCGGCGCTGGCCAGGGCGTCCACGAGCATCTTCTTGACCGTCGAGTCGGCCACGATGCGGTCGAAGAACCCGAAGAGGGCGGCTCCGGCGTCGTCCGCGCCGGCCAGCTCCTCGGCCATCTCGGCCAGCCGTTCCTGCCGGGCCGCCACGATCGCCTGGTAGAGCGCCTCCTTGGTGGGGAACTGGCGGTAGATCGTCCCCACGCCCACCCCCGCCAGCGCGGCGATCTCGCGCATCGACGCGTCCAGTCCGTCGCGGGCCAGCACGACCTCGGCCGCCTCCAGCACGCGGACGCGGTTGCGCGCGGCGTCGGCACGCATGGGCCCCTCCTCACGTCGACATCCTCGCGTTGACATCCGGAACATCGGTTCCGTATCGTTCTTGGCATCCAAGCGGAACAATCATTCCGATTCTAGGGGCTTTCGTGCACTTCCAGACCATGGGTCGTTCCGGGTTGCGCGTCTCCCGCGCGTGCCTCGGCACCATGAACTTCGGCACCGAGTACGGCCTGGCCGCCGGCGACGAGACCGAGGCGGGCCGCGTCATCGACGCCTACCTCGACGCGGGCGGCAACTTCATCGACACCGCCGACCTCTACCACCGCGGCGAGACCGAGGAGATCGTCGGCCGGGCGCTGCGCGGCAGGCGCGAGTGGGTCGTGCTGGCCACCAAGGGGGCCATGCCGGTCGGCCCCGAGGGGCGCGGCCTGTCCAGGCGGCACCTCACCCGCGCCCTGGAGGCGAGCCTGCGCCGCCTCGGCACCGACTACATCGACCTCTACCAGTGCCACCAGTGGGACCCGGACACGCCGATCGAGGAGACGATGGCCACCCTCGACGGCTTCGTACGCTCGGGCAAGGTGCGCTACCTCGGCTGCTCCAACTTCACCGCCGCCCAGCTCGTCGAGTCGCAGTGGGCCGCCGAGCGTGTGAGCGGCACGCCGTTCGTGAGCCTGCAACCGCAGTACTCGCTGATCCAGCGGGTCGTCGAGGCCGAGATCCTGCCCGCCTGCCAACGCCTGGGCCTCGGCGCGGTCGTGTACGGCGCGCTCGGCGGCGGCGTCCTGACCGGCCGCTACCGGCGCGGCGAGCTCCCCGACCCCGACAGCCGCATGGGCCGCCTGCTCGGCGCCGCGATGCCCGGCGCGACCCGCTGGGCCGAGTCGCTGCTGAACGACCGCAACCTGGCCGTCGCCGAGGGGCTGGCCGAGGTCGCGTCCGGTCTGGGGGCCGACCCCGCCGCGGTCGCGCTGGCCTGGGTCGCGAGCCGTACGGGCGTCACGTCGGTGTTGCTCGGGCCGCGTTCGGTGGGGCAACTGCGGGAGAACCTGGCCGCCTTCGACCTCACCCTCCCGCCGGAGGCGACCGCCCGCCTGGACGAGCTCTCCGACCCCGCCCTCACCCCCGCCGACGGCTCCTTTTTCCACCTCGTCCCCCGTTGATCCCGTTCACGAGATGAGTTTGACCGGGAGCCTGCGCTGGCGGATGGCGGTGCGGATGGCCTCGGCGAGCTGGGCGTACTCGGGGGTGCGGGCCGAGGAGGCGCGGTAGGCCAGGCCGATCGTACGGCCCGGGGCCGGGGCGGCGAAGCGGCGCAGGGCCAGGCGTACGCGCTTGCCCGTCTCCACCGGCACCGCCGACTCCGGCAGCAGCGTCACCCCGAGGCCCCCGGCCACGAGCTGCACCAGCGTCGGCAGGCTGGTCGCGTACGTGGTCGCGGTCGCCCGCGCGCCCACCTCGCGGCACACGTCGATGGCCTGCTCGCGCAGGCAGTGGCCCTGGTTGAGGAGCACGATGTCCAGGCCCTTGAGCACGTCGCGGTCCAGCGGCGCGGGGTCGGCGGCCAGGGGATGGTCGTGGGGGAGGGCCAGCAGGAAGTCCTCGTCGTACAGCGGCGCCTCCACCAGGCCGCCCACCTCCGTCGGCAGGGCGAGCAGCACCATGTCGAGCCGCCCCTCGCGGACCTCCTCAAGGATCGTGTCCGTCTTGGCCTCGTGCACGGTCAGCTTCAGGTGCGGGAACCGCTGGGCGAACATGGGCAGCAGCGCGGGCAGCACGTACGGCGCCACGGTGGGGATCACGCCGAGGTGGGCCGGGCCGCTGAACGGCTCGCGGTTCTGGGCGGCCTCGCCCATCAGGTCCTCGACCGCGGCCAGCACCCGCCAGGCGTGCTCGGCGACGCGCTCGCCCGTCGCGGTGAGCAGCACCTTCCGGGTGGTGCGTTCGAGGAGTTGTGTGTCCAATATCTCCTCCAATGAGGCGATATTTCCGGAGAGGGTGGGTTGGCTCATCTTCAGTGCGGTCGCCGCCTCCCTGAAGTGCAAATGCTCGGCCACGGCCAGGAAAGAACGCAGCTGAGCGAGGGTGGGCATGGGTTCACTGATAGGAATCACCTCTCAGATTGGTGAGACTGCTCGATTTCTCGAATCAATGGTAGGTGGGGCAACGTAGGTGCCCTGACCCGCACTTCCTCCAAAGGAGAAGGAACTTGCTCACCGTCGGTGACCGCTTTCCCGAGTACGAACTCACTGCCTGCGTCGACCTCGACCCCGACAAGGCGTTCGCTGAGATCAACCACAAGACCTACGAGGGCAAGTGGCGCGTGGTGTTCTTCTGGCCGAAGGACTTCACGTTCGTCTGTCCGACCGAGATCGCCGAGTTCGGCCGGCTGAATGGCGAGTTCGCCGACCGTGACGCCCAGGTCCTCGGCGTCTCCATCGACTCCGAGTTCGTGCACCACGCCTGGCGCAAGAACCACGACGACCTGCGCGACCTGCCCTTCCCGATGCTGAGCGACATCAAGCGCGAGCTGTCGGAGTCCTGTGGCGTGCTCGGCCAGGACGGCGTCGCCCAGCGCGCCACGTTCATCGTCGACCAGAACAACGAGATCCAGTTCTCGATGGTGACCGCCGGTTCCGTGGGCCGCAACGTCAAGGAGGTCCTGCGGGTCCTCGACGCCCTGCAGTCCGACGAGCTGTGCCCGTGCAACTGGAACAAGGGCGAGGCCGGCCTCGACGCGCAGAAGCTGCTGGCTCAGTGAGCATCGACAACCTGAAGTCGCTCCTGCCCGACTACGCCAAGGACACCAGGCTCAACCTGGGCTCGGTCACGACCACCTCGTCGCTGACCGACCAGCAGCTCTGGGGGGCGGTCCTGGCGTGCGCCCTGGCCACCAGGTCGGCGCGGGTCATCGCCGAGGTCTCGCAGGACGCCGCCGGCCACCTGTCGGCCGAGGCGTTCACCGCCGCCAAGGCGGCCGCGTCGATCATGGCGATGAACAACGTCTACTACCGCGCGACCCACCTGATCGGCGACGAGACGTACGCGACGCTGCCGGCCAGGCTCCGGATGACCGTGATCGGCAACCCGGGCGTGGACAAGACGGACTTCGAGCTGTGGTGCCTGGCGGTCTCCGCGATCAACGGCTGCGGTCGTTGCCTGGAGTCGCACGAGCAGGTGTTGCGGGGCGCGGGCATGCCGCGTGAGCACGTCCAGGAGGCGCTGCGCGTGGCCGCCGTGGTCAACGCCACCGCCGCGACGCTGGAGGCCGAGGCCGCCCTGACGGCGGTCTGACCCCACCCTGCGAAGGCGGGCGCCCACCCGGGCGCCCGCCTTCGCGCGTCAGCAGAGGGTGCGCCTCCCCTTCGACGCGCCCGCGACGAGCATCGGGGGCTGTACGCGGAGGGTTCAGCTCGCCTGGGGTTCGTCGAGCGGGGTGAGCGAGCGGCTGGCCTCCTCGTGCTCCATGCCCGTGGCCTGCAGCAGGTCCACCGCGATCGACCGGAGCTGCGCGATGATGACGTGCGCCGAGAACCCCAGCTGCTCGGGCCGCTCCCGGGCCGCCACCGCGAGCAGCGCCTGCCGCGCCAGCACGGGATCGCGCCCGGCCGCCAGCTCCAGTTGCAGCAGCAGCGCCGCCTCCGAGACCTCCCGCATGGCCTCGGCCAGCGCCGTGGGCGGCGGGCTCGCCTCGCCCAGCGCCGCCAGCGTGCGGCGGACGAGCACCCTGGCGTTGCGCAGGGCCAGGTCGACGGGTACGGCGGCGGTCTCGTACCGGGCCAGGGCCGCGCGCCGGTGCCAGTGCAGCGGCGAGATCATGGTGATCTCCTTGCTGGTCTCCAGCGCCATCGCGAACTCCTCGACGGCCGCCTGCGTCGTCCGGGCCTCCTCCAGCGCCTCGGCGGCGAGATCGACGTCCCGCTTCTCGATCGACTCGGCCGCCTGCTCCAGGACGGTGGACAGCGCGTCCAGCACGCCCGACAGGTGTTTGGCCGCGATCGTGAACGGGCTGGCCGGCATCAGCGCGACCGCCGCGACGCCGATGACGCCCCCGGTGAGGGCGTCGGCCATGCGGTCGAGCCCTCCGGCGTTCTCGCCGGGCAGCAGGGTGGCCACCAGCACCGCCGAGGAGCCCGCCTGCGCGACGAACAGCGCCCCGCCGTTCAGCAGCAGCGCGATCGCCATGGCCAGCCCGACGACCAGCGCGAGCTGCCAGGGCCCCGAGCCGATCCACGACACCAGCAGGTCGCCGACGCCGACGCCGAGACTCACGCCGATCACCAGCTCGGCGACGCGCCGCAGCCGCTGGCCGAGCCCCACACCGACGCAGATCAGCACGGAGATCGGCGCGAAGAACGGATGGGCGTGGCCGAGCAGCTCGATCGCGACGATCCAGGCCAGCGCCGAGCCCACCGCGCACTGCACGATCGAGGGCGCCATGAGGCCGAACGTGCCCAGTCGTTCCCTTACATGGTCGCTGAGCCTCGTTCGCACCTTTCCACCTTGGCTGATCTTTATGACATTGGGGTCACGTTTGCCCCGGAAGCTCCGGCTGAACCAGGCCGGGCGCGAACCGCCGGCGGACGAACACGATGACCGCGACCACCACCGGCGTGGCCATCCACAGGTACGTGGAGTCCTCGCCGAGCGAGAAGGCCAGCACCGCGCTGACCGCCCACAACACACCGCAACCCCAGTAGACCCAGGCCGAGGTGCCCATACGCCGCCTGCTGGCGTTGCCGTTGAGCAGCCCCTGCGCGAGCGCCAGCGTGAACAGCGCGCCCTGGCAGAACATCAGGATCGCCTCGGTGCCCGCGAACAGCGCCAGCGCCAGGCCCTTGGACGCCTCGCCGTCGCCGTGGAAGGAGGACATCTCGCTCCACAGGTTCATCGTGTACGGCAGGAACGCCGCGAACAGCAGCAACGGCACATGCAGCAGCAGGACGGGCTGGGTGACCCGGTGGAGCTGGTCGAAGAGCGTGTGATGGGCCCGCCAGCTGAACCAGAGCATGAGGAAGGCCAGCGCGAACGCCATGAACGACCCCTGGCGCTCGGCCAGGAAGCCCGCGAGGTCGCCGAACTGCGCCTCCTCCGGGCGGGGGATCTCCAGGACGAGCAGCGTGATCGCGATCGCGAAGACCGCGTCGCTGAACATCCCGACCCGCTCCGGGGTCATACCGGGACGGGGGGCCGGTGGGGGGCTGGACACAGCGGATCTCCGAGAATCGTGGGGGGAGCCCAGCATAGAGCGCCGGGCGCCCTCGGGCTCACCGGTCCAGGAAGGCGTCCACCGCGTGCAGGAACGCGGCCCGTTCGGCGGCGTGGATGAGGTGCCCGGCCTCGATCGTGACCAGCTCGGCCCCGGGGATCAGGCGGGCCAGCGCGGGCGCGTCGAACGGGCTGCTCTCCCCGCCCGACAACACCAGCGAAGGAGCCGTGATCCTCCCCAGCTCGGCGGCCAGCGCCGGATCGGGATCGACGATGAACGGCTCGGTCTGGTGCATCATCCGCCAGTCGAACTCCGTGGAGCCGTCCTCCACCAGGGGCGGACGCCCCTCGACCGGGTACGGCGGCGTGACGTCCTCCAGCACCAGCCGTTCGACGCGCCCCGGGTGGCGCATGGCCACGTGGTAGGCCACCATGCCGCCCAGCGAGTGGCCGACCAGCCGGACGCGGTCGAGGCCCAGGTGGTCGAGCAGCGCCACGACGTCCTCGGCCATCGTGCCGACCGCGTACTCGCCGGGGCGGTCGCTGGCGCCGTGCCCGCGCAGGTCGGGGGCGAATACGTGGTGGCGGGCCGCGAAGTGCTGGGTGATGCCGTTCCAGTCGTTGTGGTTCGCGGTCCTGCCGTGGAGGAGGACCAGCGGGGGAGCGGCGGGGTCACCCTCCTCGCGATAGACGAGCTTGATGCCGTTGACATGGGCTTCGCGAATCACATCCGGGAACACTACCTTCGGTGCTTTCGCGAACTTCATCGTTCCGCCGAGAGCTTGACCGGCGGGCGCACCTTGACATCGCGGCGGCCGTTCATGGGCAGACATTGCCCATGAACCCTGCCGACGGGCTCGGCTAGCGTCGCCACGGTGGGGAAGCCGGTACTGGAGAAGGGGCAACGCATGCCGGACCCGATTGAAGTGCGAAAGGTGCCGATCGAGAGCGTGACCGACGCCTCCGGGCTGTCACGGCTCATCGCGGACGGGGTGATCGAGGCGCGCCGGGTGCTCGCGGTGATCGGCAAGACCGAGGGCAACGGCGGCGTCAACGACTACACGCGCATCCTGGCCGACCGCGCCTTCCGCGAGGTCCTGGCCGAGCACGGCCACCCGTCCCCCGAGAGCGTGCCGCTGGTGTGGTCGGGCGGCACCGACGGCGTGCTCAGCCCGCACGCCACGGTCTTCGCCACCACGGCGGACGCGACCCCGAGCGACGAGCCGCGCCTGTCGGTGGGCGTCGCGATGAGCGAGGTCATCCTGCCCGAGGACATCGGCCGCCCGGCGATGGTGGAGAAGGTCGCCGCCGGGGTGCGCGAGGCCATGAAGGTCGCCGGCATCGACGACCCGCGCGACGTGCACTACGTGCAGACCAAGACGCCGCTGCTCACGCTGGCCACCATCACCGAGGCCAAGAGCCGCGGCAAGGACACCGCCATCGAGGAGACCGGCCCCTCCATGGACCTGTCCAACTCCACCACCGCGCTCGGCATCGCCGTCGCGCTCGGCGAGATCGACATGCCGGACGCCGCCCAGATCCACAAGGACCTGTCGTTGTACTCGTCGGTGGCCTCGTGCTCGTCGGGGGTGGAGCTGGACCGGGCGCAGATCGTGCTGGTGGGGAACGTACGCGGGATCGGCGGGCGCTACCGCATCGGCCACAGCGTGATGAAGGACGCCCTCGACGCCGACGGCATCTGGGAGGCCATCAGGGACGCCGGGCTGCCGCTGCCCGAGCGCCCGCACCCGTCGGACCTCGGCGGACGCCTGGTCAACGTCTTCATGAAGTGCGAGGCCGACCCCTCGGGGCAGGTACGCGGGCGGCGCAACATCATGCTGGACGACTCCGACGTGCACTGGCACCGGCAGATCAAGGCGGCCGTCGGCGGGGTGGCGGCCTCGGTCACCGGCGACCCCGCGGTGTTCGTCTCGGTGGCCGCCGTGCACCAGGGACCGTCGGGCGGCGGACCGGTCGCGGCCATCGCCGACCTCGGCCAGGACCGCGAGGGCTCCTAGGACCGCCAGGGCCACGGGAGCACGGTCAGCTCGGGCCAGGCCGCGCTCCATCGCGCCGCCTTGGCCTCGTAGACCTCCCGGGTCGCCAGCCTGGGGTTGGGCCGCAGCACGAGGTTGAAGGCGTCGGCCACGCCGTAGGGGGCGTAGATCCGCCACGCGCCCGACGGGGTGAGCCGTACGCCGACGGCGCCGGTCGTGCTGGGGAAGGAGTCGATCGCGTCCTCCGAGCCCTCGTAGGGCGGGCACGGCACGCCGAAGCGGCTCTCGTACCACAGATGCACCCGGGCCTCGTTGCGGATCTCCACCGGCAGGTCGCCGAACGTCTCCCGCCCGGCCCTGATCGCGCGGTCCTCGGCCTCCCACGACAGGTCGGACGGGTCGTAGTAGATCAGGTCGTAGTCCTTGAGGCCGTAACCGGGCGGGCGGCCGGTCACGTGGTTCCAGATCGTCTGGACGACCGCGCCCGCGGCCAGCCACCAGCCGGGCAGGTCGAGCCCGCGGGCCAGCCCGAGCACCCGGACGAGCGACGGGTTGGTCTCCAGCACGGCCCGCACCGCGGCGGGCTGCTCGTCGAGAGGAAGCCGCGAGATCCGCACCCGACCTGTGTACCAGCCGCCCCCGACAGAACCGCGCCGGAACCACGCCGGAACCGCGCCGGGACCGCGCCGGGACCGCGCCGGGACCGCGCCGGGACCGCGCCGGGGGCCGGGGCGGTCACCTCCGCGGGTAGTCTCGTTCGCTGTGCCGAGCATCCCGCAACCTCTCGACCCCGACGACGACGGCAGCGCCGCCCCCGCCGTGGCCGCCGCGCTGGCCGCCTACGAGGCGGGCACGTCCGGCCCCGCCGACGTGCTGGCCGCCCTGAGCGGTGCGCGGCTGCTGGTGCCGGTGGTCGCCATGCTGACCGAGTCCGAGGTCGGCGCGCACGGGCTGCGCCAGGAGAAGGAGAGCGAGATGGCGCTGCCCAAGCTCGTCGGCCACGACGGCCGGCACGCCGTGCTCGCCTTCACCGGCACCGACGCGCTGACCAGGTGGCGCAAGGACGCCAGGCCCATCCAGGCCGGCACGCTCCAGGTCTGCCAGGCGGCCGTGCACGAGGAGGCGGCGGCGGTCGTGGTGGACGTGGCCGGGCCGGTGCAGTTCGTGATCGAGGGCGAGGTGCTCAGGGCGCTGGCCGCGGTCGAGTCCGGCACGCTCGACCGGCTCGCCGACGTCACCGTGGCCAGGATGGAGCCCGCCCCGCCGCGCCGCCGCTGGTTCTCCCGCAGGAACGCCTGAACACGCCGACGCCCCCGGCCGGTGCCTTCCACCGGCCGGGGGCGCTCGCGGAACGTCCTCAGGAGACGGTCAGGTAGAACCCGGTGTCGGCCGAGAGGCCGTTGGCGACCTGGCTGAAGACGGCCACCGAGCGGATGTGGCCGCTGCACACGGGTGCTTGACGCTGCACCGACAGCGTGCGCGGGAAGACGGACCGGCCCGTGGGCGTGACGTGGATCGCCACGTCACCGATGAGGTCGACGCTCTCGCCGAGGATGACGCAGTACGTCCCCCGGAACATACGCCGGACCTCGTCGATGTTCTCGCTGTGCAGGACCACGCCGTCCCCCCGGACGGTGGCCGAGGCCTGGGCGTACGGCGTGTCCGCCTTCGCGGCGGCGGCGGGCGTCAGGACGGCCGCGGCGGCGAGCGCGCCTGCCGCGATGCGCCGGATGCTGTTCATAGTGGGTGCTCCTTCGGTTTCCGGGTCAGGCGATGGACAGGTCGAAGCCGCCGTCGGCGAGGCGGCCGTCGACGTCGTAGACGCCGATGGTGATGGTGTTGGGCTCGTTGCAGATCGCCGACGGATTCCGGTAGGCGACGAACGGCAGGCGGCGCGGCGCGCGCGAGGTGAGCTGGACCAGCGCGCCGGACGCGGCCACCTGCCGCTCGATCTGCACGCAGTACCGGCCGATCGAGGCCCGCCACGACTTGACGACGTTCTTGCCGTTGTTCAGCTCGCCGTCCGCGTCGACGATCGCCGCGGCCCGCGCGTACGGGGCCTTCAGGTCGGCGTACGCCGCGGGGCCGGTCAGGATGAGACCTGCGGCGCTCAACGCGACGCCGCCGGCCAGGATGCCACGGAACATGGGTCTTCCTCTCGGTCATTTTCCGGGGGGCCACGACAGAAAGTAAGTTCCTGACCACCCTCCGGCCCGCGTGCCACCCCGTCCCGGACGATCAAAGTTCCTTGGCAGATCACCCCCGAACCCATGACCACCGGCGGACGTCCTGACCCCCGGTGCCAAGGGCCCCGGCCCGCCGGAGCGCGGCTCCCGTCCTTGGCGTACGCCATACCAAGGCCCGCACGGCCCCGGTCCCGCGATCCCGGGACGGCCGCGGGGCCGCCGCACTAGGGTCTGGTCGTGGTCGCACTGATGGCGCTGCTCGGTCTGCTCGCCGGACGCCAGGTCAGGGCCCTGGCCGACGCCTACGACGACCTCGCGCCCCCGCCGCCCTGGCCGCCCGGCGTGGAACTGCTGACCGCCGCCGTGACGGCCATGACCGCCTGGCTCGCCGGGCCGCCGTACGCGGGGTTCGCCCTGGCCGGCACGGCGCTGGCGGTCATCGACTGGCGTACCACCCTGCTGCCCGACGCGATCACGCTGCCCGCGTACCCGATCATCGCACTGACCCTGCTCCCGACCGGGGAGCTGGCGCGCGCGTCGCTCGGCGCGGCGGCGCTGGCGGCCGTCTACGGCCTGCTGTGGCTGGCCCGCCCGGACGCGATGGGTCTCGGCGACGTCAAGCTGGCCGGGCTCATCGGCATGGCGGCGGCGGCCATGAGCTGGCAGGCGTGGGTGGCGGCGGCGTTCGCGGGACAGGTGCTCGGCGCGCTCTACGCGGTCGCGCTGCTGCTCACCGGGCGCGGCGACCGGCACACCCAGTTCCCTTTCGGGCCGTTCATGCTGCTAGGTGCGTTTTTGGCGCTTTGTCTCGGCTGGTGAACGACGGACATCCCACCCGGCGGCACGTGGAAGACTTGGAGGCATGTTGCGCTGGTTGACCGCCGGAGAGTCCCACGGCCCCGAACTCGTTGCCATCCTCGAAGGACTGCCCGCCGAGGTCGAGGTGACCACGGCCGCGATCGACGAGGCCCTGCGCCGCCGCAGGCTCGGCTACGGCCGCGGCGCCCGGATGAAGTTCGAGCAGGACCAGGTGACGATCGTCGGCGGCGTCCGCCACGGCCGCACCATGGGCAGCCCGATCGCCGTCCGCGTCGGCAACACCGAGTGGCCCAAGTGGGAGAAGGTCATGTCGGCCGACCCGGTCGACCCGGCCGAACTGGAGGGCCTGGCCCGCAACGCGCCGAGGTCCCGTCCCCGCCCCGGCCACGCCGACCTGGCCGGCATGCAGAAGTACGGCTTCGACGACGCCCGCCAGGTGCTCGACCGGGCCAGCGCCCGCGAGACCGCCGCCCGCGTCGCGCTCGGCGAGGTCGCCAGGCGCTTCCTGAAGCAGGCGCTCGGCGTCGACCTCATCAGCCACGTCACCTCCATCGGCGGCGCCCAGACCCCGACCGAGGTCCTGCCCGGCCCCGGCGACCTGGCCCGCATCGACGACGACCCGGTCCGCTGCGCCGACCCCGAGGGCAGCGCCGCCATGGTCGCCGTGATCGACCAGGCCCACAAGGACGGCGACACGCTCGAGGGCGTCGTCGAGGTGCTCGCCTACGGCCTGCCGCCCGGCCTGGGCAGCTACACCCACTGGGACCGCAGGCTCGACTCCCGGCTCGCCGCCGCGCTCATGGGGATCCAGGCGATCAAGGGCGTCGCGGTCGGCGACGGCTTCGAGACGGCCAGGCGGCCCGGCTCGCGCGCCCACGACGAGATCGAGTACACCGCCGCGAACGGCGTCAAGCGCGTCACCAACCGCGCGGGCGGCGTCGAGGGCGGCATGACCAACGGCGAGATCCTGCGCGTCAGCGCCGCCATGAAGCCCATCTCCACCGTCCCGAGGGCCCTGGCCACGATCGACGTCAAGACCGGCGAGGCCGCCAAGGCCCACCACGAGCGCTCCGACGTCTGCGCCGTCCCGGCCGCCGGCATCGTGGCCGAGGCCATGGTCGCCCTGGTGCTGGCCGACGCGGCCCTGGAGAAGTTCGGCGGCGACTCGGTGGAGGAGGTCGCCCGCAACCTGTCCGGCTACCTCTCCTCGATGGTGATCAAGTGACGGCCGCGCGCAGCGAACGAGAAGGGGTGAACGACCAATGACCAGAGCCGTGCTCATCGGCCCGCCCGGATCCGGCAAGACCACCCTCGGGCGGCTGCTGGCCGAGCTGGTCGAGGTCGCCTTCCGCGACACCGACGCCGACGTCGAGAGCGTGGCCGGCAAGCCGGTCTCCGACATCTTCGTCGAGGACGGCGAGGCCCGCTTCCGCGAGCTGGAGCACGAGGCCGTGCGCCGCGCCCTGGCCGAGCACGACGGCGTGTTGTCGCTCGGCGGCGGCGCCGTGCTCAACGAGGACACCCAGGCCCTGCTCGCCGGTCACCACGTGGTCTACCTCCAGGTGGGCCTGTCCGACGCGGTCCAGCGAGTCGGGCTCGCCTCGGCCCGGCCGCTGCTCGTGCTCAGCCCGCGCAGCCAGCTCAAGAAGCTGATGGAGGAGCGGCGCCCGGTCTACGAGCGCCTGGCCGTCGTCACGGTGGCCACCGACAAGCGCGACCCGGCCGAGCTCGCCGACGAGATCGTGGAGGGCCTGCCGGCATGACCGCGACGCGGATCACCGTATCCGGCGACAGCCCCTACGACGTGGTGATCGGCAGCGGCGTGCAGGCCGAGCTGCCGGGCCTGCTGCGGCCCGGCGTGCGCACGGTCGCCGTCGTCCGCCCGCAGGGCCTGCCCGAGCTGTCCCGCCCGGTCCTCGCGGCCCTGGCCGACGCCGGCTACGCCGTGGCCGACCTGCCCGTCCCCGACGGTGAGGCGTGCAAGACGCCCGAGGTGGCGGCCGGCCTGTGGTCCGCGCTCGGCCGCCACGGCCTGACCCGCTCCGACGCCGTCGTGGGCGTGGGCGGGGGCGCGACGACCGACCTGGCCGGGTTCGTGGCCGGCACCTGGCTGCGCGGCGTGCAGGTCGTGCTCGTGCCGACGACGCTGCTGGCCATGGTCGACGCGGCCGTCGGCGGCAAGAACGGCATCGACACCCCCGAGGGCAAGAACCTCGTGGGCACGTTCCTGCCGCCCGCCGGGGTGCTGTGCGACCTGGCCGTGCTGCCCGGCCTGGCGAAGGCCGACTACGTGGCGGGGCTCGCCGAGGTCATCAAGGGCGGGTTCATCGCCGACCCGCGGATCCTCACGCTGATCGAGTCCGACCCCGAGGGCGCCACCAGGCCCGACGGCCCCCACACCCGCGAGCTGATCGAGCGCAAGATCCGCGTCAAGGCCGACGTCGTGGGCGCCGACCTGCGCGAACAGGGCCTGCGCGAGATCCTCAACTACGGCCACACGCTCGCCCACGCCATCGAGCGCGACGAGCACTACACGATCCGCCACGGCGAGGCCGTCGCCATCGGCATGGTCTACGCCGCCGAGCTGTCCCGGCTGTCCGGCCGCGCCGACCTGACCGGCCGCACCCGCGCCGTCCTCACCTCCGTCGGCCTGCCCGTCTCCTACCACGCCGCGGCCTGGCCACGGCTGCGCGAGCACATGCGGCTGGACAAGAAGAACAGGGGCGCCAAGCAGCGCTTCGTCGTCCTCGACGACCTGGCCAGGCCCGCGCGCCTCGAAGACCCCGCCGAAGAGCTGCTCGAAGCCGCCTACAAGGAGATCACGCGATGATCCTCGTGCTCAACGGGCCCAACCTGCGCAGGCTCGGCACCCGCGAGCCCGACGTCTACGGGGCCGAGACGTTCGAGGACCTCGCCGAGTTGTGCCGCGACACCGGCAGGAAGCTCGGCGAGCACGTCGAGGTGCGCCAGACCGACGACGAGGCCGAGCTGATCGGCTGGCTGCACGAGGCCGCCGACGGCCGCATCCCCGTCGTGCTCAACCCGGCCGCCTTCACCCACTACTCCTACGCCGTGCGCGACGCCATCGCCCAGCGCACCGCCCCGCTCGTCGAGGTGCACATCAGCAACCCCGCGGCAAGGGAAGAGTTTCGCCACACCTCGGTCGTCGCCGGGGTGGCGACGGGCACCATCGCCGGGTTCGGACTACAGTCCTACGTCCTGGCGCTACACGCTATCGCGGAGATGAACAGCAGCTCATGAGGCAATACAGGTCCTTCGTCGCCCTTGGGGACAGTTTCACGGAAGGACTGAACGATCCAGGTCCCGACGGGCACTACCGCGGCTGGGCCGACCGGGTCGCCGAACGGCTCGCCGCCGACGACCCGGCGTTCCGCTACGCCAACCTGGCGGTCCGCGGCAAGCTGCTCGACCAGATCGTCACCGAGCAGGTGCCGCTGGCCATCGACATGGGCCCCGACCTGGTCAGCTTCTGCGCGGGCGGCAACGACCTGCTGCGGCCGGGCAGCGACCCCGACGTCATGGCCAAGCGCCTGGCCCGCGCCGTGCGCGACCTGCGCGCCGGGGGCGCGGACGTGTTGTTGTTCACCGGGGTCGACCCGCGCGACACGCCGCTGATGCGGCGGCTGCGCGGCCGCTTCGCCATCTTCTACCTGCACGTCCGCTCGATCGCCGACCTCTACGGGTGCCGCCTGGTCGACCAGTGGTCGATGCAGGGGTTGCGCGACTGGCGGGCCTGGAGCGCCGACCGGCTGCACATGAACGAGGACGGTCACCGGCTGGTGGCCGCCCGCGTGCTCGACGTGCTGGGGGTGCCGTTCGACGACTGGCGCAAGGAGTGGCCGGAGAGGTCGGTCGACCCGCGGGCGCGGCGCCGCGAGGACGCCCAGTGGATCCGCGAGCACCTGGTCCCGTGGATGTCGCGCCGCATGCGCGGCACGTCCTCCGGTGACGGCCTCACGCCCAAGCGCCCCGACCTCACCCCGTTCTGATCCTCCCCGCCGCAGGTGACCGGCGGCCTGGTCAGGACTCGGTGGACAGGCGCTTGAGCGCGGCGCGGGGGACGGCGGGATCGGTCGTACGCCAGAAGGGCGGCAGCGACCCCAGCAGGAAGCCGCTGTAGCGGGCCGTGGCCAGCCGCGGGTCGAGGACGGCGATGACACCCTTGTCGTTCTGGGCGCGCAGCAGCCGGCCCGTGCCCTGGGCCAGCAGCAGGGCCGCGTGGTTGGCGGCCACCGCCATGAAGCCGTTGCCGCCCCGGGCCGCGACGTGCCGCTGACGGGCCGAGGTGAGCGGGTCGTCCGGACGCGGGAACGGCACGCGGTCGATGATGACCAGCCGCAGCGACGGCCCGGGGACGTCGACGCCCTGCCACAACGACAGCGTGCCGAACAGGCAGGTGGGCTCGTCCTCGGCGAACTGCTTGACCAGTTGCATGGTCGAGTCGTCGCCCTGGCACAACAGCGGCACGTCGAGCCGTTCGCGCAGCGCCTCGGTGGCGGCCTTGGCGGCGCGCATCGAGGAGAACAGCCCCAGGGTGCGCCCGCCGGCCGCCTCGATGAGCTCGGTGATCTCGTCGAGGTATTGCTGCGGCAGCCCGTCGCGGCCCGGCTGGGGGAGGTGTTTGGCGACGTAGAGGATGCCGGCGCGCGGGTGGTCGAACGGTGAGCCCACGTCGATGCCCTGCCAGCGCTTGCTGTCGCCCAGCCCCCACTGTGCGGCCAGCCCCTCGAACGTGCCGCCGAGGGCGAGCGTGGCGGAGGTGAGCACCACCGTGCGCTCGCCGAACAGCTTGTCGCGCAGCATGCCGCTGACGCTCAGCGGCGCCACGCGCAGCGCGGGCGGACGCCGGTCGGTGGCGCCGTCGAGCCAGACCACCTCGGCCCGGTCGGCCTCCGAGGCGTGCCCGTAGGCGTCGAGCATGCGTACGGCGGTGTCGTGGACCTCGTCGAGCGCGGTGAAGGCGGCCTTGCGCTGGCCCGCCTTGTCGGGATCGTCCTTGTCGGCGTTGCGCGGGCCCATGGCGGTGACGCAGCGCCAGGCGGTGTCGCGGATCAGCTGGAGCGTAAGCCCCAGCACCTGCGGCAGGTCGTCGATGCGCCCGGGAGGCGCGGCGGCCAGCAGCGCCTTGAGGTCCTCGCCCGCCTCCATGAGCTGGTCGGCGAGCGGCTGCTCGATCAGGCGGCCGACCCGGCGTACGGCCAGCATCACCGACGCCTCCGACAGCTCGCTGGTCACCACCGAGGTCACCCGGTCGACCAGCTCGTGGGCCTCGTCGACGACCACGACCTCGTGCTCGGGCAGCACCGGCAGGTCGCCCATGGCGTCGATGGCCAGCAGCGCGTGGTTGGTCACCACGACGTCGACCTCGCCCGCGCGCGCCCTGGCCAGCTCGGCGAAGCACTCGGGGCCGCTCGGGCAGCGGGAGGCGCCCAGGCACTCCAGCGAGCTCACCGAGAACTGCCGCCAGGCCTGCTCGCTCACGCCGGGCACCAGCTCGTCGCGGTCGCCGGTCTCGGTCTCCTCGGCCCACTCCTGGATGCGCTGCACCATGCGGCCGGTCGCGCTCACCTCGCGCGGGTCGAAGAGCTGGTCCTGCTCGTCCTCCTCGGGCCAGCCCGCCGTCGCCTTGTAGCGGCACAGGTAGTTGCGCCGGCCCTTCAGGATGGCGAACGTCGGCTCGTGCGGCAGCTCCTTGCCCAGCGCCTCGGACAGCCGGGGCAGGTCGCGGTCGACGAGCTGGCGCTGCAGCGCGATGGTGGCGGTGGAGATCACGACGGGCGTGTCGCTGTCCATCGCGTGCCGGATCGAGGGCACGAGGTACGCCAGGGACTTGCCGGTGCCCGTGCCCGCCTGGA
The DNA here is from genome assembly GCF_003947315.1 of Nonomuraea sp. WAC 01424. Taxonomy (NCBI): domain Bacteria; kingdom Bacillati; phylum Actinomycetota; class Actinomycetes; order Streptosporangiales; family Streptosporangiaceae; genus Nonomuraea; species Nonomuraea sp. WAC 01424. The sequence continues at coordinate 70,563 of NZ_QHHZ01000005.1, forward strand.
CGGCCAGATGCTCCTCGTTGTCGATCGCCTTCTGCACGGCCTCGACCATGGTGATCTGGCCCTGCCGTTCGCTCCCTCCGAGAGCGCCGACAGCGATGCTGAGCAGTTCGTCCACTGACGGGAGATGGGAGTCCGGCACGGTCGTCAACGGTACCCGCTCTCCCGGGCCGCCGCGCCGGACGCGGCGTGTTCGGCCATGCGCATCCCGGAGTTCCCGGACCCCTCGCCGGACGCGCGTGGCACACTGTCGATCGGAACTCCAACTGGTCAGGACGATCTTGCTGGTGTGGTCAGTGGGGTTTACGGTCTCAGTGGTGAGACCGTTTAGGTAGGGTTTTCCGGGGTTGAGTGGACGAATAAAGGCTGGTTAAAGCAGTATGTCTGCCATGTCGGAAGTTGTCCCGTTGCCGTCGTTCGGCGAAGTCTTCTTCGATGCACGAGGTCAGGAGCGGTGCCTCCGGGTCACGTGGCATGAGGGCACACTCGTCCTCAGCCTGTGGCGAGGGGAGATGTGCACAGCGAGCTTCCGCATGCCGATGGACGACGTCGGCAGGCTGCTCGACACGCTCGACGACGGCTTCGCCGAGGCCACGGGCGAGCAGCCGGCGGTGCCCGCGGTCGATCCGGGCATCGAGGTCATGCCGGGCACGGGGACCTACCACCGGCCGTCCCAGCACGGCCAGCAGCAGCCCCCGCCGCCCGCGCCCGACGAGCGGCCCACCGCGTCGCTGGGGCCCAACGACGTGCTGGTGGCGCGCGGCCCGGCGCCGCAGGACAAGCTGGTGGCCTCCTACAGCGAGACCACGGGCCCCAGGGAGACCCCGCCGTACGGCGACCGCACACCCTTCACCGGCCCCCAGTACGTCGAGCAGCCCCCGTACCCGGGCGACCCGCTCAGCGGTCCCCACTACAGCGGCGACCCGCTCAGCGGCCCGCAATACACCGGCGACCCCTTCAGCGGTCCGCAGTACACGGGTGACGCCTTCAGCGGTCCGCAGTACACCGGCGACCCCTTCACCGGCCCCCAGTACGTCGAGAACGAGCCGGTCTACCAGCTCCCCGGCGACCAGCGCCGCTCGACCCCGCCGCTGAGCACGGACCCGCTCGGCTTCCCGTCCCAGGCGGCCGAGCCCTTCCCGCCGGCCCAGCAGCAGTACCCCGCCGACCCGTACGGGTCCTACCAGCAGCCCCAGCCCCAGCCCCAGCCGCAGCCCCAGCCGCAGCCCCAGCCGCAGCCCCAGCCCCAGTCCCCGCCGCAGAGCACCGCCGGACTCGGCACGCCCATGCACGGCATCCCCGGCGCGGGCCGCAGGCACAACCCCGCGCCCGCCCAGGACTCCTACGACTCCTACGGCTCCCCCGACGCCTACCAGCAGAGCTACCAGCAGACCCCGCCGGCCAACCCGGTGGACCCGCTGCTGGCGCTCGGCCGCCAGGAGCAGTACCCGCCGCAGTCGTCCGACCCGAACATGGGCCGCCCCTACGTCACCGACCCCCTGTTCTCGACCGGCGAACGCCTGCGCCCCGACCAGCAGCAGGACTACGGCGACGGGCGCGACCGCCGGGAGTGGTGACACCCTCCTCCCGCCCGCCGGGTACGCTCACGGCAACCGCCCGGGTGAGGTAGAGGAGCGTCGTTGAATCCGACCATGGGCCTGCAACTGCTGCTGATGGCCGGTGGCGCGGTCGGGGTGGCGGCCGTGGCGCGACGGCGGGGCTGGCCGGCCCCGCTGTTGCTGGTCGCGGCCGGGTTGCTGGTCTCGCCGCTGGTGCCGGCCGTGCCGCTCCAGCCGGAGCTGGTGTTGTTCGTGTTCCTGCCGCCGCTGCTCTACTCGGCCGCGCTCGACAGCTCCTACCTGCGCCTGCGTGACGTCAAGGGGGCCGTGGCGCTGTTGTCGATCGGCCTGGTGCTGTTCACCACGGCCGTGGTGGGGCTGGTCGTCCACCTGCTGCTGCCGCAGCTCCCGCTCGCTGCCGCCTTCGCCCTCGGCGCCATCATCGCGCCGCCCGACGCCGTGGCCGCCGTCGCCGTGGGTCGGCGGCTCGGGCTGCCGCGCAGGTCGCTGACGATCCTCATCGGCGAGAGCCTGTTCAACGACGCCACGGCGCTGACCGCCTACCGGGTGGCCATCGGCGCGGCCGTGGGCGGCAGCATCGACCTGTTCCAGGGCGTGGCGCAGTTCCTGTTCGCGGCGCTCGGCGGGGTGGCGATCGGGCTGGCGCTGGCGTTCGTGTTCGCGTGGGTGTTCCAGCACACCCGCGACTCGCTGGTCGAGAACACGCTCATGTTGCTGATCCCGTTCGCCGCCTATCTCGCGGCCGAGTCCGTGCACGTCTCGGGGCTCGGTCCCGAGCCGGTGCACGCCTCGGGCGTGATCTCCGTGGTGGTGGTCGGCCTCTACCTGGGCAACCGCATGCACCAGCGGGGGTTCGGCACCCGGCTGGTGTCGGACGCGGTGTGGAAGGTCACCGACTTCTTCCTGGAGTCGATCGTCTTCGCGCTGATCGGCCTGCAACTCGTCACCGTCGTACAGGGCATCACCGGCTACAGCCCCTGGCAGGTGGCCGGTTACGCGCTGGCGGTGCTCGCGGTGACGATCGTGTCCAGGTTCGTGTGGGTGTTCGCGTTCACGCCCCTGGTCAAGCTCGTACGGCGAGGCGGCGACGCGCCCAGCCCGCAGCAGCGGGTGATCCTCAGCTGGGCGGGCATGCGCGGGGTGGTGTCGCTCGCGGCGGCCTTCTCGATCCCGCCGGACATCCCGGCCCGCGACCGGGCGATGTTGTTGTTCCTGACGTTCACCACGGTGATCGGCACGCTGCTGATCCAGGGCATGACGTTCCCCGCGCTGATCAGGAAGCTGCGCGTGTCGAGCGACCAGGAGCGTTACGAGGACACGCTGGCCGAGGCCGCGGCCCAGCAGGCGGCGCTGGAGGCGGGCCTGGCCGAGCTCAACCGGCTCGTTGAGCACGAGGGCGAGCCCGACGAGATCAAGAAGCAGGTCATCGACCAGCTCAGGGAGAAGTCGTGGCGGCGTTCGCTGACCGCCTGGGAACGGCTGGGCGGCGGCACCGCCCAGGGTGGCGCCGAGACGCCCAGCAGCCTCTACCGGCGGCTGCGCCGTGACATGCTCACGGCCGAGCGCGAGGTGTTCGTCCGCCTGCGCGACGAGCGCCGGCTCGACGACGAGGTGCTGCGCGAGGTGATGGCCCAGCTCGACTTCGAGGAGGCCATCCTCGAACGCTGACCACGCCGACAACGCTGTGCACGCCGACAACGCTGAGCACGCTGTGCACGCCGACAACGCTGACGGCCGCCCGCGCGTGGTCGCGGGCGGTCGCCGGGGTCAGCCCATCTGGCTGTCCTCGTAGCACCAGCGCCAGTTCTCGCCCGGCTCGTACGACTGGATCACCGGGTGCTGGGTCTCATGGAAGTGCTTGGTCGCGTGCTTGTTGGGCGAGGAGTCGCAGCACCCGATGTGGCCGCACTCCAGGCAGCGCCGCAGGTGCACCCACCGGCTGCCGGCGGCCAGGCACTCCTCGCAGCCCTCGGGGGTCTTCGCCGCCGGGTCGTCGGCCTTGGAAAGATGCTCGCACATTGCCATGGGTCAAATCCTAGAACCCGGCCGTCGTCCTCTTTCGCCCAGACCTCCCTGGTCCGTGCCGTACCGGTCTGCCGGTGTACGAAGGCGGCGCGCGGAACGGTCGCGCAGACTCGTCCTCGAAGGGGCCCGCGTCCGGGGGAGCGAGAAGTCATGGCCGATGTGTTCGCGAAGTGCCGGCTGCCCGAGTACCAGCCGGCCAAGGATCTGGGGATCTATCCGTACTATCACGCCGTCGAGGAGCGGGCCGGCGACGGGGAGGTGGTGGTCGGCGACCGGCTGGTGCACGCCTGCCTCATCGACGCCGTACGCCTGGGCGGGGCCCGTTTACGCCGTTACCGGCACAACGACCTGGAGCATCTGGAACGGCTGCTCGGCGCCTGCGACCCCGACGCCGGCCGGATGATCGTGACCGAGGGGATGTTCTCCACCTCCGGCAGCGTGTGCGACCTGCCGGGCATCGCCAAACTCGCCCGCGCGTACGGCGCCCGGGTCGTACTGGACAGCGCGCACGACGTCGGCCTGCTCGGGACGGCCGGACGCGGCGCCGCCGAGGCGTACGGCCTGGAGGAGGCGGTCGACGTGCAGACCGTCACCTTCTCCAAGGCGCTCGGGACCATCGGCGGCGCCGCCTGCGGGCGGCGGCCCGGCGGCTGAGCGGCGAACTGGCCGGGCTGGGGTACGCCGTGACGCCGTCGGGCCGCCCGGTCGTGGCCGTGCCGGTGGGGGAGGACCTGCGGTGTTTCCGGTTGTGGCGCGAGCTGTTCGACGAGGGGGTGTTCACCACGGCCGTGATCTCGCCGGGAGTCCCGCCGGGGCAGGCGCTCATCCGGGTCAGCCTCACCGCCACCCACACCGCCACCCACACCGCCACCCACACCGCCACCCACACCGCCACCCACACCGCCACCCACACCGCCACCCACACCGCCACCCACACCGACGCCCAGATCGACCGCATCGCGTCGGCGTTCGCCGCGGCGGGCCGCCGACTGGGTCTCCTGCCGTCCGCGCCCGAGCGGACGCCGCCGCGCGCGGAGGACGCTGGGTAAGGTCGAGGTATGCGACTCATCAAGAGCCGGTTCGTGCCCCTGGCGCTCTTCGCCGTCTGCGTCCTGGCCGCCGGGTGCGGCGAGGTCAACGACACGATCGACAAGGCCCAGGCGTGCCTGGAGGCACCCAAGATCGTCACTGAGCTGGCGGCCAAGGTCAAGGACCTGACCGACGACCCCAAGGCCATGGAGAAGGCGCTCGACGACGCCGCCGGCAAGCTCAACGACGTGGCCGACAAGGCCGCCAACACCACCCTCAAGCAGGCCAGCGAAGACCTTGCCAAGACTTTGGGCGGGATCAACGTCCAGAACGTCAACGACGCCGTCGACGCGGCCCAGAAGGTGGGCTCCGAGGCGGTCGACTACGCCCAGCAGGTCGCCAAGGCGTGCAGCTGAAAACCTGGCTTCTCTAGGGGAAAAGGGGACGAATTACCATATAAGGCATGGAGCCCGACCCGCGTTTCACCTTGGCCAACGAACGCACCTTCCTCACGTGGCTGAGCACGGCGCTGGCACTCAGCGCGGGCGGAGTGGCCATGGCGGCGGTGCCCGCCGACGTGTTCGTCCCATGGGTACGCACGGTCCTGGCCGTCATGCTCGTGTCGCTGTCCGCGCTGGCGGCGGGCATGGCCTACCCGCGCTGGCGCAACATCCAGCGCGCGCTGCGCAACCAGGCGCCGCTGCCGCCGCCCGCCCTCGCCGCGGTCTTCGGCTACGGCATCGCCACGGTGGCGATCGTCGCCCTCGTCCTCATCATCCTGTCGGTGTAGATGTCGCAGGAGATCTGGGACCAGGGCCTGCAGAGCGAGCGCACCCGGCTCGCCTGGGTGCGCACCGCCGTGGCGCTGGCCACGGGCGGGCTCGGCGCCGCCGGGCTCGCGGTGCGGCACGGCCTGCCGCTCCTGGCCGTCGCGGGGTTCGCGCTGGCCGCGCTCTGCGGCGCCGTCCTGCTGATCAGGACCGGCGTACGGTTCCGCCGGGTCCAGGAGGCCCTGCACGGCGGGCGGCCCATCGACGCCGGCCTCGACGCGCTGTTCGCCTGGCTCGGCACCCTCAGCGTGGTGCTCGGCGCCGTCACCTTCGTGCTCACGGTCCGCTGACCCCCCGGGTTGCGATGTGCCCGAGGGGAGGCGGACACTCGTAGTGAGGGGGTGACCTCAGTGGAAGAAGAACGCAGGACCCTGCCTTTCGAGTGCCGCGGTTGCTGGCATGTCTGGGAAGAGGACTACCTCGTCAGGCACATCGACGACGAACACGGGAACGCCGCCGAGATCTGGTTGCGGGACGGGTTGTCGGTGCCGCCGCCGTCGTCGGGAGTGATCTGCCCGCATTGCGGCTGTCAGGCGACGACCACGTTCCCGGCCGGCTACCTCGCCCGCCACCCGGAGTTGTTCCGGGCGGCCGAGCCCGTCGTCCCGGACGCGACGCCGCTGCTCAGCCCGGTTCCGCCGCGGCGTCCGTACTGACGCGGGTGGCGCGGGCCGTGCCGACAAGTGCCGAAAAGCGGGCCTAAACCATGACACTTGGTGAGCGTTTCGTAGCTTGAAGTGTCATAAGGGGCGCCTTGCGGCGGCGCGCGGGCAGGAGCAGACTCAGGTCTAGACCATTGGCTCCCCTGTCGGGGGTGATCCTCGTGCGCGACGGGTTCGAGACTCGCGAGACCTGGCCCTTCGAGTGCCTGCGCTGCCTGCGGGTCTGGGAGGAGGAATTCGTCGTCCGGCATTTCGCGGACGACCACGGTAATGAGGTCGAGATCTGGCTGAGCTCCGGCGTGGCCGTGCAGCCCCCCTGGTCGGGCACGTGCTGCCCGGGATGCGGCGCCTATCACGTAACCTCGTTCCCCAGCGGCTACCTGGCCAGGCACCCCGAGCTGCGGCCCGAGGCCGAGCTGGTGCCTGAGCCGGTGCTCGAGCTCGTGCCGGTGCCCGAGCTCGGCGCCGCGTCGGGGCCGGCGCTGGAGGAACCCCGGACGCCCCTGCGCGGGGCGCCCGTGGCCGGCCGGCTGCTCATCGCGATCGGCGTGCCCGTCGCCCTGTTCGTCGGGTACGAGCTGTACCGGAACCTCGTGGTCGTGACGCACGTCCACCATTAACCCGCCGCCCGCGCGGCGGGTTAATGGTGTCCCGGCTACTGGCTCAGGCTCTCCAGCCAGGCCCGGTGCAGCCCGGCGAAGCGGCCCGAGGCGGCGATGAGCCGGTCGGGCGGCCCGTCCTCGACGACCTGGCCGGCCTCCATCACCAGCACCCGGTCGGCGATCTCCACGGTCGAGAGCCGGTGGGCGATGATCAGTGCGGTGCGGTCGGCCAGGATCGTGCGCAGCGCCCGCTGCACCAGCCGCTCGCTCGGCACGTCGAGGCTGGAGGTGGCCTCGTCGAGGATGAGCACCGCCGGATCGGCGAGGAACGCCCTGGCGAACGCGATGAGCTGCCGCTGACCGGCCGACATCCGGCCGCCGCGCTTGCCGACCTCGGTGTCGTAGCCGTCGGGCAGGCCGGCGACGAACTCGTGCGCGCCGATCGCCTTGGCCGCCTCGCGTATCTGGCGGTCGGTGGCGTCCGGCATGCCGAACCTGATGTTGTCCGCGACCGTGCCGCTGAACAGGAAGTTCTCCTGCGTGACCATGACCACGGCCTGGCGCAGCGTCGCCTCGTCCAGGTCGCGCAGGTCGACGCCGTCGAGCAGGACGCGGCCCGCGGTCGGGTCGTAGAAGCGGGAGATCAGCTTGGCCAGCGTCGTCTTGCCCGCGCCGGTAGCGCCGACCAGCGCCACGCTCTGGCCGCCCGGGATCGACAGGTCGAGGCCCGGCAGGATCGGCATCTCCTCGACGTAGGCGAACCTGACGCCCTCGAAGCGCACGGCGCCGCGCACCGGCTGCGGCAGCGGCTCGGGCCGCCGCGGCTCCGGCACGCCCGGCTCCTCCTCCAGCACGCCCGACAACTTCTCCAGGGCCGCGCCCGCCGACTGCAGGCTGTTGTAGAACTGGCTGAGCTCCTGCATCGGCTCGTAGAACTGCCGGAGGTAGAGCAGGAACGCGGCCAGCACGCCGATCGTGACCTCCTCGTGGATCGCCAGGTAGCCGCCGTAGAGCAGCACCCCGCCCACGGTCAGGTTGCCGATCAGCTTGATGCCGAACATGAATTCCGCGCCCAGCAGCATGCTGCGCGCGTTGGCGTCCCGGTAGTCGTCGTTGAGCTGGGCGAAGATCTCCTGGTTGCGCGGTTCCCTGCGGAAGGCCTGTACGGCGCGGATGCCGGTCATCGACTCCACGAAGTGCACGATCACCAGCGCGACCGTCTCCCGCGTCCGCCGGTAGACGATCACCGACTGCCGCCGGAACCACCGCGTGAACAGCAGCAGCAGCGGCAGCGGGACCAGCGCCACCAGGCCGAGGTGCACGTCGAGGATCAGCAGCAGCGCGGCCGTGCCGAACATCGTCAGCACCGCCTTGACCAGCCCGTCGAAGCCCGACTGGAGCAGTTCGGAGATGGCCTCGATGTCGGAGGTCAGCCGGGAGATGACCCGGCCCGAGGTGTACTTCTCGTGGAAGTTCAGCGACAGCCGCTGGAAGTGGTCGAACACCCGCCTGCGCAGCTCCAGCAGCACGCTCTGGCCGATCTTCCCCGACAGCCGCAGGAACGCCTGCCGGGTGAGCGCCTGTGTGACGGCCGCGGCCAGGATGACCCCGACCACGGTCAGCAGGACCCCGGTTCCGGCCCCGCGGGTCATCGGCGGGATGCCGTCGTCGATCCCCACCTTGACCAGGTACGGGATCGCCAGCCCCGCCGCGTTCGAGACGACGATGATCGCTGTGAGCAGCGCGATGGGCCGGCGGTAGGGGCGCAGCAGGTCGCCGAGCAGTTTGCGGGAGCGCTCCCGCAGTAGCACCGACACCCTCTCGGGCAGTTCGTCCTGCTCCTCGGAGGCGACGCCGCGCCAGGAGGACACGGGGGTGGTGGTCATCGCAGCGCTCCTTCCGAGGGGTCGAAGTCGGCGTCCTGGGCCAGCAGTTCGCGGTACTCGGGCACGTCGGCCAGCAGTTCGTGGTGGCGTCCGACGTGGGTGATGGTGCCGCCGCGCAGCAGGGCCACCTTGTCGGCCAGCAGCACGGTCGAGGCCCGGTGGGCGACGACGATGCCGGTCGCCTCGCGCAGCACGTGCCGCAGCGCCTCCTCCACCAGCGCCTCGGTCTCCACGTCGAGCGCGGACAGGGTGTCGTCGAGGACCAGGACTCTCGGCTTGCTCAGCACCGCCCGTGCCAGGGCGAGCCGTTGACGCTGCCCGCCGGACAGCGACAGGCCCTGCTCGCCGATGCGGGTGTCGAGGCCCCAGGGCAGGTCGTACACGAAGCCGGCCTGGGCGGTGGCGATCGCGTCGGCCAGTTCCTCGTCGGTGGCGTCGAGGCGGCCGAGCATGAGGTTCTCGCGCACGCTCATCGAGAACAGCGTCGGCTCCTCGAACGCGGTGGCCACCAGCGAGCGCAGCGTGGTCAGGTCGAGGTCGCGCACGTCCTCGCCGTCGATCGTCACGCGGCCGGAGGTGGGGTCGATCAGGCGGGGCACCAGCGCGGTCAGGGTGGTCTTGCCCGCGCCCGTCGCGCCCACGACGGCCACCGTCTCGCCCGGCCGTACGTCCAGCCAGACGTCGTTCAGCACCGGCTCGTCCGCGCCGGGGAAGGTGAACCCGACGCCCTCGAACCGCAGGTGGCCGCGGGGCAGCTCGATCGTGCGGCTGCCGCCCTCGATGGCCGGGACGGTGTCCATGACCTCCATGACCCGGTCGGCGGAGGTCATCGCCTCCTGCGCCATGGCCAGGATGTAGCCGAGGCTGGCGATCGGCCACACGAGCTGGAGCATCAGGGTGGTGAAGGCGACCAGCGTGCCCAGCGTCATCGAGCCGGAGCCCACGGCGAGCGCGCCGAGCAGCAGTACCAGGGCGAGGGTGACGTTGGGGATCACTTCGAGGAAGGCGAAGAACCTGGCCGACAGGGTGGCCTTGTCGACCGAGCTGCCGTACACCTTGCGGGCCGCCTCGTCGTAGCGGTCGAAGACGTGGTGGCGGCGGCCGAAGGCCTTGATCGTACGGATGCCGATCGCCGACTCCTCGACGAGCGTGGCGAGGTCACCCTGCTCGTCCTGGACCTGGCGGGAGATCTTGATGTAGCGCTTCTCGAACCGCAGCGAGGTCCACACGATCGGTACGGCCGAGGCCAGCACCAGCAGCCCGAGCGGCCAGTACTTGTTCAGCAGCAGCACGGTCACGGTGATGAGCTGGAGGACGTTCATCACCAGGAAGAGCATGCCGAAGCCGAGGAAGCGGCGGATCGTGGACAGGTCCGTCGTGGCCCGCGACAGTAACTGGCCCGACTGCCAGTCGCCGTGGAAGCCCATGGGCAGGCGCTGGAGGTGCTCGTAGAGGTCGTCGCGGATCGCGGTCTCCAGGCCGAGCACGGGCTTGACCTGGGTCCAGCGCCGCAGGAAGATCAGCCCGGCTTCTACGACGCCCACGCCGAGGGCGATGAGACCGAGCGGGAGCAGCCCGTCGGAGTCGCCCCGCGTGACCGGGCCGTCGATGACCTTCTCGCTGATCAGGGGGAGCGCGATGCTCGCGGCGATGCTGAGTATCGCGGCCAGCCAGATGAGCACCAGTCTGGCGGCGTACGGGCGGAGGTAGGACTTCATCCGCCACAGGGAGTTGGAGGAGAGCAGGGGACGGCGAGGTGTGTCAGTATCGGGAGGCATCCCAACCAGGTTAATACGTGGGATCAACCCATTTTCGGCGGCGAAGACGGGGGTTTCCGCAGGTGACGTGCAGAAACGGGTAACGTCATGATTTTCTGCAGCAGGGCTCGACAATTGACGCGCTGCTCACCTGTCTCACCGGAACGGATGCCTGGATGATCGACGAGAGAGAACTGCCGTACCTGAGCCGCTGTGTCGAGCTGGCCGCCGAGGCGCTGGAGTCGGGCGACGAGCCCTTCGGTTCGGTGCTGGTCGCCGCGGACGGCACGGTGCTGGCCGAGGACCACAACCGGGTGGCCGGGGGCGACCGTACGCGGCACCCGGAGTTCGCGCTGGCGCGCTGGGCGGCGGCCAACATGACGCCGTCCGAGCGGGCGGCCGCCACCGTCTACACCTCCGGCGAGCACTGCCCGATGTGCTCGGCCGCCCACGCCTGGGTGGGGCTGGGACGCATCGTCTACGTGGCGTCGTCGGAGCAGCTGGGGGAGTGGCTGGGTGAGCTGGGCGTCCCGGCGCCGCCGGTGGGCATGCTACCGGTCAACGCCGTCGCGCCGGGCGTCGCGGTGGACGGGCCCGTCCCCGAACTCGCCGGCAAGGTACGCGAGCTGCACCGCCGCTTCCACCGCGGACGGTGAGCCCGGCGGCCGGATGGCCAGGGGTCAGGCGGAGCCGAGGGTGATCGTGTCGGCGACCTCGGCGTGCCGTTCGGCCTCCTCCTCGGCGAAGCGGGCCTCGTCCAGTTTGTCGGCGATGTCCTCGTCCTGCTTCATGAGGGCGTCGAGCGACTGGCCGGCCATCTCCAGCACGCCCATGTCCGCGTAGGCCTGCTGCAGCCGCGGGCTCCACAACCCGATGTCCTTGACGCACGGGACGATCCTGCTGAACAGCAGCGAGCGGAACAGCCGCAGGTAGTCCGACTGGTCGGTGGCCCGCATGACCTCGTCGGTCTCGGCCTTCGACAGGCCCAGGTGCTCCCAGGACTCCGCGCCGCGCAGCCGGTCGCGCATCAGGTAGCAGCCCTCGATGACGAAGTCCTCGCGCTCGCGCAGCTCCTGCTCCGACAGGTTCTGGTAGTAGTCGCGCAGCGCCATCCGGCCGAAGGCGACGTGCCGGGCCTCGTCCTGCATCACGTACGCGAGGATCTGCTTGGGCAGCGGCTTGGTGGTGATGTCGCGCATCACGCCGAACGCGGCCAGGGCCAGGCCCTCGATGAGCACCTGCATGCCGAGGTAGGGCATGTCCCAGCGCGAGTCGCTGAGCGTGCTGTCCAGCAGCGACTTGAGGTGCTGGTTGATCGGGTACGCCAGGCCCACCTTCTCCTGGAGGAAACGGGCGTAGGTCTCTGCGTGGCGGGCCTCGTCCATGGTCTGGGTGGCGGCGTAGAACTTGGAGTCCAGGTCAGGGACCGACTCCACGATCCGGGCCGAGCAGATCATCGCGCCCTGCTCGCCGTGCAGGAACTGGGAGAACTGCCAGGCCGCGCCGTGCAGCCGTACGTCCTGGCGCTGCTGGGGGCCGAGCCGGTGCCACAGCGGGGTGTCGTAGATGGCGATCGTGGTGTCGGGGATGCCGAGCACGTTGTACGGGTCGACCTCAAGGTCCCAGTCGATGCGCTTGGTCGAGTCCCACTGCTTGTCCTTGCCCTTCTGGTACAAGGCCAGCATGCGGTCCCTGCCCTCGTCGTACTCCCAGGTGAACCGGCTGGCGCCGGCCATCTCGACGTCCCAGGTGGAGAGCTCGGAGGGGATGGTGTAGAGATCATGCGTCGACATAGGACCTCCGCGAGGGGGATGACGTACGCTGTACGTCCGCGCCTCGACCCTCGCACGTACGGTGTACGTCCGTCAATAGGATGAGCTATGACCTCGGAGCCCTTGTCCAGGCCGCGCATCGTGGCCGCGGCCATCGACCTCATCGAGCGCGAGGGAGCCGACGCGGTCTCCATGCGCCGCATCGCCGCCGAGCTCGGCGTCGGCGTGATGTCCCTCTACAACCACGTGCCGAACAAGGACGACCTGCTCAACGGCGTGGCCGAGAGCGTGCTGAGCGGGATCGGGTTCACCGACGACCCCGACGCCCACTGGACCGACCGGGTACGCGCGCAGGCGCGGGCCTTCCGGCAGATCGCCCATCACCATCCGCGCTCGACCATGGTGGTGGTCAGCCGTCAGCTCCGCTCCAACGCAGGGCTGCTGCCGGTCGAGCGGGCGCTGGCCACGCTGCGCGGCGCGGGCTTCGACGGGCCCGACGCGGTCCGGATGTTGCGCATGTTCATCGCCTTCATCGTGGGCTCGCTGCTGCGCGAGGTCGGGGTGACGCCCACGTTCGCGCCGGTCCACACCCGTACGGTCGAGCCCGCCGAGGTCGATCCCGCGCTGTTCCCCGAGGTGAGCGCGCTGGCGTCGCTGCTGGGCGAGTGCGACCACGAGGCGGAGTTCGAGTTCGGGGTCGAGCTGCTGATCCAGGCCATGGCGGTGCACGCCAAGCAGTAGCGGGAGGGCATCCGGAGCTCCCGGATGCCCTCCGGGCGGGAGATCAGTACCAGTTGTGTGATCTCCAGTGCCCCCAGGCGCCGCACGGCCTGCCGTACCTCCCCTTGATGTAGGCCAGGCCCCAGCGGATCTGCGTCTCGGGGTTGGATCTCCAGTCCTTGCCCGCGCCACGCATCTTGCCCGCGGGCAGCGCCTGCGGGATCCCGTAGGCGCCCGAGGACCGGTTGAGCGCGTGATGGTTCCAATTGCTTTCCCTGGTCCACAGGTTGTCCAGGCAGCGGAACTCCTGGTAACTCCAGGCTCGCTGGACGACCTGCCCCAAGGCGATCTTCTTGTTTCTCCCGGCGGGCCGTACGGCCGCGATCTTCGGCTGCGCTGACGTTGTCCAGGTCCGGGTCTTGATCACCGGAGGCCGGGACTCCGCCCAGGCCGGACCGGTCGTGACGCCGAACGCGCTGATGGTGAGAATAGTGCCGCTGAGCACGCGTTTGCTGTCCAAGGCGATCCTTGCTTTCGGGTCGCGTGCGGACGGGCGCCCGCTCGGGGCGCCCTGCCGGTCCTGCGTCCGTGGCTCGGACGAGGAGGGTCCGCGCGGCCCCCCGGGATCCTGTACCGCCCGATCGTGCTGGACGGCCCGGAGGGCGCCGCGACGTGTCCTCTTGGTCGATTCCTATTACGGCCGACACCGCGCAGCCGTGATCTCGACATGCGAAGGACAGGTGTTTGCGTGCTCAATTCGGATAATGGGCTATCTCGCTGGGCCAGGATTGCCCGGCCCGTCGCCTATATGACATGTCCTTGACGGAAAACGCGGACACACCTGGGGTTTGACTCAGTACCAACGGTGGGATTGGAAGTGCCCCCACGCGCGACACGGCGAGCCGTACCGCTGCTTGATGTAGCCCAGGCCCCACCTGATCTGGGTACGCGGGTTCGTGCGCCAGTCGGCGCCCGAGGAGGCCATCTTGTGGCCCGGGAGGGCCTGCGGGATGCCGTAGGCGCCCGACCGGTTGCCGGCCCTGTGGTTCCAGCCGCTCTCTCTGGCCCAGAGTCTGACCAGGCAGCCGAAGTTCGCCGCGCCCCAGCCGCGCTGCGCGACCAGGGATCTGGCGATGGCCTTGTTCCTGCCACTGCTCTGGGAGCTCTGCGCCTGTGCGGCCGTGGCGCCGGTCGCCGCCACGAGCGTGGCGGTCACGACCAGGACACCGGTACGGCGGAGCATGGGCATGCGGATTCCCTTTCGAAGGGGACGGGGACCGCGTCACCCTGCCTGACAAACACCCTTCTTTGCTAATTGACCATGAAAAATCATGCCGAATTCCAAGATCGCGACATAATGCTATTCAGGGGGTTTAGGGGAAAAATGAGGAATAGGTCACATTCTGCGGCGGGCGTCGTTCTGTAAGCTTCAGATCATGAGTCTTCGCGACATCCCGGTCCGCACCCTCGCGGACGACCCCACCACGCTCGGCGACCTCGCCGGCGACAAGGCCGTGCTCCTGGTCAACGTGGCCTCCCGCTGCGGCCTGACCCCCCAGTACGCCGCCCTGGTCAAGCTCCAGCAGGACTACGGCACGCGCGGCTTCAGCGTGATCGGCATGCCCTGCAACCAGTTCGCCGGCCAGGAGCCCGGCACGGCGGAGGAGATCCAGGCGTTCTGCTCGGCGACCTACGGCGTCGACTTCCCGCTGCTGGCCAAGGCCGACGTCAACGGCCCCGGCCGCCACCCGCTCTACGACGGGCTCACCCAGACCGCCGACGAGGAGGGCGCGGCGGGCGACGTCCAGTGGAACTTCGAGAAGTTCCTGCTCGACCGCGAGGGCAACGTCGTGGCCCGTTTCCGGCCCCGTACCGCCCCAGACGACCCGGCCGTCGTCGCGGCCATCGAGAAGCTGCTCTAGCGGGCGCGCCGGCGTTCGTAGGTCTGGAAGGCGGCGCAGCACACCAGCAGCGCCAGCGCGAACACCGGCAGCCAGGCCAGCCGGGCCGCCACCCAGCCGAGCCCGTCGGGCGCCGTGTGCAGGCCGGGCAGCGCGTCGCCGCGCAGCGGGCCGGGCAGCGCCCGGCTCGCCAGCAGGCCGAGCTCGGTCACCGCGATCATCGCGGTCTGGTGCCAGAGGAAGATCGTCATTGCGGCCAGGTTCGCCACGGCCACTGCCGCCCACGCGGCCGGCCGGCGCAGCAGCCGGCGCAGCGGGCCGAGCAGCAGCAGCGCCGCGCCACACTGGGCGAGCCCGAACGCCACGGCCGCGAGCGAGGGCGGGTCGAGGTTGGAGACCGGCGCGCCCGGCACCCCGACCATGGTCGCCGGATACCCGCCCCACACCACCAGCGCCACGGCCCCGGCGCCGCCGCCGGCCAGCAGCGTCCAGCCGGTGGCCCGGCTCCGCAGCGCCCCCCTGGCCCACGCCGCCCCCAGGCAGTACGGCACCAGCCACCCCGCCGCGACGTTCACCCACCACAACCACCCCGGCCCGCCCGGCCCGAACCGCACCAGGTCGGCGGCCGCGACCGCGGCGAGCGGCCAGGCCGGATGCAGCCGGGCCACCAGCGGGGTGGCCGCCGTCAGCCCGGCGAACACCAGCAGGAACCACATCGGCGCCACCACCAGCCTGACCAGCGCCCGCACGTCCTCCAGCGCCACGCCGGAGGCGAGCATCACGACCGCCGCCACGGCCCACACCGCCGACACGACCGCCACCGGCCGGAACAGCCGGCCCAGCCGTCCGAGCAGCCACGGGCCGTACCCGATGCCCGCGGCCCGCGCCGAACGGTAGCCCTTCGCCCCGACCAGGCCGCCCACCAGGAAGAAGATCGCCAGCATCTGGAACGCCCACGACACCGGGGCGAGTTGCGGCAGGCTCCGCAGCGGGCTGGTCACCCGCAGGCTGCCGCTGTCGGTGACCACGGCGGTCACCAGCCAGTGCCCGGCCACCACGCCGAGGATGGCCAGCGCCCGCAGGGCGTCGAGGGCCCGGTCGCGCCCCTGTGGCGTCCGGTCCTCGATCCGGGCGACGAACGCGCGCAGGCCGGAGGGCGACGGGGAAGTGCGGAGCGCGGAGTCAGACATCCTGGCCGGCCTCTCCCGAGACGATGCGGGCGATGGCCGCCGGCGCGGGGGAGCCGGGGCCCAGGTAGTCGCTGTGGCCGCCGCCGCCCGCCGCGAAGACGTGGGCGCCGAACCCGGGCGAGACCGGGTCGTCCCCCAGCCCGATCGTCACGAACGGCAATTCGACCAGCGCGTGGGGCACGCCGCCGATCCAGTCGCCGCCGCCGCGCGCGGCCCACACCGTCGCGCGGGTGCGCATCGCGGCGACGTCCCGGACGCCCGCGCCGGGGCTGCCGGTCAGCACGATGTCGGACACGTCCAGGCCCGGGGCGGCCCGGCCGCACACGACCGAGCCGTAGGAGTGACACACGAGTGACAGGCGGGCGCCGGGCCTGAGCGCGCGCAACTCCCGTACGGACGCGCGCAGTCCCGGCACGGCCTCGTCGGCCCGCGAGGGTGTCAGCACGTCGAGGCTGAGCATGGCGGGCGTGCGGTAACCGGCCCAGGCGATGACCGCCGAGCCGTCCCCGAGCGCCTCGCGCAGCCGGGTCGCGCCGGCACGCAGGCGGTCGTACCGGTCGAGGTTCGTGTCGGAGCCGGGCACGAGGACGGCGATGCGCCGGGCCGTCGCGAGGTCGCCGAAGACCTCCGCGGTCCGGCCGCCGTCGCGCCCGTCGAAGGACAGGAACGTGCGGGAGTCGTCGGCCATCGCGCGCAACGCCGCCGCGCGCGATCGGTGGCCGTGGGCGGCGGCGGCGCGCTCGGCGGCCAGGACGGCGGCGCGGCTCGCGGCGTACCGCTCGGCGAGCGCGGCGGGGGTCGCGGCGCTCAGCGGCGCCACGGCGGCGGGTACGGGCGCGGGCACCGCCGCGGACCCGGCGGCGCCGGACGCCGGCAGCGCCACCGAGGCGGTGACGAGCACGGCGAGCAGACGGTTCCTGAGCGATGCCATCGCGGTCCTTCCGTGCCGGTTGTCCTTGTCGGCACCGAAGGTAGGGATCGCGGGCCGTAGTCGGCTTCCCGCTGGAGGATGCACCTTTCGCGTAGCTCTGAGGTACTACCTGGCTGACACTCCTTAGCAGTGTTACATTAGCGGTGCTAAGGAGGCGCCATGCTCACCGTGACATCCGCCGACGGGACCGAGGTCCGGGCGATCGACGAAGGACGCGGGCCGGCGATCGTCGTCCTGCACGCGGGGCTCGACGACGGCACCCAGTGGGGCCGGGTCGCGCGGCTGCTCGCGCCGCGGTTCCGGGTCGTGCGCGTACGACGCCGCCAGTACCGGCAGGACCTCGTCCCGCCCGCCACCATGGCGCAGGAGGCCGCCGACGTGGCGGCGGTGGCGGCGGTGCTCGGCGGTCCCGCGCTGCTCGTCGGCCACTCCTCGGGCGGGGTGGCCGCCCTGGAGTCCCTGCTCGCCGCCCCGGACGCCTTCGCGGGCGCGGTCCTGTACGAGCCGCCCGTCCCCCTCGGCCCCTCGCTCGGCGGGGCGGCGAGCGCCGTGGTCGAGGCGGCCCTGGCCGACGGGCGGCCGGGGCGGGCGATGCGCGTCCTGTTCAGGGACGTCGTGGGCCTGTCGCCGCCCGTGGCCCTGCTGGCCGCCCTGGCGGTGGCCTGCCACCGGCCGTCGCGGGCGCTGGTGCCCCACCAGGTCGACGACCTGCTGGCGATCGACGCCCTGGGCGACCGCATGGCGGCGTACGCGGGGATCCGCGTGCCGGTGGTGCTGCTCGGCGGCGAGCGCAGCCCGGCGCACCTCGGCGCGCGGCTCGACGCCCTGCGGGAGGCGATCCCCGGCGCGCGGCGGGTCACGCTGCGCCGGGAAGGGCACGGCGCGCACCTCAGGGCGTCGCGGGCGGTGGCCGACGTGATCGAGGCCCACGCCGACGCCGTCCTCGGACGTCAGCGGTCGTGAGGCCCGGGGCGGGCGGTGGTCAGCGGCGGGGGCCGCAGCTTCCCCGGATGATCAGCTCGGTGGGCAGGACCACGCTGCGGGCCCGGCGGGTGCCCTCGCGCAACACCAGCTCGCAGGCCCGGTAGCCCATGTCCCGTCCCGGCTGGGCGATCACGGTCAGCGGCGGGGCGCACAGCTCGGCCCACGGCACGTCGTCGTACATCACCAGCGAGACGTCCTTCGGCACCCGCAGGTCCAGCTCGCGGGCCGCCAGCACGGCCGCCTCGCCCAGGACGTTGCCGCCCGCGACGACGGCCGACAGGTCGGGACGGCTCTGGAACAGGCCGGAGGCGGCGGCGTAGGCCGAGTCGCGGCTGCCGGTGCCGAACACGACCAGTTCCTCGTCCACCGGCGCGCCCACGGCCTCGCGGAAGGCGGCCGCGCGCCGGTCGTGTCCCGGGCCGCCGAGGAAGGCGATGCGCCGGTGGCCGAGGCCCCTGAGGTAGCGCACGGCCGTACGGATGCCGGCGCGGTCGTCGGCCAGGACGGCGGGCACGTCCAGAGGGCGGGCGGCGCTCTCCGGCACGCGCGGGCGGGCGGCCAGGCCGTCGAGGAGCAGGAGGTCGTCGAGGGCGTGCTCGGCCGGGTCTCGGTCGTTCTCCTCCTCGCGTACGGCCTCGGGGGGCAGGCGGTCGGCGAAGACCACCGTCATGCCCGCCCTGACCGCCGGGGCCCACGTCTCGGCGTCGCCGGAGGGCACCGCGATGACCCGGTCGACGCTCTGTTCGAGGAGCATGCCGATCAGCTCGGCCTCCTGCTCGGGATCGCCGCCCGTCGAGCCCATCACGACCGGCTCGCCGGAGGACCGGGCGCAGGCGAGCACGCCTTCGGAGAGCTGGCCGTAGAAGGTGTCGGTCAGGTCGGGCACCAGCAGGCCCAGGCCGCCCGTACGGCGCTGGCGCAGGTTGCGGCCGAGCGCGCTGGGCCGGTAGTCGAGCTGGGCGGCGACGGCCAGGACCCGCTCCCTGGTGCTCGCGCTGGCCGAGCCGCCGGACAACACCCGGGACACGGTCACCGCGCCGCCGCCCGCCGCCTCGGCCACATCCTTGATCGTCGCCCGCTTCTCCATGGAAACGATTCCATCATGGATTCCGTCCCGCCGGAAGAGTGCCGGGTCCACAAAGGCTGGTCACGCGGTACCCCTTGACACGGATGTCCGTTTCGGGTGAGATACGTGAAAACGTATCCACGGGAACCGAGAACCAACGTCCGGGCCGATCGCCCTGGAGCGCGAAGGAATGTCATGGCATCCATCGTTCTGACGAACGTCGACAAGATCTACGCCGGTGGCGTGAAGGCCGTGAACGGGCTCAACCTTGAGATCAAGGATGGCGAGTTCATGGTGCTGGTCGGCCCATCCGGTTGCGGCAAGTCGACCGCGCTCCGGATGATCGCCGGCCTTGAGGACATCAGCGGTGGCGAGATCGCCATCGGCGACAAGGTGGTCAACCACCTGCCGCCCAAGGACCGCGACATCGCGATGGTCTTCCAGAACTACGCCCTCTACCCGCACATGACGGTCGAGGAGAACCTCGCCTTCGGCCTCAAGCTTCGCAAGATGCCCAAGCCGGAGATCCAGAAGCGGGTCAACGAGGCTGCCAAGATGCTCGGCCTGGAGACCTACCTCAAGCGCAAGCCGGCCGCCCTGTCCGGTGGTCAGCGCCAGCGTGTCGCCATGGGCCGCGCCATCGTCCGCGAGCCGCAGGCCTTCCTCATGGACGAGCCGCTGTCGAACCTCGACGCCAAGCTCCGCGTCTCGATGCGCGCCTCGCTCAACACCCTGCACGAGCGCCTCGGCGTCACCACCGTGTACGTCACCCACGACCAGGTCGAGGCCATGACCCTGGGCGACCGCGTCTGCGTGCTGCGCGACGGTCTGCTCCAGCAGGTCGACACCCCGCAGAACCTGTTCGACAAGCCGGTCAACCTGTTCGTCGCCGGCTTCATGGGCTCGCCCTCGATGAACTTCGTCACCGCCGAGCTGGTCCGCGACAACGGCGTGTCCGTGCGCTTCGCCGACATCACGCTGCCGATCCCCGACTCGGCCTTCGCCGACAAGCCGGGCCTCGACCAGTACGTCGGCAAGAAGGTCATCCTCGGCATCCGCCCGTCCGACTTCGAGGACGCCAACTCGGCCGGCAGCCACGCCAACGGCTGGGCCACCCTGCCCGTCAAGGCGGAGGTCACCGAGGAGCTGGGCTCCGAGATCAACGTGCTGTTCCTGATCGACGCCCCGCCGGTCGAGCACAAGGACACCGTCGCCGCCGCCGACACGGGCGACGACGAGGAGGCGGCGCTGCCGCTCGTGGGCGACAAGTCCCTGTGGACCGCCCGCGTCAACGCCCGCAGCCACGCGCGTCCCGGCCAGCGCATCGACCTGGTGCTGGACACGCACAACCTGCACTTCTTCGACCCGACGAGCGGCCTGGCCATCGGCCACGAGGCCAACCGCTAGCCGGACCCACCGGAACTGCCGGTTCCCGGCCGTGAGTTCCTCACGGCCGTCCCGGGCCCCCACCGCGACCCCCTCCCGCGGCGGGGGCCCACTTCGTTCGCATCGGTCCGTACGGCGGCGCCGCCCGGATCAGCGGCGGCCGATCCGGGCCGAGACGCGCCCGGCCAGGTTGTGCGGCACCAGCTTGCCGATCGCCACGATGGCCTTATAACGCAGGTCGGGCACCGAGACCCGCTTGCCGAGCGCCAGGTCGCGCATGGCCTCCCTGACCACGTTGTCGGCCTTCAGCCACAGGAACCCGGGGATGCCCGAGGTGTCCATGGACGCCCGCTGGTGGAACTCCGTTCGCACGAAACCCGGGCAGAGCGCCATGATCCGGATGCGCGGGTTGCGTACGTCCGCGGCGGCGGACTCGCTGAAGTTGACCACCCACGCCTTGGACGCGCTGTAGGTGCCGCGCGAGAAGAACGCCGCGACGGACGCCACGTTGATCACCGCGCCCCTGTCGCGCTTCCGCATCGCCGGCAGCGCCGCCAGCGTGAGCCGCAGCACGGCCTCGCAGTGGACCTTGAGCATGCGCAGCTCGTCCTCGACCGGCACCTTCAGGAAGTCGCCGGGGTGGCCGAAGCCGGCGTTGTTCACCAGCAGGTCGACGCCGTCGCGAAGCCTCGACTCGACCTTGGCCAGACCCTCCTCGGTGGCCAGGTCGGCGGGCAGCACCTCGACGCTCACGCCGTACCTGAGCTTGAGCTGGTCGGCGGTCTGGGCGAGCCGGTGCTCGTCACGCGCGACCAGGACGAGCGAGCAGGCGTCGGCGGCCAGGCGCCGGGCGAAGGCGGCGCCGATGCCGGCGGTGGCGCCGGTGATCAATGCGGTAGGCATGCACTGAACCTTAACGTCCCCGGTCGGGCGTGCGAGTATGGACGGCGTGCGCCCCCTCGCGGCCGTGCTCCTCCTGGCCCTCACCGCCTGCTCGGCCCCCTCGCCCCCACCCGGCCCGGCCCCCAAGTCCGCCCCCGCGTCCAAGTCCGCCCCCGCCTCCACTCCCGCGCCCGCCGCCACGTCGGCGAGCCCCGGTGGGAAGGCCACGCGCGGGCAGGTGCGCTTCCACGAGATCGGCAGGTTCGAACGGCCCGTCGCCTTCGCCGTGCGCAAGGGAGACAAACGGCTCTACGTCGCCGAGCAAGGCGGCCGGCTGCGCACCACCGGCGACGGCTCGAACACCGGCGCGAACACCGGCTCGAACGGGCGCGCGGGCGGGGACGTCGTCGTGGACCTGTCGCGGGAGGTGAGCGGCGGCAACGAGCAGGGCCTGCTCGGCGTGGCCTTCCACCCCTCGGGCCGCTGGCTCTACCTCGACTGGACCGACACCGGCGGCACCACCCACGTCACCGAATGGGCCTACGACGGCCACCGCGCCACCGGCCGGCGCGACGTGCTCACCCAGGAGCAGCCCTACGCCAACCACAACGGCGGCCAGCTCGCCTTCGGCCCCGACGGCCACCTCTACGTCGGGCTCGGCGACGGCGGCAGCGCGGGCGACCCCCAGGGCAACGGCCAGGACCTCGGCACGCTGCTCGGCAAGATCCTGCGCATCGACCCGCGCGGCAAACCGTACGAGGTGCCGCGGGACAACCCGTTCGTGGGCGAGCGCGGCGCGCGTACCGAGATCTGGGCCTACGGCCTGCGCAACCCCTGGCGGTTCGGCTTCGACCGGGAGAGCGGCGACCTGTGGATCGGCGACGTCGGCCAGGACGAGCAGGAGGAGGTCGACCACCAGCCCGCGGCATCCGGAGGCGGGGAGAACTACGGCTGGAACCTGCGCGAGGGCGAGCGGCCCTTCCGCGGCGGCAAGGGCCGCGGGCTGACCGATCCGGTCATCACCTACCCGCTGCACAAGGACGGCAACTGCTCGGTCATCGCCGGTTACGTCTATCGCGGCGCCGAACTGCCCTGGTTGCGGGGCAGCTTCCTGTACGGGGACTTCTGCGCGGGCTGGGTCAGGGCCGTGCCGGCGGCCGGACCGGGCAAGCGAGGCAGGGCGGCGGAATCGGGCAAGGTGACCGAGCTGGGCACGGTCGAACAACTCTCGTCGTTCGGCGAAGGGCTCGACGGCGAGCTGTACGCGCTCAGCCTGCGGGGTCCGCTCTACCGGATCGAGCCTGCCTGACCCGCTCGATCAGCTCCTCCACCTGGTCGTTGAGGCGCGATCCGCGGGTCCAGCCGGCGTAGTGGGTCAGGAACACCACCACCTCCCGCAGCTCGCTCTCGGTGAGGTCGCCCGCGCGCAGCGCGACGTCGAGCTGCACGCCGGTCATCTCGTCGAGGCCCTGTCCGACGAGCAGCCCGAGAAGGAGCAGACGGCGCTCCCTGTCCGACAGGGCGGTCCTCGACCAGAGGTCGGCGAACTGCCGCTCGGCCATCATGCCGAAGGAGTCGACGGTCTCAATCGCGGGTTCTTTCATGGCGTGCTCCGGTGCTCGGGATGAGGTCCTCATATCCTTTGCTACTTCCTGTGGTGGGCCAATGGGGGTTGCAGGAACGTTGTATCCCGGGCGACCGTGGAGTGTGACGGCCCCGCTGGTGGGGGCCCGGATTGGGTCTGTAACAAGTAAAGCCAATCAATGGCCAAGATTTGGTCAAGATTTCTCACCGTGCGTCCGGCCTCATTCAGCGGGAAAGCGGGCACAACAACTCCGTCGGTCCGTAAAGCGGAGGTAAGCCCTGGTGAAAAAGACACGGGCTTGGGTCGCGCTCATGGTCGCGATCTCCATGCTGTCGGCCTGCGGGCAGCCGGATTTCACCTACGTACGGGACAGGGAAGGCACCACCTACTTCAAGGTGCCCGCCTCGTTCACCCAGCTCAACGCCACTCCGATCGAGTTGTACCTGACCGGTGACCAGCCGGACTCCCAGGCCGCCGTCATGCGGGCGCAGCGGGTCTGGTCCACCGCCTTCGACCAGTCGGCCGAGCCGACCGTCAACCATCTGCTGAGCTCGTCCGACCCCTTCGTGTACGCCACCGTGCACAAGCTCACCGAGCAGCAGCGCGACGCGGTCTCGCTGAACCGGCTGCGCGACTTCGTCCTGCCGGTGACGGACCAGATGCGCCAGCTCTACGAGCAACAGGCCATGGCGAGCGGCCGGCCACCCATGTTCGGCGAGTTCGAGCTTCTCAACGACGAGGTCCTCACCCTGGACGACGGCGCCAGAGGCGTACGGGTCCGCTTCAACTACCAGATCGGCACCGACGTCCAGACGTTCGACCAGACCGCGATCCTCGACGAGAAGGGCGCGACGGTCTCGGTCATGCTCATCGGCTGCCAGGCGATCTGCTACCGCAAGCGCGGCGCCGAGTTCGACAAGATCGCCGGTTCGTTCAAGCTGCTCCGGATGCCCGGATGAGGGAGCGTCAGTGACCACCACCGTTCAGCACGAAGGGCTGCGCGCCCCCGGCAGCGGGCCCTCCGACCCGGACTCCGTGACCAGGAAGAAGATGCAGTTCTGGGACCGGAGCAAGTTCCTCGTCGCGCTGGTCCTGGCCTACCTGATCCTCACCTGGAAGGTGATGGCCGACTGGACCGGGGTCGTCACCTTCCCCGAGGCCGCCCAGAAGATCGGCTACGAGTACCAGTGGATCTTCTGGCTGCTCGGCGCCGAGGCCGCGCGGCAACTGCACTTCTTCGTCAGCGAGCACTGGTCGGGCTATCACCGGTTCTGGAGCCAGAAGGTCTTCGGCGGCTTCGAACGCTGGACGCACCGGCGCTTCGACGACTGGACCAGGTACCGGATCTCCCGGGCACTCAAGATCGCCTTCTTCGTCACGCTGACCGCGCTCGTGGCGGGCGCGGTGCTGGACGTCAGCCCGTTCGTCGCCCTGTTGCAGGCGCCGACGCTGATCTGGCAGGCGCTGCCGTTCCTGATGCAGATCGTCTTCCTGTTCTTCTTCGTCATCATCCAGTTCGTCGGCCTGTTCTGGTTCCTGTCCAGGGGCGGCGTGGAGACGTACTTCCCCGACGACATCAAGACCCGCTTCGCCGACGTCTGGGGCCAGGACCACGTGGTCGAGCGGGTGCAGGAGAACATCGTCTTCCTGGAGCGGCCGGACGAGATCGAGCGGCGCGGCGGGTACGTGCCCAGCGGCCTGCTGCTGTGGGGCCCGCCCGGCACCGGCAAGACGCTGATGGCCGAGGCCGTGGCGGGGGAGACCGGCAAGCCGTACGTGTTCGTGGATCCGGGAGCCTTCACGAACATGTTCATGGGCGTCGGCATCCTGAAGGTCAAGGGCCTGTTCAGGAAGCTGCGCAAGCTGGCGCTGCGGTACGGCGGCGTGATCGTCTTCTTCGACGAGGCCGACTCGCTCGGCAAACGCGGCAAGCTGGCCCAGCAGGGCCCGCCGGGCCAGGGCGGCTTCTCGGCGCACTCCGGCTGCCACGGCATGACGTACCTGTCGGAGGAGACCCGCTCGGTGCTGGCCTTCAAGGGGCGGCGCGAGGCCGACGACGCGCCGGGCAGCTGGCGCGAACGGTTCTTCGCCGGCGGCGGCATGATGAACAGCGGCGACCCCGGCACGCTCCAGGCGCTGCTCACCGAGCTGTCCGGGCTCAAGAAGCCGCGCGGCTTCTTCAACCGGCTGGTCAGGCGGCTGCTCGGGATGCGCCCCAAGCCGCCGCCCAAATACCGCATCCTCGTCATGATGGCCACCAACCGGCCCGACGCGCTGGACGAGGCGCTGCTGCGGCCGGGCCGCATCGACCGCATCTACAAGGTCGGCTACCCGTCCAAGGCCGGACGGGTCCGCACGTACCAGGGCTATTTCGACAAGGTCGAGCACGAGCTCACCGGGCACCAGATCGACAAGCTGGCCACGATCACGCCGTACGCGACCGGGGCGACGATCAAGGACCTGGTCAACGAGTCGCTGATCACCGCGATCCGCGACGGGCGGGAGATCATCACCTGGTCGGACGTGCTGCGCGCCAAGCGGCTCAAGCAGCTCGGCCCGCCCGAGGACGTCGAGTACATCGAACGCGAGCGGCACGCCGTGGCCGTGCACGAGGCGTGCCACGCCGTCGTGGCGTACGTGACCCGCTTCCACCTGGAGATCGACATCGCCACGATCGAGAAGGGCGCCGACTACCTGGGCATGGTCGCCTCGATCAAGCCCGAGGACCAGTTCACCCGCTGGAAGTCCGAGTACGAGGCCGACATCATGGTCTCCCTGGCCTCGCTGGCCGGTGAGCGCATGTTCTTCGGCGAGGACAACTCCTCCGGCGTCTCCGGCGACCTGCACGCGGCCACGTTCCTCACCGCGCTGATGGAGTCGTACTGGGGGATGGGGTCCGGTGTCACCTCGCTGCCCGCGCTCCAGGAGCTGGAGATCCACGGAGGCAAGGCCATGCGCGCCCGCGGCGCGGGCGGCGGCATCGGCATCACCGAGCGGGAGCCGGTCCGCGCCCAGCCCGACCTGACGCCCGACGTGCTGGGCGAGCGCATCGAGTTCAACCTGGTGCGCCTGCTGGAGAAGACCGAGCGGCTGCTGGAGGAGCACCGCAGGGAGGTCCTGTGCCTGGCGCACGCGCTGGAGACGCACAAGACGCTCAACGGCGACGACGTGGTGGCCATCATCCGCGGGGAGCCGGGACCGCTCGTCGACGGCACCATCTACGCCTCCGACGAGCTCTACGGGCAGCTTGAGGAGTACCACCACGACGCGGCCAGGGCGCACAAGGAGCACAGCCGCATCGAGCGCGAGCTGCCCGGCCCGGTTGAGCGGGAGGCCGAGCTCCAGGCGGTCGCCTTCGCCGCCCCGGGCGCGGGCACGGCCGTGGCGCAGGTGCTCACGGCCGGGGTCACCCACGTGGAACAGGGGATGGATCAGGGCGTGGACCGGCCCGAGTTCGTGCCGTGGGCGCCCGGAACCCGGCCCGCCCCGATCCCGATGGCGGCTCCGGTGGCGGTCGTCGGGGTGGTGCCCGAGCCCCGGCGCCGGGGCGCCGGGCGGGCCTGGTTGCTGCTGCTCAGCGTGCTCGGGCTGATCGTGCTGGCCCTCCTCGCGGCGCTGGCGGTGACCGGCGGCGTGCCGGGCGTGGGCGCGAGCGTCGCGGCGGCCCCCGCGGTCGCCTCGCCGGGGCTGCTGCTCCTGCTGTTCGTCGTGGTCGTCGCGGTGATCGTGGGCGCCGGGCTCGCGTTCGTGGCGGTCAGGAGCGTACGGGCGGCGCAGGCCAAGGCCGAACGCGAGCGCGACGAGGCCCACCGGCGGGCCCAGCTCCTGGCCGCGGCCATGGATCCGGACACCGCCATGCGCCTGCTCGGCTACGACGGGAACGGGAACGGGAACGGGGTTGATGGGCGGGTCTGAGCCGATGGGTCACTTTATGGACACATAGAGTGAGGAGGCATGAGCACGGACGGCGTCGTACGCAGCCTGGTCCCCGCCCGCATGGACCGCCTGCCGTGGGCGCCGTTCCACACCCGGCTGGTGATCGCGCTCGGCGTGGCCTGGGTGCTCGACGGGCTGGAGATCACCATCGCCGGCAACGTCGGGGCGTTCCTGCAGCGTCCCGACACGCTCGGCTTCACCTCCGCGCAGGTGGGCCTGGCGGCGACCGTCTACCTGATCGGCGAGGTGGCCGGCGCGCTCTACTTCGGCTGGTTGTCCGACCGGCTCGGCCGCAGGCGGTTGTTCATCCTCACGCTCGGCGTCTACCTGGTCGCCAGCGGCCTGACCGCGCTGTCGTGGGACCTGTGGAGCTTCCTGCTGCTGCGCTTCGTGGCCGGGGCCGGCATCGGCGGCGAGTACGCGGCCGTCAACTCCGCCATCGACGAGATGATCCCCTCCCATTACCGGGGGCGCGTCGACCTGGCCGTCAACGGCACGTACTGGCTGGGGTCGCTGCTGGCCACCTCGGTCACGTTCCTGCTGCTGCACCCGGGCGGGCCGCTGGATCCCGACTGGGCCTGGCGGCTGGGGTTCGTGGTCGGGCCGGTGATCGGCCTGGCCATCTGGCGGCTGCGCAGGCACCTGCCGGAGAGCCCGCGCTGGCTGATGACGCACGGTCGCGAGGAGGAGGCCGAGCAGGTCGTCGGCCGCATCGAGCGGGAGGTCGAGCGGGAGGACCGGGTCACGCTGGAACCGGTGCCGCAGGAACAGGCGCTGGAGGTCGTGCCCGAGCACCACGCGCCGCTGTCGCAGGTCGCAAGGACGCTGTTCCGCACCTACCCCGAGCGTTCGGTGCTGAGCGCGACGCTGATGATCTGCCAGTCGTTCCTGTACAACGCGATCTTCTTCACGTACGCGCTGGTGCTGACCCACTTCTACGGGGTTCCGGCGGGTTCGGTGCCGCAGTACATGTTCGCGTTCGCGGCCGGGAACCTGCTCGGGCCCCTGCTGCTGGGCAAGCTGTTCGACACGGTCGGGCGCCGGCAGATGATCTCGGCCACGTACATCGCCTCGGGGCTGCTGCTGGCGGTGACCGGGTGGCTGTTCAAGGAGGGGGCGCTGACGGCGGTCACGCAGACCGTGTTGTGGTCGGTGATCTTCTTCATCGCCTCGGCGGCGGCCAGCTCGGCGTACCTGACCGTCAGCGAGATCTTCCCCATCGAGCTGCGGGCCCAGGCCATCGCGATCTTCTTCGCGCTCGGGCAGATCGCCGGGGCGTTCGGGCCGACGGTCTTCGCCTCGCTCATCGGCGACCAGAGCCGTCCCGACCCGACCAGGCTGTTCTACGGCTACTGCTTCGGCGCGGGCATGATGATCCTGGCCGGGCTGGTGGAGATCGTGTTCGGGGTGAAGGCCGAACGTACGCCGCTGGAGCACATCGCGGCGCCGCTGACCACGCGCCGGGCCCCTACCTAGACGCCGGGCCCCTGCTCGGACGCCTCGTGCTCGGCGCGCGCCCGGCGTACCAGGGCGGCCAGCCGGTCGTCGCCGGCGCCGCGGGCGCGCTGCCGGTCCGGCAGCTCCCGCAGCCGCGCCTCGGCGGCGGCCAGCTCGCGGAAGACCTCCTCCCGCCGCGCCGGCTCCTTCTCCACCTCCAGGTACTCCTGGGCGTGCCGGCGTACGGCCGACACCGCGTTCTGCGCCCGGCCCCGGGGGCTGGCCAGCGAGGCGGCCACGGTGACGAACAGCACGACGACGATCACCGACAGGGACAGGCCGGTGCTGATCTCGGTCACGTTCACCGGCTCGCCGTCGTTGATGAACGGCACGTTGTTCTCGTGCAGCGCGTGCAGGATGAGCTTGACGCCGATGAAGGCCAGGATGACCGCCAGGCCGTAGGCGAGGTAGACGAGCCGGTCCAGCAGGCCGTCGATGAGGAAGTAGAGCTGCCGCAGCCCGAGCAGGGAGAAGGCGGTGGCGGTGAAGACCAGGTAGACGTTCTGGGTGAGGCCGAAGATGGCCGGGATGGAGTCGAGCGCGAACAGCACGTCGGTGCCGGCCAGGGCGATCACGACCAGCAACATCGGCGTCATCACCCGCCTGCCGTCCCGCAACGTGAACAGCCTGTCGCCGTCGTAGGTGTCGGAGGCGCGGAACAGCTTGCGGGCCAGGCGGACCATGAGGTTGTCGGGGTGGTCCTCGCCGCCCTCGGGCCTGAGCAGGTTGCCCGCCGTGAGCAGCAGGATGAGGCCGAAGACGTAGAACACCCACGCGAACCGCTCGATCAGCGCGGCCCCGAGGAAGATGAACCCGGTCCTGGCCACCAGCGAGAACACGATGCCGAACAGCAGGGCCTTCTGCTGGTCGGCGCGCGGCACCCGGAAGCTCCCCATGATGACGAGGAAGACGAACAGGTTGTCGACCGACAGCGCCTTCTCGGTGACGTACCCGGCGAAGTACTCCGCG
Organism: Nonomuraea sp. WAC 01424; assembly: GCF_003947315.1. Lineage (NCBI taxonomy): Bacteria > Bacillati > Actinomycetota > Actinomycetes > Streptosporangiales > Streptosporangiaceae > Nonomuraea > Nonomuraea sp. WAC 01424. Next base: position 99,750 of record NZ_QHHZ01000005.1, read on the forward strand.
CCCGGCTCGGCGCCGCCGAACATCCACACGCCCACGCCGAACAGCAGGGCGATCCCGACGTACAGCGCGGACCAGACGGCCGCCTCGCGCAGCGTGGGGACGTGCGCCTGCCGTACGTGGAAGAAGAAGTCGAACAGCAGCAGACCGGCGATCCCCAGGATCGTCAGCCACCACACGGGTGTGGGCACGTCCACGCGCGGGCTCCTCGGGCTAGAGGTGGATCTCCAGGCGGCCGATCGGCCCGGCCAGTTCCTCCTCCTCGTAGGCGAAGTGCGATGACATGGCCTGCGACAGGCGTTCGAGGCCGGTCCGCACCCGGTCGATCGCGGCCGGGTCGGCGATCATCCGCGCGCACGCCTCGTCCAGGCGGGCCAGCAGCTCGGCGATGACCTCGTGCTCCTGCTCCAGCTTCTTGACCACCGGCTCCAGCGCCGGGTCGCGCTCGGTCAGGGCGGGGAAGGTGCGGCCGTCCTCGACCTCGAAGTGCACGGTCAGCAGGCGGCGGAAGGTCGCGCAGAACACGCCGAGCGTCCAGTGGTTCTGGCGCACCGCGAGGCGGTCGCCGTGCCGGTCGGCCGTCTCGGCCGCCACCTGCTCGACCGCGTCCCTGACCTGGCGGAGCTGGGTGCGGTAGCCGTCGTGCACGTCCACCAGGCGGCGGCCGGGCCGGGCCTGCCCGGAGGTGAGAGCGCCGGGGTCCCGTCCCGCCGTTCTGGGGCGGCCGGCCTCGTCCAGGTCGGGGATCAGGACCGGCCGCCGGGCCGGCTCGGGCGCCGGGCGGCCGCGTTCCCTGGCCACGGCCTCCCGTACGGCGGGCGCGACCTCCTCGGCGAACACCCGCAGGTCCCGCTCGGCCTCCACCCCCGGGGCCAGTACGAACCCGCTCATGCCCACCTCGAACACCAGCTCCGTGAGCTGCTCGGCCCACAGGGCCGCGGGCCCGTCGAGGAAGCCGTCGCCGGGCAGCGGCGACAGGCTGCCGCCGATGTTGTAGACCTTGCGGATCGCGGCCGGGTCGCGTCCGGCGTCGGCGGCGGCCGCGTCGAGGATCCTGGCCTGCGCGGCGACGGCCTCGGGCGGGCTGTGGAAGGAGGAGGGCAGCCAGCCGTCGCCCATGCGCCCGGTCAGCTCCAGCATCCGGCGCTTGCTCGCGCCGACCCAGATGCCGATCGGGTGCGGCGGGAACGGGCCAGGCCGCGCCCCCTCCAGCCGGTGGTGTTCGCCGTGGAAGGTCACCGGGTCGCCCGGCGTCCACAGCGCGCGGATGACCGTGATCGCCTCGGCCAGCGCGTCGATCGAGGCGCCGGGGGAGAGCCGGCGACCGCCCATGGCGGCGATGGCGTGCCAGAACGCGCCCGCGCCGAGCCCCAGCTCCACCCGGCCGCCGCTGAGGATGTCCAGCGAGGCGGCGGCCCTGGCCAGTACGGCGGGCGGGCGCAGCGGCAGGTTGGCCACGTCGGGCACCAGCCGGACGCGTTCGGTACGCTGCGCGATCGACGACAGCAGGGTCCAGCAGTCGAGGAAACCCGCCTGGTACGGGTGGTCCTGGACGCCGATGAGGTCGAGCCCGAGCCGGTCGGCCAGCTCGGCGTGGCGCAGGACCCGGTCGCTGCCCGCCGCCTCGGGCGCGAGGAACGCGCCGAACCACACATCCGCCATGATGATCATCCCCCGGCCTCGATCGTCGCGCGACCGCCGTTCCCCGGAGGGCCGACCCGCGAGCGCTTGCCCTGGCCCAGCTAACCACCTTTATTGGATTTATCCCCTAATAGCGGGATGGGCAGCGGGACGGGCAGTGGGATGGGCAGCGGGACGGGAGGCGGGCGGCGGGGGTCGATGGCGGCACGATTAACACGGCGTTCACATTCGGGCAAAAACCGGGAAATGGCCATCCATAAGACTCGGCGTGGCTGGAAGAAATCCTGAAAGGATCACCGTGAGCTACAAGGCTGAGTACATCTGGATCGACGGCACCGAGCCCACCGCTCTGCTGCGCTCGAAGACGAAGATCCTGGCCGACGGTGCCGAGCCCCCGGTCTGGGGCTTCGACGGCTCCAGCACCAACCAGGCCAAGGGCCACGCCTCCGACCGCGTGCTGCGCCCGGTGTTCACCTGCCCCGACCCGATCCGCGGCGGCGACAACGTGCTCGTCCTGTGCGAGGTCGAGGAGATCGACGGCCAGGCCCACTCCAGCAACACCCGCGCCCTGCTGCGCCCGATCGCCGAGCGGTACGCCGAACAGGACTCCTGGTTCGGCATCGAGCAGGAGTACACCTTCTTCAAGGGCAGCCGCCCGCTCGGCTTCCCCGAGGGCGGCTTCCCCGCCCCGCAGGGCCACTACTACTGCGGCGTGGGCGCCGAGGCCGTGTTCGGCCGCGACATCGTCGAGCTGCACCTGGACCGCTGCCTCACCGCCGGCCTGGCCGTCTCCGGCATCAACGCCGAGGTCATGCCCGGCCAGTGGGAGTTCCAGATCGGCCCGGCCGGTCCCCTTGAGGTCTCCGACCACATGTGGGTCGCCCGCTACCTGCTCTACCGGACGGCCGAGGAGTTCGGCGTCGAGGCCACCCTCGACGCCAAGCCCGCCCGCGGCGACTGGAACGGCGCCGGCGCGCACACCAACTTCTCCACCAAGGCCATGCGCGAGAGCTACGACGCCATCATCACCGCCTGCGAGTCGCTCGGCGAGGGCGACAAGCCCATGGAGCACGTCTCCCAGTACGGCGCCGACATCGAGCTGCGCCTGACCGGCCACCACGAGACCGCCCCGTGGAACAAGTACACCTACGGCGTGTCCAACCGCGGCGCGTCGGTGCGCATCCCGTGGCAGGTCGAGGTGGACAAGAAGGGCTACATCGAGGACCGCCGCCCGAACGCCAACGTCGACCCGTACGTGGTCACCCGCCTGCTGGTGAACACCTGCTGCGCCGCCCTGGAGAAGGCCGGCCAGGTCTGATCCGCCAGGGTTGATCCGCCCGTACGCGTGAGAGCCGCCCTCCGGCCCGGGGGGCGGCTCCGCCGTTCTCAGAGCCGGAACTCTCAGAGCCGGAACTCCAGATCCGGGACGATCTCCGCCACGTCCATCTGCGCCTTCTGCAGGCGGCCCGAGAAGTCCCAGTTCATCGCCTGCCAGCGGGTGAACTGGTCGAGCACCCACACCCCCGACTGGCGGCTGCCGTTGCCGGACTTGCCGTTGCCGCCGAAGGGCAGGTGGGCCTCGGCGCCGGAGGTGGAGTTGTTGACGCTGACCATGCCCGCCGAGATGCCCTCGCGGAAACGGAAGGCGTGCTTGGGGTCGGTCGTGTAGATGGAGCTCGACAGGCCGTAGCCGGGGCGGTTGGCCAGCTCGACGGCCTCGTCGAGGCTGGTGAACGTGGTCACGCCGACGATCGGGCCGAACGTCTCCTCCAGGAACAGCCGGTCGCCGGGCCGGACGCCGTCGACGATGACCGGGTGGTAGTAGAGGCCGCCGTCGCCGTCGAAGTCGCCGCGCGGGTTGTCCTTGGTGATCTTCCCGGTGCTCCCCGACACGACCTGGTGGTGGGGCTGGATCCAGGTCAGGTACTCCTCGTACCGGTCGGCGAACTTCTGGTCGAGCAGCGGCCCGGCCAGCACGTCCTGCTCCGGGTCGCCGATCCTGGCCTCGCGGGCCGCCCGCGCGAACCGCTCGACGAACTCGTCGTGCACGCTCTCGTGCACGATGACCGTGCCGAGGCTGGTGCAGCGCTGGCCGGCAGTGCCGAAGCCGGAGAACAGCGCGCCCTCGACGGCCAGATCGAGCTCGGCGTCCGGCATGATCACCATCGGGTTCTTGCCGCCGAGCTCCAGGCACGCCGACTGCAGGTGGCGCCCGGCCAGCTCGCCGACCTTCCTGCCGACCTCGCTCGACCCGGTGAAGCCGACCTTGTGCACGCTGCCCTCCTCCAGGGCCAGCTCCAGCCCGGCGAACGTCTGCGCGCCGTCGGCGAAGACGACGTTGAGCACCCCGTCGGGCAGCCCGGAGGCGGCGAAGAGCCGGTACATGGCCTCGGCGGAGGCGGCGGCGTACTCGGCGGGCTTCCACACCACGGCGTTGCCGCACAGCAGCGCGGGCACGAGGTACCAGGAGGGCACGGCCACGGGGAAGTTGCCCGCCGTGATCACCGCGGCCACCCCCACCGGGTTACGGAAGGTGAACAGGTTCTTGTCCGGCATCTCCGAGGGAACCGTCTGCCCGTAGAGCCTGCGGCCCTCGCCGAGGAAGAAGTCGCAGGTGTCGACGATCTCCCGCACCTCGCGGAGCGCCTCGGCGTACGGCTTGCCGATCTCCCGGGTGACCAGGCGGGCCAGGCTCTCGGCGTTGGCCTCCACCAGCCGTCCGATGGAGGCGATCACCCGGCCGCGCACCGGCGCCGGCACCTTGGCCCATTCGCGCTGGGCCTCCTTCGCGGTGCGGCAGGCGGCGGCGAACGCGTCGGCGTCGGCCAGGCCGACCAGGGCCACGACCTCGCCGGGGCGGGCGGGGTTGGTCGACTCGTACACGCTCTCGCCGGCGGTGTCCTTCCCACCCACGATTGAAACGATCTGACGGCTCACCGGTGGCCTCCTCGTAGTTCCTCCGGACAGACAATCATCCTGCCGGAAAAAACCCAAGACACCCGTCAGCGTGCGGGACCGCCGAGCACCTCGCCGATCACGTGCCGGGCGTTGGCGGCCATGGCCGGATTGGTGTCCTTGTAGTAGGGGAGCTGGATGAGCGCCATGGACAGCGCCCGGCCGCGTCCGCGCGCCCACATGGCGTCGTCGGCCCCGAGCTCGGCCCATCGCGGGAACTGCGCGGTCAGCAGCCGCCGCACCAGGGCCTCGTCGATGTCGGCCTCGTCCGCGTGCATCCTGCCGCCCATGCGCTCCCCCTGGTCCGTACGATCCGCGGGACACATGTCAGCGGGTCGGGACCGGGTGCGTCAAGTCGGGCGGGCTCCCGCGTTCACCACGAACGGGTGGGCGCCGGCCCGTCGCCCAGCCCGTGCCGGGCGTCGGCGCCGAGCCGTCCGGCCAGGTCGGCCAGCGCCCGCGAGACCGCCAGCTCGTCGCCGACCTCCGGCAGGGATGGGTCGGCGGGGTTGCGGCGGGCGTGGCCGGTGCCCTCGACCCGGGTGCCGTCCGGGGTGGTCAGGACCGCCCGCGCCGAGGTGTCGTCGCCGTCCTCGGCGAGGTGGATCCGTACGGTCCACTGCTTGGCTTCCATGGCTCGCCTCCTCCGGCGTACGGCTGCCCGGACAGACATGGGTAAACCGGGGCACACCGCGCGGTGGCCCGGCTACGGGCGGCGCGGGCGGCGCCAGCGGTCGTCGGCCCGGATCCAGGCCGCGTCCCACTCGGCGTACCTGCGCCGGTCCAGCAGCCTGAGCAGCGCCGCGAGCAGCCCGGCGACCAGCAGCATCGCCAGGAGCAGCGTGAACAGCGCCATGCCCACCCCGCGCAGGACGACATCGGTACGGCTCGGCGGCGGCGTGGTGGGATCGCCCTCGTGGTCGATCCACAGGGGCACGCTCTGGCCCGCCCGCGTACCGGCCGGGGCCGAGATCCGGCCGGTACGGACGACGCCCGCCGGGGTCGTCCACCGCGCCGGCACGGTCGAGGCCGCCGACTCGCCGAACGCGGCCCGTACGGACCGGGGCTCCCGCAGCAGCGTCGCGGTCACCTGCTGGCGGAACCCCGGGCCGACCCGGGCGTTGCGCAGGCCGCCCTCGTAGGTGATCCGGCCGGCCAGCACGGCCGGCCAGACGCTGATCAGGACGAGGAGCACCGCCACCACCAGCCCGGCGCTCTCCAGCCGGTCGGAGCGGCGGCGCAACGGGTTGCGGTCCGGCCGGTGCCGGCGGATCCGCAACATCGTGGCGTTCATGACGGCCCTCATCGCGCACCTCCCACGGTCACCTTCCTCCTTCCCGCAGAACGGGCGGGTAGCCCGCGCGCGCCGCTCAGCTCCAGGGCGCCGTCGGGTACCAGATGAGGTCGCGGCGGGCCAGGATCCGGACGTCCCAGTACAGGAGGGTGAAGACGCCGGCCACGACGAGCGCCGCGCCGGTGATCAGGGCCAGGCGGCCCGGGGTGGCGGTCAGCCAGCGGTGCGCGCGGCCTCCCGTGGCGAGGGCGAGCAACATGAACAGGACCGCCATGACGACGATGTTGCCGGCCGACTGGAGCATGAAGGCCAGCGCGCCGTACAGGGGGTTGTGGCTCTCGGCCGCGTCCCTGAAGAGCTGGCGGAACAGGGGGAACGGGCGGCCGATCAGGAAGCCGCCGATCAGCGCGCCCATGACGACCATGCGGGCCCTCGGGTGGCGGGCCAGCGGGTCGGGCAGGTAGCCGAGCGCGGCCAGGCCCAGGTAGAGGAAGGCCAGCCCGATCAGCCCGAACGTGATCATCGCCTGGATCAGGCCGGGGGACAGGGTGCCGGGGGCGGGCCTGGCGGTGGCGAACTGCGGCATGGAGGTGCCGACGATGCCCACCACGACGCCGTACGCGCCGGACACGGTCAGCGCGCCGGCCGCCAGCCAGCCGAGCGGGCGTAACGTCCCGCGGATCCGGGCCCCGACCGACGGCCTGGCCCCGACCAGGGGCGCGACCGCGCCGAGCGCGGCGATGTTGCACGCGGTGAACGAGCCGGCCAGGCCGGAGGCGAAGGCGAACAGGATGCCGGAGACGGTCCCGGCGATGGGGGTGGCGTCGGCGTCGCGGCCGAGCATCGTGTCGGCGACCGTCGAGCCGATCGTCTGGTCGACGAACTCGGCCGACCACACGACGGTCAGCAGGAATCCGGCCATCGCGCTGAGCAGCAGCACGAGCCCGCGGCGGCGGGCGGCCACGGGCTCAGCGGCGGGGGCCGCGGCGAGGGGCAGGGTCATGGTGGTTCCCTTTCTCGTCCAGAGGGTTCTCGTCCAGAAGGAAGTGGCGTTCGCAGTGACGTAGGCGTCGGGCGTCCCAGACCATGTACGTGCCGAGGACGAGGTGCGCGATGCTCCGGGTCACCTCCTCCCAGCGGTCGCGCACCCGCAGGTACGCCAGCAGCGGAAGGCGCAGGCGGGCGGCCTGGCCGTGGGGCGTCATCAGGCAGGGGCCGCGGTTGGGAAGCGAGCGGGTGTGCGCGGCCCAGGTGGTGAACGTGTACGCGCCGAGCAGTTCTGCGACGACGGCCTGGATGGTGAGCGGGGCCAGATGCCAGGCCGGACAAGGCCGGTTGGTGGGAACGCCGAACGGGATATTGCCACCTTTAGCATGAAATTCCGGGTAGTTAAAGCAGAGGACCGATCCCGCCGGGATCACGCTGTCCTGGCCCAGCCCGATGTCCTCGTACGTGACCCGGTGGGCCACCCCGAACAGCGGGAACCTGCGCAGCGTCTCCTCGACGAGCTCGCCGACCGCCGGCCCGTCGACCAGCCCGCGTCCCTCGGTCGCCGCGACCATGAGCGCGTGCGCGGTGGCCTCCGAACTCTGTACGACGGCCGTGTTGAAGAACGTGCCCTGAAGGTAGTACGCCTGCTCGCGGCGGCTGAGCGAGGCGGGCAGGAGATGCGGGACACGGTCGAGGGACGACTCCAGGTAGGCGGTCAGCCGCAGCCGCCTGTCCATGTGGCGCAGGCCGCAGCACTTCAGCGAGGTCACCACGTCGTCGGCGTGCGCCACGATCAGCTCGCGCACGCCCGGCGGGCAGGGCTCGCCGAACACCAGCCGGTGGTAGAACTCGGCCCAGACCGGTATGGCGAGGTCGCGCAGGCGTACCAGGCGTACCAGGCGGCGGTCGGCGGGCGGCGGGGCGGCGCGCAGGCTCTCCACGGCCATCGACGCGGCCCGCCGGCTCGGCAGGGTCAGCACCCGGCGGGTGCACGCGGCGACCTCGGCGTGGCGCGGCCCCGGCTCCAGGTGCTCCTGGTGCACGTCGGCGCCGGGGGAGAGCCAGTACCAGAACAGGTCCGACAGCGCGGCCCCGCGGCTGCGCCCGCGCGCGGCCGGATGCCCGTACACCTCCAGGAATCGCGAGACGTCCACCAGGTCGCCCGGTCCCCCGCGTAGTACAGGCAAGGGGACGACGTCGAGGAGGCGGTGTGAACCCGGTCAACCTGCGCGACTTCGAGACCGTGGCCAAGGACAAACTGGACCCGGTCCTCTACGACTACTTCGCCGGCGGCGCCCAGGACGAGATCACCGTACGCGCCAACGAGGCCGCCTTCCGGCGGTTGTCGCTGGTCCCGCGGATCCTGCGCGGCGCCGGGCCGCCCCGGCTCGACCTGGCCCTGTTCGGCCAGCCGTCCGCCATGCCCGTGCTGCTCGCCCCCACCGCCTTCCACCGCCTGGCCTGGGACGAGGGCGAGGTCGCCACCGCCAGGGCGGCCAGGGACGCCGACGTCGTCATGATCGCCGCCATGCTCTCGACGGTCACCGTCGAGGAGATCGCCGCGACCGGCGCCAAGCTCTGGTTCCAGCTCTACCTCCAGCCCGACCTGGCCTTCACCGAGTCGCTGGTACGCCGGGCCAGGGCGGCCGGCTGCCGCGCCCTGGTGGTGACGGCCGACTCGCCCGCCCTCGGCCGCAACGAACGCGGCGACCGCAACGGCTTCCACGACCTGCCGCCCGGCATCGTCTGCGCCAACATGGGCGGGAACGGCAGCGTCCGCCAGGTCGAGCTCTCGCCCGCCCTGTCCTGGCGGCACCTGGACTGGCTGCGCGAGATCACCGACCTGCCCGTCCTCGTCAAGGGCGTCCTGCACCCGGCCGACGCCGTCCTGGCGGTCGAGCACGGCGCGGCCGGCGTGATCGTCTCCAACCACGGCGGCCGTCAGCTCGACACCGCCCCGGCCGCCGTGGACCGCCTCCCGTTGATCGCCGAGGCCGTCGGCGGGCGGGTGCCCGTGCTCCTCGACGGCGGCGTGCGCCGCGGCACCGACGTGCTCAAGGCCCTCGCGCTCGGCGCGACGGCCGTGGCCGTCGGGCGGCCGGTGCTCTGGGGCCTGGCAGCCTCCGGATCCGAGGGCGTCGCCCGGGTCCTGTCCCTCCTGCGCACCGAACTGGCCAACGCCCTCACCCTCTGCGGCGCCGCCACCCCCGCCGCCCTGACCAGAGACCAGGTGACACCATGAAGGTCATCGGCGCCGGCGTCGGCCGCACCGGAACCCTGTCGCTCAAGGCCGCCCTGGAACGCCTCGGCCTCGGCCCCTGCTTCCACGGCCGGCACGTCCTCGACCACCCCGACCGGCTCGGGCTCTGGCGGGCCGCCGCGGCCCGCCGGGTCGTCCCCGGGCCCGGCGTCTTCACCGCCTTCCACCGCCAGATGATCTGGGACGGCTTCTTCACCGGCCGCTTCGCCGACCGCGAGCACGCGATGACGGTGTACCGGGAGCACAACGACGCCGTACGGCGGGAGGTGCCGGCCGACCGGCTGCTGGTGGTCGAGCCGGGGGCGAGCTGGGAGCCGCTCTGCGCGTTCCTGGACGTTCCGGCGCCGGACGAGCCGTACCCGCACCTGAACGACCCCGAGCGGTTCTGGGCGCGTGTGGAGGCGCGGATGGCCGAGTCACAACTTCTTGATCCTGACGGTGTGGCCGTTGACGACCCGCTGCCCGCGGCCGAGCCGCACGGTGAGCCCGGGCATCCCGGCCAGCGGGCTGACGTCGAGGTCGTCCATGAGGAACAGGCTCAGGCTGCGCAGCCGCGGGAGTGAGGCGAGCGGCGACAGGTCCGTCACGCCGCAGCCGGACAGCGTCAGGTAGGTGAGCTCGCTCTGCCCGCGCAGCGGGGTGAGATCCGCCAGGACGCCGCAGCCGCGCAGGCGGAGATGGACCAGGGAGAAGCGGTCGAGCGCCGCGAGGTCGAGGTCGCGCACCCCGTCGAGGTACACGTCGGTGACGGACGGGCAGCTCCGGGAGGCGGCCTCCAGGCTGGCGCCGGACTCCGTGATCGCCTCCAGCCACAACTTCCGCAGCTCCCGCATCCCGGCGAACACCGAACCGGGCAGCGGCAGGCCCTCCCGCTTGAGGTAGAGGAACTCCAGCTCGCTCTGCCGGGAGAGCGGTTCGTGCCAGGCGTCCCGGCCGTCGTCGAGCAGGTCGAGGCCGAGCTCCTTCAGGCGCGGCAGCCGGCCGAGGACGGCCGGATCGCCGAACCGGGCCTCGTGCAGCCACAGGTGCCGCAGCCGCGGCAGTTTCGCCACGGCGCCGAGGTCGAGCGCGTGCGGGGTGAAGAAACGTACCTGGAGGCGCTCCAGGTGGGGCAGGAGCTCCACCCCGTCCAGGGAGTCGACCGGGACGTCGTACAGGCTCAGTGCCCGCAACTGCGGCATGTCGCGGAGGAAGCGCACGTCGGGAAGGGGAGTGGGCACGCTGACGGTCACGTCGGTCGCCTTCAGGAGGGCGGCGCTGCGCAGCAGCCGGGCGCCGGCGAAGGTGACGCTCTCCATCTCGGCGAGCACGCGCCGGGCGTAGACGCCGGCGTCGAAGTACTGCCAGCCCTGCTGGAGCTGCTCCCGTACCTGCCAGCGTTCGTCGGAGGCGTACCCGGCGAGCCGGTCCAGGGCCTCCGGGCCGTTGATCAGGAACGTCGTGCGCACCACCCAGGCGGCGCGGACGCCCGGCAGGCCCGACAGGTCGCGGGGCAGCCGGCGCAGGATCTCCTCGCCCGCCGCCGCCAGCAGGTTCGCCTCCTCCTCGGTACGCGGCGGGATCACCTGCGCCAGGCACGCCTCGAACCGGTCGCGCAGCCCGGCCGGGATCTCCTGGATGGTCTCCAGGCACGCGGCCACCAGCAGCCGCAGCCTGCGGGCGTGCTTGCCGCCCTGGTCGGCGCGGTCCAGCAGGCCGCTCAACAGTTCCCCGCGCAGCCGGGCGTTGGCGTGCCCGGCCGCCATCACGACGACCTCGCGCCACTGGTCCAGGTGCGCCCGCTCGACGGCCGCCTCGACGTCCTCGTCCTCCACGAGCTGCCCGGCGGCCAGGTACTCCTGCACGGTCCGGTGCGCGAAGTCGACGCGGCCGGGCACCGGCTCGCGCAGCACGCCGCTCCTGCGCAGCAGGTGTTCGAGCACGTCGGAGGCGGTGTGGGAGACGCGGGTCATCGAGGCGAGCTTCTGCTCGACGCGCCGCAGCGCGGTCGCCTTCGACAACTCCGAACGGCCCATGGACACCAGCCGCCAGGCCAGGTCGCGCAGGATCCACACCTTCTGGCCGGGGTCCAGCGACACGTCGTCGTCGATCCGCCGCTCGGCGTCGCGCCGTTCGAGCAGCAGGCTGAGCACGGCGTCGTAGAAGCCCATCCGGCTGCGCGGGAGCTGGGTGCGGCGGTCGAGGTTGAGCGCGCACAACATGGCGGCCAGCAGCGGCGTCGAGGCGACCACGCCGAGGTGCGGGTTGGACTCCATACGGGCCAGCAGGGCGACCTCGTAGCCCTCCAGCTCGCCGGGGTCGCACGGCAGGCTGGGGCAGTCGCGGATCGCCACGTGCCACTGGCGGATCAGCTCCCGCTGGTCGTCGGGGGTCATCGGGTCCAGCGTCACCGCCGCGAACCCCTCGTCGGCCAGCCAGCGGGCGTCGGCGGCCGTCGGGCGCGAGGTGACCACGACGCGCAGCGCCGGGTAGGCCGCCAGCAGCCGCGACAACCACTCCCGTACGGCCGGGCGGTGCCGTACGAGCAGTTCGTCCACGCCGTCGACCAGCAGCAGCCCGCGCCCGGAGTCCAGCACGCGCTCCACCCAGCCGCGCGGCACGCGCCCGGCCACCTCCTGGGCGACGTCGTCCAGGAACGCCGCCGGCGCGGGCAGGCGGCCCGAGGAATGACTCCGCAACTTGATCATCAACGGCACGCAGCCGTTCCAGGCGGCCAGGTCGCCGGAGAAGCCGCCGCGCGCGGCGGTGACCGCCAGCCAGCGCAGCAGCGTGCTCTTGCCCGAACCGGCGTCGCCCCGCAGCAGCGTGAGCCTGGAACGGCCGAGCGCCGACTCGATGCGCTCGGTGCCCCGTTCGGCGGGATGGTCGCCGGTGAGCGCGGCGATCGACAGCCGCTCCGGCGCGCGGGGGGGGCGGTCGCCGGTGGAGACGTTGAGGCTGATGTAGGCGACGCTCAGCGACGTGCGCGGGCGGTAGGTCTCCACCCGGACGCCGAACAGCTCGACCTCGTCGAGGGTGCGGCTGGCGAAGTCGAGGTAGAGGCGTTCGAAGGCGGCGTCGTCCTGGCTGCCCTCCGGGGCCTCCAGGGTGCGCTGCGGCATCCGGGCGAGCAGGCGTTCCATGCCCTCGGCCAGGCCGCTGAGCCTGCCCAGGGTCTCGGTGGCGGCGCGCGGCAGGTACTGGGGAAGTTGCCGCATGAGGCCGACCAGGCAGTCGACGGACTCGGCGAGCAGGACGGCGTACAGGCGGTCCTCGGCCTCCCCGAGCTTGGGGGCGGGGAGGGCGGCCAGGACGCGCCCGGCGAGCCTGGCGGGGTCGGCGTCGGACTCGAACAGGGCCTCGTCCGACAGGTCGGCCGCCCGCAGCGCGTCCACGACCTCCAGCAGCACGGGGGCCCGCGCGGACTCGTCCAGCCCGCGGAACTCCTGCTCGACGAGGCGTGACAACCGGGCCTCGACGGCCAGCGCGATGCCCTGGAGCTGGTTGTCGATCTTCCGCGGCGCGAGCCGGTCACGGAAGCCGCTCTGGAGGAGGTCCTTCAGGTCACTCGTACGGTCCTTGCGCGCGGCCCTGGTGGCCAGCCACTCGCGCATGGCGCGTTCCGCGACGCTCTTCCCAGCGGCGGTCAGGGCCGCCTCAATGCCTGGCATGTCTCCTGTATAAGTCGATCTTTCCGATCACGCGGTGAAATCGGCGAAGTCGAACCCCGGAGACACGACGCAGCTCACCAGCACGGCCTCGTCCCCGACCGGCAGGGCCGACTGCCACACGCCGCCGGGCACCACCGCCTGCGGCACCTGCCCCTGCTCCACCAGCGGCCCGAGGGTGACGTCGGCGTCGCCGACGGTCAGGGTCAGCGGGCCGCCCCGGTGCCACAACCACACCTCGTCGGACCTGACCATGTGCGGGACGGACTCCTCGCCCGGCTGTAGCAGGAAGTAGATCCCGGTCGCGCTCGCGCGCGGGCCCGGGTAGCCGTCGGGCCGGACGGTGACGGGCGAGCGCCAGGTCTCGCGGTACCAGCCGCCCTCCGGATGGGGGAGCAGGTCGAGCGCGGCGGCCACGGGCGGCCGTTCGTCGAAGCCGATGGGCTTGCCGGTGACGTCGCGCCGCAGGAAACGGGTGCCGTCGAGGACGGCCTGGCCGTCGGACGTGGCGGCCAGTGCCAGGGCGGCCGCCTCGTCGGCGACCTCCGCAGGGGCGCCGTCGGGATAGATCCTCAGCTCCACGTCACCGATCTTACGAGCATCTGGTCATGCGAGATCACCTGTCGTACGATTCCTCATATTTTAATATTAATGCCGATACGAATGAGGCAAGACCAGGTGAAACCCGATCAATGGCGTCGGCTCGCCGACAGCCCCGCCACCCGGCGGCAGATGTTCGGATACGCCGCCGGCGTGGCCGGCCTCGTGGCGCTGGGCCAGGCGCCCGCCGGGGCGAGCGACCCCGTACCCGCCCTGTCCGCCAATCCGTTCACGCTGGGCGTCTCCTCCGGCGACCCGCGTACCGACAGCGTCGTGTTGTGGACCAGGCTGGCCACCGAGCCGCTGGCCGACGACGGACGCGGCGGGATGCCGCAGGTCACCGTGCCGGTGCGGTGGGAGGTGGCCGAGGACGACGGCATGCGCAAGGTCGTGCGCAGGGGCGTGGCGGGCGCCCGTCCCGAGCTGGCCCACGCCGTGCACGTAGAGGTGGACGGGCTGCGTCCCGGCCGCGAGTACTGGTACCGCTTCACGGTGGGGAACGAGACCAGCCGCGTCGGACGGACGAAGACCGCCCCCGACCCCCGCTGGGCCACCGAGATCGCCTTCGCCTACGCCTCCTGCCAGCAGTGGGAGACCGGCTTCTACACCGCCTACCGCGACCTGGCCGCCCAGGACCTCGACCTGATCGGCCACCTCGGCGACTACATCTACGAACTGGCCATCGGCGCGACCGGCGGCCAGCGCAGGACGCCGCTGTCGTCGGCGCACAACGCCGCCGTGATGACGCTCTCGCAGTACCGCCTGCGCTACGCCCTGGTCAACGCCGACCCCGACCTCCAGGCCGCCCGCGCCGCCGCGCCCTGGTTCGTGATGGTGGACGACCACGACGTCGAGGACAACTGGGGCGCCGACCTGTCCCCGACCGGCGTCACCCCGGAGAACTTCCTGCGCCGCCGCGCCGCCGCGTTCCGCGCGTACTTCGAGAACCAGCCGCTGCGCCCCTCCAGCCTCCCCGACAGCCCGGACATGTCACTCCACCAGCGCCTGCGGTACGGCTCCCTGGCCACCTTCCACATCCTGGACGAGCGCCAGTTCCGCAGCCCCGCCGACATCACCGCCCGGCTCGACCCGAACCGGACGATGCTCGGCGCCCAGCAGGAGAGCTGGCTCCTGGACGGCCTCGGCCGCTCCCGCAGCACCTGGAACATCCTGGCCAACCAGGTCCAGATGTTCCAGCTCGACCGCCTCACCGACCCGGGCCTCCAGCAGCTCAACCCCGACACCGGGGACGGCTACGCCGCCGAGCGCGACCGCCTCTGGGCCGGCATCACCGCCCGCCAGGTGCGCAACCCGGTCGTGATCACCGGTGACGCGCACGTCAACTGCGCCGCCGAGCTGAAGGCCGACTTCGCCGACCCCGGCTCGCCGACCGTCGGCGTCGAACTGCTCGCCACCTCGATCACCTCCGGCGGCAACGGCTCCGACACCAGCGCGGCCGGCCAGGAGTGGCTGGCGGCCAACCCGCACCTGAAGTTCTTCAACAACCAGCGCGGCTACATCCGCTGTCGCGTCGCCAAGGACACCCTGCGGGCCGACTACGTGGTCGTGGACAGGGTCACCACCCCCGACGGCGCAGCCTCGGTGCGCAGGTCGTTCGTCGTCGAGTCGGGCCGCCCGGCCCTCCAGGACGCGTGAGGCCCCCATGAGAACATCCTTCTTCGCCGCCGCGGCCCTCGCCCTGATCCCGCTGGGCGCCGTGCCCGCCGCGGGCTCGTCGGCCGCGCCCGCCCTGCCCAGGACGCCCGCCGGGCAGGTGCTGGTCGTCCATGCCGACCTCCAGGACTCCGTACGGCCCGCCGACGCGGCCGACACCACCGACCTGGACAACTTCGCCACCCGGCTGGCCGCCGCGGTCCCGGCCGCCCCTGACGCCCTCGTGCTGAACGAGATCCTGGGGCCCGGGGCGCGCCGCCTGGCGACCAGCCTCAGCAAGGCCACCGGCTACCGCTACCGCGCCGAGGTCGCGGGGGAGCGGTCGGCGTTCCAGGCCGACGGGTCCGTACGCGAGAGCGCGCTGCTCGTCAACACCGACACCATGACGGTCGCCCAGGCGGGCGGCTACGAGCGCGTCCAGGACGAGGACCAGGCGTACCTGACGGCCGCCAGGCGCGACGGCACGCTGCGGGTCCCGCTGGTCGCGGCGCACCCCGGCGGCGACCCGGCGACCGCGACGGCCGCGTACGCGGCGCTCGTCGAGCGGCGTTTCCCGGCCGCAGGCGGGCAGGTGACCGTGCTCGGCGGCGACTTCAGGGCCGGACGCTGCGCCGTGCCGGGCGCCGACCGGCCGGTCGGCTGCGCGCCGCAGGCGTTCTGGACGGCGCTGACCGGGGCCGGGGCCTACAGCGACGTCCTGTTCGACAAGGCGGGCGCGCACGGCCGGGACCACAGCGGCTTCCTGTTCGTCCGCGGCCAGGTGCTGCGCGCCGGACTCGACACCGCCTACGACGCCGCCCTGCCCGGCCGCGCCTCCTGCAAGGCCGCCTTCGACGCCGGACGGCCGCGCTCGGCCCCCGGTGCCTGCCGCACCGCGTACTACGCCGACGCGCCGTTCGCCTGGGCGCTGCTCGGCCCGGGACAGCCGGTCCAGCGCACGGTCACGCCGGAGAGGATCGTGCTCGACCACTGCGAGCTGGCCGTACGGCAGGCCGAGGTGGCCGCCAGGTCGTCAACAACACCGGCGAGAACCTCTCCACGCCGGTCACCGTGACCGCCGCAGCGCCGCTGACCGCCACGCCCGCGACGGCCTCCCTCGACGTACCGGCCCACCAGGGCGCGACCGCCGTGGTCAAGGTCACCGCGCCGCGCGACACCCCGCCGGGCGAGCACAGCGTCACCGTACGGGTCGGCGACGAGAGCACCGAGATCCCGGTCACCGTCACCGAGACCTGCACCGAGCCCAAGGTGTACGCCAGCAGCTTCCACGCCGGTTTCGGCCCCGAACGCGCCGTGGACGGCGACATCGCCACCTTCTGGCACTCCGAGTACTCGCCCCCCACCCCGCTCCCGCAGTCGCTCACCCTGAACCTGGGCGAGGCCCGGCAGGTGAGCGAGCTGTCCTACCAGCCGCGTTTCGACGGCAACCTCAACGGCACGATCCTCGACTACAAGGTGTACGTCAGCACCGACGGCCAGACCTTCACCCAGGTCGCCGCCGGGACGTGGGCGGGCGACGCGCGGCTCAAGACGGCCGCGTTCCCCGCCGTGGACGCCCGCTACGTACGCCTCGAAGGCACCCGCGCGAGCGGCGGCTCCTACCTGTCGGCCGCGGAGGTGACGGCCCGCTGACCCCTTGACCGGCCCGCCGATCCCTCGACCAAGGCCGCCTGAGAGGCCGCCCGGGGCCTCCCGGGCGGCCGTGGTGAAATGTCGGTCGGGCTGGCTAGTCTGCGGCAGGTGATCGAACGGTGGAGCCGTGATCAGGTGCTCGCCCTCGCCCCCGACGCGCCGTCCCAGAAGGCGGCCCAGGGCGTGGCCGCGGCGGGCAAATGGTCCTCACGCGGCACGACGGGCAGCGTCCTCTACGGCGAGTGCAAGGGCAGCGGGTCCAAGCCCTACCTGGCGTGCGTCGACCTGACCGAGCCCGCCTACCGGTGCAGCTGCCCGAGCCGCAAGTTCCCCTGCAAGCACGCCCTCGGCCTGCTGCTGCTGTGCTCGGCCGACGGCGTGCCGGCCGAGGAGGCGGCGCCGCAGTGGGTGACCGAATGGCTCGACGGCCGCGCCGACCGCGCCGCCAGGTCCGCGGCCCGCGTCGAGGCCGCCCGCGCCGCCGGCCCTCCCGAGCCCACGCCCGCGACCGGCGGGGCGGAGTCGGTGCGGCACTCGCGGGTGGGGGCCGGGCTGGCGGAGCTGGAGCGCTGGCTGGCCGACCAGCTCCGGCAGGGCCTGGCGTCCTCCGCCGAGCACGACTGGGACGGCCTGGCCAAGCGCCTCGTCGACGCCCAGGCGCCCGGCGTCGCGGGCCTGGTGTCCCGGCTGACCCAGGTGCGCGCCGAGGACGACTGGCCGGGCCGCCTCCTGGAGGAACACGCGCTGATCAACCTCCTCGCCGTCGCCTACCGCCGCCGCGCCGAGCTGCCCGACCCGCTGGCGCAGACCGTACACATCCGCACCGGGTTCCCCGTCACCCGGGAAGAGGTGCTGGCCGGGCCCGCGGTCCGCGACGAGTGGGCCGTGCTGGGCCGGCGCGACGACGTCCAGGACCGGCTGACCGCCCGCCGCGTCTGGCTCAAGGGCCGGGCGACCGGCCGGGCCGCGCTCGTCCTGTCCTTCGCCCCGGTCGGCCAGCCCCTCGACGCCTCGCTGGTCACGGGGGCCACGATCGACGCCGACCTCGCCTTCTACCCGGGCGCCGCCCCCCTCCGCGCCCTGGTCGCCGTACGCCACGACACCGGCCCCGAGACCCGGCCCGGCCCGCCGGCCGGGGTCCCGGTCGAGGAGGCGCTCGACCTGCTGGCGCGGGTGCTGGCCGAAGACCCCTGGACCGAGTCGTGGCCGCTCGTTCTGGCCGACGTCGTCCCCGATCGCGCGTCGATCGGCGGCCTGCCGCTGCACCCCCGGGCCCGCGACCCCTGGCGGCTGATCGCCGTATCGGGCGGCCACCCCGTCACGGTGGCCGCCGAATGGACCCCGCAGGGCCTGCGCCCCCTCACCACCTACGACGACGAAGGAACGGCGGTGCTCCTGTGACCTGGGACGACCTGGCTTCCACCGCCCTCGTGGGCACCGACCGCAGGCCCTTCGCGGGAGACCTGCTGACGGTCGCGGCCGTCGAGACGGCGCGGCGGCGCGCGGGCCGCAGACCGGCCGAGCCCGCGCCCCCGGCGCCCGCCCCCGCCGAGGAGCTGCCCGCCGTGGGCAGGCGCGCCGCCGAGCGGCTGGTCCGCATCATGGGCGGCGAGCACGACCGCCTGCTGCCCGAATGGCTGGCCGCGGCCGCCGCGACCGGGCGCAGGGTGCCCTGCGACGTGCTGCCCGACCTGCTCGAAGGGGGCAGGCGCGACCGCTCGATCCGGGCGCACCTCGGCGTCCTGGCCGGGCGGCGCGGCAGATGGCTGGCCGGCCTCAACCAGGAGTGGGGCTACCTGCTGGAGGAGCCCACCGGCGAGACGTGGGAGCTCGGCGGCCCGGCCGACCGCCGCGCCCACCTGCGTGCCCTGCGCGCCGCCGACCCCGCCGCGGCCAGGGAGCTGCTGGAGAGCACCTGGGAGCGGGAGACGCCCGACGACCGGGCCGAGTTCGTCGAGCTGCTGGCCGACGGGCTGGGCATGGCCGACGAGCCGTTCCTCGAGTCGGCGCTCGACGACCGCCGCAGGGAGGTCCGGCAGGCCGCCGCCAACCTGCTGACCCGGCTGCCCGGCTCCCGCCTGTCCGGCCGCATGGCCCAACGGGCCCGCGCCTGCGTGTCGGTCTCCGGCTCGACCATCGCCGTCGAGGCGCCCCTGGAGTGCGACAGGGCGATGGAACGCGACGGCGTGCGTCCCAAGCCGCCGCGCGGCATCGGCGAGCGGGCCTGGTGGTTGCAGCAGATCCTGGCCCGCGCCCCGCTGGGCGTCTGGGACCGTCCGGCCTCCAGGCTGCTCAAGATGCGGATCCCCGACTGGGACGCCGAGGTGAAGGCCGCCTGGGTCCGGGCCGCGGTGCTGCAGAAGGACCCGGAGTGGGCACGCGCGATGTTCGGCTGGGACCCGATCGCCGACCTGCTCGAAGCGTTGCCGCCCGCCGAGCAGCAGGAGCTGGCCGCCGGGTTCGTGCGCGAGCACGACCTCGACAGCCAGTTGATCATGGTGCTCGGCGGCGTCTCGTCCCATTGGGGGGAGGGGCTGGCGACGGCCGTCCTCCACAAGATCGTCAAGGTGGCCGCCGTCCAGCCGTGGAATCTCGGCGAGCTGGTCAAGCTGGCCGGAGAGCACATCGACCCCGCCCTGTTCCCGCTGGCCGAGAGCTACTCGCCGGTGGAGCCGGTCCAGCGGGTCGCCGCCCTCCTGCGTTTCCGTGCCGACATGTACAAGGAGCTTGCATGACCGTCCTGCGTCCCCACGCCGAAGACCAGTACGCCGAGGAACTGGCCTACCTGGCCAAGGACGACGACCGGCCCCGCCCGCCCGGCTGGCGGCTGTCGCCCTGGGCGGTGACCCGGTACATCCTGGGCGACGGCGACCGCGTCACCCCCAAGTACGTCGGCGCCCGCCGCATCGTCGAGGTCGCCGTGGCCACGCTCGCGACCGACCGCGCGCTGCTGCTGCTCGGCGTGCCCGGCACGGCCAAGACCTGGTTGTCCGAACACCTGGCCGCGGCCGTCAGCGGCGACTCCACGCTGCTCGTCCAGGGCACCGCCGGCACCGCCGAGGAGGCCGTCCGCTACGGCTGGAACTACGCCAGGCTGCTGGCCGAGGGGCCCTCGTTCGAGGCCCTGACGCCGTCCCCGGTGATGCGCGCCATGGCCGAGGGGCGGATCGCCCGGGTCGAGGAGCTGACCCGCATGCCCTCCGACGTCCAGGACGCGCTGATCACCGTCCTGTCGGAGAAGACGTTGCCGATCCCCGAGCTCAACCGCGAGGTCCAGGCCGAGCGCGGCTTCAACGTCATCGCCACCGCCAACGACCGCGACCGCGGCGTCAACGAGCTGTCCAGCGCCCTGCGCCGCCGCTTCAACACCGTCGTGCTCCCGGTGCCCGCCAGCGCCGAGGAGGAGGTGCACATCGTCGCGCGCCGCGTCACCCAGCTCGGCCGGGCCCTGGAGCTGCCGGAGACCACCACCGGGCTGGCCGAGATCCGGCGCGTGGTGACGGTCTTCCGCGAGCTGCGCGCGGGTGTCACCGAGGACGGCCGCACCAAGGTCAAGTCGCCCAGCGGCACCCTGTCCACGGCTGAGGCGATCTCGGTGCTCACCAGCGGCATCGCGCTGGCCGCCCACTTCGGCGACGGCGTGCTGCGCCCGGCCGACGTGGCGGCCGGGATCGTCGGCGCGGTGGTGCAGGAGCCGGTGTCGGACCGGGTGGTGTGGCGCGAGTACCTGGAGACCGTGGTGCGCGAGCGGTCCGACTGGCGCGACTTCTACCGCGCCTGCCGCGAGGTGTCATGAGCGTCGTCTCCGTCCTCGGCGTACGCCACCACGGCCCCGGCTCGGCCCGTTCTCTGCGCCGCGAGCTCGAACGTCTGCGCCCCGACGTGATCCTCGTCGAGGGGCCGCCGGAGGCCGACGCGCTCGTCGCGCTCGCGCCCGGCCTGGAGCCGCCGGTCGCGCTGCTCGCGCACGTGCCGGGCGCTCCGGCCAAGGCCGCGTTCTGGCCGTTCGCGCAGTTCTCGCCCGAATGGCAGGCGATCCTGTACGGCGCCGCCGCCGGCGTACCGGTGCGCTTCTGCGACCTGCCCGCCGCCCACTCCCTGGCCGACGAGGAGACGGACTCGGACGCGGACGAGCAAGAGGGCGGAGAGGCGGGTGACGGTCTGCGTACCGACCCCATCGGCGCGCTGGCCGCCGCCGCCGGCCACGACGACCCCGAACGCTGGTGGGAGGACGTCGTCGAGCACCGCGGCGACACCCCGTTCGAGGTGATCGCCGAGGCCATGGCCGCGGTGCGTGAGGGCCACGTGCCGGTCGGCCGGGAGGCCAGGCGCGAGGCGTACATGCGCAGGACCCTGCGTGCCGCGATCAAGGAGGGGTTCGGCGTCGTCGCGGTGGTCTGCGGCGCCTGGCACGTGCCCGCGCTGACCGGGCCGCTGCCCCCGGCCGCGGCCGACAACGCGCTCCTGCGCGGCATGCCGAAGGTGAAGGCCGAGCTGACGTGGGTGCCGTGGACCTACGGGCGGCTGGCCTCGTGGAGCGGCTACGGCGCGGGCATCGCCTCGCCGGGCTGGTACCACCACCTGTTCGCCGT
This sequence comes from Nonomuraea sp. WAC 01424, assembly GCF_003947315.1. Taxonomy (NCBI): domain Bacteria; kingdom Bacillati; phylum Actinomycetota; class Actinomycetes; order Streptosporangiales; family Streptosporangiaceae; genus Nonomuraea; species Nonomuraea sp. WAC 01424. Next base: position 121,032 of record NZ_QHHZ01000005.1, read on the forward strand.
CCCCGACCGGCCGGTCGAGCGATGGCTCACCGAGGCCGCCGCCGTGCTGCGCGAGGAGGGGCTGCCGGTGTCGTCCGCGCACGTCATCGAGTCCGTACGCCTGGCCGCGACCCTGGCCGGGCTGCGCGGCAGGCCGCTGGCCGGGCTCGGCGAGGTGAGGGCGGCGGCCAGGGCGGTGTTGTGCGAGGGCGACGACCTGGCGGTGGAGCTGATCCAGCGGCGGATGGTCGTCGGCGACCGGCTCGGCCACGTCTCCGACGGCACCCCGATGGTCCCGCTCCAGCGTGACCTGCGCGAACAGCAGCGGCGGCTGAGACTTCGGCCCGAGGCGCTCGACCGTGAGCTCGACCTCGACCTGCGCAGGCCGCTCGACCTGGAACGCAGCCACCTGCTCCACCGGCTGCGGCTGCTGGAGGTGGGCTGGGGCACGCCGGGGCAGGCGCGCGGGAAGGGCACGTTCAGGGAGTCGTGGACGCTGCGCTGGCTGCCCGAGCACGACCTCGCGCTCATCGAGCACGCCGCCCTCGGCACCACGGTCGCCGCCGCGGCGGCGCGGCGCTGCCACGACCTGGCCGGGGCGTCGTCGGCGGTGCTCGCCGACCTGACCGCGCTGGTGGAGTCGTGCCTGCTGGCCGACCTGCCGGAGGCGCTGCCCGGCGTGCTCGCCGCGCTGTCGGCCAAGGCGGCGCTGGACACCGACGTCACGCACCTGATGGCGGCGCTGCCCGCGATGGTGCGCGCCCACCGCTACGGCGACGTACGCGGCACGTCGGCCGAGGGGCTGGCGGTGATCGTGCGCTCGATGCTCGACCGGATCTGCGTCGGGCTGCCGGTGGCCGTCACCGGGCTCGACGACGACGCGGCGGCCGGCCTGCTCAAACACGTCGACGCCGTCCACGCCGCCGTGGCCCTCCTCACGGAACCCCCCGCGGCCTCGGAAGGTGCGGAGGGGGAGGGGGTGGCGCGGGGGCGGTGGCTGGGGACGTTGCGTGGCATGGCGGACCGGCAGGACCTGCACGGTCTCGTCGAGGGCCGGCTCACCCGCCTCCTGCTCGACGCCGGCGAGCTGGCCGACGCGGGCGACCGCATGTCCAGGGCCATGTCCAGAGGCCAGACCCCGGTCAGGGCGGCGGCCTGGGTCGAGGGGTTCCTGTCCGGCGGCGGCCTGCTCCTGGTGCACGACCCCCGCCTGCTGGGCCTGGTCGACACCTGGCTGACCGCGCTGCCGGCCGACCAGTTCACCGACGTGCTGCCGCTGCTGCGCCGTACCTTCGGCGGCTTCGCCGGGCCGGAGCGGCGGGCCATCGGCGAGCGCGTGAGCGCGGCGGGCGGCACGGGTGACACCGGCGCGGCGACCGAGCCGGACGTGGACGAACGGCGCACGGCGGGAGCCGTGGCGACCGTGTTGTCGATCATCGGGAGAGACCGTGGATGAGCGCATGCGCAGGTGGCGGCTGGTGCTCGGAGGCGGCGACGCCGACGGCACCGGCTGCGCCCTGGAGGGCGCCGACGCGCAGATGGACGCGGCCCTCGGCGCCGTCTACGACCAGGACGGCCGCGAGGGGCAGAGCCGGCGCGAGGGCGGCCTCGGCGCGTCCGCGCCGCGGGTGGCCCGCTGGCTGGGCGACATCAGGACGTATTTCCCGTCCACGGTCGTCCAGGTGATGCAGAAGGACGCGATCGAGCGGCTCAACCTCACCAGGCTGCTGCTCGAACCGGAGATGCTGGAGGCCGTGGAGCCCGACGTTCACCTGGTCGGCACGCTGCTGGCGCTCAACCGGGTGATGCCCGAGCAGGCCCGCGAGTCGGCCAGGGCCGTGGTGCGCAAGGTCGTCGCCGAGCTCGAACGCCGCCTCGCCCAGCGCACCCGGGCGGCCGTGACGGGTGCGCTCGACCGTTCGGCGCGTACGCATCGGCCGAGGAGGGTGTCCGACATCGACTGGGACCGGACGATCCGGGCCAACCTCAAGAACTACCTGCCGGAGCGGAACACGGTCGTCCCGTCGCGGCTCGTCGGCTACGCGCGCCGGCAGCGGTCGGTGCAGCGCGAGGTGGTGCTCTGCATCGACCAGAGCGGCTCGATGGCGGCCTCGGTGGTGTATTCGAGCGTGTTCGGGGCGGTCCTGGCCTCGATGCGGTCGCTGAAGACGTCGCTGGTGGTGTTCGACACGGCGGTGGTCGACCTGACCGAGCAGTTGCACGACCCGGTCGAGCTGCTGTTCGGCACCCAGCTCGGCGGCGGCACCGACATCAACAGGGCCATCGCCTACTCACAGGGCCTCATCACCCGCCCGGCCGACTCGATCTTCATCCTGATCAGCGACCTGTACGAGGGCGGCGTACGCGCGGAGATGTTGCGCCGGGTGGCCGCGATGACCCAGGCCGGCGTACAGGTGATCGTGCTGCTCGCGCTCTCCGACGAGGGCGCGCCCTTCTACGACCACGACAACGCCGCCGCGCTGGCCGCGATGGGCGTGCCGGCGTTCGCCTGCACCCCCGACGCCTTCCCCGACCTGATGGCCGCCGCGATCGAGCGGCGCGATCTCGCCCGGTGGGCCGAACGCCACACCGGTGCCTGAGAAAGGCCGAGGCCGCGGCTCCTCCCCCGTGGGGGAGCCGCGGCCGGGTCAGCGTTCAGTGGCCGGCCTGTTCGGGGCGGGCCTTGTGCGGCATGAGGAACGACAGGGCGAAGGTGATCGCCAGCAGCCCGATCTCGACCCAGACGGTCACCTGCATGGCCGAGCCGAAGCTCCACTGATCCTGGAGCAGGTTGAAGAAGAGCGTGCCGAGCACGGCGGTGCCGAGCGCGCCGCCGAGCTGCTGGACGGCGGTCATCGTGCCCGAGGCCGACCCCGACTCGTGCGGCTCGACCCCGGCCAGCACGATGTCGAAGAACGGCGCCATGGTCAGGCCCATGCCGATGCCGACCAGCGCCAGCCCGGGGGCGAGCTGCCAGACGCCGACGTCGAGGCCGCCGAGGTGGATGGTCACGCCGAGCACGGCCGCGCCGGCGGCCATGACGACCACGCCGATCTGCAGCAGGCCGCGGCCCAGCTTCTCCTGGAGCCCCGACATGGCCAGGCCGAAGCCGATCACGCCGCCGACCGCCTGGGGAAGGCTGGCCAGGCCGGCCTTGAGCGGGCTGAAGTGCAGGCCGGCCTGCATGTAGATGCTGAAGACCAGGCTGAGGCCGATCATGCCGGAGAAGAACGCGAGACCGGCGACCAGGCCGCCGGAGAAGGCCCGCTTGCGGAACAGGCTGGGGGTGACCAGCGGGTCCTTGCCGGAGGCGGCGCGACGCGACTCGTACCGGCCGAACAGGGCGAAGACCACCAGCGAGGCGGCCATCGAGACGAACGTCCAGGCGGGCCAGCCGAGCTCGCGGCCCTGGATCAGCGGGTAGATCAGCAGGAATCCGGCGATCGAGACCAGGCCGACGCCGACCAGGTCGAGCTTGGTGGCGTTCGAGAGGCGGTACTCGGGCAGGAAGCGGATGCCGGCCAGCGCGGCGGCCAGGCCGAGCGGCAGGTTGATCAGGAAGATCATGCGCCAGCCGGTGCCGAAGAAGTCGGCGTCGACCAGCCAGCCGGCCAGCACCGGGCCGCCGACCGACGAGATCGTCATGACCGGCCCGAACATGCCGAACGCCTTGCCGATCTCCTGCGGCGGGAACATCTCCTTGATCAGCCCAAGCCCCTGCGGCAACATCACGGCGCCGAACAGGCCCTGCAACACGCGGCTGGCGACAAGCATCTCGGGGCCGGTCGCCACTCCGCACAACAACGAGGCGGCGGTGAACCCGAAGGCGCCGATCAGGAACATGCGCTTGCGGCCGAACAGGTCGCCGAGCCGCCCGCCGGTGATCAGGCCGACGGCCATGGCCAGCGTGTAGCCGGCGCCGAGCCACTGCACGAGGCTGTCGCTGCCGCCCAGGTCGGCGCGGATGGTGGGGGCGGCGATCGTGGTGATCAGGGCGTCGAGCAGGTCCATGACCTCGGCGGCCAGGATCACGAAAAGGGCGGCCCAACGCCACCGGTAGGGCGCGACGGCCTCCGGGTCCGTCCGCGCCTGGTTGGTCACTGCCATCGGGAACTCCTTAGAACGCTGTTCTTGCTACGAACACTGTTCGTTGACGAACACCGTTTTAGTGGCGAACAGTGTTCGTGTCAAGTACAGTGTTCGCCATGGGGAGCAAGGAAGACGCCGTGCCGGTGCCGCCGTGGCGCAAGACCCGCAAGCCCGCGCAGATCAGGCGGCAGCTCAGCCAGGACCTCATCGTCGAGACCGGGCTGCGGGTGCTCGACGCCGAAGGGCTCGACGCGCTCAGCATGAGACGGGTCGCCCAGGAGCTCGACACCGGCCCCGCCTCGCTGTACGCGCACGTCGCCAACAAGGAAGAGCTGCTCGAACTCGTCTACGACCGGGTGCTCGGCGAGATCCGGCTGCCCGAGCGCGATCCGAGCCGGTGGAAGGACCAGCTCAGGGCGTACTCGCTGGAGGTCTACCGGGTGCTCAACCGGCACGCCGACGTCGCCAGGGCGGCTCTCGCGAACATCCCCACGGGGGAGAACTCCCTGCGCGCCGGTGAGTTCGTCTACGGGCTGCTGCTGGAGGCCGGCATGCCGCCCGGCAACGCCGCCTTGTGCCTCGACCGCCTGTCCCTCTACCTCATCGGCGACGCCTACGAGGGCTCGGTGCACGTCAGCCGGCTGCGCGCCTCGGAGATGACCTCGCCGGAGGAGTACTTCACCGCCTTCGCCACACAGATCGCCGACTACTACCGCACGCTGCCGCCGGAGCGGTTCCCGTACCTGGTGGGGCACATCGACGACCTGATCGCCGCCGACGGCGAGCAACGTTTCCGCTTCGGCCTCGAACTGATGCTGGACGGCATCGAGTCCCGCATGCCTTAGGCCCAATTGCCTAGGCCCCGCGCCCGATGTGCTGACCTGGGGCTTCCTCATAGTTTTGCGGTCATGACTACGACTGTTGAATCGATCGAGGACTCCGCCCCGGCCCCGGCCGGCGTGTTGTCCGCGCGGTACCGGGCGCTCAGCGTCGGCCTGGTCGCGCTCGTGATGCTGGTGGCCTTCGAGGCGATGGCGGTGGCGACCGCGATGCCCGTCGTGGCCCGCGACCTCGGCGGCATGGCCCTGTACAACCTGGCCTTCAGCGCCACCCTCGCGGCCAGCGTGATCGCGACCGTGCTCGGCGGCAGGTGGAGCGACGTGCGGGGGCCGGTGCAGCCGATCGCCGTCGGCGTGGTCGCGTTCGTGGCCGGATTGCTGGTCGCCGGGTTCGCGCCCACGATGGAGGTGCTGGTCACCGGACGTTTCGTCCAGGGGCTCGGCGCCGGTTTGATCCAGGTCTCCCTGTACGTGCTCGTCGCCCGGGTCTTCCCGGGGGCCATGCATCCCAAGGTGTTCGCGCTGTTCTCGGCCGCCTGGGTGGTGCCCTCCATGATCGGCCCGGCCATCGCCGGTTTCGTCGTGGAGAACGTGAGCTGGCGCTGGATCTTCCTCGGCGTCTCCGCGCTGGTCATCCCCGCGGCCCTGTTGTTGTGGCGCGGCACCGCCGGCCGCTCGGCCGAGCAAGGCTCCGCCGCCCCCGCCCCCGGCCTCGGCCGCAAGCTCGTCTGGGCCACGCTGACCGCCGTCGCCGCCGCCCTGATCCAGTACGGCAGCGCCCTGAAGGACGGCCTGCCGCTGCTCGTGGCCGGCGTCGTCCTGCTGGTCGTGGCCCTGCCCAAGCTGCTGCTGCCCGGCTCGCTGCGCGCGGCCCGCGGCCTGCCGACCGCCCCCGTGCTGCGCGGCCTGGCCTACGGCTCGCTCATGGCGGCCGAGGTGCTCATCCCGCTCATGCTGATGAACGAGCGCGGCCTGACCCCCACCGGCGCCGGCGTCGTCCTCACGGTCGGCGCGCTCGGCTGGTCCACCGGCTCGTGGATCAAGGGCCGCGGCACGATCAGCAACATGACCGCCATCCGCGGCGGCGCGGCGATGGTCGCCGTCGGCATCGCGCTGGTGTCGCTCGTGCTGATCGACTCGCTGCCCATCGCGGTCGCGTACGTGGCCATGGCTATTTCGGGCCTCGGCATCGGCGCGCTGCACCCCACGGTGTCCGTGCTGGTGCTGGAGATGTCCAAGGAGGGCGAGGAAGGGCAGAACAGCGCGGCCGTGGGCGTCGGCGAGTCGGTGTTCACCGTGGTGGCCGTCGCGGTCAGCGGCGCCCTGTTCACCGCCACGGGCGAGAACTACGCCGTCGGGCTCGGCTTCACCGTCGTGCTCGCCGTCCTGGCCGTCGTGCTGGCCCCGCGTTTTGTGCAGTCCAGCAAGGCAGGCACTATGGAAGGGACCGCGTCATAGTGATGAGAACGTCAAAGTGCTGAGAACGCTGCCAAACGCACCGCCGTGGACGGCCTTCACCTGGCGCGACGACTCTCTCGTCATGACTTAAGGGGGGTTCATGCCGCGAGTGCGGGAGCTGGAGGTCTTCCGGCTGGTCCTGCCGTACGGCGCGAGGTCGGAGAGCCTGCTCGTGAAGCTCACCGACCACGGCGGCATGACCGGCTGGGGCGAGGCCGTCTCACCCGAGCCGAAGGCCTGGTCCCGGCTGGAGGAGTCGCTGGCCACGCTGCTGATCGGCGTCGACTGGGAACATCCCGACGCCGTGCCGAGCGGAGACCGGGCCGTGGACATGGCCTGCTGGGACCTGTGGACCAGGATGCGGGGAGTGCCGCTCGCGCACGCCATCGGCGGCACCCGCACCTCGGTGATGGCCACCGTGCGCCTGGCCCCCGACCCGTCCGTCGAGAGCCTGGTCGCCCGCGTCAACCAGCAGGTCTGCGCCGGCTACGGGCACGTCACCCTCGACATCAGGCCCGGCTGGGACGTCGAGCCCGTACGCGCGGTGCGGCAGGCGTACCCCGCGCTGACCCTGGCCGTCGACGGCGGCAACGCCTACACCGACCGCGGCCAGCTCGTCGCGCTCGACTCCTACGGCCTGGAGGTCATCGAGCGGCCCTTCCCCCTCGGTGACGTCCACGCCCACGCCGCGCTGCAGGACGAGGTGACCGCCTCGGTCGCCGTCGAGGTGCGCTCGACCGCCGAGCTGGACGACTACCTGACCCTGCGCGCCGCCAAGGTCCTGCTGCTGCGCCCCACCGCGTTCCCGTCGTTGTCGGAGGCCCGGCGCGCGCACGACCGGGCCGCCGCCGCGGGCTGGGACATCCAGTGCGCGGGCGGCCAGGGGGCGGGTCTGGCCAGGGCGGCCACGGTGGCGGTCGCGAGCCTGCCGGGCTGCACGCTGCCGTGCGACGTCACGCAGCCGCCGAAGCAGAACCAGATCGTCACGCCGCTGGTCGGCGCGAACGCGGGCGTCGTCGCCGTCCCGCTCACCCAGCCCGGCCTGGGCCATACGATCGACGAGACGCGCCTGGCCCGCCTGGCCAAGGAATCCTTCCACGCCTGACCGATCTGGGGGATCGATGACCGGACCGACGAGCGGGCGCGACCGCGACACCGACGCCGCTCCCGACGCCGACCCCAAGGCCGACCCCGACGCCGACCCTAAGGCTGACCCCGACGCCGACGCCGACGCCGACGCCAGGCGGCTGGCCGCCCGGTCGCTGGCGGCCGACGACCCGACCGGCTGGTTCGAGCACCTCTACGCCGAGTCGGCGACCGGCGAGGCGATCGTCCCCTGGGACTCGCGTACGCCGCACGTCCTGCTCGTGGAGTGGGCCGCCGGGCGCGGCCCCGGCGGCCTCGGCGGCGGGCGGGCGCTCGTGGTGGGCGCCGGATTGGGCGACGACGCCGAGTACGTGGCGGGCCTCGGCTACGACACGGTCGCCTTCGACGTGAGCGAGTCGGCCGTGCGCCTGGCCCGCGAACGTTTCCCCGGCAGCGCCGTCGACTACCGCGCCGCCGACCTGTTCGACCCGCCCGCCGGCTGGCGGCACGCCTTCGACCTGGTCGTGGAGATCATGACCGTCCAGGCCCTCCCCGAGGAGCTGCACGCCCGCGCCACCGCGGGCGTCGCCGCGTTCGTACGGCCCGGCGGCACGCTGCTGGTGATCGCGTCGGGCCGCGAGGAGGGCGGGCCCGCGGGCGCCCCGCCGTGGCCGCTGACGGCCGCGGAGATCGCGGCGTTCGCGACCGGCGGGCTGACGGCGGAGACGATCGAGCACCTGAGCGACGACGGACGCCACCGCTGGCGCGCCACCTTCCACCGCCCCCTGTAGACCCGCGCCCGGTAGGCCCGTCGCCCATAGCCTCGCCCCCGGTAGGGCCGCGTTCCTACGCTGCCTCGTGCAGGGACTCCATGGCCAGGCGTTCGCGTGCGGCCAGGTCGTACAGGAGCGATCCCGCCTGGTCGAGGGGCGCCTGCCGGCCCGTCTCCCCGGCCTGGGCGAGCAGGTCGGCCACCTCGCTCCACTTGGGCGCCAGCGCCGTGTACGCCTGGCAGGCCGCCTCCAGGGCCTTGCCCGGCGCGATCGTCTGGGCCTCGCCCAGGAACTCGGCGTAGAGGTTCCGGAAGAACGCGCCCCCGGTGCCGCCCCGCTCCATGAGGTTGGCCGTCCGCGTGAGCTGCTCGGTCGGCCCGCGTTCCAGCCAGGTGGGGATGAGCGCGGCGGCCTGCTCGATGCCCCGGTAACCGACGTTGCGCATGGCCGGGTTGAGGAACCCGGCGGCGGTGGACCGGACGGCGGCCCTGATCGCGGACGGCAGGTCGGCCTCGGCGCACGGCCCGAGCGTGTACGACAGGTTGTGCGCCGTCATCGGCCCGGTCGCCGCGCGGGCCCGTTCGAGCGACTCGAGCGGGACGCGGTTGCGGGTGCCCTGCTGGGCGGTGTCCACGAGGTTGGCGTGTCCCTCGTCGTAGCCGACCATCGCGACGTAGTGGCCGCCGAAGTGGTAGGGGGTCCTGATGTAGTCGAGGTGGTAGCAGTCGAGCCGGATCCCCACGGGGGTGCCTTCGTCGAGGTGGCGGCGGACGTTCGACCAGGCCGTGATGGGGGAGGAGGTCTCCTGCGTGTCCAGCGTGAAGCCGAGCGCGGCGGCCAGCTTCTCGGTGAGCGCGTGCGGCTTGACCCGGCCGCCGATGAGCGGGACGTCCAGCGAGCCGCTGTCCCAGTAGATGAAGCTCAGCCCCTCGCCCAGCCCGAACAACATCGCCTCCGACAGTTCCACGCCCGCGTGCCGCAGCAGGGTGCCGGCGGTGGTCGTCTCGCAGTGGCGCCCTTCGAAGGGCGGGACCAGATCGATGAGCACAAGCCCAGTGTGCCGGACGACCTGCGGAAATGTGATCATTCACGCGCCGGACCGGCCCACCTGCGCGACCGGAAAACCGGTGGAAACCCCCCGAGGTGTTCACGGGATGATGAGCGCATGAACATCCTGGTCGCACCTCCCGCCCGTACGGGCGCCGAACGGCTGCCCGACGGCAGGCTCCTCGGCTGGGCCGAATGGGGGCCGCCGGACGGGACGCCGGTCCTGCTGTCGCCGGGGGCCGCCACGAGCCGCCGGCTCGGCTTCGGCGCGGCGGCGGCCGACGAGCTCGGTGTGCGGCTGATCTCCCTTGACCGTCCCGGGCTGGGCGCCTCCACTCCCGCGCCGGGCCGTACGTTCGCGGACTTCGCCGCCGGCGTACGCGCCTTCGCCGCCGGGCTCGGCCGTCCCGCCATGGTCGGCAACTCGCAGGGGGCGCCGTTCGCGCTGGCCTGCGCCGCGGCCGGCGTGGTCGGCGCGCTGGCCCTGGTCTCGGCCGCCGACGAGGTGGCCGACCCGCGCTTCGCCGACGTGCTGCCCGGCGAGCTGCGGCGGCTGACGGAGCTGTCCGAGCACGACCCGGAGGCCGCCGAGAAGATCTTCTCCGGGTTCACCCCGCAGGCGATGTGGGACCTGGTGACGGGCGGCAGCCCCGCCTGCGACCTGGCCGTGTACGAGAGGGCGGATTTCGCCGCCGCGTACCGCGAGGCGCTGCGGGAGGCGTTCGCCCAGGGGCCCGCCGGTTACGCCCGCGACACCGTGCTGGCGATGGGCCGCTGGGGGATCGACCTGGCCGCGATCAGGGTCCCGGTCGACGTCTGGTACGGCGAGCTCGACGGCAGCCACTCACCCGACCTGGGCGAGGGCCTGACCGCCCGCATCCCGGGAGCCGTGCGGCACGTCGTGCCCGGCATCGGCGGCGCCCTGCTGTGGACGGAGCCCCACCGGATCCTCCGCGCCCTCCTGGACCGCCTCGCGGCCTCACCCCAGCGCTGAGCCCTGCGCGAAGGTGATCACCATGTACCGGCCGTTGGAGTAGCTGACCACGGGCCGCCCGAGCAGCTCGCCCACCTTGCGGGCCACCCCCTGGAACACCTCCACCAGCTCCGGGGTGTCGGCGCTCACCCTGAACCGCCCGTTCTCGGCGAGCTGCTGGGCGACCAGGGGGACGAAACCGGCCTCGGCCCGGACTCTCTCCTCGGCGTCGAGCGGGGTGCGCCGGGGGGCGGGGGACGTGCCGAGAGGGTGGGACATCGCGAATCTCCTCCAGATTTGCCGGTTCACCCAGGATGCCACCGGGAACCGGCGCTCCGGGCCCCTACCGCGGACTCAGGCCGCCCCGCACCCCTCGGTGAGCCCCTTCGTCGGCGGCCCGGACGGTTTGGGGGACTTCTTCGGGGACGTGCCCTGCGAGGCGGACGGTGTGGCCGAGGCGGCGACGGCGGACGTCGCGGCGGTCGAGTCGCGGACGGCCTTGGCGGTCAGCTCGCGGATCTTGTCCCAGTCGGGGTAGCCGGTGCGGATCAGCGGCGGCACGAACTGCAGGCTCGTCACCTTCGCGTTCTTGACCGTGAGCGCCAGCGGCACCAGGTTCTTCAGCATCGAGCGCGGGATGTCGGTCCTGATCAGCTCCTTGGCCGCCAGCGCGATCCGGTTGAACCGGGCCAGGACGGTCGCCGGGTCCGCCTGGCCCAGCAGCGCGCCGAGCACGCAGCGCTGCCGCCGCATCCGGGTGTAGTCGTCGCTGAACGTGCGTGAGCGGGCGTACCACATCGCGTCGGCGCCCTTGAGCTTCCTGGTGCCGGCCTTGACCAGGCCCTCGTTGTACTTGCCGAACACGACGTCCTGCTCGACGGTGATCGTGATGCCGCCGATGGCGTCGATGAGACGGGCGAAGCCCCACATGTTGACCAGGGCGTACCAGTCGATGTCCAGGCCGAGGGTGTAGCCGATGGTGTCCATGAGCACCTTCGGGCCCTGGTGCTGGCGGCCGCCGAAGATCTCCGGGTGCGCGTCGGCGTACTCCCAGACGCTGTTGAGCAGGTCGCTGCGGCCGCCGCCGGGGTCGGCCGGCAGGCGGAAGCCGCCGGGGAAACGCTGGGCCATCGGCGTGCCGGGGCGGAAGCGCACGTTCTCCAGGTTGCGGGGCAGGCTGACCAGCACGGTGTTGCCGGACTTCACGTCGATGCTGGCCACGTTCATGCTGTCGGTGCGTACGCCGGTGCGGTTGTCGTCGGCGTCGCCGCCGAGGAGCAGCAGGTTGACCCGTTCGCGCCCGGCCCACGGGTCCTGCGGCGGCTCCTCGCCCTCCTGCGTGGGGGAATCGGCGGGGTCGGGCCCGGTGAAGATGCCGCTGAGGGTCTTCTGGGAGGTCCACACGTAGTTCGCGACCGCCCCGAACGGCACCACGGCCGCGACGGCGAGCAGCCCGGCGAGCGTGCCGGTGACGATCTGCTCGCGCCGCCGCAGCCGTCCCGGACGCAGCACCATGAACGAGTGCACGATCACCGCGAGCCACACGACCCCGAGGGCGACCGCGCCGATGGTGATCGGGATCAGCCACGAGTCCTGGGTCAGCGAGCCCAGCAGGTTGTCGGTGGTCAGCGCGACGGCCAGCAGCGCCGCCAGCCCCGCGACATGGCACGACAGCAGGACCAGACCGGTCTTGCGCCATCCGGCACGCAGATGGGCGGCCCCGGGCGCCAGCGTCGTGAGTGCCAGCCAGCCGAGGACCGCTGCCGCGCCCACCGGTTTCCTACCCTGTCGCACGCCATCCCCGTTTCCCCGAACTCCACCGTAACCCGCAGCCACGGACAGCGCGGGCAGCCTACGCATTGGATACGAAATATGTCTTTATCGGAGGATGAACATCAGTAACCGAATAAGATTCGGGTCATGGCCTTCTCCGAGATCGAGTACCGCGTGGCCGACCGCATCGCCACCATCACCCTGTCTCGCCCCGAGCGGCTCAACGCGTTCACCCTGACCATGCGCGCCGAGCTGATCGACGCCTTCGACCTCGCCGACGCCGACGACGACGTGCGCGCGGTGGTGGTCACGGGGGCCGGGCGGGCCTTCTGCGCGGGGGCCGACCTGGGCGGCGGCGGTGGCACGTTCGGCCGTCGGGGGGAGGGCGAGCTGGTGGACGGCGCGCCGCGCGACGGCGGCGGCACGGTCGCGCTCAGGATCGCCGCCTCGCTCAAGCCCGTCATCGCCGCGATCAACGGCCCCGCGGTCGGCGTGGGCGTCACGATGACGCTGCCCATGGACGTCCGGCTGGCCGCGGAGAGCGCCCGGTTCGGGTTCGTGTTCGCCCGGCGCGGGATCGTCCCCGAGGCCGCGTCGAGCTGGTTCCTGCCCAGGGTCGTCGGCATCTCCCGGGCCATGGAGTGGGCCATGACCGGCCGGGTCTTCCCCGCCGCCGAGGCTCTGGAGGGCCGCCTGGTGTCGCGGGTGTTGCCGGACGAGGAGCTGCTGGCCGCCGCGTACGCGCTGGGCCGCGAGATCGCGGACAACACCTCGGCTGTCTCCGTCGCCGCCGTGCGCAGGCTGATGTGGTCGGGCCTGTCGGCGGCCTCGCCCTGGGAGGCGCACGCGGCCGACTCCCGGCTCATGGCCGAGCTCGGCGGCGCGGCCGACACGGTCGAGGGGGTGAACGCCTTCCTGGAGAAGCGGCGGGCCGACTTCCCGATGAAGGTGAGCGAGGACCTGCCGCCCGGCGTCCCATCATGGCCAGACAATCCATATGGTGTCTGATATGTACGACATCACCGTTCTGCCTATGCCGCCCGATTTCGAGGGCGAGGTCGTCGCGACCCTGATCTCCAGGAGGACCGGTTCGCGCAGGGCGGTGCTCTACGTCCACGGATTCACCGACTACTTCTTCCAGGACCACCTGGCCGACTACTACGTCCAGCGCGGCATCGACTTCTACGCCCTCGACCTGCGCAAGTACGGCCGCTCGCTGCTCCCGCACCAGACCAGGGGCCTGATCAGGAGCATCACCGACTACTTCCCCGAGATCGACGAGGCCGTCCGCCTCATCAGGCGCGACCACGACGAGCTGACCGTCAACGCCCACTCCACCGGCGGCCTGATCACCGCGCTGTGGGCCGACCGCGTCCGCGGCCGGGGCCTGGTGCAGGGGCTCGTGCTCAACAGCCCGTTCCTCGACCTGAACGTGCCCGCGCCGCTCCGCCTGGCCGCCGACCTGCTCAGGACCCCGCTGTCCTACTCCCGCCGCGCCCTGCCCCTCGGCATCAGCACCGCCTACGGCCAGAGCCTCCACCGCACCGAACAGGGCGAATGGGACTACGACCTGACGCTCAAGCCGCTGGTCGGGTTCTCCGTGCACGCGATGTGGCTGGCCGCCGTCCGCCGCGCCCAGCGCCGGCTGCACCAGGGGCTCGCGGTGGACGTGCCGGTCCTCGTCCTCGCCTCCTCCACAGGCCTGCGGGTACGCGACTTCGTGCCCGAGGCGCGCTCGGCCGACATCGTGCTCGACCCCGAGCACATCGCCCGCTGGTCCACCGCGATCGGCCCCCACGTCACCTGCGTACGCATCCAGGACGGCGTGCACGACCTGGTGTTGTCCGCCGAGCCCGCGCGCAAGCAGGTCTTCGCCGAGCTCGACCGCTGGATGAACGCCTACCAGGGGAACGCGAACAGGCCGTAGTAGGCCGCCGCCACCAGGAGCAGCCCGGTGCCGCCGAGCACGCCGCCGATCGCGACGTACTGCCACCGGGTGGGCCGCATGCCCTCGCGCAGCGCCGACACGTACGCGGCCACCGCCGTGACCTCCTGGATCAGCATGAGCACGGCCAGCGCGCGGACCACCAGCCAGCCCGCCAGCACGGCCGGCCACGCGCCCGCCTGGTTCACCGAGAACAACACCAGCAGCGTGATGAACGCCACGACCGAGGCCAGCAGGCCGAGACCCGCCCACGCCATCCTGCGCAGCCTGCGCCTGATCGGCGGCCACAGCCCAGCGGTGGTCTCCACGGGCGGCCGGCCGTGGCCGCGCAGCCGTACGACCATGGCCGCGACCGGGCCGGCCACGTACCCGACGGCGGCCAGGCAGATGGTCAGCCCGAGCATCGTGCCGCCCGCGTACCAGGGGGCCGCCGGGACGTCGCTGGCCTCGAAGCGCTGGACCGGCGTGCTGCCCGCCAGGTGCGCCGACGGCGTCGCGGTGGCGGGCAGGCCGCTGATCCAGTTGGCCAGGGTCTCCAGGTAGCCGCTGGTGAACGGGCCGCCGTTGACCCGCATCGCGTGGTCGCCCTTGTCCATGAAGCGGATCGTGTACCGGTCGTTGCCCGCCTCGGTGAGCGCCGTGACCAGCGCCTTGGTGGACTCGACGAAGGGGATCGAGGGGTCGGTGGTGCCGTAGAACGCCAGGACCGGCTGCTTGATCCGGCGTAAGGCGGGCATCGCGTCGTAACGCAGGAACGTGAAGCCGACGCCGCCCATCGCCCTGGTCAGCAGGTCACGGGCGCCGATGGGGGCGTGCAGCCTGAGCAACTGCTCGTTCAGGGCCCAGGCGACCTGCCGGAGCGGCGAGACGTTCGGCGAGGAGACCAGCACCGTGAAGCCCACCGCCGCGCTCTTGGCCGCCGCGATCGGCACCACCCAGCCGCCCTCGCTGACCCCCCACAGCCCGACGCGCGAGGCGTCGACCTCCGGACGGGCGCGCAGGTACTCCACCATGCGCAGGGCGTCGTCGGCGAGCAGCCCGAAGTCGCGCTCGCGGAAGTCGTAGCCGACGGTCCGCTTGTCGAACGCGATCGTCGCCACGCCCGCCCTGGCCAGGAACTCCGCCTGCGGCGTGAACTCCGTCCGCGAGCCGTTGCCCGACCCCGACACGAACACCATCGCCGGGTGCCGCCCGGGCGTGAGCGGCACGCGTAAGGTGCCCTCCAGCTGCTGCCCCTCGGCCGGCAACGAGATCTCCTCCTGCCGTACGGGGGCGGCGGCCACCACCGGGCGCAGCTCCCCGGCCGGTTGCGCGGGAAGGGTCTCGAACGCCGGATCCGCCTTCAGCGGCGGCGGGTCGAACGCGGGCGGCAACACGTAACCGACCGACGCGAGAGCCACCAGCACCAGACCGGCGGCGACGCTCAAGGTGCCACGGCCAGTGCGCATCGGCCTCCCCATGTGCGTTGGTTTGCCCGCTGATCAGTTAGCCTACTCCCGGCTTCTGTGACAGCAGAGACCGCATTTGTCGGTGGGAGATGTTAGCTTCCTGCGACATGCGGATCCTGCACACCTCCGACTGGCACCTCGGGCGCTCCTTCCATCGGGAGAGCCTGCTCGGGGCGCAGGCCGCGTTCGTCGACCACCTGGTCGAGACCGTGCGCGCCGAGCGCGTCGACGTCGTGGCAGTCTCCGGCGACGTCTACGACCACGCCCTGCCGCCGGTCGACGCGGTGGCCCTGCTCTCCGACGCGCTCGCCCGCC
Source organism: Nonomuraea sp. WAC 01424 (assembly GCF_003947315.1). Lineage (NCBI taxonomy): Bacteria > Bacillati > Actinomycetota > Actinomycetes > Streptosporangiales > Streptosporangiaceae > Nonomuraea > Nonomuraea sp. WAC 01424. The sequence continues at coordinate 136,757 of NZ_QHHZ01000005.1, forward strand.
TGCGCGCCGCCGGGGCGCGGGTGGTGCTGATCAGCGGCAACCACGACTCGGCGCTGCGGCTGGGGTTCGGCTCGGCGCTGTTCGACTCCTCGGGGGTGCACGTCCGTACCGAGCCCGACCAGTCGTGGCAGCCGGTGCTGATCGACGACGTCGCCTTCTACGGCATCCCCTACCTGGAGCCGGAGCTGGTGCGCACCCCCTGGCAGCTCCCCGACCGCGGCCACACCGCCGCGATCTCCCACGCGATGGACCGCGTACGCGCCGACGCCGCGCGCCACCGGGCCGCCGTCGTGCTGGCCCACTGCTTCGTGACCGGCGGCCAGGCCAGCGACAGCGAGCGCGACATCAGCGTGGGTGGGGTGTCCCACGTGCCGCTGCCGGCCTTCGACGGCGTCGACTACGTCGCGCTCGGCCACCTCCACGGGCGGCAGCGCATGTCCGAGACCGTGCGCTACTCCGGCTCCCCCCTTGCCTACTCCTTCTCCGAGACCGGCCACGTCAAGGGCTGCTGGCTGGTCACCCTCGGCTCGGGCGCGGAGTTCGTGCCCGCGCCCGTGCCCCGGCCGGTCGGGCGGCTGCGCGGCGACCTCGACGACCTGCTGACCCTCCCCGGCTTCGCCTCCTACGAGGACCACTGGCTGCAGATCACCCTGACCGACGCCGTCCGTCCCAAGCAGGCGATGGACCGGCTGCGCGCCCGCTTCCCCCACGCCCTCGCCCTCGCCTTCGAGCCGGTGGGCGCCGCGCCCGCCGCCCAGCCCGTCAGGCTCAGCGGGCGGCCCGAGTCGGAGGTCGCCCTCGACTTCGTCCGCGAGGTGCGCGGCGAGCCTGCCGCGCCCGAGGAGGAAGACCTGCTAAGACAGGCGATCGAGGCGTCCAGGGTGAAGGAGACGATGGCGTAGATGCGGCCCCACCGGCTCTCGCTCACGGCCTTCGGGTCCTTCCCCGGCACGGAGACGGTCGACTTCGACGCCCTCACCGAGGCGGGCCTGTTCCTCATCCACGGGCCCACCGGGGCGGGCAAGACCACGATCCTCGACGCGCTCTGCTTCGCCCTCTACGGCGTCGTGCCCGGCCAGCGCAGCAGCGCCCGCAGCCTGCGCTGCGACCACGCGCCCGCCGGCACCGGGCCGTCGGTGACGCTGGAGGTCACGATCCGGGGCCGGTTACTACGTGTCCGGCGGTCGCCGTCGTGGCAGCGTCCCAAGCTGCGTGGCGCCGGGTTCACCGAGGAGAAGGCCAAGGTCGTCGTCGAGGAGCGCCGGGGAGCCTCCTGGCAGGGGCTGACCACCCGGCTCGACGAGGCCGGCGACCTGGTGGGCGGGCTGCTGGGGATGAACGCCGAGCAGTTCTGCCAGGTGGTGATGTTGCCGCAGGGGGACTTCGCGAAGTTCCTGCGCGCCGACGGCGACGACCGCGCCCGGCTGCTGGAGCGGCTGTTCACCGTCAAGGTGTTCACGCAGGCCGAGTCGTGGCTGGCCGAGCGGCGGCGGGTGACCGGGCGGGCGGAGCAGGAGCTCGGGCGGGAGGTGGCCTTCGCCGTCGAACGCCTTCAGGAGGCCGCCGGCCCCACCCTCACCCCGCCCCCCGGCTCCCTCTCCGACGTGCCCGCGACCCCGGGCGCCGACGGCGGGCCGCCGTCGGCCGAGGACGACCCGCTGGGCCGGGCCGGAGCGCTGCTGGCCGCGGCGCGGGCCGCCGTCGACCGGTGCGGTGAGCGCCACGCCGCCGCGGGCGAGGCCCTGCACGCGGCGCGGTCCCGGTTCGAGCGGGCCGCCGCCCTCGCCGAGCGTCAGCGCCGCCACACCGAGGCGCTCACCCTGCGCCGCACCCTCGACGAACGCGCCGACGAACGCGCCGACCTCCAGGCCCTCATCGACGACGCCGCCCGCGCCGACCGCGTGCTCCCGCTGATCACGGCCGCCCGGCAACGCGCGGAGGCCGCCGACAAGGCCCGCGCCATGGCCGCCGACGCCCTGGCCCGTGCCCGTCCCCTGCTCGCCGCCGCTCCCGGCGCCGGTCAGCCGTCGTCCGGGGGCCTGGCGTCGGTGACGGAGCTGGAGCGGCTGGAGCGCGAGCGGCGGGCCGAGCTCGCGCGGCTGTCCGAGCTGCTCACCGAGGAGGCCCGGCTGTCGGTCGTCCGGCGTGACCTGTTGCGGGTGGAGCAGGAGCTGGCCGACCTGATCGGCGCCGACGAGGCCGTCGCCGCCCGGCTCGGCCTCCTGCCGGGCCTGATCGAGCAGGCCGAGGGCAGGCTGGCCGACGCGCGGGTGGCCGCGGCGCGCCTCCCGGCGGCCCAGGCCGTACGCGACGCCGCCGCCGATCTCATCGACATCGACCGGGAGCTCGCCGTCCTGGCCGGGGAGCTCGACGTGCTCGCCCAGCGCGAGGCGCAGGTGGCCGCCGCCGAGGCCGAGCTTCCCGCCCGGCTGGCCGAGGCGGGCGCGGCCCTGGCCGGCGTACGCGCCGAGACGGCGGCCGTGCCCGCCGCCGCGGCCCACCTCGACGCCGCCCGCTCCGCGCTGGAGGCGGCCCACCGCCGCGACGCCCTCGCCGCGGAGCTGGAGTCGGCCGCCGCCGCCCACCAGGCCCTGGTCGACCGCGCCCAGGAGACCCGCGAACGCTGGCTCGACCTGCGCCAGGCCAGGATCGACGGCATGGCCGCGGAGCTGGCCCGCGACCTGGCCGACGGCCGGCCGTGCGCGGTCTGCGGCTCCGAGCACCACCCCATGCCCGCCTCCCCGGCCCCCAGCGCCCCTTCCCCCGACGACGAGCACGCCGCCGAGAGCGCCCACGAATCGGCCGCCGCCGACCGCGAGGCGGCCGAACGCGCCCTGGCCTCGATCGAGTCCCGGCTCGCCGACGCCTCGGCGGCCACCGAAGGGCTCGACGCCGGCACCGCCGCCGACCGCGTGCTGGCCGCCGAGGGGGAGCTCGCCCGCCTGCGGTCGGTCGCCGACCGCGAGCCCGGCCTCGCCGACGCCCTCGACCGTCTCGAAGACGAACGCGACCACGTCCGGGACCGGGCCAGGGAGCTGGCCGAGACGCTGGCCGCCCACCACGCCCACAGCAGCCGCCTCACCGCCGAACGCGCCCGCCTCCACACCCGCCTCGCCCAGACCCTCACCCCCACCCCGTCAGAAGCCGGGGCGGAGGCCGGAGACGGGCTGGACGGCGCCGTGGTGCTGGCCGGGGCCGAGGCCGAGCTGCGTCGCCTGGCCGGGGCCGCCGCGCGGGAGCCGGTGCTGGCCGCCGAGCTGGCCGCGCTCGCCCGCGAACGTGCCGACCTGGAGGAACGCGGCCGACGCGGAGCCGCCCGCCTGGCGGCCGGCCGCACCAGGCACGAGGAGCTGAGCGGCGACGCCGGGCGGCTGAGCGCGCGGCTCGACGCGGCCAGGGGCGGCGACCCGACCCTGACCGCCCGCCTGTCCAGGCTCAACGACGAGGCCGAGCTGCTTCGGGAGGCGCTGGAGGCCACCCGGGCGGCGGTCGCGGCGGCCGCCGAGCTCGACGCCGCCGTCAGGGAGGCCGGGCGGGCGGCGGGCGAGGCGGGGTTCGCCGACGCGCGGGAGGCCGAGGAGGCCTACCGGAGCCCGGCCGAACGGGAGGGCCAGGCGGAGCTGCTGCGCCGCCTGGACGACCAGCACGCCGCCGTCACCGGCCTGCTCGCCGACCCCGAGCTGGTCGCCGCGGCCGCCGAGCCCGCGCCCGACCTGGCGGCGGCCGAGGCGGAGCGGGACAGCGCGGAGGAGGCGCACACGCGGCTGGCCAGCGAGCGCGACCGGGCCGTGGCCAGGGCCGGACGCCTGGCCGAGCTGCGCGAGGAGCTGGCCGCGCGCATCCAGCGCTGGCGGCCGGCCGCCGAACGCCACCGCCTGGCCGAACGCATGGCGGCGCTGGCCTCCGGCGTCTCCGGCGACAACCAGTGGAACATGAGCCTGACCTCGTTCGTGCTGGGCGAACGGCTCCGGCAGGTCGTCGACGCCGCCAACGAACGCCTCGACCACATGTCGTCCGGCCGCTACCTGCTGCGGCACGACCTGCGCAGGACCGCCGGGTCGCGGGCGCGTTCGGGCGGCGGCCTGGGCCTGAAGGTGGCCGACGCCTGGACCGGCGTCGACCGCGACCCGGCGACCCTGTCGGGCGGCGAGAGCTTCATCACCTCGCTCGCGCTCGCCCTGGGCCTGGCCGACGTGGTCACGGCCGAGGCGGGCGGCGCGGAGGTCGGCACGCTGTTCGTGGACGAGGGCTTCGGCACCCTCGACGAGGACACCCTCGACGGCGTGCTCGACATCCTCGACGGGCTGCGCGACGGCGGCCGCGCGGTCGGCATCGTGAGCCACGTGGGCGAGCTGCGTACGCGCATCCCGGTGCAGCTCAAGGTGGGCAAGAGCCGCAGGGGCTCGACGCTGGTCAGCTAGGCGGGGGCGCGGTCGAGGCGCGCACGATCAGCTCGTGCGGGAACAGCCGCCGCTCCGGCCGGGCCGCGGTCCCCGACAGCAGCAGCCGCCCGGCCGCCTCGCCGATCTCCTGCTTGGCCTGCCGGATCGTGGTGAGCCCAGCCTCCTCGGCCGCGCTGTCGGAGAACCCGACGACCGACAACTCGCCCGGCACGTCGATGCCCAGGTCGGCGGCGGCGTCGAGGATGCCGAGGGCGAGCACGTCGGTGTTGGTCAGGATCGCCGTGGGCCGCGGTTCGCGCCGCAGCAGCGCGTGGCCGGCCTTCCTGCCCGCCTCCCGCGAGTTCCTGGCGACCTCGTAGAAGGGCACGTCGTCCCAGTCGAGGCCGGCCTGCTCGCAGGCGGTCTGGTAGCCGCCGCGCCGGGCGCGCATCGCCTCGAACACCGCGTCCTCCTGGCGGTCGCGGTCGGCCCAGCCGGTGTGGCCGTCGTCGTGCAGGCCGACCATCGCCACCGCGACCCGCCGGTGGCCGAGGCCGAGCACGTGCGCGGCGGCGGCGGCCCCGGCGGCGGGCTCGTCGATGCCGACGAACGGGTGGCCCGGCACGTACGGCTCGTCCACCACCACGACGGGCAGCTTCCTGGCCAGCACCTCGGCCAGCGCCGGATGGCCGTCGGGCAGCGAGACCAGGCAGAACGCGTCGACCACCGCGTCGCGCACGGTGTCGCTGCGCCGGTCGCCATGGGGGAGGGGCAGGATGAGCAGCCCGACGCCCGCCTCCTCGGCCGCCGTGGCCAGCCCCTGGAAGAACCCGATCGCGTACGGGTCGGCGAAGGCGTAGGCCAGCGTCTCGCTGAACAGCAGCCCGAGCGCGCCGGCCCGGCCGAGCCGGAGCGAGCGCGCCGTCGGGTTGGGCCCCGCGTAGCCGAGTTCGTCGGCCACCTCCAGGATGCGCCGCCGCAGCCCGTCGCTGAGCTGGTCCGGCCGGGAGAAGGCGTACGACACGGTGGCGCGGGACACGCCCAGCCTGTCGGCGATCGTCTGCAGGGTGACCCTTGCCATCGTCCAACCGTATCGAACGGCCTTGCCCGTCCCATCTTAATCGATTAAGGTCTTAATTGATTAAGGAGGAAAGATATGGATGGCATGCAGGTCCTCGCACACCGGACGGCGATGGGGTTCCGGGGGTCGCTCCACGCGGCACTGCCGGGGGCGCCGCGCAGGCGCCTCCCGGAGCGCGTCGCCGTGCGGGCGCGGCTGGCGTACTCGCTGCGTCGCACCGCCGACCGGCTCGACCCCGCCTGCCGCCCGGCCCGGTACCGCGAGGCGTGACCCCCTGAGAGAGGCCCCGGGGGCGGTCAGACGAGGTCGGCGATCAGGTCGGGGATCGTGGCGGGGTCGTGGAAGAGGGTGGCGCCGAGGCCGGTCAGGCGCGAGGGCGGGGTGAGGCCGCCGGCGAATGCCAGGCAGCGCATCCCCGCGCTCATCGCCGCCGTCACGCCGAACGGGCTGTCCTCGATCACCACGCAGCTCTGGGGCGGCGCGCCCATCGTGGCCGCCGCGTGCAGGAACAGGTCGGGGGCAGGCTTGCCGCGGGCCACGTCCTCGGCGCTGAACACGCGGCCGTCGAAGCGGGGTGCGAGACCGGTCACCTCCAGGCTGTCGCGGATCGCGGCGTGCCGGCCGTTGGAGGCCACGCAGTAGGGGATGTCCAGCCGGTCGAGGGCCGACTCGATGCCCCCGATCGCGCACAGCTCGGCCTTGATCGCGGCCGTGTACTCCTGTGAGATCTGCTCATACCAGCCGGGTGGGGTCTGGCCGACCTGTTCGTCCCAGTATTCGTTGCTGCAGCCGACGAAGCGTTCGGCGTACTCGGTCTCGTCGATCGTCCAGCCCAGGCGGCGAAGCGCGGCGGTGCCCACGCGTACGGAGATGCGCTCGCTGTCGACGAGTACCCCGTCACAGTCGAAGATGACCAGTTCGACGGCCAAGGTGCGGTCCTCCCAAAAGTGTCGTTTGCGGTCGAATCTATCGGGCGGCCTGGTGACGCCACGCAGGTGGTAGCGTCGTTGTATCATCTGACAAGACGCATGTCCGGATGGCGAGATGACAGTGACGAGTTCCCCCGAGGTCGTGGCGCCGAGCAGGACCAGGATCGCCATGGCCAGCCTCATGGGCACCGCGATCGAGTTCTACGACTTCTACATCTACGGCACCGCCGCCGCGCTGGTGCTGAACACCGCGTTCTTCCCCGGCATGGACCCCGTGGCCGGGCGGCTGGCCGCGTTCTCGACGTTCGCGGTGGCGTTCGTCTCGCGTCCGCTCGGGTCGGCGCTGTTCGGCCACTGGGGCGACCGCGTCGGGCGCAAGTCGATGCTGGTCGTCTCGCTGCTGGTGATGGGCCTGTCCACGGTGGCGATCGGCCTGCTGCCCGGCTACGCGGCCATCGGCGTGGCCGCGCCCGTGCTGCTGGTGCTGCTGCGCTTCACCCAGGGCATCGGGCTCGGCGGCGAGTGGGGCGGCGCGGCGCTGCTGGCCACCGAGCACGCCCCGCCCGGCAAACGCGGCATGTACGCGATGTTCCCGCAACTCGGCCCGTCGGCCGGGTTCATCGTCGCCAACGGGCTCTTCCTGATCCTCGGCGCGACGCTGACCGACGAGCAGTTCGGCGGCTGGGGATGGCGGCTGCCGTTCCTGGCCAGCCTGCTCCTCGTGATCGTCGGCCTGTACGTGCGGCTGAAGATCTCCGAGACGCCGGTCTTCCGGGCGGCGATGGACCAGCGCCGCATCGCCAAGGTGCCGTTCGCCGGCCTGATCCGCCACCAGTGGCGGCGCGTGCTGCTCGGCGCCGGCGCGATGACCATCGCCTACACGCTCTTCTACACCGCCACCACCTACTGCCTGTCCTACGGCACCGCCACCCTCGGCATCCCGAAGACCACCATGCTGACCCTGACCATGATCGGCGTGCTGTTCATGGGCGCCGGCACCGTGGTCTCCGCCGTGGTCAGCGACCGGCTGGGCCGCCGCCGTACCCTGCTCGCCGGCACCGCGGCCGCCGTCGCGTGGGGCCTGGTGATGTTCCCGCTGATGGAGACCCGGTCGGTGCTCCTGGCCGGGCTGGCGCTGGCCGGCGCGCTCGGGCTGATGGGGCTGGTCTTCGGGCCGATGGGGGCGTACCTGCCCGAGCTGTTCAGGACCGAGTTCCGCTACAGCGGCGCCTCGGTCGCCTACAGCCTCGGCGGCGTCCTGGGCGGCGCGGTGCCGCCGCTGATCGCCACCGCGCTGCAGTCGAGCGGCATCGGCGTCATGGGCGTCGGCCTGTACGTCTCCGCGATGGCCCTGCTGAGCCTGCTCTGCCTGCTCGCCCTGCCGGAGACCCGCGAAGAAAATCTCTAATAAATCGCCAGATTCCTGTCACATCCGCCGGGGCTGTCCCGTCTTCGCAGTGAAGAACCTGATGGAGGAGGAGCGGACGATGAGCAAGCACATTCTGATCGTCGGCGGCGGATATGTCGGGCTGTACACGGGGCTGGGGCTGCGCCGGATGATCCGGTCGGGCGAGGTGACGGTCACCGTGGTCGATCCGCGGGGGTACATGACGTACCAGCCGTTCCTGGCCGAGGCGGCGGGCGGGACGATCGAGCCCCGCCACGTCGTCGCCCCGCTGCACCGGGTGCTGAAGGGCGCCCGGGTGCTCACCGGCCGCGTCACCCGGATCTCGCACGACGACCGCACCGCGCTGTTCCAGCCGGTCCAGGGCCCGGCCAGGACCCTCACGTACGACATCCTGGTGATGGCGGCCGGGTCGATCACCCGCACGCTGCCGATCCCGGGGCTGGCCGAGCACGCGGTCGGGTTCAAGACCGTGGGGGAGGCCGTGCACCTGCGCAACCACGTTCTGGCCCAGCTCGCGGCCGCCGCCTCGACGGACGATCCGCAGGTGCGGCGCAGGGCGCTGACGTTCGTGGTGGTCGGCGGCGGGTTCTCGGGCGTCGAGGCGCTGGCCGAGATGCAGGGGCTGGCCGACGACGCGCTGCGCTACCACGACGGGATCACCCCCGCCGACCTGACCTGGACCCTGGTCGAGGCGACCGGCGGCATCCTGCCCGAACTCCACCCCGACCTCGGCCGCTGGACCGTCGGCGCGCTGCGCGCCCGGGGCGTGGACGTGCGGCTGGAGACCCGGCTGAGCTCGGCCGCCGGCGGCGTGGCGACGTTGTCGGACGGCACCGCGCTCGACGCCGGGACGCTGGTGTGGGCGGCCGGCGGCCGGCCCAGCCCGCTCGCCGCCGACAGCGGGCTGCCCGTGGACGGCGCCGGGCTGCTCCTGGCCACCGAGTACCTGACCGTGGCGGGCCTGGAGGACGCCTTCACGGCCGGTGACGGCGCGGCGGTGCCCGACCTGACCCGCCCTGGGCAGTTCACGGCGCCCAACGCCCAGCACGCGGTGCGCCAGGCCAAGCTGCTCGCCCGCAACCTGAAGGCGTACGTCAGGGGGCGCGGGCTGAAGGCGTACCGGCACGCGTACCTGGGGTCGGTGGCCGGGCTCGCCCATCACCAGGGGGTGGCCCAGGTGTACTCGATCAGGCTGACCGGGTTCCTGGGGTGGCTGGCGCACCGGATGTACCACCTGGCGTGGGTGCCGACGGTCAACCACAAGGCGCGGGTGCTGGCGGACTGGGCGTTGTCGATGGTGTTCCGGCGGGAGGCGGTGCAGCTCGCGGCGATCGAGCACGCCGACGAGGACTTCCGCCGGGCCCTGGCGGCGGACGACCTGGACCGCGCCGCCTGACCCCTCTGGAGTTTCAGGTGGCGGTGTAGCCAGGGAAGAGGAGGGACAGCTCGCGAGGGTAGGTCCCGATCAGGCGTAGTTCGTCGTCCGTGAGGGGGCGGCCGGTCATCGCGTTGCAGAGCTGGACCAGGCGGAAGGCCGCCTCCTCGTCCGCCACCTCCACGCCCAGGCCGTCCATGACGTGGCGGAAGCCGGCCTTGCCGCCGTACTCGCCGGTCAGCACCACCCGTCCGTCGCGGGCGTGCCAGTCCTGGGGGAACGGGCCCAGCGTGGCCTCGTCGTACAGCTCGTAGTTGCCGTGGTCCTTCAGGGCGCCGTCGGCGTGGATGCCCGATTCGTGCGCGAACGCGTTGCGTCCCACCCCCACCTGGTTGTACGGCAGCGGCTGCCCCAGCGCGTACGACGCCCACAACCCGAACCGGCGCGCCCACGACAGGTCGAGCGGGTCCCCGATCTCCACCTTCTCCCCGAACCCGTGCGAGCAGGCCAGGATCGTGGAGAGCAGGTCGGCGTTGCCGGAACGTTCGCCGACGCCGTTCACGCACGTGTTGATCCAGGCGTCCTGACCGGCGTCGAGGTCGCCGAGGGCGCCGGAGAGCGAGTTCGCCACGGCCATGCCCAGGTCGTTGTGGCAGTGGGTCTCGACCGGCAGCGCCGCACCCGAGGCCAGCCGGGCGAAGCGCTCGCGGATCCGGCCGGGGGTGTCGCCGCCGATCGTGTCGCAGTAGCGCACCCGTCCGGCCCCCGCCTCCTTGGCCGCCAGCGCGAACTCCAGCAGGAACCCGTCGTCGGTACGCGACCCGTCCTCGGCGTTCACCCCCACCGTCTCGGCCCCGGCGGCCTTGGCGGCGCGGACCGCGGCCGTCATCTCCCTGATGATCGCGTTCCGGTCGAGGCGGCCGCGGAACTTGTTCTGGATCATGTAGTCGGACGTGGAGATGGACAGGTTGTAGTGCCGCAGGCCGAGCGGCGCCGCCTTCTCCACGTCCTGCGGCACGCCCCGGCACCAACCGGACAGCCGCAGCTCCCCGAACGCCCCCGCCGCGGCCAGCGCGACCTGCGCCCGCACGTACGGGACCTCGTGGAACAGGAACGGGAACCCGATCTCGGACTGGGCCACGCCGAGTTTGCCCAGGTAGAAGTTGACCATGGTCTTGCCGAACTTGGACAGGCCGGTGCGCGCGGTCTGTACGCCGTCCCGGTTCGTCACGTCGAGGAAATGAACTTGTGGCATGACTTCACGTTGACACGCTTGCTCAATGTGTATCAATATTGATTTTCGTCAACATGGAGAGGTGGGTGCGAGTGGTGGAGTGGATCGACGCGGCCACGGCCGCCGAACGGCTCGGCGTCAAACCCGCCACGCTCTACGCGTACGTGAGCCGGGGGGTGCTACAGCGGCGGCACGGTGACGACGGGCGGCGCAGCCTGTTCTCGGCCGAGGAGGTCGAGCGGCTGGCCAGGCGGGGGCGTCCGCGCGGGCAGCCGCCGGAGCTGGTCATCGAGTCGGCGATCACGGCCCTGGGCGCCGACCGTCCCTACTACCGGGGCGCCGACGCCCTGAACCTCGCCCTGACCAGCGACTACGAGTCCGTCGCCGCCCACCTCTGGAACCCCGCCCCGGCGCCCCAGGCCCCACCCCGGCGCGGGAGCGAGGGGCAGGAGGCGTGGCGGTGTGAGGAGGAGGCGTTGCGGGCGGCGGTGGCGGCGCAGGGCGGCCTGCCGCGCGATCTCCTGCCGCTCGACCGCCTCCAGGTGATCACCACGGTCCTCGGCGCGTCCGACTCGCTGCGCCACCAGCTCGACCCCGCCTCCGTGGCCGCCACCGGCCGCCGCCTGATCGCCGGGCTGGTCGACGCGCTGCCGCCGCTCGGCGAGCCCGCCGGGGAGTCGATCGCCGAACGGCTGTGGGCCCGCCTGTGCCCGCGTCCTCCCGAGCCCGCGCTGCTCGGCGCGCTCGAGGCCGCCCTCGTGCTGCTCGCCGACCACGAGCTGGCCGCCTCGACGCTGGCCGCCCGGGTGGCCTCCTCGGCCAAGGCCGACCCGTACGCGGTGGTGCTCACGGGCCTCGGCGTCCTCGGCGGCCCGCTGCACGGCGGCGCGTCGTACGGGGCCGAACGCCTGCTGCGGGAGATCGCCGAACCCGGCCAGGCGGCCCGCGTCATCGCCGACCGCGTACGCAGGGGCGAACGCATCCCCGGCTTCGGCCACAGCGTCTACAAGAACGGCGACGCCCGCGGCACGCTGCTGTCCGACCTGGTCAAGGCCGCCGCCCCCGGCCACGACCGGGTGGCGGCGGCGCAGGCCGTGCAGGCCGAGGCCCGGCGGCGGCGGCTGCCCGCGGGCAACATCGACTTCGCCCTGGCCACACTCACCGCCGTGGCCGGGATGGTGAGCGGCGCCGGCGAGGCGATCTTCGCCGTCTCCCGGGCGGCCGGCTGGCTGGCCCACGCCATGGAGGAGTACGAACGCGGCTCCCTGCTGCGCCTGCGCGCCTCCTACACCGGCCCCTCGCCCACCTGACCCCGGTCGACGTACGCGGCCAGCGCGCGTACACGCTCGGCGTGCTGGTCATGGCCGACGATCACCGGCGGCTCGTTGTACGGCATCGCGTCCGACGACCGCCGCAGCTTGACGTACTGGCCGCAGGCGTCGATCGCGTACGGCTCCATGTCGTCCTGCAACGCCCCGATCACCGTGATCCCGTACGTCTCGCCGATCCTCCTGAACAGCGCGACCGCCTCCCTGCGGTGCTCCTTGCCCAGGTTGCGGCCCAGCTCGTCGAGCACCAGGCACAGATGGCCGCCGCCGGAGGAGGCGATGGCCGCCGCGCACACCAGCTTGACGGCCTTCTCGTCCATGAGCGCGGTGTTGGCCCGCCGGTTGTACGGCACGAACCCCTGCCCCTCGCCGCGCCGCCATTTCGGCGTCACCCGCCACTGCCAGCGCTGCTCGGGGTCGGCGGGCGCGGGCGGCACCGGGAACTCCAGCGTCGCGCCGTAGCCGCCGTAGGAGGTGTCGAGCTTCTCGAACTCCTCGGCCACCCGGGTCAGCCGCGCCTTGATCGCGGCCGTCCGCGCCGCCCGGTGGACGGCCGTCGACTGCGCCGCCTCCTCAGCGCCGCGGGCCGCCGCCGACAGGTCGCGCTGCCGGGAGACGATCTGCGCCTCGATCTGCCGACGCTGGTGCTTCTCGTACTCCTCCTGGCCCCGCAGGTAGGAGGCCAGCGCCCCGCACACGGCCGCGAACGTCGCCTGCTCGCGGGCCGTGCTGCCACCCCGCTCGGACAGCAGGAACGCCAGCTCCTCGGGGATCTCCGCGTCCTCCTCGGGGAAGGTGTCGCGCAGCGCCTGGTCGAAGTGGCGCTCGGCGATGCGCCACCACTCCTCGGCCGCGCGCGGGCGTTCCTCCTCGGGCAGCGCCTGGATCCATTCGCGGGCGGTCTCGACCGTGCCGCCCCAGTCGGCGGCCAGCGCGTCGAGCCTGAGCGCCTCGCGTTCGGCCGTGACCTTGGCCTCCTGCTCGCGGGCCTGCGCCCGCTCGGCCTCGTGCCGCTGCCGCCGCCCGTCGAGCCGCTCGATCTCCATGTCCCGGGTACGGGCCCGGAAGTCGAGCGCCCCCGCCTGCCGCTCGCCCTCGGCGACCTTCGGCGCCAGCTCCTCGATCGCCGCGTTGAGCCCGACGAGCCGCTCACGCCGTTCGGCCAGCTTGGTCTCCAGCTCGGCCAGCCGCACCCCGGCCCGCGCGCCCTCCAGCCGCCGCTGCGCCTCCGCGACCGCCTCCTCGGCCTCGCGGACCACCTCGGCGGCGCTCTCCTGGGCGTCCTCGGCCCGGTTGAGCCGCTGGCCGGCGGCCTTGATCCGGGCCTCCCGACCCGTGGCCACCCCCTCGAACGCCCCCACCACGCTCACCCCGGCCGAGCTGACCAGCACGGACCCGGGCAACTCGGCCAGCGCGCGGGCCGCCTCGCCGAGCCGGCCGGCGTCGACGATGACGGCGTGCTCGTGGGGCCAGCCGCGCAGGCCGGCCGGGTGGGCGGCGTCGCGGGCCTGCTCGGCCACGTCGAGGGCGTCGAGCAGGCCGGTCGCGCCGACGCCCGCCGCCGACAGCGCGTCGAGCTGGGCCGCGGCCGGGCCGCCCTCGGCGTCGTCGAGCGCCGCCTGCGCGGAGGACACCTCCTGGTCGGCCACGCCGAGCGCCTTGAGCGCCTGGTTGAGCCGGAGCCTGGTCTCCCGCAGCTCGCCCTCGGCGGCGGGCACGTCACGCCCGTCGGCGAACCTGCGTGTCTCCTCCAGCGCCGGGATCGCGGCCCGCAGCTCGTCGGCGGAGTTCTCGGCCACCGCGCGGTCGGCGTCGAGCTTGGTGGCGCGGGACTGGAGGGCGGCCAGCTCCTTGCGGGCCTGCGACACCTGGCGGTCGAGGGTGTCCTCGCCCAGCGTGGTGATCTCGGCCTTGACCAGCGCGACGGCCTCGGCCGCCGACTCGCCCGCCGCGCGATGACGGGTGAGGTCGGCGGCCAGCAGCTCGTCCTTGGCGGCGGCGTCGGCGAGCTTGCGCGCCTGCCTGCCACGCCAGCAGCGCAACGCCTCGGCCAGGCGCACACGGGCCTGGTCGCGGCGGTCGAACGTGCCGACCAGCGCCTTCGACTCCACCTCGAACTCGGCCAGCCGGTCGGCCGCCTGCGCCGCCCGCACCCGCTTGGCGTGCTCGTCGCGCCGGGCCTCGCGCTCCTGCTCCAGCTCGGCGTCGAGGCCGGTGAGCGCCGCGATGGCCTCGAAGACACGCTCGGGGGAGATCTCGTTGAGCGGCTGGGAGAGCAGGTTGGTGGCGACCTTGCTGCGTACGGACGTGGACAGGAACGACACGCACCTGACCCGGTCGCCGTAGAGCACCTTGGTCAGGTCGCGGGCCACCACGTCACGCTTGCCCGCCGACCTCGGCAGCGACGCCCAGATCTCGTCGGCGCGCGCCACCCGTTCGGCCTCGGAGGGCGAGGCGGCCAGGTGGACGCCTTCGCGCCAGCGGATCTCCAGGTGTGGGGCCTCCTGGTTGACCCTGAGCCACACGGTGACCGCGCCGCCCGAGGTGTCGGGCACCTCGAACAGCTCCCCGCTCTCGTCGTCGCCGTCCTCCGTGAGGGTGAGCTCGGTGGCGGACTCGGTGGCGGACTCGGCGGTGGGCCCGGTGGCGGGTCCGGTGGCGGGCTCGGGGGTGTGCTCGGGCGGGGCGAAGGAGTCGAGGCCGGGCGGGCCGAAGACGCCCACGATGTAGCCGTGGTCGGCGCTCGCCCACTGGCGGGCGCCCGCGCCGCTGGCCAGCTCGGCGTTGAACAGCAGCTCGGAGACCGCCTTCGCGCCCGAGGCGAACCGCCACTGCTCGTCGCCGAGCAGCGCCGTGATGGAGGCGATGAACGACGACTTACCCGCGCCGTTGGAGTCTTTGGGGCCCGCGCCCGCGACGACGATGAGTGTGCCGGGGACCGTGGGCACCGGATGGGTCGAGAGCCGCGAAATGTTGACCGCCTGCACGGCGATCAGCACCCGGTCCCCGACGACGTTCTCCATCTGCGACACCTCGAACCCCCGTAACCCTTCCATCTGTCATGACGTTCACTGAGCTGACCTGCGCGCGCGTACGGCCGCCGCGAGCGGGGTGTGCGGGCCGGCGGCGAGGATCAGCTCCTCCTGCAACCGCCGTCTGGCCGCCGGCGTGAGCCGGTGGAACTGCGGACCCGGGACGTAGCCGCCCGCCTCCTCGCCAGCCTTCACCTGGGCCAGCAGGCCCGCGTGGCGCAGCGTGCGCAGGGCCGACTCCAGCTCGCCGATCGGGACCTGGGTGTGGCGGCGCAGCTCCTCGACCGGGGCGGGGTGGGGCGACAACCAGGAGTCCTCGGGCAGCAGCCCCTCGGCCCTGGGGATCGCCACCGAGTGCACCAGCACCAGCGTCAGCACCGCGCGCTCACTGACCCCGAGCCCCGCCCTCGCCACGACCGCGGGCTCCCCGACGGCGGCGGCCTCCTGGCCGGAGGCGGGGACAGCTTCCTCCTCGGGGACGCTCACGACGGCCGGCGCGGGGACCGGCGGCCGGGTCAGGTCGAGGGTGTGGGCGTCGTCGTAGCCGGAGGTCCAGCGTTCGCGGAGCTGGATGAGGACGCGGCCGCGGCGGGCCAGCATCTCGCCGAGGGTGTGGCGCAGCGCCGGATCGCGCAGCGCGGCGAAGCGCCCCTCCGCGACCGGCTCCGCGGCGTGCTCGACCACCATGTACGCCGCCACCAGCTCGGCCCGCCGCCGCTCGTCGTAGGCCCCCAGCAGGTCGTCGAACTCCGCCACGCCGAGCTCGGCCCGCCCCCCGGCCCCGGGCAGCGGCAGGACGGCCGCGGCCACGATGTCGGCGTCGCCCACCACCGTGAGCTCCGGCCGTTCGGGCTCGGGCAGGCGGCGGACCAGCTCCTGCAACTGGGCGTGCGACTCCACCGGCCACAGCGCGCAGCGCGGGCCGAGCGTCACCACCCCGTCGTCGAGGACGATCCACGCCGAGTCGTGCAGCCGCCGCAGCGCCCCCCTCGCCCAGTTGCGCATCAGATCGTCGGTACGCCCGATCAGCGCCCGGTACGTGTCGAGCACCAGCTCGACGGGCGCCGGGTCGCCGGGCCACGGATCGACGGACAGATCGCGCCAGCAACACTTGAGCGTGGCCGCCAGCACCCGGCGCGTCTCCCCGGCCCGCTCGACCGGCACGGCGGCGACCTGGTACTCCTCCAGCAGCGACGGCGTGACCCCGTCGGGCCAGACCGGCAGCGCCTGCCCGGTCGAGTCGGGACGGGTCAGCCGGGTCATCCCGGCGGGCGCGGGCACGCCGGCCCCGAGCCGCAGCGGCCCGCCGGAACGCGCCCGCGCGTGGGCGAGCGACCGATCGGCCGACCGGTCGCGCCCGGAAGAAGCGGTGGACGTCATGAGGTGCGCTCCAGGTAGCCGTGGGAGAGCCAGGCGGGCTCGCCGCCGGGATCGACGGTCAGCCCGTCGGACCAGGTCAGCCGGTAGGGGAGCTCGGGACGCAGGTCGGCCGTGGTCAGGTCGGCGAGCAGGCGCCGGGCCGAGGGCCAGTCGGAGCCGATCACGTCGGCCAGCGCGACCCGCGAGGCGTCGCCGAGCAGCGACTCGGCCACCCGCGTGAGGCGTTCGACGGCGGCGCCCGGCGAGGAGTCGAGCGAGCCCTCGGGCCCGGGGTCGGGCAGCGCCGAGCGCGGGGGAGTGGGCTGGACGGGAGCCGGCCGCGGCGCCTCGTCGACCGCCCGCGCGACGGCGGCCGGATCGTGCCACGGCGCGGGCGCGTCGAAGACGAACCCGTCGAGCACCGCGGCCAGCCGTTCCTTGGAGGCCGTCTGGGCGAACGTGCGCCACGTCTCGGTGGGCAGCAGCGTCAGGTTGCGGGTGGTGCCGGCCGAGTCGGCCAGGCGGCCGGCGGCGCGGCGCGAGGCGTCGCTGTAGGAGTAGATCGAGGCGCGCAGGTCGGTGCAGACCCGGTCGAGCTCGGGCCAGCGGGTCAGGATCGTGCCGTGGAGGCTCTGGGCGCGCCGGGCGATCTCCTCGGTGCCCCACAGCTTGGGGGCCTGCTCGCGCAGCTCCTCGATCGTGCCCGTGGTCAGCGTGATCAGCTCCAGGGCCCACAGGCGGAACGCCCGCGCCAGGTTGACCGCGCTCTGCCTGGCCTCCTCCATCGTGGTGCGGGGGTCGGCGACGTTGAGGTCTTCCAGGGCGAGCAGGCGGTGCATCTCGGACTGGCCGCCGTCGTCCATCATGCGGCGGATGAACATCAGGCCGACCACGCTGGTGAACGAGGCGCGGTAGCGGAGCTGGTTGGGCTTGGGGAACACCTCGCGGATCGCGCCGAGCCCCTTGAGCACCCGCAGCCGGTTGTCGAAGCGGTCGCCGGGATGGGCGCGGCAGGCGAAGCGCATCTGGTCGTGCGTCAGCCACTCCTCGCCCGCCTCGGCGAAGGCCGCGAACAACGTCTCGGCGATGTCGACCAGGGCGGGGTCGTCGACCACCGCGCCGCTGTCGCGGGCCAGCGCGGCGAACATGCGGCGGTAGGTCGACAACACCGCCTCCTCGGAGAGGGCGGCGTCGAGGGTCAGGGGCTGTTCGGACACGCGCACTAAGGTACGGCTTCACACCGACAGACTCGGAACTCAGCACGCCTACCAATCAGTACGAGCCCACATGGGACTCCTGCCCGCTAGGGTGATGCCCGATAAAAGTGGGGCAAACGCTCTGTGATCGTACATACGGGGTGAGTGACGGTTGCGTATCCGTGGGCTCCGGGGTGATCGGGCCACGGCCGTGATCGCCGGCATGGCGGCTGTGATCCTGGTGGCCGCCGCCGCGTGGTTCGGCGTGGGCGTCTCCAGTGCCAATCCGAAGCTGGCCGACGTCGGTGCCTGGCTGTGGACCAAGGCCCGGGGCAAGGTCGTGCACGTGAACGGCCTGTCGGGCGAGGTGGACGGCTACCTCGACGACAAGGCCGGCAAACAGTTGCGCGTCGTCCAGGACGGCTCGAACGTGCTGCTCGTCGACGACCGCACCGGCTTCGTCAGCCGGGTCGAGCCCAGCCAGCTCAGCGTCACCCAGACCCGCGACCTCGGCGCGGCCGGGCTGCAGCTCGCGGTCTCCGGCGGCACCGGCTACGCCGTCGACCCGGGGGCCGGCCGCGTCCAGCGCATCGACCCGGTCACGCTGAACGCCCTGGGCGCGCCGATCACCCTGCCCGGCCCCCTCGGCGCGGCCCGCATCGACGGCGGCGGCAGGCTGTGGGTGCCGGTGACGGCCAGGGGCGAGGTCGTCCCGGTGTCCGGCGGCGTGGCCGCCACCCCCGTCAAGGTGGGCGAACCGGGCGAGGAACTGGCCGTGACGATCGCCGGCGGCCTGCCCGTCGTGGTCAACACGCGGGCCGCCACCGCCGTCACCATCGGCGCGGACGGCGGCGTCGGCGAGATCACCCTGCCCAAGGACGTCGCGCGGGCGGCCAAGGGCGGCGTGCTCACCCCGGCCATGACCGAGGGCCCGCTCGTCCCGGTGCTGACGGCGGGCGACTCGGGGCTGCTCGTCGTGCTCGACACCTCCTCGAACGCCGTGCTCAGCACCAGGTTCGCCGTCGACGACCCCACGGGCCTCGGAGTGCCGCAGGTGCTGGGGTCGAAGGTGTACGTACCGGACAGAAGCAGCGGCGCGCTGATCGTCTGGGACAGCGCCGCCGGCGGGCAGCCCACCACCCTTCAGGTGGCGGGCCGGCCGGGCCCGGTGGACGTGTTCGTCAAGGACGGCCTGCTCTGGGCCAACGACGAGAACGGCGACAAGGCCGTGGTCATCGACCCCGAGGGCCGCAAGCACGACGTGGACAAGGACGACTCCGACGTACCGGGGCCGACCAACACCCCCAAGCCCAAGCAGACCCCCCGCCCCGACCCCACGCAGACCGACACCCAGCCGGACGAACCTCCCCAGACCAGCGACCCCGACCCGACGCGGACGAGGGAGGCCGAGCCGCCCCGGCGCCACGGCAGGAAGCCCACACCCACGCCCACGCCGACCCCCACGTCCACACCCACGTCCACACCCACGTCCACCCCGACGCCGACCCCCAGTGCCGCGCCGAACGCGCCCGGCGCCGTGACCGCCAGGTCGGGGCCCGGCCGGGTGATCGTCACCTTCAGCCCGTCCACCGGCGGCGAGGTCGAGCGCTACACCCTCAAGGCGTCCGGCGAGGGCCGGCCCGAACCGGAGTCGGTGGACGGCGACGGGCCCTTCCAGTTCGAGTTCACCGGCGGGGACTGCGCGCGGGAGTACACCTTCGTCGTGGTCGCCCACTGGGCGGGCGGCGAGGTGGAGTCGGAGCAGAGCCCGGGGGCCAGGCCGTGCGTGGCGCCGGGCGCGCCCTCGAACTTCGCCGCCAAGGCGGCGAACCGGGGCGCCGAGCTGACCTGGGACGCCCCGCAGAACGGCGACGACGGGGTGACGTACCAGCTCGGCGGCGCGGCCGCGAACGACGCGATCAACGGCACGTCGTTCAAGGCGGACGGGCTGAAGAACAACGTGAAGCACTCCTTCACGCTCAAGGCCAGGAACGCGGCGGGGGCCGGCCCGGACGTGGCCACGACCGAAGTGGACCTCGCCTACCCGAGGCAGAAGTACAAGAACGCCAACAACAACGTGGTGGACACGCTGGTCCGCCCGGCCGCGACGAAGTCCGGCGAGGCGGGCCGCATCCCCAAGGGGCAATACCTCTCGATCACCGTCATCTGCCAGGTCAAGGGCCAGAGCGTGACCGAGGACGAGAGCAAGGAGACCAGCGACGTCTGGAACCGGATCGAGTGGAACGGCGGCGTGGCCTACCTGAGCGAGACGCTCATGACCACGCCCCGCGGCTCGTTCCCGGCGCCACCGCTCTTCGAGTGCACCGACTGAGCAGGGGGAACTCGGTTGACCCAGTACAACTACCAGGACCAGTACGAGCAGACCGCCCACGCCTACCCGCAACAGCCGCAGCACCAGCAGCCGCAACAGCCGCAGCAGTCCGCCGCCCTGGCCGGCCAGTTCGCGCAGCGTTTCCAACTGCTCGCCGGCAACATCGAACGGGTCATCCGCGGCAAGCACGAGGCCATCGAGCTGGCCCTGATCTGCCTGTTCGCCGAGGGCCACCTGCTCATCGAGGACGTGCCCGGCACCGGCAAGACCACCCTCGCCCGCTCCCTCGCCGCCAGCGTGGACGCCGAGTGGCGGCGCATCCAGTTCACCCCCGACCTGCTGCCCAGCGACATCACCGGCGTGTCGATCTTCAACCAGGCGCACCAGAAGTTCGAGTTCCACCAGGGGCCGGTGTTCGCCAACATCGTGCTCGCCGACGAGATCAACCGGGCCTCGCCCAAGACGCAGGCGGCCCTGCTGGAGGTCATGGAGGAACGCCGGGTCACGGTCGACGCCGAGCCGCACCCGGTGCCGCGGCCGTTCCTGGTGGTGGCCACGCAGAACCCGGTGGACATGGACGGCACGTACCCGCTGCCGGAGGCGCAGCTCGATCGGTTCCTGATGAAGATCTCCGTCGGGTATCCCGATCACGTGTCGGAGGTCGAGGTGCTCAAGGGCGGGCCGACCGGGCCGCAGGTCGAGCGGCTGCCGGTGGTGGCACGGGCGACGGACGTGGCCGGGATGATCGACTTCGCCTCCCGGATCCACGTGGCCGACCCGGTCTACGACTACATCGTCGGGTTGTGCGGGGCCACCCGTACCAGCCCGCACCTGCGGCTGGGCGCCAGCCCTCGGGGGAGCCTCGCGCTGCTGCGCGCCGCCCGGGTCAAGGCCGCCGCCGCCGGACGGCACTACGTGGTGCCCGAGGACGTCAAGGCGCTGGCCGTGCCGGTGCTCGCCCACCGGCTGATCCTCACGCCCGAGGCCGAACTGCGCGAGGTCGGCGCCGCGTCCGCGCTCGGCGAGATCCTCGCCGGGATGCCGGTGCCGCAGGCGGCGTAGATGCGGCTCACGGAGCTGTTCACCCCGCTCGGGTGGGCCACGCTCGCGGGTTCGGCGGCGCTCTACGCGGCGGGGTTCGCGCTCGGTTACCCCGAGCCCGTCGTACTGGCCACCGGCGGCGTGCTCGCGCTGGCCGCCGCGCTCGCCTGGACGGCCTCCGCGCCGGACCTGGAGGTGCGGCGCGAGGTGACGCCGCTCAAGGTGCCGCGCGGCGAGGCGGCGGTCGCCGTGCTGAACGTGGTCAACCGCGGCCGGCGCGGCCTGTCGGGGCTGCGCGTCCAGGACCGCATCGGGCACTCCGAGCACCTGATCGGCCTGCCGCGGTTGCCGCGGAACGCCGCGCGCACGGTGTCGTACCCGTTGCCCACCGACGTGCGCGGCGAGATCCCGGTCGGGCCGCTGCTGCTGGTCCGCGCCGACCCGTTCGGCCTCACGCGCCGCGTCAGACGGTACGGCGACAGCCGCACCCTCCTGGTCCGCCCGCGCACGGTCGCGCTCCCCGTGCCGCCATCCGGCAAGGCCCACCACCTGGAGGGCCCGACCAGCGACAACGCGCCCAGCGGCACCGTCACCTTCCATACCCTGCGCGAGTACGTCGTGGGCGACGACCTGCGGCACGTCCACTGGCGGTCCAGCGCCAGGACCGGCACGCTCATGGTGCGCCAGCTCATCGACGCGAGCCTGCCCACCACGACCGTCGTCCTGGACCCGCGGGAGCTGACCGAACTGGCGGTCGACGTGGCGGCGTCCGTGGCGGTGGCCGCGGCGCGGGCCGGGTTCCCGGTGCGGGTGCTCGCGGGCGACGCGGGCGTCCCGGACGGCAAGGTCGATACCGACGCGATCCTCGACCGCCTCGCCGAGGTCCGGCCCGGTACGTCCGGGGTCGCGGAGACCCTGCGGATGGCGCGCGGCGGCGGGTCGCTGGTGCTGGTCACGGGGGACGCGGCGGAGGTGGCGCGGGCGGCCGGGGTACGGCGGCGCTTCGACCGGGTCATCTGCGTACACACCGGGACGGGACCGGCGGGCGCGCCCGGCGTCACGGTCATCCCGCTCACCGACCTCGACGCCCTCCCCCTGGCCTGGAGCCCCCGATGACCACCCCTACGACCCGCACGCCCGCGGCTCCCGCGCCCGGACCCCGTGCGGCCGGTTCTCATGCGGCCGGGGTTCGCGGCGGTGGGGTGTGGGCCGGGGGCGCGGGGTGGCGCAGGTGGGCCGGGCTGGGGGTGGTGGCGGCCGTGGCCGGGGTCGCCGGGTGGGGGTTCCACCGGGTCTTCCCCGGGGGCGACCTCGTGCTCGCGGTCGTCCCCGCCGCCGTCGCGCCCGCCGTGGTGGCGGCGCTGACCGCGCGGCGCCCCCTGTGGCTGGCGCTCGTGCTCGACCTCGCCGCCTGGTTCGCCGGGACGATCCCGCTCTACCGCGGCCTGGCCCCCGGCGTGTTCGCCGACGTCGCCAACGCCTGGCAGGCGCTGCTCACCACGCTGCTGCCCGCCCAGCCCGAGCCGCGTCTGCTCGTCCTCGTGCACACGCTCGTCTGGGCCGCCGCCGTCATCGGCGCCGAGACCCTCACCCGTACCCGCACGAGGATCGCCGCCGCCGTGCCCGCCCTGGCCGTGTACGCCGCCGCGCTGCTGCTCGGCGTGGACGGCGAGGGCTCGAACCTGCCGGTCGCCGCCGCCCTGTTCGTGCTCGTCGCGGCCCTCGCCCAGATCCGCGACGACCGGTCACCGGTCTGGCTGCTCGCGGGCGTGCCCGCCGTCGCCGCGCTGGCCGGCCTGGCGCTGCTGGTCGCGCCGCTGCTGCCCGTGGCGGCGCAGCCGTACGACTTGAGGCAGGACGCCGACCTGCCCCCGCCCCGCCGGGTGGACAGCGTGAGCCCGCTCGACCGCGTCTCGGGCTGGCTGCAGATCCCCGACAGGGAACTGTTCACCGTCAAGGCCGACAAACCGCTCAACTGGCGGCTGGCCGTGCTCGACCGCTACGACGGCGTGCGCTGGAGCTCCGGGGCCCGCTTCCAGCCCACGGGCGGCCGGATCCCGGAGGGGGAGTGGACCGGCCCCGCACGGCTCGTACGGCAGCGGGTGACCCTCACCGGGCTGCCCGGCACGTGGCTGCCCGCCGCCGAACGGCCGGTCGAGGTCGCCGGGGTACGGGGGCTGGCCGCCGACCCGCAGAGCGGCGCCCTGCTCGCCGACCCCGGCGCGGGCAGTGGCCCTGGGAAAACGCCTGGGAAGGGGTTCGCGTACGAGGTGACCTCGAAGGTGGCCGAGCCGTCCAAGGAGGACCTGCTGGCCGCCACCCCGGCGCACGACGACCCCGCGCTGACCGCGTTCCCGCGTGGGCCGCAGGAGGAGTTGTTCCGGGGGCTCGCCCAGCAGGCCACCAAGGGCGCGGACGCGCCGATCAAGCAGGCGTACCGGTTGCAGAGCTACCTGCGTACCAACGCCTCCTACGACGTCACCGCGCCGCCCGGCCACTCGCTGAAGGGCCTGGAGTTCTTCCTGCAGACCACGCACCGGGGCACGTCGGAGCAGTTCGCGGCGATGTTCGCGCTCATGGCCAGGACGCTCGGGCTGCCGTCGCGGGTGGTGGTGGGGTTCCGGCCCGGACAGCCGGTCAGCGGGATTTATCACGTTAAATCAGGCCACGTCATGGCCTGGGCGGAGATCAAGTTCGAGAAGCTGGGCTGGCGGCCGTTCTATCCCACGCCGGGCCGCAGCGGCGCCAAGGACGACCACGACGTCGTCTCCTCGGCGATCGAGGAGAGCGAGCAGCTGGAGGACGAGTTCACGCGCGGCGGCGGCGACCGGTCCGGCACGGCCCGGCCGCGATCCCGGGGCGAGGGCGAGCGGCCCGGCGACGGCCCGTCTCCCTGGCTGCTCGCGGCCGTCGCGGGCGGGGGCCTGCTGGGTGCGTACGCGCTGACCGCCGCCGTGCTGCCCTGGTGGCGACGGCGCTCCAGGAGGAACGGCCGGGGGCCCGGCGAACGCGTGCTCGGCGCCTGGCGGCAGAGCTGTCACGACCTGCGGCTCGGCGGCGGGCACACGCTGACCGCCGAGGACGTCCTGACCGGCCAGCCACCCGACATCACCACCCATCTCAGGCCATTGGCCGAAATATCAAACTTCGTGCGGTACGCCCCTGACGACGTCAACCTCGCCGACGCCGTCCGCGCTTGGGAACGCAGCGACGCCGTCCGCCGCGCCGTACGATCACGCACCCCCCTCCCCACCCGCCTGCGCGACCGCCTCCTCCTGCGATGATCCAGGCCATGAGAAGCGTCGAGGCCCAGCTCCTGCACCGCCCGCCCGGCCTCACCGCGGGCGACGTCGTCCGGCACCTGACCGCGATCCAGGCCCAGGACGTGCCGTCCGCCCTGCTGGCCTTCCGCGCCCGCTCGGCCACGCTCACCCCGGCCGCCGTCGAGGCCGCCTGGCAGGCCCGCGAGATCGTCCGGACGTGGGGCCCGCGCGGCACGCTGCACTTCGTGCACGTCGGCGACCTGCCCTGGATGCACACCCTCACCAGCAGCGACACCGCCGCCCTGCGCCGCCTGCGCCAGGAGGGCGTCACGGGCGACGACCTGCTCCCGCTCATCACGGACGCCCTCGCCGGCCAAGGCCCGCTGACCAAGGCCGAGTTGGAGGAACGCCTGGCCGGACGGGCCCGCGGCCAGGGCGTCGTGCACCTGGTGGCGCTGGCCGCCCATCACGGCCTGGCGGTGCTCGGCCCGTCCCGGGCGGGCAAGCCCACGTACGTGCACACGGGGGACTGGCTCGGCGCGCCCGTCGTGCCCGAGCCCGACCGCGGGCGCGCGCTGAAGGAGCTGGCCGTACGCTACCGGCGCGCCCACCACCCGGCCGGCCCCGAGGACCTGGCCGCCTGGTCGGGCCTGCCGCTCGGCGAGGCCCGCGCGGCCTGGCGGGCGAGCGCCGACCAGGACCCGCCCGAACCGGGCGAGCCCGTCGTGCGCCTCGCCCCCGCCTTCGACGAGTATCTGATGGGCTGGCGCGGCAGGGACGCCATCCTCGCCCCCGAGCACGGCGCCAAGGTGTTTCCCGGAGGCGGCATCCTGCGCCCGGTCGTCCTGGCCGGCGGGACGATCAGGGGCGTGTGGTCCAGGAAGGGCGCGCAGGTGAGCGTGCTGCCGTTCGACGAGCTGCCCGAGGGCCCGGTCCAGGAGGAGATCGAGGACGTCCGCCGCTTCCTCACCGGGCGCTGAACGTACCTTCTCGGACGGGACGGCTGCCCGCCGTGAAAGCAATCCAGCGCGTCGGGTGATACAAGACAGACCACTCGATGCATCGGAAGGCTGGACATGACGGGGGAGACCATCGCGACGGCGGTGCCGTGGGCCGCCCGCGCGCCCGGCGAACGCACGCTCGACGAACATTTCGAGGAGGTGTTCGACCGGTACTTCGGCGAGATCCACAACTACGTCGCCCAGCGCCTCGGCCCCGACCACGCCGAGGACATCGTCGCCGAGACCTTCCTGACCGCCTTCCGCAAGCGCGCGCACTACGACCCCTCGCGCGCCGGCGTACGCGCCTGGCTCTACGGCATCGCCACCAACCTCATCGGCAAACAGCGCCGGCTGGAGGCCCGTACCCTGCGCGCGCTCGGCCGCTTCGGCCCCGACGCCGACGCCCCAGGCCACGAGGACGCCGTCGCCCTGCGCGTCAGCGCCCAGAGCCTGCGCCCGAACCTGGCCGCCGCCCTGGCCGAACTCGACCGGCGCGAGCGTGACGTACTGCTGCTCGTCGCGCTCGCGGGGCTGAGCCACGACGAGATCGCCACCGCGCTCGGCATCCCGTACGGGACCGTGGGGTCGCGGCTCAGCCGGGCACGCAGGAAGCTGCGCGGCCTGCTCGGCGCGCACGTCCTGGAGGAGGCCACCCATGCCTGACCCCCGCACCTCCGACGCCCCGCCCTCTGCCCCCTTCACCTCCGACGAGCTCCGCTCCATCCGCGACCTGTACGGCGAGCCGGAGCCCGTGCCCCACGCGCAGACCCGGGTGTGGCGGCGGGTCGTGGCCGCGCGCCGCCGCCGGCGCCTGACCCGGCTGTCGGCGTTCTCCCTGGCCGCGGCCGCCGCGATCGCCGTGGCCCTCGTACTGCTTCCTGGCACGCCGCCCGCCGTGCCGGGCCGTTCGATCCTGCTCGCGGCGGCCACCACGGCGGCCTCCGGCCGGCAGGCCGCCTACTGGCACATCGCAAGGCTCCACGACGGCGACCGCCTGACCGAGTTGTGGGCCACCAGAGACGGCCAGGCCTGGACCTGCACCCTCACCCCAGCCTCGGGCACCCCAGCCTCGGGCACCCCAGCCTCGGGCGACGGCTGCGCTGGACGCGCCCGGATCGTCCCCGTGACGGGCCGGTCGCCGTTCAGCATGGCGGGCCGCGACCTGACGTTCCGGCAGATCCAGGAGCTGCCCGCCGACCCCGCGGCGCTCAGGGAGCGCGTGGCCGCGATGTTGCCCCCGGGCTCGGCGGGACTGCTGGCCGACGCGCTCAGTGGCCTGCTGTGGAGCAAGCCGTCGCCCCCCGCCGTACGCGCCGCCGCCTACCGGGCGCTCGCCGACCTGCCCGACGTCCGCTACCTGGGCGGACGCGCCGACCCCCGCGGCCGTCCCGGTGAGGCGTTCAGCTACCCGCTGCCCACCGGCGTCCGCCGGACGCTGATCATCGACCCGGCCACCTCGCAGGTCCTCGCCGGCACCGACGCGGGCGGGACGGGCGCATCCCAGGTCGTCCTGTCGGCAGGCTGGACCGACCAGGCCCCCGACCTGCACTGACCCACCCTCACCCATCGGACGCGTAACCGCCGCGCGGCGAGTTCCGCGTGCCCGGAAACAGGAGCCGCGACGTGTTCTGGCGTGCCCGCACGACCACCGGCAGAGCCATCTGCCTGAGCGACCAGTTCCCCGCCGCCGACGTGGCGGAGGTGATGCGCGGCCAGGTCAGGTTCGCCGGCCTGCCGCCCGCCGACCTCGGTACGGAGATCGACTGGACCACAGACCCGTACGGCAACCGTTCCTGGGCGCTGAACCTGCACACGCTGCGCTGGGCGGGCCGGCTGGTCGCCGCGTACGAACGCACGGGCGAGCGGGCCTGCCTGGACCGCGCGGCCGACGTGGCCGAGCAGTGGATCCGCGGCAACCCGCGCGGCGGGCACGGGGTGAGCTCCTGGGCATGGGCCGAGCACGCCGTCGCGCTGCGCGCCCCCGTCCTGGTCTGCCTGAGCGAGCACGTACGCACCCCGCTGCTGTGGGAGAGCCTGGCCGCGCACGGCGAGGTCCTGGCCGACCCGGCGCTCTACCGGGCGGGCCACAACCACGGCCTGGACCAGGACATCGCGCTGCTGGTCGTCGGCTGCCGGCTGGGCCGGGCGAAGTGGCGCGACCTGGCCGTACGCAGGATGACCGCCTCGGCCGAACTGGCCGTCGACGCCCAGGGCGTCCTGCACGAGCAGGCCCCCCGCTACGGCCTGTACGTGCACCGCCGCCTCGGCGTGGCCCTGCGTGCCGTCGCCGCGAGCGGCGCCCCGGTCCCGGCCCGGCTCGCCGCCCGCAGGACCGCGCTGGAGGGCTACATCGCCCACGCCACCCAGCCCGACGGCCGCCTGACCCCCATCGGCGACAGCCCGGCCGACACCCGCGCCCCCGGCTTCCCTCACGACGGCCCGCCCGTACGCGTCTTCGACGCCGGCTACGTCTTCGGCCGGACCGCCTGGGACGACCCGCGCTCGGCCCACTACTCGATCAGGTTCGGACCCGGCCGCCGCCTGCACGGCCACGAGGACCACCTCGGCGTCACCTACTGCGCCCAGGGCCGCCGCATCCTGACCGAGGCCGGGTTCCACTCCTACGAACGGACCGAGTACGCCGCCTGGACCCGTACCCCGCAGGCGCACAACGTGCCCGTCCCGACGTCCGGGACCTTCCGGCCCGGCACCGCCACCCAGCTGTTGAACGCCGACCTCGGCCCCGACCAGCAGTCCTTCGAACTGGCCGACGACGCCTACGGCGTCACCAGAACCCGCCACGTCCTGGTCCGGCACGGCGACGACCTGCTGGCCGTACGCGACTCGGTGCCCTCGGGGACCCTCCGCAGCCTGTGGCACTTCGACCCGGCGCTGCGGGTGGTCGAACGACGCGCGGACGCGGTGGTGCTCGGCGACGGCGACCGGCGCGTCACGTTCCTGCAATGGCCCTCGGCAGGCATGGAAGTAGGAACCACCACAATCGCCACCAGCTACCTACACACCGAACAGGCCGTAACCATCACATCTGGAGCAGCCCCCACCGTCCTGACCGCCCTGATCCCCGGCCCCACCCCTCCCGACCTCGCCTCCCTCCACCTACCGTGGCCCTGGCCCGCGTAGGTGCGGCCGGTGTCGCACCCGCCGCGAAGCTGGTCGGCGTCGGCACGAAGGGGCTTCGTCCGTCGCGGCAGCGGGGCCGTACCCGCGGAGGGCCGTCCCCTGCCGCAGAGGCTGCTGGCATGGCGTAGCCCGGCCGAGCCAGGCATCTCCCGGTCAGGCGGCTCATTCGCGCCGAGGCAGGCGCGGAATGCCTCAGACACGGAATGCCTCAGGTGCGGAATGCCTCAGGAACGGGCACCTCAGGCGCGACGGCGCGCCGTGTTCACCAGCTCACCAACCCCGGCGATCCGAGTGACAACCTTGCTCCCGTCCCCCAGATACCGAGGCGGCTTTCTGGCATGCCCGACACCCCCAGGCGTACCGGTCGCGATCACGTCCCCCGGCCGCAACGTGAGGATCTCCGACAGGTACGCGATCAGCTCACCCGGCGAGAACACCAGATCAGCCGTGTCCGCCTGCTGCACCACCTCACCGTCCACCTCACACTGCATGGTCATCGCCCCGCTGATCTCATCCGGCGTGACAAGAAACGGCCCGAACGGCGTCGTCCCCTCGAACGTCTTGCCCTGCAACCACTGCAGCGTACGGCTCTGATAATCCCGAGCCGTCACATCATTCAGCACCGAGTACCCCGCGATGGCCGCCTCGGCCTCCTCCCTGGAGGCGTTACGCACCTCCGCCCCGACGATCACCGCCAGCTCGGCCTCCCAGTCCATCGCCTGCGACACCGCCGGAAGCTCGATGTCGTCGTACGGCCCGATCAACGCCTCCGCGAACTTCGCGAACACCGTCGGATACTCCGGCAACTCCCGCCCCATCTCCAGGATGTGGCTGCGATAGTTGAGCCCGACACAGATGATCTTCCCCGGCACCGGCACGACGGGCGCCAGATCGGCCGTCGACAGCGGATGCCGCGCACCGTCCGCCGCCGCCGCCACCTCCCGCCACCGCGGATCAGCCAGCAACATCCCGACATCGGGCGCCCCGACTTCCACGGCAAGCTCCCCGTCGATCCGCACAGCAGCCGTACGGCGCGGCAGCCGCAACGTCGCGAGCCTCACACGAGCTCCTCTCAATACTGACGCAGCCCCTCAAACAGGACACGCCAAAGCAACAACCAGCCCTACACCTGGAACCTCATGCCTGCCCACCACCCACTCACCCCGACAAGCCCCGAACCCCGGCCTCGAGACCCCACCACCTACCGCGAACAGGTCGCGTCCGTACAGGGCTTGGGACGCACAGGCCTCCGCCTTGGGCACTTGAGCCGGACCTGATCACCGTCCGCCAAACCCGTATACAGCCTCCTCGGGGTTCACGGTGCCCAAGCTAGAGGAAGGCTTCCGCACCCAGCATCAGCGTTCTGCTATGAGGAACAAACCCTCATAACCCCTGGACTCGGTCGACAACGTGCCCCCCTCCTCCACACGCCACGCAACAAGAAACGCCTCAAGGCCCCCACCCCCGCAAGGAACCCGGCATCCCCCATCACCCGCCACGAGCCCCACACGTACCGACCGCCCGTTCCTCACCTCAGCAGCGGCAGACGACCGCGCTGGCTCGCCCTGCACCAACTGCGCATCCACGGTCAGGACAGCCCAGAAGTACGCTCCTGGCCAGGATCGAGCCCCCGGCAAATCCTGCACGAAGGCGACAGCCCCAGCACGATACTGCCCGCCCACAAAACCATGGGAGCAAGGTCCTGCTCTCAACTCCGACCGACGTCCCGGCCTCAGGCGCAATCACCACGGCGTCGGCCGCCGACGGTGATCGCGACCACACGTCATTTGGACGGTGTGAGCAGGAGCGGCTTGAGTTGCCGGAAGAACTCGACCGCATCCGCCAATGAATCGCGGCCCGGTGCCCCTTCCGTCACCTCAATGCTGAGAAGGTGTTCATAGTCAGACGTCCAGCCGTAGACGAAGGCGACCGCCTGGTCGCCGACGTCCTCGCGCCGTGAGGCGAATCCCGGTCCCAGTCCTCCAGGCAGATCACGTCCTCCGGTGGTCGCCTTGGTGTTCTTCAACCCCTCAGGGCTGAGCGGAGACGGTTCATGGATTCTGATCACCAACCCCAGCTTGCCTTTCGAGCCGAGATCGTCAGCGATCGAGCAGGATGCGAACCGCCCTTCGCTCATTTTCGTTCCGATGGCTCTGTACTCCTTGAAGCCGGTGGCAATCTGGATGGCGTTCGTCGAGATCAGGCCGCATTCTCGCGGAGTGGCGGTCACATTGCCCAAGGGGCGGGCGTCCGCCGCCGGGACACTTGGCGAGGAGCATGCCGTCACGAGGGTGAGCAAGGCAACGATGGGGGCGAGTAATGGTTGCCTTCTCATGAGGTACGCCCCACATAGTGCTTCTCCGCCTCTTTGAAACTGAGTGCGAGGGCGTCATCCGGCCGGTTGAAGACGCGGCCCGTCGTGTGCAACGACAGCCACTCCTCGTAGGCGGAGCGTTGGTCGGCGCTCATCTCGGCCCAAGGTCTGATGCCCTTGTCTGTGAGGAAGTGACCTGTCGCTCCAGGGGCGAAGTCCTCGTAGTAATACGGGTGTGTCTGGGCTGAGACCTCTCCGAACAGGCCATGGCGCATCATCACGGATGCCGTCAGATCAGTGAACATGTGCTTGGCCGCTCCGAGCGCGGTGTCCGCGTCCTGGCGAGCCTGTTCTTCGTGACTCGGCGTAACTTTGTCGAAGACCAGGCTCTCGGCCGTGTCGACCACTAGTCCGATGAACTTCCCCGGTGGTGTCGGGACCAGCCCGACGACCTGTTCGGTCAACTGCTTGAAGGTCCTCGTGCGGACGTCATCCGCTTTGGCCTTCTCGATCGAGGAGATGTTGGCCGCATCGGCGATTACCCAGGTTGTCATGCCGAGATCACCAACCGCCGCGGCGAATTCCGCTCCTCCGCTGCGAACCATGTGCTCCTCGAGAATGTCCTGGCGCATCTTGTCGAGTTGCTTCCAGGTGGCCGCCGGATGAGACTCCCGCCAGGCTGTGAAGTCGCGTTCGACCTCGGCGGCGATCTTGGCCGCGAGTTCGTCCAGCATTCGGGCGGCGTAGAGACCGTGTGCGGCACTGACGGTCCGGAACGCGTCGTCGTCCTCAAAGAGCCACGTCATGGCCCTCTTGGTCTCATCCGCGTTGAACCTCGCACCATAAGGCTCCCGGCCACTCAGGTCCTTGTCCGGATCAAGGTTGGCCATGACACCTGGTACCTCCTTGCCGAAGAGCTGTGTGGAGCGGTGTACGTCGCTGATGTATTGGGTGAGGATTGCGGCGAGGTGGGGGCGGGTGGTGGGGAGGTTGGTCTGGGTTTTGGGGGCGCTCCAGAAGCGGAGTGCCCAGGAGGCGATCAGGGCGGACTTGTAGCCGCGTGACCCACCAGGCGGCAGGTCGTGGTCGCGGAACTCGGTGGTGGCGGCCTGGATGGCCCAGCCGAGGTCAGTGTCGGCGCCGCCGAGCCAGGGGTGGTCGCGCATCAGGTACGCGAGGGGCTTGCGGGCGGGGTCGGTGAAGAAGTCCTGGGCTACGGCGGGGTGGTGGGCCAGGGCGATCAGGGCGGTGCCCAGGGGGCTGAGGTCGCCGGGGGAGACGTCTCGTGGGCCGGGCAGCGTCCAGGGGTCTCGGGGGAGGGTCAGGTCGGGGGGATGGGCCAGGTCCTTGTCGTGGAGTTTGCGGACAAGGGCGAGCAGGAAGGCGTGGTCGAAGTCGCCGTCCTGGAGGAGCCTCTTCACGGCGTACGCGTTCTGGGGGTGGTCGATGTCCTCGATCAGCCGGTCGGCGTAGTCGGCGGCCAGTCGCGTCCGGCCCACGCCGTGGGAGGCGGTGCCGAGCAGCGTACTGAGCATGGTGAGGAACCTGTCCTGGATCGCGGTGTCGTAGAGGAGCGGGCGGCTGGACGGCGGGAGGTCCGCGGAGTAGGCGCGTGAAATGAGGGATGTGAGTTCGCGCGGCGGGATCATGGTGAGGAAGGCCACGGCGAAGAACGGGTCGTTCCTGTGCCGTTCGAGTTCGGCCACGGTTTGCGCGTCCAGCGAACGGGACGTGATTTTCGTACGGATTTCGGCGGCCAGCGTAGTGGCGGACGCCATGCCTTCAGCAGGGGATTTCGAGAGCCAGCCGGATTCGTCGGCCCAGAGGACGCCGCCGCCTGTTCCCGATCGGCGGTCGGGGGTGGCGAGGATGAGGTCGAGGCGGCCCTGGAGGGAGGGGATCCGGTCGTTCATCTGGCGGCCGATGGACGACAGATGGCCTGGTCCCCAGAGGGGTACGCCGAGGGTGGTGAGGGTCTGTTCCACTTGGCGGCCGACGTCCGGGAGGGTGTGGCTCGCCCGCTTCATGCCATTGATGAGCTGGGTCATCAGGGCGGGGTCGATGCCGACGGACGGGGTCATGGGGTGGGCTCAGAGGGGTGGAGGGTGTCGAGGAGGCCCAGTGCGCGGGTGAAGAGGTCTTTGAAGCCTCGGTCCCAGGTGCGTAGGTCGGCGGCGAGGTTGTCGCCGGCGGGGCCCTTGAGCGCGCCGCCGTCCACCAGGCGGATGAGTGTGATCACGTCGTTGGCGTGTTCGTCGCGCAGTCGTTCGATGTGACGCCGGGCGGCGGTTATTTCGTGCTGCGTCGCCATCATCACCCGATTTCGTTGCGCTTTGTGGAGGGGAGGACCGGGGTCGATGGCATATTAACCGGCGGGTCGCTGGAGGAGAAATGGGAATTGCGGTATCGGGTGAATCGGGCACGGGAGGGTGGTGAATTGTGGGAATGAATTCGGGGAGAATGTGGTGATGTTTCTGTTTGTGCCGTTGTGGTCGGAGGGGCTGGGCTTGAGGGGAGTCCTAAGGGGCAGGCGTGTGCGGGGCGGGTCACTGAAGGGGGGCGAGGGGGTGGCGGGTCACTGAGGGGGTGCGAGGGGTGGCGGTGAGCCCCGGGAGCGGGGAGTGGGCGTGGCAAGCTTGGTGCCGGTCGAGGGACAGGGGCTGCGGGCGCGCAGTTCGCGCACTCCCCGGAGGGTCGAAGGCTGCTTGGACCACGGGTCTCGCCTGCGTCGTGACCCTGCACCACTTCATCAGCCCCCTGTGGTTCCGGCTGGGCGTCGGAGGAGGTGGTGGCGCGCCTCTGCCGGTACGTGGCCGGTGGCGCGGATCCCGGAGGCGTCCCTTGCGTGGTCAACGAGCGTGATGGTGAACGGGGTCGAGCAGGGCAGGGGGCCGGGTAGGTGTGGCCGGCCCTTGGTCTTCGGTTGCCGCGTCCGGCCGTCGGTAGGGGGATGGCGCGTGTGTCCGTCTTGCCGCTCGGCGGATGAACGGGTGCCCGGTCAGAGCCAGTTGCGGCGTTTGAAGACCATGTAGAGCACCAGGCACACCGCCGCCATCAGCATGATCGCGAACGGATACCCGAACAACCAGTGGGTCTCGGGCATGAAGTCGAAGTTCATCCCGTAGATGGTCCCGACCAGTGTCGGCGCGAACAGGATGGCCGCCCAGGCGGAGATCTTCTTGACCTCCTCGCCCTGCTGGATGCTGGCCTCCGTCATACGGGCCATCTCCGCGTTCTGGGCCTGGGTCACCAGCGTCGAGTTGACCAGCAGGATGTTCTGCAACATCAGGCGGAAGGCCGAGATGCGCTCGGTCACCGTGATCGCGTGGTCGGCGACGTCGCGCAGGTAGCTCTGCAATTCGTCGTTGACGCCGTACTTGGCCGCGCCGGCGATGAAGCCGTTGATCATGCCGACCAGCGGCGCGGTGGCCCGCTGGAACTCGATCACCTCGCCGGACAGCTCGTAGACGCGCCGCGACACCGAGGGGTCGCCGCTGAAGACCTCGACCTCGATCTCCTCGATGTCCTTCTGCAGCCCGGCCACCACGGGCGCGTAGCCGTCGACCACGGCGTCGAGGATGGCGTACAGGACGGCCTGCGGGCCCTGGCGCAGCAGGTCGGGGTCGGACTCCATACGCTTGCGCACACCTTGGAGGTCGGGCGCCTCGGCGTGGCGTACAGTGATCACGAAGTTGGGGCCGACGAAGACGTGCAGCTCGCCGAAGGCCACCTCCTCGACGTCGTCGAGGTAGCGGGCGGCGCGCAGCACGACGAACAGCGTGTCGCCGTAGCGGTCGGCCTTGGCGCGCTGGGAGCCGACGATCGCGTCCTCCAGCGCCAGCTCGTGCAGCTCGAACTCCTCGGCGAGCTTGACCAGCTCCCACTCCTTGGGACGGTAGAGGCCGATCCAGGCCATGCTGCCGGGCATCTGCTTGAGGCGTTCGAAGGCGTCGGCGAGCGAGCCGGGGTTGTCGACCCGCTCACCGTTCTGATAGATCGCGTTGTCGATGACGGTGGGCCGGTAGGGGGGCTCCTCGCCGGCGCGCGGGTCCATCGAGTGCTCCGGTGCCTCCTCGTGGGAGTCGCCGCTGCGCCTGAACCCCTTCACCCTGGCCATGCCCCTCCGATCCGGCTACTGGGACGACGCGAAGCCGTTGAGCTCCTGGGTCGCCCGGTCTCTGATGGTCTTGCGCCACATCGGCGTCCAGCCGAACAGCAGCCCGTTCGGTCTGCCGAGAGCCATTCTGGACCAGCGTCTGAAGTCGAACTCGTCGTGGTGGCGGACGATGAGGTCGTCCTCGAACCTGAACAGCGCGTCGATCTCGTTGACGACCGGGCGGCCGGTGCTGGAGAAGGTGTACTGGGCGGTCCAGTGGGCCGACCCGCTGAACTCGTCGGCCTGGACGTCCTGGTACTCGGACTTCAGGCCGTCGCGCACACCGAGCTGCAGCCGCCACATCGCCATCACCCGGTCGCGTCCCTCGACCTCCTGGAAGATGGGATCGCCGAAGCTGACCTCGGGGTGGTAGCAGCGCTCCATGGCCGCGAAGTCCGCGCGGCCCAGAGCGTCGTAGAAGGCGCCGATGAGCGCCACGTGCCGATCGTTCACCTTGCCATCAGATCATGGCCGCACCGTTGTCCCAGCACACCGCCCGCAGCCACGCCTCGCCGAGGTCCAGGCGGGCGAGCGCGTCGAGCTGATGTACGTAGGGGTACGGAATCGTCGGGAAATCGCTGCCGAGCACCACCTTCCCCGCCAGCCCGAGATCACGCAGAACCGGGCGCAATCGGTGGGGAAAGGGCATGCCGCGCTCGGAGAAGTCCGTGAAGGCCATGGTGGTGTCCAGTGCGACCCGTTCGTGGCGGCGGGCCAGGTCGAAGAACGGCTCGTACTCGGGCATGCCCAGGTGCGCGATCACCACTCGCAGCCGGGGATGGGCGGCCAGCACCGCGCCGATCGGGCCGGGCCCCACGTGGCCGCCGGGTACGGGCACCGAGCTGGCGTGCACGACCACGGGCACGCCGGCCTCCGCCAGCAGCCCCCAGACCTCCATCAGCTCGGGGACGGCCGGGGCGAAGCCGCCGACCTGGAGGTGCACCTTGAAGATCTTGACGCCGTCCGTGAGCGCCGCCCGTACGTAGTCGGCCGCGCCGGGTTCGGGATAGAACGTCGCCGACGGCAGGCAGTCGGGGTTGCGGCGGGCGAAGGCGAGCGTCCAGGCGTTGAGGTCGCGCGCCATGTCGGGGCGGTGCGCGTACGCCAGCGCGGGGAATCGTCGTACGCCCATCTCGCGCAGCCTCGTCAGCCGTTCCTCGACCGGCCATTCGTACTCGATCTTCCAGCCGGCGCCCATCAACGGCCCGCCGTGGTTGAAGTGATGCCAGACCCGGCGTTCCATCCGTTCGGGCAGGAAGTGCACATGCAGGTCGATCAGGCCCGGTAGCCCGAGCCCGCGCCACCACGCCGGGACGTCCGCGTCAGAATGTCGTTCTGCGGCCACAACCGGGACTTTACCCGGCTAGTGTTTCTCCTCGATGGACATGCTCTGGGCCCACCTGATCAAGGTTCAGCCTGACCCCGACCCCTGGGTCGTGCTGGTCTCGGCTCTGGCCGCGCTCGCGGTCGTCGCGTTCCGCACACCCTGGCAGGTGTCGAGGGGGCTGATCACGATCGCCCACGAGGGTGGTCACGCGGTCATGGCGCTGCTCACCCGGCGCAAGCTCGAAGGCATCCGGCTCCACTCCGACACCTCCGGCGTCACGCTGACCAGGGGCCGCCCCAACGGCCCCGGCATGGTGCTGACCGCGCTCGCGGGATACCTCGCGCCCTCGCTGCTGGGGCTGGCCGCCGCGTGGCTGACCGAGCAGGGCCGCATCACGCTGCTGATCTGGGGCGTGCTGCTCTTCCTGGTGTGCATGCTGCTGCTGATCCGCAACCTCTACGGCGCGCTGATCCTGCTGGTCACCGGCGGCGCGGTGTTCGCCCTGTCCATGTACGCCCCCGCCGAGGTCCAGCAGATCGTGGCCATGGTCGCGACGTGGTTCCTGCTGTTCGGCGGCGTGCGGCCGATCGTCGAGCTGCAGCGCAAACGACGTCGCCGGCAGGCCAGAGACTCCGACGCCGACCAGCTCGCCCGGCTGACGTTCCTGCCCGGCGGCTTCTACGTGTTCTTCTTCCTGCTCGTGGCCGCCGTGTCGGTGGTGTTCGGCGCGTACCTGATGAATCCGTTGGCCCCCTGAAAGCCGAAATTTCACATTAAACTCACCCGCAACAGGGGGGAGTGCCGTGCTGCCAGTCGAGGACGCGCCCGGCTACCGGGTACTCGATCAGGCGGGCCAGGGCGGGTTCGCCGTCGTCTACCGCGCCTACCAGGAACGCCTCGACCGGGTCGTGGCGCTGAAGGTGTTGTCGGTCGACCGGGTCGACCAGCGTACGATGCGCCGCTTCCAGCGCGAGCTCCAGCTCACCGGCCGCCTCACGGGCCACCCCAACGTCGTGACCGTCTTCGACACCGGAGTGACGAGCTCGGGCAAACCGTACATCGCGATGGACTTCTTCGAGAACGGCTCGCTGCGCGACCGTATCCGCAAGGAGGCGCCGCTCGGGGTGCCCGACGTGCTGCGCGCGGGCGTCAAGCTCGCCGGCGCGCTGGCCGCCGTGCACGAGGCCGGGGTGCTGCACGGCGACATCAAGCCGCAGAACGTCCTCATCTCCCGCTACGGCGAGCTCGCCATCGCCGACTTCGGCGTGGCCAGGGTCGTCGACTCCGCGGAGATCTCGGCCACCTCGCAGGCATTCACCCCCCTGCACGCGGCCCCCGAGGTGCTGACCGGGCAGCCGCACTCGGCCTCCACCGACATCTACTCGCTCGGCTCGACGCTCTACCACCTGCTGGCCGGGCAGCCCGCCTTCCACAACCCGGCCGACCCGTCGATCGCGCCGCTGATGTACCGGGTGCTGAGCCTCGATCCGCCGCCGATCAACCGGGCGGACGTGCCGCCGGCGGTGCTCGCGACGATCCTGGGGGCGATGTCCAAGCAGCCCGAACTGCGTCCCGGCTCGGCCAGGGAGCTGGCACGGCGGTTGCAGGAGGTGCAGGCCGAGCTGGGGTTGTCGGTCACCGACCTGGTCGGCCAGGACCCGGGCCCCGGCCCCACCATGACCACCGTCCCTCGCTGCCCCCACGACCCCCTTGACGCCCCGCCCCCCACCGCCACCCCGCCGTACTCCGGGGGTGCCGAGGGGCCGTGGCAGCCCGGCGAGCTCTCCCTGCCCGCCACCGGGAGCCGGTTGCCCGGCGAGCCCGTACGCCGGCACGTCCCGCAGCAGCCCGGCGGCCCCCACGGGCACCGGGAGGCCACCACCGCGCCGCCCTCGGGCGCGGGCAACCTCAGAAGACGTCTGATGGTCGGCGGCGCGGTCGCGGCCGTGGCGATCGGCGGCACGGGCCTGGCCGTCTATCTGTCGCTCCAGCGCACGGCCGGCCCGGGCCCCGGCCCCACCCCCACCGCCGGCCAGCGGCCCGAGGCGGGCGCGACCGCCACCGCCGAGCCGCCGATCAGCAAGCGGGACGTCGCCGCGCTCGCCCCCCGCAAGCTCAAGGTCACCGCCGACCGCGGCACCCTGGTCGAGCTGAGCTGGGTGTTGCCGGCCGACGCCCGCCGCTATCCGATCGTCCTGCAACGCTCGCCGGCGGGCGCGAACGGGCAGGCCGTCACGGCCCTGAGCCAGGGCGACACCACCACCCGCGTCGCCGGCCTCGACCCGGACACCGGCTACTGCTTCCTGGTGGGCGTGCCGCTGCGCATCTCGCGGGACTCCACGGTCGCCTGGTCGAAACCGGCCTGCATCCGAGGCGCGCGCTCAGCCCAGTAGCTTGCGCGCCGCCTGTTCGATCTCCTCCTCCGACAGCAGCACGTGGTTGGCCGCGTCGCCCAGTGGGATGAAGCTGTCGGCCGAGGTCACCCGCGCCACCTGCCCGGTGAACCCGGCGTCGAGCAGCTCGGCCACGACGCCCTCGGACACGCCCCCGGAGTGGCGGGTCTCGTCGGCGATCAGCACCTTGCCGGTCAGCTCGGCCGCCCGCAGCAGGTCGTCCACCGGGAGCGGCGCGAGCCAGCGCAGGTCGAGGACGCGGCAGCCGTAGCCCTCCTGGGTGAGCCGGACCGCGGCGCGCAGGCTCATCCGCAGCCCGTTGCCGAACGTCACGATCGTCAGGTCGCGGCCCTCGCCGTACGAGCGCGCCTGTCCGATGGGCACGTGCGTCTCCCGCCAGCGCGCCGGCGCGGTGTACGACGCCAGCCAGCCGCCGTCGCCCTCCTCGAACAGGTCGCGCGTGTGGTAGAGCGCGATCGGCTCCAGGAACACGCACACCGACCCGGCGGTGCGGGCGGCGGCCAGGCACGTGCGCAACATGGCGGCGGCGTCGTCGGGGCGCGCGGGCGAGGCGAGGACCAGGCCCGGGATGTCGCGCAGCGCGGCCACCGCGTTGTCGTTGTGGAAGTGGCCGCCGAAGCCCTTCTGGTAGGCGTAGCCGGCCACCCGTACGACCATGCCGTTGGTGTAGGCGCCGCGTGAGAAGAACGACAGCGTGGCGCCCTCGCCGCGGATCTGGTCGAGCGCGTTGTGCAGGTAGGCCAGGTATTGGATCTCCGGCACCGGAAGCTGGTTGGACACCGCCGAGCCGAGCGCGAGCCCGAGGACGGCCTGCGCGTCGAGGAGGGTGTCGAACACCCGCGCGGCCCCGAACCGCTTCTGCAGCCCCCGGGTGACGCCGTAGACGCCGCCCTTCTTGGCGACGTCCTCGCCGAAGACCGTCATCTCGGGGTAGACCACCAGCGCGTCGGCGAGCGTGCGGTTGATGGTCTGCGACAACGTCAGCGGCTTCTCCAGCTCGGGCAGCGTGCCCGCGAACGCCTTCTCCCTGACGGGGCTCTCGCCGGCCGTCGGGCTGATGTTGGCGATCAGGTCGGGGCGGCGCGGCGCGATCGGCTCCATGACCTCCTCGGCCGCGCCGAGCCGCGGGGCGCGGGTGGTCTCCAGCGCGATGCGCAGGACGTGCTCACGCGCCGACTCGTACGTCTTGAGCAGTTCCTCCGGCGTCTCCAGGCCCGCCTCGACCAGCAGCCGCGCGGTGCGCAGGAGCGGGTCGCGCTCCATGTCGCCGCGGATCTCCCGCTGGGTACGGTAGGCCGACTCGACGTCGGACCCGGCGTGGCCCATCAGCCGCACGGTGGACAGGTGCAGGAACGCGGGGGAGCGGTTGGCCCGGACGTGCTGGACCGCGAGCGTGGCGGCGTCGTAGGCGTCGGCCAGGTCGCAGCCGTCGGCGGCGAAGTAGGCGATGCCGGTGCGCCGGGCCGCCGCCTCCACCCAGCCCTTGGGGGTGCGCACGCTGATGCCGATGCCGTTGTCCTCGCACACGAACAGGATCGGCAGCGGCTGCCCCTGGAAGGTGGCGTAGGAGGCGGTGTTGAAGCCCGACAGGGCGCTGGCGTGGTTGATCGAGGCGTCGCCGAAGCTGCACACGGAGATGGCGTCGGGCGGCCAGGCCGACCGGTCGCCGAGCGCGGCGGCCCGCTCGATGGCGAAGGCCACGCCCACGGCACGCGGCAGGTGGCTGGCGATCGTCGAGGTCTGCGGGATGACGGCCAGGTGGGGATGGCCGAACACCTTGTGCCGGCCGCCCGCGATCGGCTCGTCGGCGGCCGCCGTGAGCCCCATCAGCACGTCGCGGATGCCCTGCTCGGGCAGCCGGCCGGCCTGCTCGGACCTGGTCAGGTAGAAGGCCCCGGACCGGTAGTGGAGCAGCGCCGGGTCGCTCGCCCTGGCCGCGGCGGCGACCGCGGCGTTGCCCTCGTGGCCGGCCGAGCCGATCGTGTAGAAGCCTTCGTCCTGTTCGCGGAGCCAGCGGGCGGCGATGTCGAGCAGGCGGCTGTCGAGCTGGCGCTGGAACAGGGTCCGGCACCGGTCGCCGGTCAGCGAGGTGCCCTCGCGCACCGGCCCGCCGGGATCTCGGGCGGGGCCTGCCTTCAGCGCCGCAACGGCTTGGATGAAATGAGTCTCAACAGTGTCGCGCGCCACACCCACGATTATGTATGTCATCGCCGCCGCCGTCTGCCGGAGTCCATGACAGGTTGTGGACCGGACCGTTTGACCCCGTTCTGTAGCCGTTTGTCAGAGTTGTCGCCGATCAGTTAGCGATCGCTAACACTGGCCTCGATCGCGGCGCGGGCCATCGCGTGCAGCAGCGGGCGCATGTCGTGGTCGGGCAGCTCGCCCGCGCTGTGCGGCGTCGAGTTGAGCAGCCCGAAGACCGCGTGGGTGGCCGCGCGCAGCCGGGCGGCCGGGCAGGCCGGGTGCAGCTCGGCCAGCACGGTGACCCACTCCTCGACGTAGAGGCGCTGCAGCCGCCTGATCCGGCGGCGCTCGGGCTCGGGCACGTTGCCCAGCTCGCGGTCGTGCACGGTGATCAGCGCGGGCTGGTCGAGCGCGAACGCGATCTGCGCGTCGAGCAGCGCGTCGAGCGTCTCGGCCGGCCCGTGGGACGAGGTCGCCACCGCCACCGCCGACTCCCGCAGCCGGGAGCTGACGTCGAGCAGCATCTCGGCGAGCAGGGCCTCCTTGCCGCTGAAGTGGCGGTAGAGCGCGGGGCCCGAGACGCCGACCGCGCCGCCGATGTCCTCGATGGAGACCCCGTGGAAGCCGCGCGCGGCGAACAGGCGGGCGGCCGCCGTGAGGATTTCCATGCGCCTTCCGCCGCGCCCGCGGGTAGATGTGGAGGCAGTGGTCACGTCTCACATGCTAGACGGTTACGTTAATGATGACTAACATCTCGGCCATGACGAGAGGGGACTCATGAGCGACTGGCCGGTGCTGAAGTCGGCCGTGGAGCCCGGGAGCGAGGCGTACAAGCGCAACGCCGAGCTCAACGAGCGGCTGTCCGCCGAGCTGCTCGAACGGCTGGCGGTCGCGGCGCTCGGCGGTCCCGAGCGGTCGCGGCTGCGTCATGTCGAGCGGGGCAAGCTGCTGCCGCGCGACCGCGTCGACGGGCTGCTCGACCCGGGGTCCCGCTTCCTGGAGCTGTCGCCGCTGGCGGCCGGCGGCCTCTACGACGACCAGGCGCCCGCCGCCGGGATCATCACCGGGGTCGGCAGGGTGGCCGGGCGCGAGTGCGTGGTCGTGGCCAACGACGCGACCGTCAAGGGCGGCACGTACTACCCGATGACCGTCAAGAAGCACCTGCGGGCCCAGGAGGTGGCGCTGCACAACCACCTGCCCTGCGTCTACCTGGTCGACTCCGGCGGCGCGTTCCTGCCCAAGCAGGACGAGGTCTTCCCCGACCGGGAGCACTTCGGGCGCATCTTCTACAACCAGGCCACGATGTCGGCCAGGGGCATCCCGCAGATCGCCGCGGTGCTCGGCTCGTGCACCGCCGGCGGCGCGTACGTGCCGGCCATGAGCGACGAGGCCGTCATCGTCCGCGGCCAGGGCACGATCTTCCTGGGCGGCCCGCCCCTCGTGAAGGCGGCCACCGGTGAGGAGGTCAGCGCCGAGGAACTGGGCGGCGGCGACCTGCACTCCCGGGTCAGCGGCGTCACCGGCCACCTGGCCGAGGACGACGCCCACGCCCTGGCCATCGTCCGCGACATCGTCTCGACGCTGGCCCCCAGAGCCCCCCGTCCCTGGGACACCGTCGCCCCCGAGGAGCCGCTGCACGACCCGCGCGACCTCCACGGGCTCGTCCCCGCCGACACCCGCCAGCCCTACGACGTGCGCGAGGTGATCGCCCGCCTCGTGGACGGCTCGCGTTTCCTGGAGTTCAAGGCCGAGTACGGCTCCACGCTCGTGACCGGCTTCGCCCACCTGCACGGCCACCCGGTGGGCATCGTGGCCAACAACGGCATCCTGTTCAGCGAGTCGGCCATGAAGGGCGCGCACTTCATCGAGCTGTGCGACCAGCGCCGCATCCCGCTGGTGTTCCTGCAGAACATCAGCGGGTTCATGGTCGGCAAGGCGTACGAGGCGGGCGGCATCGCCAAGCACGGCGCCAAGATGGTGACCGCCGTGTCGTGCGCGCGGGTGCCCAAGTTCACGGTGGTGATCGGGGGCTCGTTCGGGGCGGGCAACTACGCCATGGCCGGGCGGGCGTACTCGCCCAGGTTCCTGTGGATGTGGCCGAACGCCCGCATCTCGGTCATGGGCGGCGAGCAGGCGGCGAACGTGCTCACCACGGTCGGCAACGCCGACGCCGACGCCATCCGCGCCCAGTACGAGCACCAGGGAAACCCCTACTACTCCACCGCCCGGCTCTGGGACGACGGCGTGATCGACCCGCTCGACACCCGTACCGTCCTCGGCCTGGCCCTGTCCGCGGCGGCCAACGCGCCGCTCGAACCCGCCGGCTACGGCGTCTTCCGGATGTGATCATGTTCTTCGACCGTGTTCTCATCGCCAACCGGGGCGAGATCGCCGTCCGGGTCGCCCGGACGCTGCGCGCGCTCGGCGTCGAGTCGGTGGCGGTGTTCACGCCGCCCGACGCGGGTGCCAGGCACGTCCGCGAAGCCGACATTGCCCTCGAAGTCTCGAAATATCTGGATATCGAGGCGATTGTGGCGGCGGCGCTGGCCTCCGGCGCGCAGGCCGTCCACCCGGGCTACGGCTTCCTGGCCGAGAACGCCGCCTTCGCGCGGCGCTGCGCCGAGGCCGGGCTCGTCTTCGTCGGCCCGTCCCCCGAGGCCATCGACGCCATGGGCGACAAGATCCGCGCCAAGGCCACCGTGTCGGCGGCCGGCGTGCCCGTCGTCCCCGGCGGGGCCGAGCCCGGCGACGCGCTGACCGAATGGGCCGACTTCCCGGCGCTGATCAAGCCGTCGGCCGGTGGTGGCGGCAAGGGCATGGTGCTGGTGCGCTCGGCCGCCGAGCTGCCCGACGCGCTGGAGTCGGCCCGCCGTACGGCGCGGGCGGCGTTCGGCGACGGCACCCTGCTCATCGAGCGCTACGTCGAGAACCCCCGGCACATCGAGATCCAGGTGCTGGCCGACACCCACGGCAACGTCGTGCACCTGGGCGAGCGCGAGTGCAGCCTGCAACGCAGGCACCAGAAGATCATCGAGGAGGCGCCGTCGCCCTTCGTGACGCCCGAGACGCGCGCGAGCATGGGAACCGCCGCCGTCGAGGCCGCCCGCGCGGTCGGGTACGTCGGCGCGGGCACGGTGGAGTTCATCGTGGACGGCACCACCGGCGCCTACCACTTCATGGAGATGAACACCCGCCTCCAGGTCGAGCACCCGGTCACCGAGCTGGTCACCGGCCTCGACCTGGTGGAGCTGCAGCTCCGGGTCGCGGCCGGCGAGCCGCTGCCGTTCGCCCAGGAGGACGTGCGGCTGGACGGCCACGCCGTCGAGGCCCGCGTCTACGCCGAGGACCCGGCGCGTGGGTTCCTGCCCAGCGGCGGACGTGTGCTGGCCCTGCGTGAGCCGGCCGACGGCGACGGGCCCGGCCGCGTCCGGGTGGACTCCGGCCTGGCCGAGGGCGGGACCGTCGGCAGCGACTACGACCCCATGCTCTCCAAGGTGATCGCCTGGGCGCCGGACCGCGCCTCGGCGCTCAGGTCGCTCGACCGGGCGCTGGCCCGTACGGCGGTCCTGGGCGTGGTCACCAACGTGCCGTTCCTGCGCGCGCTCGTCCGTCATCCGGCGGTCGAGGCGGGCGAGCTGGACACCGGCCTGGTCGAACGGGCGCTGCCCGAGCTGCTGCCCCAGGCGGGCGTGCCGGGCGAGGTGGCGGCCGCGGCGGCGCTGGCCTTCCACACGCTGCCGCAGGGCCCCGACCCCTGGCAGGTCACCGACGGCTGGCGGATCGGCGAGCCTGCCTGGACGACCTGGCGGCTGGAATCGCGCGACGGCGTGCACGCGGTGCCCGTACGCGGCCTGCCGGACCGCTCGGCCGAGGTCCTGCTGGACGGCGAGACGGTCCCCGCGCGCGTCACGACCGGCGGCGGCGAGCTGGCGGTCACGCTCGGCGGCCGGACCACGCGCTACCTGACCGCCCGCCACGGCGACACGCTCTGGCTCGGCAGGGACGGCGAGTCCTGGGCGTTCACCCGCCACCTCATCGGCGACCCGGGCGACCGGCCCGGCGCCGCGGCGGCGGGCGACGGCGTGGTCAGGAGCCCCATGCCCGGCACCGTCCTGCTGGTCAAGGTCCAGACGGGCGACCGGGTGAGCGAGGGGCAGCCGCTGGTCGTCGTCGAGGCCATGAAGATGGAGCACACGGTCACCGCCCCGCGCGACGGCGTGGTCGCCGAGCTGCCCGTTCAGCCGGGCAGGCCGGTCGACATGGACGCCGTGCTGGCCGTGGTCACCGGTGAGGAGGCGTGATGGCGTACCGCATGGAAGGGCTTCCCGAGCGGGTCACCGTCTACGAGGTGGGCCCGCGCGACGGCCTGCAGAACGAGTCGGCGATCGTGCCCGTGGAGGTGAAGGCCGAGTTC
The DNA here is from genome assembly GCF_003947315.1 of Nonomuraea sp. WAC 01424. Taxonomy (NCBI): domain Bacteria; kingdom Bacillati; phylum Actinomycetota; class Actinomycetes; order Streptosporangiales; family Streptosporangiaceae; genus Nonomuraea; species Nonomuraea sp. WAC 01424. The sequence continues at coordinate 181,668 of NZ_QHHZ01000005.1, forward strand.
ATCGACCGGCTGGCCGACGCCGGGCACACGGTCGTCGAGGCGACCAGCTTCGTGCACCCCAAGTGGGTGCCGCAGCTCGCCGACGCCGCTGAGCTGCTCGGCCGCCTCGACCGCAGGCCCGGCGTGCGCTACCCGGTGCTGGTGCCCAACGAACGCGGCCTGGACCGGGCGCTGGAGCTGGGCGTGACCGAGATCGCGATCTTCGCCAGCGCCACCGAGACCTTCGCCGCCAAGAACCTCAACCGGACGCTGGAGAGCCAGTTCGACATGTTCGAGCCGGTCGTGGCGAGGGCCCTGGAGCACGGCCTCGATGTGCGCGCGTACGTGTCGATGTGCTTCGGCGACCCCTGGGAGGGGCCCACGCCGATCGAGCAGGTCGTCGCGGTCGGCGAGCGGCTCGCCGGCGTCGGCTGCTACCAGCTGTCGCTCGGCGACACGATCGGCGTCGGCACGCCGGGCCACGTCACCGCGCTGATCGGCGCCTTCGGCGGGCCCGACCGGCTCGCCGTGCACTTCCACGACACCTACGGGCAGGCGCTCGGCAACACGCTCGCCGCCCTGAAGGCGGGCGTGACCACCGTGGACGCCTCCACGGGCGGCATCGGCGGCTGCCCCTACGCCGAGTCCGCCACCGGCAACCTGGCCACCGAGGACCTCGTGTGGATGTTGCGCGGGCTCGGCATCGAGACCGGGCTCGACCTGGACAAACTCGTGTCAACCAGCACCTGGCTGGCCGAGCGGCTGGGCCGGCCCAGCTCCTCGCGCGTCGTCCAGGCCCTCGCGAAAGGCTGATCATGTTGAACGACGAATACCAAGAGCTGCGCAAGACCGTCGAGGCGTTCGCCCGTGACGTGGTGGCGCCCGTGATCGGCGACTTCTACGAGCGCGAGGAGTTCCCGTACGACATCGTGCGCAAGATGGCTGAGATGGGACTGTTCGGCCTGCCGTTCCCGGAGGAGTACGGCGGCATGGGCGGCGACTACTTCGCGCTGTGCCTGGCGCTGGAGGAGCTGGCCCGGGTCGACTCCAGCGTCGCCATCACCTTGGAGGCCGCGGTGTCGCTGGGCGCGATGCCGATCTACCGGTTCGGCACCGACGAGCAGCGTCGCGAGTGGCTGCCCCGGCTGGCCTCGGGCGAGATGCTGGGCGCGTTCGGGCTGACCGAGCCGGGCGGCGGCTCCGACGTGCCCGGCGGCATGCGTACGACCGCCGTGCTCGACGGCGGTGAATGGGTGATCAACGGGACGAAGGCGTTCATCACGAACTCCGGCACCGACATCACCGGCGTGATCGGCGTGGCCGCGCTCACCGGCGAGCGGGAGATCTCCACGATCCTCGTGCCGAGCGGCACGCCGGGGTTCACGGTCTCCAAGAAGTACTCCAAGGTCGGCTGGAACGCCTCCGACACCCGCGAGCTGTCCTTCACCGACTGCCGGGTGCCCGCCGCGAACCTGCCCGGCGACCGCGGCCGCGGCTACGCGCAGTTCCTGCAGACCCTCGACGAGGGCCGCATCGCCATCGCCGGGCTCAGCGTGGGCCTGGCCCAGGGCTGCGTGGACGAATGCCTCAAGTACGTCAGGGACCGCAAGGCGTTCGGCCACCCGATCGGCCACTACCAGGCGATCCAGTTCAAGATCGCCGACATGGAGGTGCGCGCCCACACCGCCCGCCTGGCCTACTACCACGCGGCCGAGAAGATGCTGGCCGGGGTGCCGTTCAAGAAGGAGGCGGCGATCGCCAAGCTGGTGTCCTCGAACGCGGCCATGGACAACTCGCGCGACGCCACGCAGGTGTTCGGCGGGTACGGGTTCATGAACGAGTTCCCGGTCGGCCGCTTCTACCGCGACGCCAAGATCCTGGAGATCGGGGAGGGCACCAGCGAGGTGCAGCGTATGCTCATCGCCCGCCTGCTCGACCTCGGCGACCTCTGACCGATACCGGACGCCGCGGGACACACCTGCGACACGATGGACGAAAGGGCACAGAGGTTCTAGTGTCGTACCTCATGACGGCGGACGATCTTGTCATCAGGAGGGCGGAGGACGCGGACGCGGACGCGGTGTTCGCGTTGGCGCGCGAGTTCGGGCTGACGTTCAGGCCGGAGCGTGAGGCCTTCGACGCCGCGCTCCCGCAACTCCTGCGCAACGAGGACGCCCTGCTGCTCACGGCCGTCGTGGGCGGCCGGGTCCACGGATACCTGCTGGGGTTCGTGCACCTGACGCTGTTCGCCAACGGGCCGGTCGCCTGGGTCGAGGAGGCGATGGTCCAGTCGGGCTCGCGCCGTCAGGGCATCGGGCGCCGGCTGCTGGAGGAGTTCGAGGCGTGGGCCCGTACGCGCCGGGCGGGCTACGTGGCGATGGCCACGCGGCGGGCCCCGGAGTTCTACCACGCCCTCGGCTACGAGGCGTCGGCCACCTTCTTCCGCAAGGTTCTGCGCTGACGGACGACAAGGTCTTGCGCTGACGGACGACACGGTTCCGCGCTGACGGGCGGCGGGGTTTTGCGCTGACAGACGACTGCCGGGGGTGGCGGTCCGATTTGTCGGTGTCTGATGGCATCCTTGGGGCGTGAGCATCCACGCCGTCAGCCCGCTGTTCGTCGGGCGTGCCCGCGAGTTGCACGCCCTGGGAGACGCCTTGACCAGGGCGCGCGCGGGCGCCTCGTCCACCGTGCTCGTCGGCGGCGAGGCCGGCGTCGGCAAGACCCGCCTGCTCAACGAGTTCGTCGACCGGGCGGGCGACGGGCGGGTGCTCGTCGGCGGCTGCCTGGAGCTGGGCACCGAGGGCCTGCCGTTCGCGCCGTTCACGGCCGTGCTGCGCGGGCTCGTACGCGAGCTCGGGCGCGACGGCGTGGCGGCGCTGGTGCCCGGCGGCACCACGCGCGGGCTGGCCCGGCTGCTGCCCGAGTTCGGCGAGCCGGACAAGGACGGCGCCGAGGCGCGGGCCCGGCTGTTCGAGCAGGTGCTCGGGCTGCTGGAACGGCTGGCCGAGGAACGCCCGGTGCTGCTGGTGGTGGAGGACGCCCACTGGGCCGACCGCTCCACCCGTGACCTGCTGTCCTTCCTCGTCCGCTACCAGCGCACGGCGGCCCGGCTGCTGATCGTGGTCACGTACCGTACCGACGAGCTCCACCGCACCCACCCGCTGCGGCCGATGCTGGCCGAGCTGGGCCGCATCGAGTGGGTCAGCCGCGTCGAGCTGCGCCGGCTCACCCGCAGGGAGGCCGTGGCGCAGGCGGCCAGCATTCTGGAACGCGAGCCGTCCCCCGCCGCGATGGACCTGATCTACGCCCGCAGCGAGGGCAACCCGCTGTTCGTCGAGGCCCTGCTCAGCGAGGCCGACGGCGGCGACATGCTGCCCGAGTCGCTGCGCGACCTGCTGCTGGCCAGCGTCGAGCGGCTGCCCGACGAGACCCAGGAACTGCTGCGCGTGGCCAGCGCGGGCGGCCAGCGCATCGAGCACGACCTGCTCACCGCCGTGGCCGGGCTCGACGACAACGCGCTGTCGCGGGCGCTGCGGCCCGCCGTGGCGGGCAACGTGCTGGTCGTCGACGGCGAGGGCTACGGCTTCCGCCACGCGCTCATCCGCGAGGCCCTGCACGACGACCTGCTGCCCGGCGAGCACACCAGGCTCCACACCCGCTACGCCGAGGCCCTCGAACGCGACCTGTCGATCCTGCCCGCCCCGCGCGGCGCGATCGAGCTGGCCCACCACTGGCACTCCGCCCACGACTCCACCTGGGCGCTGGTCAGCGCCTGGCACGCGGCCGCCGCGGCCCGCAAGTCCACCGCCTACGACGAGCAGCTCAGGATGCTCTCGCGGGTGCTGGAATTGTGGGACCAGGTGCCCGACGCCGCCGAGCGCATCGGCTGCGACCGGCTCGACGTGCTCCGGCAGACCGCCACGGTCGCCCACCTGGCCGGCGAGTACGAACGCAGCCTCGCCCTGGCCGGCGCCGCGCTCGCCGAGGTCGACCTCGACGCCGACCCGATCAGGGCGGCCACCCTGCTGCGCCAGCGCGGCCTGACCCGCTACGACCTGGGCCGCGCCGGCCACCTCGACGACCTGCGCAAGGCGGGCGAGCTGGTGCCCGCCGACCCGCCGAGCAAGCTGCGCGGCCAGGTCCTGGAGACGCTGGCGCGCATGCTCCACCGTCCCGAGGACTGGCCGGAGAAGCTGGCGACGGCCCAGCTCGCCATGGAGATCGGCCACGAGACCGGCGACGCCAACGTCGAGGCGCACGCGCGCATCAGCCTCGCCTGGGCGCGGTGGAGCTTCTCCGAGGTCGAGGCCCAGCTCAAGGAGTTCGCCGAGGCGCGCCGTGTGGCCCGCGCCCAGGGCGCCTACAACGCGCTCATGCGCTGCGCCATCTCCGAGTCCGACGCGCTGGAGGGCGCCGGCTGGCACGAGCGGGCCGCGCAGGTCGCCCGCGAGGGCGTCCAGGAGGCCGGTCACTACGGCCTGGCCCGTACGTCCGGCACGTTCCTGGCGATCAACCTGACCGAGCCGCTGGTCTCGCTGGGCCGCTGGGACGAAGCCCTCCAGGTCGTCGAGCAGGCCCTCGACCTCGCGCCGCCGGCGCCCTACCGGGCCAGCCTCCAGGGGTTCGCGATGGACATCGCGCTCGCGCGGGGGCAGCTCGACCGGGCCGACAAGCTGTTGTCGTCGTCGGGCAGCGTGCTGGCGCGCGGCACGTACCGGGAGCAGACCGTGCTGCCGCACCTGGTCAGGCAGGTCCTGCTGCTGCGGGCGCAGGGGCAGCCGGGTGAGGCGCTGGCCGCCGCCGCCCGCGGACTGGAGGCGCAGTCCCCGCTGTCGTCCTCGCGTTACTCCTGGCCGGTGCTGGTGACGTTCGCGCAGCTCTGCCGGGCGGTGCTCGGTGACGGCGGCTCGCCGTACGCCGGGGCCGCGGCGGCCCTCCTCACGCGGTTGCGGGAGGCGGCACGGGAGTTGCGGGCCGTCGGCGATCTCCAGGAGGCGCAGCGGCTGACGTTCGGGGTGCTGGCCGGGCCGGAGAAGGGGCCCGAGAAGGGGGCCGAGAAGGGGGCCGGGGCGGCCTCGCGTGAGGCGTGGGAGTCGGTGGTGGCGGCCTGGGCGGCGTTGCGGCAGCCGTACGCGGAGGCGCAGTGCCTGATGGGGGCCGCGCACGCGGCGCTGGCCGGCGGCGACCGGCGGGGCGCGGCCCCGATGGTCGCGCGGGCGCGGGAGCTGGCCGCGGAGCTGGGGGCCACGCCGCTGCTCGAACAGCTCGACGTGTTCGGGCGGCGGGCCCGCCTCGGGGGCGGCGACGAGCCCGAGGGGCCGCCGATGGGGCTGACGGCGCGTGAGCTGGAGGTGCTGCGCGAGGTGACGAACGGGCGGAGCAACCGGGAGATCGCCGAAGTGCTGTTCATCTCGGTCAAGACGGTCAGCGTGCACGTCTCCAACATCCTGGCCAAGCTCGGCGTCGCCACACGCGGCGAGGCGGCGGCGACGGCCCACCGGCTGGGTCTGTACGAGTGACCGCCTGGGAGGCCGCCGGCCTCAGCCGGTGAGCTGGGCCTCCAGGCGGTAACCGTCCACCGTGACGTAGACCTGGTCGCCGGGGCGGGCGTTCAGGCGCATGAGCACCGGCTGGAGGGAGTCGAAGACCGGCTGGTGACCCTGCCAGACCAGGACGATCGCGTTGTCGCCGGGGCCGGTCACCGACAGCAGCGTTCCCGGGCGCATGCCGAGCTGGGCCGCGTAGCCCTCCGGCACCGGCACCGGGCCGCCCCTGAGGTGTTCCGGGGTGACCTCGATGCGCTGCCAGCGGCGCGGGTCCGACGACGGGCTCGGCAGCGGCGGAGGCGGCGTGGACGGCGTTCCGGCCAGGGCGCCGGGCAGCATGCCGGACCGGCCGCCCGACAGCGCCGACAAGGTGGCCAGGGCCGCCGAAGGGTCGATCGAGCCGGCGTTCGCCGACGGGATGGGCTGGCCGCCCCGGTGGTGGTGGCCGTTGGCGCCCGGCGTACGGCGGGGGAGCGGCTGAGCGGGCTGCGGCGAGGCGTCCATCGGGCCGGGGGCCGACTCCGAGGGCAGGGCGTCGAGCCACGCCTTGGCGGAGTGGGCGCGGATGCCCAGCTCGCCGAGGAGCTCTACGACGTCGGCGTCCGGCGGGGCGGCGGCCAGGAGCTGCCGCGTACGGCCCTGGAGGCCGTGGATGTCGCCGACGACCAGCCAGCCGTCCTGGAGGCGGCGGTCGGGCATGAGCGTCACCAGGACCCGCCACAGGGGCGTGCGCAGTGACGGGACCATCGCCGGGTGGGCCGGGTCGGCGCCGATCAGTTGCTCCTCGGTGGCCGCCGCGCCGAGCCATTCGGTCAGGCGGAACATGTGGCCGGTCACCGGCGCGGACTCCGACGAGCGCAACCAGTGCAGGACGCGCTCCTCGGCGGTGCGCTGGGCCTGGGAGAGCACGTCGCGGTCCACGAGCAGCTTGTGGGCGAGCGTGCGGAGGCTCACCGGGTCCTCGGCGAACAGCCGGTGCACGGCCACGGCCAGCTCCAGCTTGTCCAGGCCGCGGAACAGGCCGTCCACGACGCGCACCATCGCGTGGTCGGCCTCGGTGGGGGCCTGGCCGGGCGCGGGCGTCCCGGCGGCGGGGACGGGGGCGGCGTACGGGGGGCCGTCGCCGGCGGCCTGCGGGCCGGCATCCGGACGCCCGGCGGTGGGTCGCTGCGGGAGCCGCGCGCCCCCCTGCGCCGGGAACGAGCCGGTCTGCCGCGGCCCGCCCTCGGGCTGGGCCGGGAACGAGCCGGTCTGGCGCTGCTGCCCGGCGTCGGGCTGTGCGGGGAAGGAGCCGGTCTGGCGCTGCTGGGTGGTGTCGGACGGCTGGGCGGCGAAGGCGCCGGTCTGGTGCTGGGGGGCGCCCTCCGGTGCCGCGGGGCGCTGCGGGGCGTTGTCCGGCGGCGGGGTGAACGGGCCGGGCTGCTGCTGGGCGGCAGGGCGGGCGGCGGGCGGACGTTGCGGCAGGCCGCCCTCGCCGGGCGCGCGCGGGGCGCCCTCGGGCTGGGCCGGGAAGGCGTCGCTGTGCGGGGTGAAGGCGCCGGGCCGCCGCTGGGGGCCGCTGCCGGGCTGGGCCGCGTACGAACCGGCCTCGGCCGCCGGTACGGCCGGGAAAGAGCCGGTCTGGGGCCCCGGTACGGCCGGAAAGGAGCCGGTCTGGGGACCCGGTACAGCAGGGAAAGAGCCGGTCTGGGGACCTGATACGGCCGGGAAGGAGCCGGTCTGGCGGTCGCCCGCGCCGCGCTCGTGCGCCCGGGTGACGTCCGGCGAGCCGGACTGCTGGGCCGGTACGGCCTCCCGTTGCGCCGGGATGCGCCCGAGCACCTCGCGCAGGACCGAGCCGACCACGACCTCGGGCGTCGCCGACGGGGTGCCGAGGTCGCCGGGGGACAGGCGGCGCAGCCGCTGCCAGCCGCCGAGCCCCGCGACCGCCGTACGGGTGGCGTCGGGCCAGCCGGGCAGCGCCGGATCGACCTGATGGACGGCGAGCGCCGGGAGCAGGTCCACCAGCGGCAGATGGTCCCAGCGGGAGGAGATCAGCCGGGCGAGCCGTTCGCAGACCCAGTCGAGCCCCGCCGTGCCGAACGCCCGCGACACCGCGAGCGAGGACCACCACCCTGCCGGCAGCCGCGGATCACCCAGCACTTCGGCCACCTGCTGTGGGCGGCTCCAGCGCAGAGCTGGGACGAGGTCGCTCAGGCAGATCGATGACTCGACTTCCATCGGCGGACCTTATCCTCCCCAGTGGGCCGCGTGGGCAACCCGGTACGCATGTGGCTAATGGTGCAGCCTACGCGGCAAGCTATCAATCAGTGTGAATAGGGTAAAGACGGTTCAGATCCAAACCGTACCGTGGACGGCCGCCCACCTGGGCCACACATTCCGCCCCGGCACGGCATCCCGCCTCCAGCGCGAGCCGGGCGGCCGCCCCCTGGAGGGTGGCCGCGAGATACCCGGCGGCGAAGGCGTCACCCGCGCCCGTGGAGTCCACCACCTCGGCGGACATCCCCGCGCACGTCGCCGTGACCACGCCGTCCACCGCCACCATCGCGCCCTCGGCGCCCAGCTTGACCACCGCTGTGCCGTACGTCTCACTCAGCAGGACCACGGCCTGTTCCGGCGTCGCGGCGCCGGTGAGGACCAGGGCCTCGTCCAGATTCGGGATGATCAGATCGGCCGCGGCGGTCTCGGCCATGAAACGTTCGACGCCGAAGTCCCGTAGAGGGCCCGTCGAGGCCGGGTCGACGCTGATCGGCACCCCGGCGGCGACGGCGTCCCGGACGGCGGCCCTGACCAGGCGCAGACCGGGCGGCGCGAACAGCGTGTAGCCCGACAGGTGCAGCCGTCCGACGCCGTCGAGCAGCGCCGGGTCCCAGTCGGCGTCGGAGATCAGGCCGCCCGCGCCGCGGTTGGTGAGCATGGAACGCTCGCCGGTCTTGTCCACCATGGCGATGACGACCGCCGTGGGATGCTCCGGGTCCACGGCCACGTGCGGCCGGACGCCGGTCTTGACCAGTTCCGTCGTGTGCCACTCGCTGCTGTCGTAGCCGAGCTTGGCCAGCAGCCGCGAGTCGGCCCCCAGGTGGGCCGCCCAGGCCGCGGTGTTCGCGCCGGAGCCGCCGGGCCGCAACACGATCTCCGCGGCCGTGTCGGTGCCCGCCATGACCGGCGAGCCGTGCAGCGCCACCACATCGGTGACCACGTCACCGATGACCAGGAGGCCCGACTCGCTCACGCCCGCGACCAGGCCACGGCGATCCGCGCGGCCAGGGCGGTGTTGCCGCGTACGGCGGCCAGGTTGGCCTCCAGGGAGGCGCCGCCGGTGCCCTTGACGAGGTAGCCGAGCAGGAACGGGGTGATCGCCTGCCCCTTGACGCCCTCGCGCTCGGCGGCGGCCAGCGCCTCGGCCAGCACGCGGTCGTGCAGCGCCGGGTCGAGCTGCTGGTCCTCGGGCACGGGGTTGGCGACGATGAGCGCGGTCTCCGGGCCGCCGGCCAGCGCGTCCTGGCCGCGCATCACGGCGGCGGCGTCCTCGGGCGTCTCGATGCGCCACTCGATCGGCAGGCCGGAGGAGTTGAGGTAGAAGCCGGGGAAGGTGTCGGTACGGTAGCCGGCCACGGTCACGCCGCGCGTCTCCAGCCGCTGGAGCGTGGCGGGCACGTCGAGGATCGACTTCACGCCCGCGCAGACGACCGTGATGCGGGTACGGGCGAGCGTGTCGAGGTCGGCCGACTCGTCCTGGTCCTCGGTCCAGCCGCGGTGGACGCCGCCGAGACCGCCGGTCGCGAAGACGCGGATGCCGGCGCGGGCGGCCAGGAACGACGTGGCCGACACGGTCGTCGCCCCGCTCGCCTTCATCGCCGCGGCCACCGGCAGGTCACGCTGGCCCAGCTTGCGCAGCCCGGACTCGGTGGCGATGCGCTCCAGCTCCACCTCGTTCAGCCCGATCCTGGCCACGCCGTCCAGGACGGCGATCGTCGCCGGGACGGCGCCCGCCGCGCGGACCACTCCCTCAAGCTCGCGGGCCACCTCAAGGTTGCGCGGCTGCGGCAGACCGTGGGAGATGATCGTGGACTCCAGGGCCACGACGGGGGCGCCGCCGGCCAGGGCCTCGGCGACTTCGTCGGACGGCTGGAGAAGGGAGTCGGTGACGCTGCGCATGGTGGGTTTCAAGCTCCTTGAGTGGTCCTGGCCGGTTCAGGGAGAACGGCATGCCTGACGGAATTTGTTCCGAACCGAGCAGCGTACGGGGGCCCGGCCAGGACGTCCACTCAGAGGGCTCTCACAGCAGGACGGCGACCCCCGTGAGGGAGACGGCGGCGATGAGCCCCGTGGCGATCGCGCCGAGCAGCACGGCCCGGCCGCCCTTGATCAGCTTCCGTACGTCGATCCCGGTGCCCAGGCCGAACAGCGCGGCGGCCATGAGCACGTTGGTGACCTGCGGGACGGCCTCGGTGACCGGCTCGGGGACCCAGCCGGTGCTGCGTACCGCCACCATCACCAGGAACGCGGCCACGAACAGCGGCATGACCGGCGGCCTGCGTCCCTCCCGCCGGGTTTGCTCGGCCGTGTCCGGGCGGCGGGCGCGGACGGCGGTCAGGGCGACGAGCGGGGCCAGGAGGATGACGCGGGCCAGCTTGACCGTCACGGCCGCGGCCAGGACGCCCGACGCGGCGCCGATCGCGGCCACCTGGGCGACCTCGTGCACGGCGGCCCCGGTCCAGACCCCGAGCTGGGCCGGTGACAACCCGAGCAGCACCGGCAGCGCCGGTACGGCCACGATGGCGGCGCTGCCGTAGAGGACGACCACGCTCAGCGCGGCGGCCGCGTCGTCGTCGTCGGTGCCGTCGGCGCTCTCGCGCATGGCCGCGACCGCCGCCGCCCCGCAGATGGACACGCCGGTCGCCACCAGCAGCGACGTACCGGGCGACAGGCCCAGGCGGCGGCCGATCAGCGGCGTCACCGCGAACGTGACCCCGGTCGCCGCCACCACGATCACCAGCGTCTGCCAGCCGAGCGCGAGCACCTGCGGCATCGCGATCTGCAACCCGAGCAGGGCGATCGCCACCCGCAGCACCCGCTTGGAGACGAACGCGAGCCCCGGCCTGAACCGCTCCCAGACCACGCCCGCCCGGCCCGCGCCCGCGTTGTCCGCGCCTGCCCTGTCCGCGCCCGCAGGCCCGGACGACGACGCGGCGACCGCGACCAGGTTGGCCAGGACCGCGCCCGACAGGACCGCGATCACCGCCGGGCTGAACGCCGGTACGAACCGGTTCACCACCATGGCGACCACCACCGCGACGGCCGCGAGCCCGATCCCGGGCCACACCGACGCCTGCCGGACCGGTACGGGCGGTTCACCTGGGACGGGGACGGGGACGGAGGGCGAGAGCCGTTGGTCGGGGAGAGGCATGATGCCAGTTTTCGGGGCTTTCGTACCGGTCGGTAGACACGCGTTGCCTGGGAGGCCATAGCCTGTGGCTATGAGTGCGCTGCCGGACCTCGACTCGCTGAAGCTGCTGGTGGACGTGGGCGAGCTGGGCAGCCTGGGCCAGGCGGCGAAGGCGGCGGGCATGGCCCAGCCGTCGGCCAGCAAGCGGGTGGCCCTGCTGGAACGCCGCCTCGGCGTACCCCTGCTGGAACGCACGCCGCGCGGATCCACGCTCACCGCCGAGGGCAGGATGGTGGCCGGCTGGGCCGCCCAGGTGCTGGCCGCGGCCGAGGAGCTGATGCGGGCCGTCGAGGCCGTACGCCACAGCGAGGCGGCCCATCTGCGGGTGGCCGCCAGCATGACGGTGGCCGAGTACCTGGTGCCGCGCTGGCTCGGCGAGCTGCAGAACCGGGAGCCCGAGGTCCAGGTCGGGCTGGACGTGGTCAACTCCACCGACGTCGCGGCCAGGGTGCTGGCCGAGGAGGTGGAGCTGGGGTTCGTCGAGGGGCCGAGCGTGCCCGAGGGGCTGGACAGCCGCGTCGTGGGCACCGACAGGCTGGTCGTCGTGGTGGCGCCCGGCCATCCGTGGGCCCGCCGCCGTACGGCCCTCAGGGGCGCCGAGCTGGCCGCCACGCCACTCGTGGTCCGCGAGCCGGGCTCCGGCACCCGCGAGACCCTGGACGTGGCCTTCAAACGGCTCCACCGGGCCAGCCCGCGCCTGGAGCTGGGATCGAACTCGGCGGTCAAGGGCGCGGCGCAGGCCGGCGCCGCGCCCGCGGTGCTCAGCGGCTACGCGGTCGAGGTCGACATCGCGACCGGACGCCTGGTCGAGGTGCCCCTCGCCGGGCTCAACCTGGTCAGGAACCTGCGCGCGGTCTGGCGGCGCGGCCGGTCGCTCACCGCCCCGGCGGCGACCCTCCTCGCCATCGCCAGCCGCCCGTGAGGACGTCAGCGACGGGCCGGAGAACGTGCGCGAAAGCGGCTGTTGACGCTGCCGGGAGCACGATCTAGCTTTCCCTTAGGAAAGTTTCCTAAAAGTAAGCCTGCGTTCACCCCCCGAACCACTGGAGACTCCGTATGAGCCTTCGTCGTCATCTCGCCGCCGTCGCCGGATCGGCGGTGTTGTGCCTGGCCGCCGCAGGCCTCGCGCCGTCGCCCGCCCTGGCCGCGCCCACCGACTGCACCGCCTGGATCAGCGGTGACTACGCCTACAGCACATGTACCTCCGGCACCGGCGAGCACAGCGTCGGGGTGGAGCAGTCGCACCCGCTCGCCAACCCCATCCTCCTCACCGGCGGCTGGACGACCGTCGGCGGGGTCTCCTCGGTGCGGCTCCTGCCGTGGCCGGTCAAGCGCATCTGGGTGAACAGGCGAGGCTGACCCGTCACCGGCCCGGCCGGGCGGGGCACCCCCTCCGGCCGGGCTCGCGGACCCGCCGCCCTCGGGCCGTCGCTCGTGCCCGCCTTCGGGTGGACCGTTGACGAATGGCACGGTTCGGGTCGTAAGGTGCGGGGATGGGTGCGTATGACGTCGTCGTGGCAGGTGGCGGGCACAACGGGCTGGTCGCGGCCGCCTACCTCGCCGGAGCGGGCCGCCGGGTCCTGGTGCTGGAACGCCTCGGCCACGTCGGCGGGCTGGCGATCTCCACGCGGGCCTTCCCCGGCGTGGACGTACGCCTGTCCCGCTACTCCTACCTGGTCAGCCTGCTGCCCGCGCGGATCGTCCGGGACCTCGGTCTCGACCTCGACCTGCGCCGCCGCCGGTACGCCTCCTACACCCCCAAGGGCGACACCGGCCTGCTCGTCGACAACGAGGACGAGACCCGTACCGCGGCCTCCTTCCGCGCCGTCACCGGCGGCGAGCACGACCACCGGGCCTGGCGCGACTTCTACGCCATGACGGCGGACGTCGCCCGCCTCCTCGCCCCCACACTGCTCGAACCGCTGCGCACCCCCGCCGAGATCGAACGCCTGGTCGGCCCGCGGGCCTGGCGCGACCTGTTCCAGCGGCCCGTCGGCCAGACCGTGGAGGAGCGGTTCGCCGACGACACCGTGCGCGGCGTCGTGCTCACCGACGCGCTGATCGGCACGTTCGCCGATCCGGCGGCCGACCTGCTGGCCAACAGGTGTTTCCTCTACCACGTGATCGGCGACGGCACCGGCGAGTGGAACGTCCCGGTGGGCGGCATGGGCGCGGTCTCCGGCGCGCTGGAGCGGGCGGCCAGGCGGGCGGGGGCCGAGATCAGGACCGGCGCCGAGATCGTCGGCATCTCGCCGTCGGGCGAGGTCACCTACGTCGCCGAGGACGGCGAGCACACCGTGAACGGCCGCCACGTGCTGGTCAACCTGCCCCCGGCGGTGCTGGACCGGGTGCTGGACCAGGGGACGGACCAAGAGGGGGACGGGGCCGCGTCCGCGCCCGAGGGGGCGCAGCTCAAGGTCAACATGGTGCTCGCCCGGCTGCCCCGGCTCAAGGACCCGTCGGCTGACCCCAGGGCCGCCTTCAGCGGCACGTTCCACATCAACGAGGGACACCACCAGCTCGCCAGGGCGTACGAGCAGGCGGCGCGGGGGGAGATCCCGGAGCTGCCGCCCGCGGAGGTCTACTGCCACTCCCTGACCGATCCGTCCATCCTCGGCCCGGAGCTCAGGGGGAGGGCCGAGACGATGACGTTGTTCGGCCTCCACATGCCCGCCCGCCTTTTCCGGAAAAATCCGGAAAAGGCGCGTGAAGATGCACTTCGGGCCACGTTCGCCTCGATGAACTCCGTCCTCGCCGAGCCCATCGAGGACTGCCTGCTCCGCGCCCCCGACGGCACCCCGTGCGTCGAGGCCAAGACCCCCGTCGACCTGGAACGGGACGCCGGCCTGCCGGGCGGCCACATCTTCCACGAGGACCTGAGCTGGCCGTACGCGCAGGAAGGCGGCTGGGGCGTCGAGACCGGCCATGAGCGCATCCTGCTGTGCGGCGCCGCGGCCCGAAGGGGCGGCGGCGTGAGCGGGATCGGCGGCCACAACGCGGCGATGGCCCTGCTGCGCCCGTGAACCGCCCGAACCGCCCGAACCGCCCGAACCGCCTGTGAGCCGCCCGTGAGGCGTCCGTCAGGCCATGCCGCGGGTCACTGGGAGATCAGCTTGGTGGCCACCTTGAGCGCCACCGCCGCGCGGTCGGCGTCCGGCAACTGCATGTCGAACAGGAAGGGAACGCTGCCCAGGATCACCGCGAACACCGCGAGCCTGGCCTCGAACTGCTGAACGGGGTCGTCCTCCGGCGCGCTCAGCACCGACAACATGGAGATGACGCCCTCCTGCATCCGCGACCCGTCCGGCAGCTCCTGCACCACCCCCTGGTTCACCTGGGCGAACCTGAACAGGGGCCGCCACTTGTCCTCCAGCAGCCCGGAGATGCGCCGCAGGATCTCCTGCCGGGCCTCCAGTGTCCGGGGCTGCTCGCGGGCCCACTCCACCAGCTCGTCGATCGAGACCACGAGACGGTCGACGACGCTGGAGAGGATCGCCTCCTTGGTACGGAAGTGGTAGTACAGCGCGGGCCTGGTGATCTCCAGCCGTTCGGCGACCTCCTGGAGGGTCGTCTTGTCGTATCCGCGCTCGGCGAACAACTCCAGCGCCACCCGCTGGATCCGCTCGCGGGTGTCCGTCCGCCGCCCTGCCATCGTGCTCCCATCCCTTGACGACCGGCCCTCGCATTGCTTACTTTCGCGTAAGTAAGCAATGCGAACCGGCTTGTAGGGAGCAGACTATGGCTCAGCACTTCCCTGTCCAGCGTACGTGCCCGTTCGCCCCGCCCCCCGAGTACGCCCGCCTGCGCGAGCAGGCCCCGCTCGTCCGGGCCGCGCTCCCCGGCGGCGAGGTGTGGCTCGTCACCAGGCACGCCGAGGCCCAGCGGGTGCTCTCGGGCGAGGGCATCAGCACCAACCCCGCAACGCCCGGCCACCCCAACACCCTGCTCACCCCCGAGCCGCCCACGCCGGAGCAGACGGCGGCGCTCCAGGAGTCCGCGGTCGGGCACTTCATCGACCTCGACCCGCCCGAGCACACCCGCTTCCGCAAGCTGCTCATCCCCGAGTTCACCGTCCGGCGGGTCAAGGAACTGCGCCCGTCCATCCAGCGGCTGGTGGACGAGCTCATCGACGAGATGCTGGCCAAGGGCCGGGAGGCGGAGCTGGTCGAGGACTTCGGGCTGGCGCTGCCGTCCCTGGTGATCTGCCGGCTGCTCGGCGTCCCGTACGCCGAGCGCGAGTTCTTCCAGTCGCGCACCCGTACGATCGTCTCGGCCACCGAGGACCCGGCGGCGGCCTACACCGCGATGACGGAGATCAGGACCTTCCTCGACGACCTGGTCACCGCCGCCGAGCGCGACCCTCAGGACGACCTGCTCGGACGGCTGATCGACGGCGGGCAGCTCACCCACCAGGAACTCGTCGGCGTGATCTTCCTGCTGCTCGTCGCCGGCCACGAGACCACGGCCAACATGATCCCGCTCGGCGTGCTCACGCTGCTGCGCCACCCCGCCCAGCTCGCCGCCCTGCGCGCGGACCCCGCGGGCTGGCCGATGGCCGTGGAGGAGCTGCTGCGCTACCACTCGATCGTCGACTGGGTGGCCTTCGACCGGGTCTCCGTACGCGACCAGGAGATCGGCGGCCAGGAGGTCAGGGAGGGCGAGGGCATCTTCGTGCTCGGCGCCTCGGCCAACTGGGACGAGCGGGTGTTCGAGCGCCCGGACGAGTTCGACGTCGCCCGCGGCGCCCGCCACCACGTCGCCTTCGGGTACGGCGTCCACCAGTGCCTCGGCCAGAACCTGGCCAGGGCCGAGCTGGAGATCGCCCTGCGCACGCTCTTCGAGCGCGTCCCGGACCTGCGGGTCACGGTCGCCGACGAGGACGTGCCCGCCAAGTACGAGGGCGTCATCTTCGGCCTCAAGGCTCTGCCGGTGGCGTGGTGATCCTCAGGGAACATCGATCAACCCGTTCATCGTGTTCTCATAGTGGGCTCATATCTTGTGAGACATGAGTGAGCCCGCACGGTTGCTGGTGGTGGACGACGAGCCCGCGTTGCGCGAGGCGCTGCAGTCGAGCCTTGAGTTCGAGGGCTACCGGGTCGGCACCGCCAACGACGGCCAGGCGGCGCTGGACGCGCTGGCGGGGGAGCCGTACGACGGGGTGCTGCTCGACGTGATGATGCCGCGGCTCGACGGGCTCACCGCCTGCCGGCGGCTGCGGGCTCAGGGCAACCACATCCCCGTCCTCATGCTCACCGCCCGCGACGCCGTCGGCGACCGGGTGTCCGGGCTCGACGCGGGGGCCGACGACTACCTCGTCAAGCCGTTCGAGCTGGACGAGCTGCTGGCGCGGGTGCGCGCGCTGCTGCGCCGCGGCGCGCTCAGCACGGGCGCCGCCGACGGCGGCGCGCTCACCCAGGCCGACCTGCGCATGGACCCCGCGACCAGGGAGGTCACCCGCGGGCTGCGCGGGCTCGACCTGACCAGGACCGAGTACCTGCTGATGGAGCTGTTCCTGGCCCATCCGCGCCAGGTCCTGACCCGCGACCAGATACTCAACGAGGTGTGGGGCTTCGACTTCGAGCCGACGTCCAACTCCCTCGACGTGTACGTGATGTACCTGCGCCGCAAGACCGAGGCCGGCGGCGAGCCCCGCGTGATCCACACGGTCCGCGGGGTGGGGTACGTCCTGCGGGCCGCACCGTGATCAGGAACAGCCTGCGCGCCCGGCTGACGCTGCTCGTCACGTTCGCCGTGGCGCTGGCGGTCGCGATCAGCGCGGGCGCCTGCTTCATGATCGTCCGGCATCAGCTGTACGAGCAGGCCGACCGGCAGCTCGACCGCGACCCCGGCAAGGACCCCCGCGACGACCTCGAGTGGATCAGGAAGTCCTGCCGCCCCACCCCTGCGCCGAAGGACCACTACGGCCCGGCGCACTCCACCCAGCTCATCTTCAGCAACGGCGCCCCGCCCTGCTACGTGGGGCCCGCGCTGGTGGTCACGCCCGAGGACCTGGCGGTGGCCAAGGGCGAGTGGCCCGAGCCCAAGCACTTCCACAACGGCGTCACCGCCGACGGCACCGAGATGCGCGTCCTCACCGAGCAGCTCGCGCCCGGCGTGGCGGTGATGGACGCCGCCCCTCTGCGCGAGCTGCGCGACACGCTGAAGGTGGTGGCGCTGCTGCTGGGCGCCGTGGCGCTGTTCGGCGTCCTGCTGGCGGCCTGGGCCGGGCTGCTCATCGCGCGCGCCGCGCTGCGTCCCGTGGCCCGGCTGACCAAGGCGGCCGAGCACATCGCCGAGACCGAGGACCTCAACACCCGCATCCCCGTCCAGGGCAAGGACGAGATCGCCCGGCTCAGCTCCTCCTTCAACGCCATGACCGCGGCCCTGGCCGGCTCCCGCGAACGCCAGCAGCAGCTCGTCGCCGACGCCGGCCACGAGTTGCGCACCCCGCTCACCACCCTGCGCACCAACATCGACCTGCTGCTGCGCAGCGAGCAGACCGGCCGGCAGCTCGACCCGGGCGCCAAGGAACGCCTGCTGGTCAACGTCAAGGCCCAGTTCGCCGAGCTGTCCACGCTGGTCGGCGACCTGTTGCAGCTCGCCCGCGGCGACACCGACCACGAGCCGCACGTCGAGCTGGCCCTGCACGAGATCGTCACGGCCGCCGCCGAACGTGTCCGCCTGCGCGGCGCCGACGTGATCACCGAGCTGAGCCCCTGGTACGTCGTCGGCAGCGCCACCTCGCTGGAACGCGCCGTGCTCAACCTCATCGACAACGCCCGCAAGTTCAGCCCCGAGGGCCAGGTCGAGGTCTCGCTCAAGGACGGCCGGCTGACCGTGCGCGACCACGGCCCCGGCATCCCCGAGGAGGAGCTGCCGCACGTCTTCGAACGCTTCTGGCGCTCGCCGTCGGCCCGTGGCCTGCCCGGATCCGGGCTGGGCCTGGCGATCGTGGCGCAGGCCGTGTCCGAGACCGGCGGCAAGGTAGGCCTGTCGAACGCGCCGGGTGGCGGAGCGATCGCGACCATCGACCTCCCCGGAAGTCTCATCCGTCACTCAGAATCGGATAAGTCCTCTTAAAGACCTAAACCGTGAGCTGGCTGCATGCAGACAACAGCAGTAGGGACGCGCCTGGTCGAGGTGGTCGTCCCGGTCCACAACGAGCAGCGGGCGCTGCGGGAGAGCGTCGCCCGCCTGCACGCCTACCTCGCCACGACGTTCCCGTACGGCTTCCGCATCACCATCGCCGACAACGCCAGCACCGACGACACGTGGCGGCTGGCCACCGAACTGGCCCGTGAGCTGCCCCGGGTACGAGCCGTGCACCTCGACGAGAAGGGCCGCGGCCGGGCGCTGCGCCGGGTCTGGTCGCAGAGCGAGGCCGACGTCGTCAGCTACATGGACGTCGACCTGTCCACCGACCTGGACGCCTTCCTGCCGCTGGTCGCGCCCCTGCTGTCCGGGCACAGCGACCTGGCCATCGGCACCCGCCTGGCCAGGGCGTCGCGGGTGGAGCGCGGGCCCAAGCGGGAGTTCATCTCGCGCTCGTACAACCTGCTGCTGCGCTCGGTGATGGGCGCCGGGTTCTCCGACGCGCAGTGCGGGTTCAAGGCTGTCCGTACGGAGATCGCGCAGGCGCTGCTGCCCGCCGTCGAGGACGAGCAGTGGTTCTTCGACACCGAGCTGCTGCTGCTGGCCGAGCGGCACGGCCTGCGCATCCACGAGGTGCCGGTCGACTGGGTGGACGACCCCGACAGCCGCGTGGACATCCTGCGTACCGCCCTCGACGACCTGCGCGGGCTGGCCAGGGTGGCCCGCAAGACCCTGTCGGGCGCGGCGCGCATCCCGATGCCCGCCCAGGTGCGGCGGGCCGAGCTGCCGAGGGGGATGGCCAGGCAGCTCCCCAGGTTCGCGATCGTGGGCGTGGTGAGCACGCTGGCCTACCTGGCGCTGTTCACGATGTCGCGGCAGGTCGTTCCCGCGCAGGTCGCCAACGCGGTCGCGCTGCTCGTCACGGCCGTGGCCAACACCGCCGCCAACCGCCGCTTCACCTTCGGCGTCAAGGGCACGGGCGGCGCGCTGCGCGACCAGGTCGAGGGCATGATCGCGTTCCTGGTGGGGCTGGCGCTGACGTCGGGGAGCCTCGCGCTGCTGCCCGACGGCGTCACGCACGGCGTGGAGCTGGTGGCGGTCATCGCGGCCAACGCGGCGGCCACCCTCGTGCGGTTCCTGCTGCTGCGCGTGTGGGTGTTCAACCCCGAGCGCCGCAGGAACGCCCGATGACCGCCCTCGCCGCGCCCGCCCGCGTCCGCGTCCTCACCGGGTCCGACGGCGACCCGCGCTGGTCGCGGCCCGCGATGTGGACCGTGCTCGCCGCCGCCTTCGTCCTGTACGCCTGGGCGCTGGACGGGAACGCCAACGAGTACTACGCCGCCGCCGTCCTGTCGGGCACGCAGAGCTGGAAGGCGTTCTTCTTCGGCGCGATCGACGCCGGGTCCTTCATCACGGTGGACAAGCCGCCGCTCGCCCTGTGGGTCATGGGGTTGTCGGCGCGGATCTTCGGTCACAGCACGTACAGCATGCTGTTGCCGCAGGTCCTCGCCGGCGTGGCGGCCGTCGGCGTGGTGTACTCCGCGGTCCGCAGGTCCTTCGGGCAGGCCCGCCAGGGGCACGTCGCGGCGCTGGTCGCGGCCGTGGTCATGACGCTCACCCCGATCACCGTGGCCATCAACCGGGACAACAACCCCGACACCGTGCTCGTGCTGCTGCCGGTGCTGGCGGCCTGGTTCTGCCTGGAGTCGCTGCGTACGGGCCGGGCGCGGACGTTGCTCCTCGCCGCGTTGTTCGTCGGGCTGGGGTTCAACACCAAGATGTTGCAGGCGTACCTGGTGGTGCCGGCGTTCGGGGTGGCGTACCTGGTGTGCGCCCGCCACCGGGCGGTCAGGCGGGTGGGGCACCTGCTGGCGGCCGGGGTCGTGCTGGCGGTGTCGAGCGCCTGGTGGATGGTGGTCGTCGACCTGTGGCCCGCCGCGTCGCGGCCGTACGTCGGCGGCTCGACCGACAACACCGTCCGGGACCTGGTGATCGGCTACAACGGGCTCGGCCGCGTCTTCGGCCAGGGCGGGGGCGGGCTCAGGATCGGAGGCGTGAGCTTCGGCGGGGAGGCCGGGGCCGGGCGGCTGTTCAACGACGTCATGGCCGGGCAGATCTCCTGGTTGTTGCCGTTCTGCGTCGTGGCGCTGGCCTTCGCCGTGCTCCTGCGGGTGCGCGGCCTGCCCTTCGACGGGGCGTCGTGGCTGGTGTGGGGCGGCTGGCTGGTCGTGCACTACGTGGTGTTCAGCTTCTCCAGTGGCACGTTCCATCCCTACTACACGACCGCGATGGCGCCCGCCGTGGCCGCGCTCACCGGCATGGGGGTGACCGTGATGTGGCAGGCGTACCGCAGGTCGCGGGGATGGGGGTGGGTGCTCCCGGTGGCGGTCGCCGTGACGGGCGGGTGGTCGTTCGCGGTGTTGCGCCGTACGCCCGAGTGGCTGCCGTGGCTGGCCTGGGTCGTGCTCGGGGCGACCACGGCGGCCGTGGCGCTGCTCGTCCTGGCCAGGGCCCGGACGGCGGGCAGGGTGACCGCGGCGGCACTGGCGGCCACCCTGGTCGCGGGGCTCGCCGGTCCGGCGGCCTACGCCGTCTCACCCCTGGGGTCGCGGGTGAACGGCACCAACCCCACGGCGGGCCCGTCCACGGGCCGGACGGGCGGCCCCGGCGGCGCGTTCCCCGGCGGCCTCCCACGCGGCGAGCTCCCCGGCGGCTTCCAGAGCGGCTTCCAGGACGGCGGGGAGCCACCTCAGGGGCGGTCCGGTGCACGGCGGTGGACGGCCGCACCGGCCTCTACGACTGCGCCGCCTGACCACGAGAACCGCCGGCCCGGGTGACGAAAGCCGCTCCACGACGCGGCGTGCCGACCGGCGCGCTATAGGCTGATCGGGTGGCGAGTACGACCCGGGCCGAGCAGGCTGATCAGCGTAGAGCCGAGCTTCTGGAGGCCACCCGCAAGGTGGTGCTCGAACGTGGTTTGGCCCACACGCGCATCGCCGACATCGCCAAGTCCATCAATGTCAGCGGCGGCCTGATCCACTACCATTTCGCGACCAAGGACGAGCTGATCACCGCCATGCTGCGGGCCACGCTCGACATCGAGAGCGCCCGGCTCAAGGAACTGGCCGACGGCCCCGGCACGGCGGTCGAGCGGCTCGACCGGGTGCTGCGCTACTACATCCCCGAGTCGCGTTCCGACCAGAGCTGGCTGCTGTGGATCGACGCCTGGAACACCGCGCTGCGCGAGCCCGCCGTCAACGCGATCATGCTGGAGCTGGAGACGGCCTGGCTCGACGCACTGGCCCAGGTGCTCTCGGCGGGCACCGACGCGGGGGAGTTCGCCTGCGCCGACCCGGCGGGCGCGGCCGAGCGCATCGACGCCATGCTCGACGGTCTGATCATCCGCTACACGCTGCATCCCAACGTGCTGGACAAGGCGCGGCTGCTGGCCCACGCGCGTACGGCGGCGGCCAGGGAGGCGGGCATCGCGGTGGCGGACTTCGGCTGATCACACGCGCCCGGGGGTCAGGGCCGGGCGGTGGTCAGGTCAGGCGGGGAGGGCGGCCAGCAGGAAGGCCAGGCGGGCCGCCGCCGACTCGACGTCCTCGGTGGTGCCGAGGCGGTAGCCCCATGAGGTGATGAAGGCGCCGTCGTCGGAGCACGTCACGGTCTCGGCGAGGGTCGCGGAGAAACGGTTGCGCACCGACACGTACGCCGGGTCGCTGGCCAGCGCGACACTCTGCACCGAAAGGTCGGCGTGACGGCCCGCGTGCCACGCGAACCGCTCAAGGCAGAACGCGGTATCAAGCATCATGCGTCACCTCCGCAACGTCTCGCGACAGAATTGCACGATCTTGCGGCGGGTGGCAAGCAATTGCTGAGGTTAATGTGGGGTTTGTTGCCGGTATTCGTTAAGAATACGGATGATGACTTCGCGCCCCGGCTCCCCGAACTCCGCCACCTTGGCGTAGTCGTCGAAAGCCCGTACGTAGAAGGCGATGTCGTCGGGGTCGCGCAGCACCAGGTCCTTGGTCATCGTGGCGACCCCGACCATGGCCTCGTTGTAGATCCAGAACCCGTTGATCGGCGCGGACGGCAACTCCGTGCCGAAGGGGATCACCCCGAACTCGACGTTGGGCAGTGTGCTGACGGCCAGCAGCCGGTCGAGCTGGCCGCGCATGACGCCGGCCGGGGCCAGCGTGCTGCGCAGCGCCGACTCCGGCACCGCGAACCTGAACGTGCGCGTGCGGTCGTAGAGGATCTCCTGGCGCTGCATGCGCACGCGGACCGCCGCGTCGATCTGGTCGTCGGCGCTGTAGAGGCGTCTGACCTTGCGGAACACGTGCCGGGCGTACTCGGAGGTCTGGAGCAGGCCGACCACGATGCCCGGTTCGAAGACGCGGAACAGCTTCGTGCGCGCCTCCAGGTCGCGGATGTCCTCCTGGAGGGCGGCCAGGCCGCTGCGGTGACGCTGCTTCCAGTCGTCGTGCCGCTCCAGCAGCGCGATCGCCTGCCTGATCAGCTCGTCGGTCGTGTCGGGCGCGGCCCCGACGGCCTGCGCCCACACGACCACGTCATCCTCGGTCGCCGTCTGCCTGGCGTTCTCCAGGCGGGAGACCTTGGACGGCTGCCAGCGCAGCCGCTCTGCCAGGTCCTTGCCCGACAGATGGGCAGCCTCGCGCAGCTGACGCAGTTGGCTGCCGAGGTCGATGCGCGCCTGCTGAAAGGACGTCACGCGGCAAGAGGCTAGCCCCGTGGGCGCCGATCATGCCAGGCCCAGTCGCGCAATTGTGATCAAGCGGTGGCCGACGGTGTTCCGTCGCTGGTGGGCACGGCGTCGGTTGATCCGCCGGGCAGCACCCGGCGGGCGATCTCGGTGAGGAGCTCGCGGGGCACCTCGACGGCGCCCTCCCCCTCGAGCACGTCGCGCAGGTCCGCGAGCGCCTCGGGGTCGGTGACTTGAAGTCCCTGGACGACGATGGTGCCGCGATCGGTTTCGTACAGGGTGGGACAGGCGCCCGCCTCCGAGGTGGAGCCGAGGAACCGCATACGCATGACGATCCTTCCCCGAATACCAGATGCAATTGCGCGCAATTGTACGCATTTGGGGGTGTGGCGTGATCCTTTTTCCGGATCGAGTTCAGTGCAGCGAGCCGTCCATGATGTCGCGGGCACGGGCGAACAGGCCGAGGGTGGTGGCGTGCAGCAGGTCGCCGATGTCCCGGGGCGCCTTCCCGGCGTACGCCCGCGCGTGTGTGCCCTCCAGCACGATGCCGAGCTTGAAACAGGCCATCACCGCGTACCAGTCGATCGCCGACAGGTCGCGCTCCGACAGCGCCGCGTAGTACGCGACCAGCTCCCGCTCCGGCGGCAACCCCGGCACGTGCCCGTTGTTCGCCGGCCAGGTGGCCAGCAACCAGCCCAGGTCGAGCAGCGGGTCGCCGATCGTGCACATCTCCCAGTCGACGATCGCGGCCACCCGTGGCCCGTCGAGGGCGAACATGAGGTTGGCGAAGTGGTAGTCGCCGTGCATGACCCCCGGGACGAACGCGGCGGGCCGGTGGCGGGTGAGCCAGGCGGCGGTGGCGTCGAGGCCGGGGATGTCGGGGCCGGGGTAGCCGTCGAGCTCGCCGTAGGAGTCGAGCTCCTTCAGCCAGCGCGGCACCTGCCGTTCGAGGAAGCCCTCGGGGCGGCCGAACCCCGGCAGCACCTCCGGATCGACCCGCCCCAGCTCGGCCAGCGCGGCGGCGGCCTCCAGGCCCATCCGGTGCCTGATCGCGGGGTCGGAGGCGTGCGGCTCGGGCAGCCCGGTCGAGGGGTTGAAGCCCGCCACCGGCTCCATCAGGTAGAACACCGGCTCCCGCGCGGTCTGCGCGGCCACCAGTCGCGGCGCCGGCACCGCCGTGCCGCGCAGCGCCGCCAGCAGCCGCGCTTCGCGCCGCAGCACGTCGTTGCTCTTGCGCCGGGCGTGCGCGGGCGGCCTGCGCAGGATGTACGGCCGCCCGCCGCGCTCGAAGCGGACCATGACGTTCTGCGTGCCGCCCAGGACCGGCGCGACCTCCGTGATCTCCCCGCCCGGCAGGCCCTCGGCGTCCATCCACGCGCCGAGTTCGTCGAGGTCGATGGCGGTGACGTCGATGTGGGTGGAGGTCATGGCCGTCCTTCGACAGAACGATATTCTGGAGGCCCCAACCTACGAGAGCCCCGGGCGACCGGTCAACCCAGCGCCAGCATGAACGGCAGGAACTGCCGCGACCGGTCTCCCGGCAGGTCGCCGCGCCACACCATGTGCGCGCACGTGAACGCCTGGGTCAGGCCGTGCTCCTCGGTCCAGCGCGTCAGGTCCTCGCGGTCCAGGTCGAGGTCGACCCTGATCTTGCGGCCGGCGTCCAGGGCCAGGTCGCCGATCAGGTCCCGCGCGGTCCGCTCGTCCCGCGCCACGACCGGGCCGATGGCGGTGGTGCCGTCGTTGTCCCAGCGGTGGGCGTAACCGCCGTCGGCGATCCTGACGCCCTCGCCGAAGCCGAACATCCGGCGCAGCACCGGCGACCTGTCGGTGCCGAACACCTCGGCGTCCAGGTCGAGGATGGCCTCCAGGTCGGCCGGCGTCGCCGGGCGGGTGCGGCCCGACGGCTCGCCGTGGAAGACGCCGGTCCGCGTCGCGGTCATGCCCGCGACGCGGAAGCCGAACTCCTCGTAGAGCGGGCGGCCGTGCTCGGTGGCGTACAACGAGACCGCGCGTCCGTCCGCGCGTTCCAGCACGTGGTTCATCAGCCGGCGGCCCAGGCCGCGCCGGGCGTACCTGGAGGCGGTCAGGACCATGCTGATCACCGCGTGGTCGTCGCCGTAGGGGGTCAGGACGTTCGTGGCGGCCAGGCCGTCGGCGTCGGGGGCCTCGATGCCGTACGGCTCCCCGACCTCGAACAGCAGCCGCCACTTGTGCCGCTCGGCCCCCCAGTTACGGTCCTCGGCCAGCCGGGAGCAGTCCTCTAGATCATCCAATGTCAGCCGACGCAGCGTCATGGAGGACATCCTCCCGTATTGGGAGATTATGGGGGGATGACGTGTGTTGTGGCGATAGATGTGGGCGGTACGACACTGAAGGGCGGATTGATCGCCCCGGACGGCGCCATCCTCCACCGGGAACGCCGTCCCACCCCCCGCACCGAGGGACCGGACCGCGTGATCGCCGCGATCTCCGCCTTCGTCGCCGACCTGAGCCGGCCGCGCACGGTCGCCGGGACCCTCCTGCGACCGGCGGCCGTGGGGCTGGCCGTCCCCGGCCTGGTCACCTCCGAGAAGGCGGTCTTCTCGGCCGCGTTCGGCTGGCGGGACGTGCCCGCCGCGGCGTTCTCCGACGGACGCCTCCCGCTCGCCCTCGGCCACGACGTGCGCTCGGCGGGCGAGGCGGAGCTGGCCCACGGCCCCGGCGCCGCCGACGCGCTCTACCTGCCGATCGGCACCGGCATCGCCGGAGCCGTCGTCCTGTCCGCCTCCCTGTACGGCGGCGCCGCCGGCTGGGCCGGGCAGATCGGGCACATCCCGGTGCGTCCCGGCGGGCTGCCCTGCCCGTGCGGCCAGCGCGGCTGCCTGGCCGCCTACGCCTCGGCCGCCTCGATCGCGGCCCGCGCCGGCGAGACCACCGCCGAGGACGTCGTCCGCCGGGCCGCGGCGGGGGACGAGCCGGCGGCCCGGGTGTGGACGGAGGCGGTCGAGGCGCTCGCCCTGGCGCTGGCCACGTACACGCTGGTGCTGGACCCCGCGATGATCGTCATCGGCGGCGGCCTGTCGCTGGCGGGGGACGCCCTCGTGGTCCCGCTGCGGGCCCGGCTGGCCGCCCGGCTCGCCTTCCGCCCGGCGCCCGAGGTACGGGTCTCGGCGCTCGGCGTGGACGCCGGGCTGCTAGGCGCCGGGCTCCTCGCCCGCCGGGCCCTGGGGCAGCAGGGCGGCGGGGACGTCGACGACCTGGGCGCGTAGCTCCTCGCCCAGGGCCTTGGCCTGCGGGTCCATGCGCGGGCTGGCCGCGACGCCCCGGCCCAGCAGGCCGTGGACGACGAAGTTGAGCGCCCTGATGTTGGGCAGCTCGTGGCGGTCGATCCGATGGAGGGCCAGGTCCGGGAGCAGGGACTTCAGCCGGTCGGTGGTGAGGGTGGCCGCGAGCCAGGCGTACCGCTCGGCGGTCGCGGCCCATACGCCGAGGTTGGCGTTGCCACCCTTGTCGCCGGACCGCGCCCCCGCGACCCGGCCCAGAGGCGCGCGCACGACGGGCCCGCCGGGTGGCTCAGGAAGCGCGGGCCCGGGAACCGGCTCGGGGATCGGCCCGGGGGCCGGTGCGCCCTGGACGACCGGGGGCAGCTCCTCGCCGTCCAGGAAGACCCGCGGGCACACCTCCGACGCCGGCACCAGCACCGGCCAGTACACCCCGTACGGGGAGGCGTCGCCGGGCGGGGTGAGGCCGTAGAAGCCCGGGTAGCTGGACAGGCCGGTCTCCACCACGGCGGAGGAGAAGGCCCGGCCCGCCTTGCGCCGGTCGGCGTCCATGACGGTGATCCGCAGCAGGCCCGCGTCCGTCAGCGTCACGTCCACCTGGTCGAAGGACTCGCGCGGCACCCGCGCCCAGATCGCCTCCTCGGCGGCCCGCGCCTTGGCCTCGACGTCCAGGCCGGTCAGGACCAGCGTCATCGTGTTGCGGTAGCCGGCCGGGAAGTTGACGGCGACCTTGAGCGTGTCCGGCGGCGGCTCGCCGCGCACACCGGAGATCAGCACCCGGTCGGGCCCGTCGTCCGACAGGGTGATCGTGTCGAACCTGGCGACGACGTCGGGGCCCTGGTAGCGCGGGCCGCCCAGCTCGTAGACGAGTTGCGCGGTGACCGTGCCGACCGTGCCGACGCCGCCCGTGCCCGGATGCTTGGTGATCACGGACGAGCCGTCGGCGCGCAGCTCGGCGATCGGGAAGCCGCAGTGGGCCAGGTCGGGCACGTCCTGGAAGAAGGCGTAGTTGCCGCCAGTGGCCTGGCAGCCGCACTCGATGACGTGACCCGCGACCACCGACCCGGCCAGCGCGTCGAGGTCGCCGGGACCCCATCCGTACCGCCAGATGCCGGGGCCGGTGACCAGGGCGGCGTCCGTCACGCGGCCGGTCACCACGACGTCGGCGCCCGCCGACAGCGCGGCGGCGACGGGACGGCCGCCGAGGTAGGCGTTGGCGGTCAGGGGAGCGGCCGGGGCGCGCTCGCCGGTGTCGGCGTTGACCAGGTCGAGTGGGCGGCCCATGAGGTCGTCGCCGGTGACGTGGGCGACCTTGGGCGACAGGCCCAGCCGGGCGGCCAGCTCGTGCACGGCCTCCGCGCAGCCCGCCGGGTCGAGGCCGCCCGCGTTCGTCACGATCCTGATGCCGCGGTCGAGGCAGGGCCCGAGGACGTCCTCAAGCTGGCGCAGGAACGTGGGCGCGTAACCGGGGCGGCCCTTGAGGCGGTTCCCGGCGAGGATGAGCATGGTCAGCTCGGCCAGCCAGTCGCCCGTGAGCACGTCGATCGGGCCGCCCTCGACCATCTCCCTGGCCGCCGAGAGCCGGTCGCCGTAGAAGCCGCTGCAGTTGGCGACGCGCAGCGCGCTCACGGCACCCACTTGGGCGGCCGCTTGTCCATGAACGCCGCGATGCCCTCCTGCCCCTCGGCCGAGGTGAACCGCTCGGCCGACAACTCGCTCATCCGCCGCAGCCCCTCCTCGAACGACACCGCGGGAACCTCCCTGACCAGCCGCTTGGTGATGGCCAGCGCCTCGGGGCCGCCCCTGGCCAGCAGGCCGGCGTAGTGGCGTACGGTGGCGTCCAGCTCCTCCTCGGGCACGGCCCTGGTCAGCAGGCCGATCCTGGCCGCCGTGGCCGCGTCGAACACCTCGCCGGTCAGGAAGTACTCGGCCGCCGCCCGCGGGTCCAGCCTGCGCAGCACGGGCACCGAGATCATCGCGGGCACGACCCCGAGACGCACCTCGGTGAACGCGAACGACGCCGTGTCCGGCGCGATCGCGAAGTCGCACGCGGCGACCAGGCCGAGGCCGCCGGCGCGGGCCGTGCCGTTCAGGCGGCAGATCACCGGCTTCGGGCTCTCCCAGAGCAGCGTCATGATCTCCGGGAACGACGCCGTCACCGGCGCGTCCGGGTCGCCGCGCTGCTCCTTCAGGTCGGCGCCCGAGCAGAACACCCGGCCGGTACCGGTCAGCACGATCACCCGCGCGGCCCGCTCGTCCAGCGCCCACCGCAGATGCCCGGCCAGCTCGGCCAGCAGCCGCCTGGACAACGCGTTGCGGTTGGCCGGCGAGTCGAGCGTGACGGTGGCCACGCCGTCCGCCAGCTCCTTGTGCACCAGGCTCGTCATGAGCTCTCCTCCTGGATGATCGCCAGCACGGCCCCCGCCTCGACCTGCTGTCCCTTCTCGACGTACACGTCCGAGACCACGCCGGCCGCCGGGGCCGCGATGCGATGCTCCATCTTCATCGCCTCCAGCACCAGGACCGCCTGCCCCTCGGCCACCGTGTCGCCCTCGGCCACCTCGACCCGCAACACGCTGCCCGGCATGGGGGCGAGCAGCGAGCCCGGGGCCACGTGCTCGACCGGCTCGGGCAGGCGCGGCACCGGGGTCAGCACCGCCGAGCCCGCGGGGGAGTCGACGTAGACCCGTTCGTCGCCGTCGTACCGGGCGACCTGGAAGGTCTGCCGTACGCCGTCGTGTTCCAGGACCACCTCCTCGGGCCGCGCGGAGACCGCCATGACGCCCGGGGGCAGCGGGTCGTAGACGACCTCGGCCTCCTCGAAGCGGGCACGGACGGGCTGGGAGCGTACGTTGCGCCAGCCGGCGGGCAGCCCGGCCAGGACGGCGGCGTCGCGGCGGCGTCCGGCGGCCATGGCCAGCGCGGCGGCCAACGCCGGCAACTCCCCGCCCGCTACCGGCGAACCGGTCGGCAAGTCCCCGCCCGCCCGCGACACCGGCGAACCGGCCGCGAGGGGCGAGGGTGCGCTGAGGGGGCCGCCGGGGGAGAGGAAGGCGGTGTCGGTGTCGCCCGCGAGGAAGGCCCGGCTGGTCAGGATGTCCACCAGCAGGTCGCGGTTGGTCGTGACGCCGTGCAGCCGGGCCCGGCGCAGGGACGCGGCCAGCTTCCGCGCCGCCTCCGTCCTTGTCGCCCCGAACGCGACCACCTTGGCCAGCATCGCGTCGTAGTGCGGCGACACCTCCGACCCGGACTCGACCCCGGAGTCCACCCGTACGTCCCCCGGCACCTCGAACCGCCGCAACACGCCCGTCTGCGGCAGGTAGGCGGCGTCCTCGGCGTACAGTCGTACCTCGATCGCGTGGCCGCGCGGCTCGGGCGGTCCGGGCGGCAGGGCCGCGCCCTCGGCCACCTCCAGTTGCAGCCGTACGAGGTCGACGCCGAAGACCAGCTCGGTGACCGGGTGCTCGACCTGGAGCCGGGTGTTCATCTCCAGGAACGCCACCCGGTCGCCCTTGACCAGGAACTCGACCGTGCCCGCCCCGACGTAGCCGATCCTGCGGGCCGCGCGGACGGCCGCCGCGCACAGCAGCTCGCGGGTCGCCTCCGAGATGCCCGGCGACGGGCACTCCTCGACGACCTTCTGATGCCGGCGCTGGATGCTGCACTCGCGTTCGCCGAGCGCCCACACCGTGCCGTGCCCGTCGGCCAGCACCTGCACCTCGACGTGCCGGGCGGCCTCCAGCAGCGGCTCGGCGAACACGGCGCCGTCCCCGAAGGCCGCCTCGGCCTCCCGGCGGGCCGACTCCACCTCGGCGGCGAGGGCGTCCGCGTCCCTGACGACGCGCATGCCGCGCCCGCCCCCGCCGGCGGACGCCTTCACCAGCAGCGGGAACTCGCCCGGCGCGGCCAGGTCGAGCGAGGGCAGCACCGGCACCCCGGCCTCGGCCATCAGCCGCTTCGCCGTGATCTTCGAGCCCATCGCCGCGATCGCCTCGGGCGGCGGCCCGACCCAGGTGAGCCCGGCGTCCAGTACCGCCCGCGCGAACACCGCACTCTCCGACAGGAAGCCGTAGCCGGGGTGCACCGCGTCGGCGCCGGAGGCCCGGCACGCCTCGATGATCCGCTCCACGTCCAGGTACGTCTCGGCCGGACGCACCCCGGGGAGCCGTACGGCGAGGTCGGCCTCGCGGGCGTGCGGCGCCCGCGCGTCGGCGTCGGAGAAGACGGCGACCGTGGAGATGCCGAGCGAGCGGCAGGTGCGGAAGACGCGGCGGGCGATCTCGCCGCGGTTCGCCACGAGCAGACGGGTGATCACGGCCGGAACACCCCGAACCCCGCCGCCGGCGGCACCGGCGCGCTGTTGACCGCCGACAGGCACATGCCCAGCACCGTACGGGTGTCGCGCGGGTCGATCACCCCGTCGTCGTAGAGCCGTCCCGACAGGAAGAACGGCAACGACTCCGCCTCGATCTGGGACTCCACCATGGCACGCATCGCCGCGTCGGCCTCCTCGTCGTAGACCTGCCCCCTGGCCTGCGCCGCGGCCCGCCCGACGATCGACAGCACCCCGGCGAGCTGGGCCGGGCCCATCACCGCCGACTTGGCGCTCGGCCAGCTGAACAGGAACCGGGGATCGTAGGCGCGCCCGCACATGCCGTAGTTGCCCGCGCCGTAGGAGGCGCCCATGACCACGGTCAGGTGGGGCACGGTCGAGTTCGACACGGCGTTGATCATCATGGCGCCGTGCTTGATGATGCCGCCCTGCTCGTAGTCCTTGCCCACCATGTAGCCGGTCGTGTTCTGCAGGAACAGCAGCGGCGTGCGCGACTGGTTCGCGAGCTGGATGAACTGGGTGGCCTTCTGCGACTCCTGGCTGAACAGCACGCCGCGCGCGTTGGCCAGCACCCCGACCGGGTAGCCGTGGACCCGCGCCCAGCCGGTCACCAGCGAGGGGCCGTACAGGGGCTTGAACTCCTCGAACTCGCTGCCGTCCACCACCCGGGCGATCACCTCGCGCGGGTCGAAGGGCACCTTCAGGTCCTCCGGGACGATCCCCAGCAGCTCCTCGGCCGGGTAGGCGGGCTCGCGCGCGGGCAGCGGCGCGACGCCCTGCTTGCGCCAGTTGAGCGAGCGCACGATCGCGCGGCCGACGCGCAGCGCGTCGTGCTCGTCCTCGGCCAGGTAGTCGGCCAGGCCGCTGGTCCTGGCGTGCATCTCGGCGCCGCCCAGCGACTCGTCGTCGGACTCCTCGCCGGTCGCCATCTTCACCAGCGGCGGCCCGCCGAGGAACACCTTGGCGCGGTCGCGGACCATCACCACGTAGTCGCTCATGCCGGGCACGTACGCGCCGCCGGCCGTGGAGTTGCCGAAGACCAGCGCGACCGTCGGGACGCCGGCCGCCGACAGCCGCGTCAGGTCGCGGAAGATCCGGCCGCCCGGGATGAAGATCTCCTTCTGCGACGGCAGGTCCGCGCCGCCGCTCTCGACCAGGTTCACGTACGGCAGCCGGTTGGCCAGCGCGATCTCGGCCGCGCGCAGCGACTTGCGCAGCGTCCACGGGTTGGACGCCCCGCCCCGGACCGTGGGGTCGTTCGCGGTGATCAGGCACTCGACGCCCTCGATCACCCCGATGCCGGTGACCATGCCCGCGCCCACCTGGAACTCGCTGCCCCACGCGGCCAGCGTCGACAACTCCAGGAACGGGGAGTCGGGGTCGACCAGCAGCTCGACGCGTTCCCGCGCCGGCAGCTTGCCGCGCCCGCGGTGGCGCTCGACGTACTTCTCGCCGCCGCCGGCCACCGCCTTGGCGTGCTCGGCGTCCAGCTCGGCCAGCTTGGCGAGCATGGCCGCGCGCCGGGCGAGATGTTCGGCGCCGCGCGGATCGAGCCGGCTCCTGATCACGGGCCCTCCTGGGACGAAGTCGACGTGGGCGTCAACCCGATGGCCCCCGCCCACAACCGGGTCAGGTGGTCGACGGCGTCCTGCTCGCCGGCCCGCTCCCCGAGGTCCAGCCACACGTGCGCGAAGTGCTCGACCATGCCGCCCAGCATGACGGCCGTCAGCCTCGGGTCGAGCGACGGGTCGGCCAGGCCCTGCTCCTGGAGGCGGCGCAGCCCGTCCGCGCCGCGCCGGACGAACGCCTCGCGCAGCTCCAGCAGCAGCCGCCCGAAGCGGGGATCGGCGTCGGCGGCGTGTTCGACCATGCGGACCAGGCGCGAGTTCGCCGCCCAGGCGCGCAGGTAGAGGCGGTTGGCGGCCTCGATGCGGGCGTAGGGGTCGCCGGAGGCGGCCGGGCCGACCGCGCTCGCCGCGAACATCTCGCCGACCACCGCCTGCGCCACCTCCCCGAACAACGCCTCCTTGGAGTCGAAGTAGGTGTAGAAGGTGCCGTGGGAGACCCCGGCCCGCGCGCACACGTCGTCGATCCGCACGGCGTCGTACCCGTGCTCCTCGAACGCCTCACGCCCGGCCGCGAGCAGCGTGGCCCGGGTGCGTTTGCCGCGCAGGGTCAGGGACTTGACGATCACGTCAGCCACGGTAGCGACCGGCGCGCGCGGACGGAAGAGCTCCCGCCGCGCGGCCCCGTCAGGTGCAGTGGCTCCAGCCGGACTTCCAGCTCAGCGAGTTCCACGAACCGCCCCAGATCACGCACTTCTTCACGGCGGCCAGCCGGACCGGCCCCGCGTACGCGGTGAACTTGCCCGGGTTGCTGCCGCTCGCGCCGCCCTGGACCTGGAGGGTGGCGTTCATGGAGACCTTGTTCGGATACACCAGCTTCGACATCGTGACCACGCAGTTCTTGCCCGCGCCGGTGTTGTAGAGCAGGTAGATCGTGGCCGAGCTGCCCAGCGCGTGCTGGTCGATCACCTTGAAGCCCGAGCCGCACGCGGTCACCACGCTGTACGTGTTCGGCTTCAGCGTGGGCTTCGCCGTGGGCTTGGGGGTCGTCTTGGTCGCCGTGGGCTTCTTGGCCGGCTGCTGGACGGTCGACGTGGGGCCGGGGGTCGGCTGAGCCGTGGGCTCGTCCTCGCCGTCGATCAGGCCCGTAGGCTTCTTCTTCTTGGTCGGGGTGACCTTGGGCTCGGGATTCTTGGTGGTCGGTTGGGCCGAGGGCACGCTGGTCACCGGGTGGTTCGGGACCTGGATGACCGGTTCCTTGGTGTGCTTGGCCTTCTTGGGCGGGTCGGCCTGGCCGATGTCCAGCGTGGGCACGGGCTGGCCGGTCTCCGCCGGGAGCGTCGTCGGGTCGGGGGTCACCTCGGCGGTCGGCGGCTCGCCCGGCTGCCCGGCGCCCTGGCCGTCCTCCGGCGGGTTCTGCGAGGCGTTGCCGGTGGCGGTCACGGGGACCTTGCCGCTGTTGGCCTGCACCACGACGGCCCCGCCCACCACGAGCAGCGCGGCGGCGGCGGCGCCGGACAGGGCGAACGTCAACGTCCGCCGCTGCCGGTCAGGCGCCTTGCCCGGCCGCTTGCCCGGCGTCCCGCCTGGGGTTGCGCCGGGGGTTCCGGGCTGGGCGGTGGAGGGGTGTCCCGCCTGGGGGCCGCCCGGCATGCCGCCGTGCGGGCCGTGCGGGCCGTGCGGGTGACCGTGCGGCGCGCCGCCCTGGGGGCCGCCCGGCCCGCCGGGAACGCCGCCCTGGGGTGCGCCTTGGGGTGCGCCTTGAGGGCCGCCCTGCGCGGCCGCGTGCGGGACACCGGCGTGCGGCCCGCCCGGTGCGCCCGGGTGGGGGGCGCCCGGGGCGCCGGTGTGCGGGCCGTGCGGTGTGCCCTGGGGTGCGCCGCTCGGGGCCTGGGCCGCGGCCGGGTGGCCCTTGGGGCCGGTCTGCGGGGGGACGGCGTTGGGGCCGGTGGGCTGGGTCCAGGGGCCGGGGTAGGCCTCCTGCCCCGGTACGGGCGCCCCCGCCGGGGAGGCCGCCCCCGGCTGTGCGACGCGGGTGACCGTGGCCCCCGTGACCGGCTCGATGGCGGCCTTGGGAGCGGGCTGGCCGGTGAGGCGGACGATCAGCTCGTCGGCGCTGGGCCGCCGACCCGGGTCCTTCGACAGGCACAGGCCGACCAGTTCGGCGAGCTCCCCTTCCATCCCGCCGAGCTGCGGCTCCTCGTTCAGGATGCGGTTCATCACCACGGGGATCGAGTCGGCCCCGAACGCGGGCTTCCCGGTGGCGGCGTACACCATCGTGACGCCCCACGCGAAGACGTCGGCGGCCTCCGACACGGCGGAACCGCTGAGCTGCTCGGGCGCCAGGTACGACGGCGTGCCCATCGCCATCCCCGTGGCCGTGGCCCCGGGCGAGTCAAGGGCGCGGGCGATGCCGAAGTCGATCACGACCGGGCCCTCGGGGCCCATGAGCACGTTCGCGGGCTTGAAGTCGCGGTGCAGGATCCCGGCGCGGTGGATGGCCGCCAGCGCGGTGGCCGTGCTGATCGCGAGCCGTTCCAGCGCCGCGCCCCGGCGCGGGCCCTCGTTGATGACGAGTTCGCGCAGGGAGGGCCCCGGCACGTACTCGCTCACGATGTACGGCCGGCTCCCGTCCAGGTCGGCGTGCAGGACGGGCGCGGTGCAGAAGCGGGCGACCCGCTGGGCCACCGCCACCTCGCGCAGGAACCTCGTCCGCGCGTCGGCGTCGGCCACGAGGGCGTGGTGCAGCAGCTTGACGGCGACCTGTTCCCCCGAGTCGCTCTTGCCGAGATAGACAACGCCTTGACCACCCTCGCCGAGCCGGGCGACGATGTCGTACGCCCCCAGCCGCCGCGGGTCGTCCGCCGCCAACGGCTGGAACTGATTCACGTTGGACCCCCATTACAACCAGCAGATGGGGCAAAACGCTACCAGCGTGACATGTGGGGCGTCTGCCGGACCTGAAAGTAAGTGCCATGCTTTGACGGGACATGTCAGCGTTTCGTCGCAGGTCGTGTCCACGCCGGGGCCCAAGGTCACGGCTTGGACAATTCAGATGGCCTTGCCCGGATTCATGATCCCCAGCGGGTCGAAGACCGCCTTGATGCCCCGCTGCACCTCGGCCGCCACCGGCCCCGACTCCAGTTCCAGCCAGCGCCGCTTCAGCACACCCACGCCGTGCTCCCCGGTGAGCGTGCCGCCGAGCGACAGCGCGTGCCGGAACACCTCGTCGGCCGCGGCCCACACCTCGGCGGGCGGCTCGGCGGTGCCGTGCTCGAAGATGAAGACCGGGTGCAGGTTGCCGTCACCGGCGTGCGCGACCGTGCAGATCCGCACCCCGTGCCGGGCCGCCGACGCCTCGATCGCCGTGATCATCTCGGGCAGCGCCGAGCGCGGCACGCACACGTCCTCGACCAGGCACGCACCCAGCCGCTCCTTGGCCTGGTAGGCCATCCTGCGCAGCCCGACCAGCTCCTCGGTCTCCTGCGGGCTGGAGGAGACCGCCACGAACGAGGCGCCGTTGTCCAGGCACAGCCGTTCCATGCGCGCGGCCACCGCCTGGCCGTCGGCCGCGTCGGACTGGCCGATCAGCATGGCCTGCGTGGCCGGTTCGAGCCCGATGTTGCGCCAGTCGTCAATGGCCTCCAGCGTGGCCCGGTCCAGCAGCTCCATCAGCGAGGGCTCGCAGCCCGCGGCCATGATCGCCGACACGGCCGCGCCCGCCTCGCGCAGCGAGCCGAACTCGGCGGCGAACGTCGCGGGCGGCGCCGCGGGCGCCCGCCGCAGCCGTACGGTGGCCGCGGTGATCACGCCGAGCGTGCCCTCCGAGCCGACGAACAGCCCGGTCAGGTCATAGCCGGTGACGCCCTTCATCGTGCGCCGCCCGGTGTTCAGGATCCGCCCGTCGGCCAGCACGACCTCCAGGCCGAGCGTGGCGTCCCTGGTGACGCCGTACTTCACGCAGCGCAGGCCGCCCGCGTTGGTGGCCAGGTTCCCGCCGATCGTGGAGATCTCGTACGACGACGGGTCCGGCGCGTACATCAGCCCGTGCTCGCGGGCGGCCCGGTCGAGGTCGGCGGTGATGACGCCGGGCTCCACCACGGCGATCTCGTCGGCGGGGGAGAGCTCCCTGATGGCCGTCATCCTGGCCAGGGACAACACGATCGAGCCGTCGCCGGCCGTGGCCGCGCCCGCGAGCCCCGTCCCCGCGCCGCGCGGGACGACCGGCACCCGGTGCTCGGTGGCCCATCGCATGGTCGTCACCACGTCCTCGCGGGAGGCGGCCAGCACCACGCCGAGCGGTTTGCCCGGCGCCACGAACGTGCGGTCGCGGGCGTAGGAGTCGATCACATCCGGGTCGGTCAGCACGCGAGCTTCGGACAGCGAGTTCACCAGGGCATCAATCGGTCTCACACCAGAACCTTACGGTTTGCGCGGACCGTTCCTAAAGGCCAGACTGCCCGGGTGGAAGTCAGGTGTCCGGTGTGTACGCAGGCTGACCAGCTCGTCGCGGTCCCGGGGGCGGTCGCCGCAGGGACCACATACCGGATCGGAAGGGTGAAGCTGCCCGGTCAGCGCGAGATCGCCGACCTGCCGACCGCGCCGTCGATGGGCGCGTCGAAGCACGTCATGAGCCGTACGCAGCTCGCGGTGTGGATGTCGTTCCCCAGCCGCCACTACACGCCCTGGGCCAGGAACCAGGGGTGGATCCTGCTCGGCGTGGCGGCCCTGGTGCATCTCGTCGTGTCGCTGGTGATCGCGATGGGCAAGGACTCGCAGTGGAGCGAGGTGCTGCTCGCGCCCTTCTGCCTCACGGGGCTGTTCTGGGGGCTCGGGCTGCTGTTCGTGCTCGGCGCGCGCGGCGCCCGCAGGCGCGACCACGCCGAGGCCCCGGCCCGGGACAAGGCGCTGGCCGTGTGGGAACGGCTGTACTACTGCGCCCGCGACAACGTCGCGTTCGAGCCGGGGGTCGGTGTCTCGTTCCATCCGGGCGAGACCCGCGAGTACATCTTCGGCTTCAGGGGCCGGGCGATCTAGCCGCGTTCGTCGGCCACCACGCGGACGCAGACGGCCAGGCCCTCTATGGCCTGCTCCAGCTCGTCCAGCTCGGGGAAGGTGGGGGCGATCCGGATCGTGTTGTCGCCCGGGTCCTGGCCGTAGGGGTGGGTGGCCCCGGCCGGGGTGAGCGCGATGCCGGCGGCCTTGGCCCTGGCCGCCAGGGCGGCGGCGTGCGGCACCTCCAGGCTGATGAAGTAGCCGCCCTTCGGGCTGGTCCAGGTGGCCAGGCCGCCGAGCCGCTCGGTCAGCACCTTGTCGACCAGCTCGAACTTGGGCCCGATCAGCGCGGCGTGCCGCCGCATGTGCGCGGTCACGCCGGCCGCGTCGCGCAGGAACTCGACGTGGCGGAGCTGGTTGAGCTTGTCGGGGCCGATCGACTGCTTGGCGGTGTTGGCGAGGAACCACTCGACGTTGGCCGGCGAGGAGCCGAAGAACGACACCCCCGAACCCGCGTACGTCACCTTCGAGGTGGAGGCGTAGACGAACACGCGGTCGGCGTTGCCGTGCTCGGCCGCCAGCGCGAGCAGGTCGGCCAGCTCGTCTGGCGTGTCGGTGAGGTGGTGGACGGCGTAGGCGTTGTCCCACATGATCCGGAAGTCGGGGGCCGCCGTCGGCATCGCGGCCAGCCTGCGCACGGTCTCGTCGCTGTAGGTGACGCCCGACGGGTTGCTGTACTTCGGCACGCACCAGATGCCCTTGATGGTCGGGTCGGCGGCGACCAGGCGCTCGACGACGTCCATGTCGGGGCCGCCGGCGTCCATCGGGACGGCCGTCATCTTGATGCCGAGCCGCTCACAAATGGTGAAATGCCGGTCGTAGCCGGGCACCGGGCACAGGAACGTGATCTC
Source organism: Nonomuraea sp. WAC 01424 (assembly GCF_003947315.1). NCBI lineage: Bacteria > Bacillati > Actinomycetota > Actinomycetes > Streptosporangiales > Streptosporangiaceae > Nonomuraea > Nonomuraea sp. WAC 01424. The sequence goes on from NZ_QHHZ01000005.1 coordinate 219,530, forward strand.
CGGCTCCTCGACCCAGCGGCGCTCGGCCCCCGGCACCTTCGACAGCAGCGCGTGCACGATGGTGTCGTGCATCAGCGTCAGGCTGGAGTTGCCGCCCACGACGAGCTGCCCGGCGGGCACCTGGACCAGCGGCGCGAAGATCTCGCGCAGCTCGGGCAGGCCCTGGAGGTTGCCGTAGTTGCGGCCGTCGGTGCCGTCGGCCGCCTTGTGGGAGGTGGGCAGCCCGAGCAGGGCGTCGGAGAGGTCGAGCTGGCGCGGTGACGGCTTGCCCCTGGTGAGGTCGAGCGAGAGCCCCCGTTGGACGAGGGCGGCGTAGTCACTCTGTGCGGTCACGAGATCTCTCCTCCGAGTCGGTTCGGTGCAAAGGATAGAAGAAATCCAGGGAAGAGCCGGTAATCGACCGGCATGTGGGACATCGGATCAAAGACGTGCTAAAGAAGCGCTTCCCGTCCGGCGATGGTTGGCGTGGAATGGGATGCATCGGGGCAGGCACAACTCCGCGAAGGAGGGAGCAGCCGTGACGACTGTTCGGCAATCCTCGATCGAGCAGGTCAGGCGCCGCCGCACCGGCACCGTCATCGCCTCCTGGCTGTCGACGACCGATCACAAGGTCATCGGGTACCTCTACCTGATCACCTCCTTCGGGTTCTTCCTCGTCGCGGGCGTCATGGCGATGCTCATCAGGGCCGAGCTGGTGCGTCCCGGCATGCAGGTGGTCAGTCAGCAGCAGTACAACGAGCTGTTCACCATCCACGGCACGGTGATGTTGCTGCTGTTCGCCACGCCGCTGTTCGCCGGGTTCGCCAACGTGGTCATGCCGCTGCAGATCGGCGCGCCGGACGTGGCCTTCCCCCGGCTGAACGCGGTGGCGTACTGGTTGTTCCTGTTCGGCGGGCTGATGGTGCTGGCCGGCTTCCTCACCCCGGGCGGCGCGGCCGCCTTCGGCTGGTTCGCCTACACGCCGCTGTCGTCGGCCGTGCACTCGCCGCAGGTCGGCGGCGACCTGTGGGTCATGGGTCTGGTGATGTCCGGCCTCGGCACGATCCTCGGCGCGGTCAACTTCATCTCCACGATCATCGGCATGCGCGCCCCGGGCATGACGATGTTCCGCCTGCCGATCTTCACCTGGAACGTCCTGCTGACCAGCATGCTCGTGCTGATGGCCTTCCCCGTACTGGCCGCGGCGCTGCTCGTGCTGGAGTCGGACCGCAAGCTCGGCACGCACGTGTTCGACGGCGCCAACGGCGGGCCGCTGTTGTGGCAGCACCTGTTCTGGTTCTTCGGCCATCCCGAGGTCTACATCATCGCGCTGCCGTTCTTCGGGATCATCACCGAGGTGATCCCGGTGTTCAGCCGCAAGCCGATCTTCGGCTACATGAGCCTGATCGGGGCCACCATCGCCATCGCCGGCCTGTCGATGACCGTGTGGGCGCACCACATGTTCGCGACCGGGCAGGTGTTGTTGCCGTTCTTCTCGTTCATGACGTTCCTCATCGCGGTGCCGACCGGGGTGAAGTTCTTCAACTGGATCGGCACGATGTGGCGCGGGCACCTGTCGTTCGAGACGCCGATGTTGTTCGCGGTCGGGTTCCTGGTGACGTTCCTGATCGGCGGGCTGACCGGGGTCATCCTGGCCTCGCCGCCGCTCGACTTCCACATCAGCGACACCTACTTCGTCGTCGCCCACTTCCACTACGTGGTCTTCGGCACGGTCGTGTTCGCCATGTTCTCCGGCTTCTACTTCTGGTGGCCGAAGATGACCGGCAGGATGCTCGACGACCGGCTCGGCAAGCTGCACTTCTGGACGTTGTTCGTCGGCTTCCACACCACGTTCCTCGTCCAGCACTGGCTCGGCCAGCTCGGCATGCCGCGCCGCTACGCCGACTACAGCGCGGCCGACGGATTCACCACGCTCAACGAGATCTCCTCGGTCGGGGCGTTCCTGCTCGGCGCCTCGACGCTGCCGTTCCTCTACAACGTGTACAAGACGGCCAGGCACGCGCCCAAGGTCACGCTCGACGACCCCTGGGGTTACGGCGGCTCGCTCGAATGGGCCACCTCCTGCCCGCCGCCGCGGCACAACTTCACCAGCATGCCGCCGATCCGCTCCGAGCGGCCGGCGTTCGACCTGCACTACCCGCGCGAGGACGCGGCGCCCGCGACCGTGGCACCCGCGACTGTGGCGGCCGCCGAGCCGAAGACGCCGCCGGCGGTCACCTCCGACTGACCTTACGGAAAGCGCGGCGCGGTCCCGAGGGTGGCGGTCGTGCGGCCGGGTGAGATCCTCGTCCTCGGCCGCCGTACGCAGGATGATCGCACTGTTCTGTTACGCCGCGGCCATTGTGGGCGGCGTGTTCGCCGCAATTCTGCTAGTCGAAATGTCGTAGTTTGATCACGTTTCAACAACGTACTTTACGACCCGTTTATTCACCCTCTAGCGTCCGGCATTGCACACCCTATGGCCATGCGCCCGGCGACCCCGGGCAGAGAGGGTACCTGGTGCCAAGCTCAAAGCGCCTGTTAGTCGCGTTCCCGGCGGTCGCCCTCCTCGGCGCCGCCCTGACCGTCCCGGCGGCCCAGGCCACGTCAGTGGCCAGCTACCAGCCCACGGCGGCGGACTACTACATCAACTACGCTCCCCCGCGGGTCGAGAAGGAGCCGCAGGAGCCCAGTCTGAGCAAGGGCAAGGCCCGCTCGCTCTCGCCGGCGGAGAAGTTCGACAGGAAGTTCGTCACCGGCAACCCCGCCGCGGCCCGCGTTCTCGCCGCCCGCGAGAACCAGGCGATCAGGACCGGCCGCAACCCGGCTGAGTGGATCTTCAAGAACTCCAAGCAGGTCAAGACCGCCAAGCTCCTGACCGTCCTGGTCGAGTTCAACGATCAGGCGAACGACGACTTCTCCGGCTTCAACCGGCTGCGCACGACCGACAGCCCGCCGGACGACTGCGTGGTCGAGCCGCCAGGCACGCTCAAGAACGGCCCGCTGCACAACAACATCCCCGACCCGGCGACGCTGCCGCAGAAGGACAACAACTCCTTCTGGCTCAAGGACTTCAGCACCGACCACTTCAACAAGATGCTCTACAGCGACAAGGGCATCACCGAGCGCGTGCGCAAGGACCTGAAGGACCCCCGCGACAACAAGCCCGGCATCGACATCTCCGGCTACACCATGAAGAAGATGTACGAGGAGCTGTCGAAGGGCGCCTACTCCGTCACCGGCTCGGCCGTCGGCTGGATCAAGGCCCCCCACTCCGAGGCGTACTACGGCGCCGCGGCCTGCGGCGGCCAGCCGCAGGACATGTCGGGTCACCCCAGCAACCCGACCGGCGCGGGCCAGCTCGCCATCGACACGGTCGACGCCCTCGCCGCGACGCAGCCGAACTTCCCCTGGGCCGACTACGACCAGGAGGACGTGTCCGACTCCGACGGCGACGGCAACTTCGACGAGCCCGACGGCGTCATCGACCACCTGGTGATGGTCCACGCCGGCAAGGACAAGTCCTCCGACGGCGGCGCCGAGGGCACGTACGCCATCTGGGCGCACTCCAGCGCGGTCGCGGGCGGCTACAAGATCCCCGGCAGCGACAAGAAGATCTCCAACTACATCGTGCAGCCCGAGGACTCCGGCGTCGGCGTCTTCGCCCACGAGTACGGCCACGACCTGGGCCTGCCCGACCTGTACGACACCAGCGGCCAGGCCAGCTCCGCGGTGGACTTCTGGGACCTGATGTCCAGCGGCTCCCACTCCGGCCCCATCTTCCAGTCCATGCCGACCCACATGGGCCTGTGGGACAAGTGGGTGCTCGGCTGGGCCAACCCGAAGACGTTCAACCCGGGTGACGCCTCCAGGCTCGTCACGGTCGGACAGTCCTCGCGCACACCCAAGCTCACCGAGGACGGCGTCCGGGTGAACCTGGCCTCCACACCGCTGAAGATGATCGAACCGCACAGCGGCACGAAGGCCTGGTGGTCCAACCTGGACCAGGACTGGGCCAACCAGACCCTGACCCGCGACGTCCCGGTGCCCGCAGGCTCCGACGTGCGGTTCTGGATGTGGAACAACTACGAGATCGAGCAGGACTGGGACTTCGGCTTCGTGGAGGTCTCGGCCGACAACGGTCAGACCTGGACCCAGCTCAAGGTCTACGACGAGGCCGGCACCGAGGTCAGCACGCCCGACGGCTACCCCGACCCGAACAAGAACCTCAAGACGTTCGGCAACAAGAAGTACGGGCTCACCGGTGACACCGGCGGCCAGTGGCGGCACGACTACGTCAACCTGACGCCGTACGCCGGCCAGTCGATCAAGCTGCGCCTCACGTACAACACCGACGCCGCCTTCGAGCCGCGCGGCTGGCACGCCGACGACTTCTCGCTCACCAACGGCGGCACCTCCGTCTGGAGCGACGACGTCGAGAACGGCGACAACGGCTGGAAGGCCACCGGCGGCACGTTCACCAACACCAGCGGCCAGGGCTGGACCACCAACAACGGCTCGCGCGAGATCTCCCGCTTCTACCTCGCCGAGTGGCGCAACTTCGACGGCTTCGACAAGGGCCTCCAGTACGCCTACGACACCAACTACTCCCGCGACGGGGCGTGGAAGGTGGAGAAGGTCAAGTACAACGCGCCCGGCCTGCTGGTCTGGTACCGCGACTCGACCTTCACCAACAACTCGGTGGTCAACAACCTGACCCTGCCGCCGAGCATCGGCTCCAAGGGCAGCCTGCTGGTCGTGGACTCGCACTACGACCCGCTGCGCCGCACCGGCACCGCCGCCCAGAAGGACCCGAGCAGGCACAAGAACCTCGAAGGCCGTACGCAGTCGTCGAACGCCGCCTTCTCCTTCAACAAGACCTACCCGTTGAAGGAGTGCCTGGAGGCGCCGGACGAGCCGTTCAGCGAGTACTGCACCAACGTCCCCGCGCTCAAGGGCGTGTCCGCCTTCACCGACGCGAAGACCTGGGTCCCGGGCTTCGAGTTGCAGAACGGCTCGCTCTACTACCGTGACTTCGACGCCTCCACGGTGGTGCCGAGCAAGGGCGACCAGCCGTACAGCACCCGCGTGGTGCACCTGGACGGCACCCCCGCCACCGAGCTGTACGGGACCGACCTCGGCGACGGCAACGTCGCCGGCTCCGGCAACCCGGGCGACGAGGGCAAGGCCCTCGGCGTGCAGTTCAAGCTGATCACTCCGCTGCCGGGCAACCTGGGCGCCATCGTCCAGGTCGTCCCGCCGAAGAAGTAGCGTGACGGGGGCCGCCGGGGTGTTCCGGCGGCCCCCGTTCCAGCACAGGGCGGCGGTTCCAGCACCTACGATTGATGACCATGAGCGAACTGCGCACCAAGATCGAGCACACTGAGGCGATCCGGCGGGATCGCCGGGTGGCGGTGGTGGTGAACACTCGCTCGCGCCGCGGCCGCCGCCACTACTTCGAGGTCATCGAGCAGCTGCACAACCTGGGGTTCGAGCCGCTGGTCGAGCTGTCGGTCTACAACCCCAAGCGGCTGCGCGACCTGCTCGACACGGCCCTCGCCACCGACCCCGACCTGCTGATCGTGGGCGGCGGCGACGGCACCCTCTCCTCCGCCGTACGCCACGTCGCCCACCGCGACGTGGCGCTCGGCGTGTTGCCGCTCGGCACCACCAACAACTTCGCCAGGAGCCTCGGCCTGCCGCTCGACCTGGCCGGCGCCATCAGGGTGTTCTCCACCGGCAAGGTCGCCGACATCGACCTCGGCATGGCCGGCGACCGGCCCTTCGCCAACCTGGCCAGCTTCGGGGTCTCGGTCGAGGTGGCGGGCAAGGTCAAGCCTTGGCTCAAGCGCATCGTGGGCCGTCCCGCCTACCCGATGACCGCGCTGACCGTCCTGCCCGGCCACCGGCCCTTCCGGGCCTTCATCACCGTCGAGGGGCAGCGCCACGAGCTGCTCACCCACCAGCTCAACATCGCCAACGGCCGTTTCCACGGCGGCTGGCAGGTGGCCAGGGACATCAGCATCGACAACGGCATGCTGGTGGCCTACCAGCTCGGCTCCGGCAAGAAGCTGCGGCTGCTCGGCGAGACGCTGCTGCGCGCGACCACCGGCCGCTGGCGCAGCCTGGCGGGCGGCCCGTTCGTGGTCGGCCGCGAGATGTTGCTGGAGACCGACCCGCCCATGGCCGCCGACGTCGACGGCGAGGTACGCCTGCGCACCCCGATCACGCTGCGTGTGGTGCCCAACGGCGTGCGCGTGATGGTGCCCGACTCCTTCGAGGACCGCTGACTCAGCCGTCGCCGAGCGCGCGGTAGGCCGGGGCGAGCACCCGCGCCAGGTCGCCCGGCGGCGGGAAGACCCGCAGGAGCAGGTCGGGGGCCTGGGCCGCGGTACGCCGTTCCGGGCGGTGCGCGGTCGCGCCAGGGGCGTAGAAGTCGGCCAGCCGGTCGGCGAACGGCACGTCGGCCACCTCCAGCGGATCGGGCGCGGGCGGGTCGCCGGCCAGCGACCCGAGCAACTGCTCACGGGTACGCCCGCGCCAGGCCAGCACCAGGAACGGGTCGTCGTCGAACGACTCGGCCAGCAGGTAGAGCACCGCCGACAGGTGCTTGCACGGGAACCCCCAGTCGGGGCACGAGCACTCCATGTCGAGGTCACGCGGGAACAGGTCGACGCCCTGCGCCGCGAACAGCTCCTCGATCTCGGCCGGCATCTCCCCGGCCAGCAGCCTGGCCCGGTGGACGGCCTGCGCCGCGACGGCCTCCTCCAGCCGCGCCCACACGTCCTCGCCGTAGGCCTCGATCCTGATCACGACGTCGTACGGGACCGGCCGCGAGCCCTGGACGGCCGCCCGTACCAGCCCGGCCGACAGGTCGATCGAGCGGACCTGGCCCTTGCGGGCGTAGGCGCGGCCGCGGGACAGGCGGCCCTTGTCGCAGACGCGCTCCAGGATGTCGATGAAGCGCCTGGACCACCAGGCCGAGCCGATGCTGCCGCGCCGCGAGCGGGCCCGCAGGCCGCCCTCGACCTCGATCGGGCCGTCGCCGTCGTACCAGCCGGACATGCTCAGGACCCTCCCGTGAGGCGGAACACCTCGCGCAGCTCGTCGGTGGACAGGTCGGTCAGCCAGTCCTCGCCGGTGCCCACCACCCGTTCGGCCAGGGCCTTCTTACGCTCGATCATCTCGTCCACCCGCTCCTCCAGCGTGCCCGCGCAGATGAGCTTGCGCACCTGGACGTTCCTGCGCTGGCCGATGCGGAAGGCGCGGTCGGTGGCCTGGTCCTCGACGGCCGGGTTCCACCAGCGGTCGACGTGGATCACATGGCTGGCGGCCGTCAGGTTGAGCCCGACGCCGGCCGCCTTGAGCGACAGCAGGAACAACATCGGCTCCGGGTCCTGCTGGAAGCGGTCCACCAGGCGGTCCCTGGTCTTCTTCGGCAGGCCGCCGTGCAGCCACAGGACCGGGCGGCCGAGGCGCTGGGCGAGGTAGGGCTGGAGCATGGTGCCGAACTCGGCGTACTGCGTGAAGAGAAGCGCCTTCTCGCCCTCGGCCAGGATCTCCTCGGCCAGTTGCTCCAGGCGGGCCAGCTTGCCCGACCGGCCCGCCAGGCGGGAGCCGTCCTTGAGCAGGTGGGCCGGGTGGTTGCAGACCTGCTTGAGCCTGGCCATGGCCGACAACACCAGGCCGCGCCGCTCGATGCCCTCGCTGTCGTCGATTTTGGCCAGCATGTCGTCCACGACGGCCTGGTAGAGCGTGGCCTGCTCGGGGGTGAGCGGGACCCACTCCTTGACCTCCATCTTCTCCGGCAGGTCGGAGATGACGGACCTGTCGGTCTTGACGCGGCGCAGGATGAACGGGCCCGTCGCCCGCTTCAGCGCCTCGGCGGCCTGCTCGTCCTGGTGGGCCTCGATGGGCTCCTGGAACCGGGTGCGGAACCGGGAACGCGGGCCGAGCAGCCCGGGGTTGGCGAACTCCATGATCGACCAGAGCTCGGCGAGGTGGTTCTCGACCGGGGTGCCGGTCAGGGCCAGCCGGGTGTCCGTGGGGATCGACCGTACGGCCCGGGACTGGAGGGTGCCGCTGTTCTTGATCGCCTGGGCCTCGTCGCACACCACCCTGCGCCACTCGTGCTCCCGCAGGGCCGCGAGGTCGCGGTGGGCGGTGCCGTACGTGGTGATCACCAGGTCGGCGTCCGCGAAGCGGGCCGGGTCGCGCCCGGCGCCGTGGTGGACGTGCACGCGCAGCCCCGGCGCGAACCTGGCCGCCTCCCGCTGCCAGTTGCCCACCAGCGACATCGGGCAGACCAGCAGCGTGGGCGTGGCGGCCCGCTCGTGGACGAGCAGCGCCAGCGTGGTGATCGTCTTGCCCAGCCCCATGTCGTCGGCCAGCACCCCGCCGAGCCCCAGCTCCGACAGGAAGCTCAGCCACGCCAGCCCGCGTTCCTGGTACGGCCTGAGCACGGCGTCGAGGCCCGGCGGCGTCGCGATCGGGACGAGCCGCCGATCGGCCTGGCCGGACAGCAGGTCGCCGAGCACCCCGTCGGCGTCCACCTCCAGCAGCGGCAGCTCGTCGTCCCCGCGTACGACGTGGCGCAGCAGGTCGGCCGCGTACGCCTCGCCCGCGCGTACGCCCTCCACGGCCCGCAGCGCCGCCTTGAGCTGGCGGTCGTCCAGCTCGACCCACTGGCCCCGGACGCGCACCAGCGGCACCTTGAGCCTGGCCAGCTCGGCCAGCTCCGCCTCGCTGATCGTCTCCTCGCCCACGGCCAGGTCGACGCGGAAGTCCACCAGCTCGCGCAGCCCGAAGCCCTGGCTCACGGCCGCCGTCTGCGTCTTGGTCCTGGTGGTGAGCTTGAGCCCGAGCCGCGTACGGCCCGCCCAGCGCGGCAGTTGCACCCCGAACCCGGCCGCCTGGAGCAGCGGCGCGGCCTGGCGCAGGAAGCCGAACGCGCCCGCCGTGTCGAGGGCCAGCTCGCTCGGCTCCGGCACGCGCAGGGCCCGGTCCAGCTCCGGGTAGAGGCGTACGGCCTGGCCCAGGCCGGCCAGCAGCTCGCGTTCCGGCCGGCCGGGCAGGCCCTTCTCGCCGCTCCACACGCGGGCGGCGGGGACGTACAGGCTGGGGTCGTCGGCGGCCTGCAACGCCAGCTCCACCCGCCAGTCGTCGCCGGTGGCCGGTTCGAGCAGGCGGAAACACACGCGGGTGGCGCCCTCGGCCGCCGTGACCGCCGACCGCCAGCCTTCCAGCTCCTCGCGCAGCCCGGGGACGTCGGGGCAGGCCGGGTCGCCGGTCAGCGCGGCCAGCCAGCGTTCGTGCGGCGTCCTGGGCGTGGCGACCAGCGGCCCGGTCACGGCCTGCCGGACGAGCGCGTCGGTGAACGCCTCCAGCGCCCGCAGCTGGACCTCGGCGGCGGGACGCTCGACGGCCCAGGTGCGGCAGGCGGGCGGCATGGCCAGGGCCAGCTCCCTGAAGTACCGCGCGTCGGCCCCGCTCAACACCGGCCGCCACACCGCCCACGCTTGTGGAACGGGGTTCTGCGCTGTCGGGGGCTTCTCCGCGGGGACGAGCTGGGGGAGGACCCGGCCGCGGCGTACCAGGTCGCGGGCGAGGGCGGCGACGGCGGCCCAGTGGCGTACGGTGGCGGTGCCGTCGCCCGGGTGGTCCTCCAGCACCCGAAGGGCCTCGGCGGTCGGCAGGACGACGGCGGGCACCTCCCACGACAACAACCGCGGCCTGACGACCTCCGGCAGCAACCCCGTCTCGGGCGAGGGCAGCGGTCCCCTGACCGCCCCCGGCAACAACAACTCCAACACCCTGAACGCCGGCTCAGCCACCCCGAGCGCGCCCCTGAACGGCCGCTCAGCCACTTCCGGCCCCTCAGCGGCCCCGGAGGGCACCACGGCCACCCCGAGCCCTCCTGTCCCCTTGGAGGCCGCCTCAGTCACCCCCAACGCCCCCGCGATTCCCGACAGCGAAGCAGCGAACGGATGAACCCGCACCCCGGCCCGACCGCCCCCTCCGGCAGCAGCCAACCGGAGCCGCCCGCCCGACGGTCCGGGGTCTTCTGCGGGGGATGTGGCAGGGGTGGGGTCCTCTCCCCAGAAGGCGAGCCCGTCGCCTGCCCAAACCCCGTGTACCAGCACCCCGGCAGGTTACCGTCGCCCCCACGCCGCTCGGCCCGCCCGACCCACGGCCCCCCGAGACGTTCGCACAGAACCCCTGCGACGGCCACACCAGCGGCTTATATAAGCGACACCTGAAGTTGTATTATTGAGGTATGAATCCTCCCGGATCGTGGTGTGAGCGGCCCAAGCCGCAGGCTCCGTCCTGCGAGCTCCCCTCTCCGTGGAGCAAGCCGGAGCAGCCCGACAACTGGTGTGACGTGCCCAAGTCGCCGGTGGTGTCCGTGCTCGGCTTCCTGCTGAAGGCCGCCAAGCGGTAATAACAGGCGGTCAGCTGGGTAGTCGCATTCCTCAGCGGAGGAGGCGACGTCGTGAACGATACCCACAAGCTCGTCAGTGATCTGTCCGACCAGGTCTCCAGGCTCGTCAAGGACGAGCTGCGCCTGGCCAGGCTGGAGCTCGCGGAGAAGGGCAAGCGGGCCGGCTTCGGCGCGGGCCTGTTCGGCGCGGCCGGGATGGCCGCGTTCTTCGGCGGAGCCTCGCTGGTGACCGCCGTCATCCTGCTCCTCGCCCTGGTCCTGCCCGGGTGGGCGGCCGCCGCGATCGTGGGAGCAGTCCTGTTCGTCGCCGCCGCCCTGCTCGGCCTGACCGGCAAGAGCCAGGTGAAACAGGCCACGCCGCCCATTCCCGTCGAGACCATCGCGAGCGTCAGGGCCGATATCGACATGGTCAAGGAGAGGGCACACCGATGAGCGAGACGGACCCGGGATACAGCGAGCAGCACGCCGGTGACGTGGGCGCCCGCCGGGCGACCGTGGGCACCCCGACCGAACGCGAGTCGATCAACGTGCCCCCCACGAGGCCGGGCGCGGCCGAGAACGCCAGGAAGGCCGAGCTGGCCCGGCAGGCACACGAGACCTTCATCCCCGAGGTGCCCGCGCCCGACGACCGGACAGAGATGGTCGAGGACCGCGCGGCCGAGGAACGAGCGTTCGCCGAACGCGCGGCCGAGGAACGAGCGGCGTCCGGACGACACGGGAAGGGCGACCACAGGGGCCACAGGGGCCACAGGGACCACGAGGAAGAGGACGAGGTGCGAAGAAACATCAAGGAAACCCGTAACGAACTGGGCGACACGGTCAGCGCGCTGGCCGCCAAGACCGACATCAAGAGCCGGGCCGCCGAGGCGGCGGGCGCGGCCAAGGGCAAGGTCGCCGAGGCGACCGGCGTGGCCAAGGGCAAGGCGGCCGAGGCCGCCGGCACGGCCAAGGGTATGGCGAGCGAGGTCGCGGGCAAGGTCCGCGAGGCCACCCCCGACCAGGTCAAGGACGCCGCCACCGAGGCGAGGAAGCGCCCGGTGCTGCTGCTGGCCGTCGCGGGAGCCGTGATCGCGGTCGTCGTACGGCGGCTCAGGAAGCGCAACAGGGCGAAGTAGGCGTGCGTCTCCCCGAACGCCCCGCGGAACTGCCGCGAAGGGCCTGGTGGAGTGTGCTCAAGCGGACCGTCGTCGAATTCCGGAACGACCGCGTCCAGGACCTCGCGGCAGCGCTCACCTACTACGCCGTCCTGTCCGTCTTCCCCGCGCTGATCGTGCTGGTGTCGGTGTTCGGCCTGCTCGGCAGGCGTGACACCGCCGTCCTGGTCGGCGACCTCGTGGTGCTGGCGCCCGACGAGGTGCGTTCGCTGATCGTGACGGGCGTGCGGTCGGTCCAGGAGAACGCGGCCTCGGCCGGCCTGGTCGCGATCGTCGGCCTGCTGGTCGCGCTCTGGTCGGCGTCGGGCTACATCGGGGCCTTCATCCGGGCCGGCAACACCATCTACGACATCGACGAAGGACGCCCGTTCTGGAAGGTGACCCCGCTCCGGATCGGGCTGACGGTGCTGGCCACCGTGCTGCTGGCGGTCGGCGCGATCTCCGTCACACTGACCGGCGACCTGGCCAGGAGCGTCGGCAGCGCGCTCGGCCTGGGGAGCGCGCTGGTGACCGCCTGGGACATCCTCAAGTGGCCGGTGCTCGCGCTGGTCGCGGCCGGGCTGATCATGCTGCTGTACTGGGCGGCCCCGAACGTGCGCCAGCCGGGCGTACGCTGGATCACCCCCGGCGGGCTGCTCGCGGTGGTGCTCTGGGTCGTGGTCTCCGGCGGCTTCGCCCTGTACGTGGCCCACTTCGGCTCGTACGGCAAGACCTACGGCACGCTGGCCGGCGTCGTGGTGTTCCTGATCTGGTTGTGGTTGTCGAACATGGCGCTGCTGCTGGGCGCCGAACTGGACGCCGAGCTGATCAGGGAACGCCAGATCGCCGAAGGCGAACCCGTCGAGCGGGAGCCGTACGTGGAACCCCGGGACCCGCCGCGGGAGGATAGCCTGCCGGAGTGAAGCGTGGAAGGGCCGTCGTCGCCGCATTCGTCCTGCTGACCTCCGCTCTGGCGGCGGGCTGCGGCAGCGGGTCGGCGGTGAGCGACCTCGGCACGGTCGTCAAGGGCGCCAAGGGCACGACCGTGCGGGCCGAGCTGCGTCCGGGGCAGCGGTTCTCGCTGGCCGTGCCGGACAACCCGTCCGTGGGCGACGACTGGCGGCTGGTGGCGGTGCCCGACGCGAAGGTGGCCTCGTACATCAGCGAGGAGCGCCAGGGCACGGGCGAGGGCCCCGGCAGCGGCGGCACGGCCTATTTCGTCTTCAACACCAAGAACCCGGGCAGCGCCGAGATCACGCTGCGCGACTGCTGGCGCTGCGGGCAGGGCACGACCCCGCCCGACGAGGAGAGCAGGCGGCAGTCGGGCGAGGCGATCTTCGAGATCACCGTGCGCTGAGCACGGCGCGGCACAACACGTCGAGCGTGGTCGCGGTGACCACCTCGGCGTCGCCCGTGCCCGTGGCCAGGCGGCGCTGGCCCTCGCCCAGGATGCTCCACCCGAGGTGGGCCACCAGGTCGGGGTGGGGCTGCCCGGCCTCGGCGAGCAGGCCGCGCAGCGGCTCGATCATCGTCTCGTGGAGCTGGTCGAGCCGATGGCGGCACTCGCCGGGCAGGTCGGCCGAGGCCACCGCGCGCAGCAGCGCGTAGTCGGGGCTGGACACGAACGCCAGCGCCACGGCGCCGAAGGCGCGCACCCGTTCCTCCAGGCCGCCCTCGCGGGTGGCTTCGACGAGCCGGCCCGCCCACCGGGGGATCGCGTCCTCCACGAGCTGGGCCAGGATGTCGGCGGTGGAGGAGAAGTAGCGGTAGACGCTGGAGCGGGCCAGCCCCACCCGCGCCCCCACGGCCGCGGGCGTGAGCCCGGCCGTGCCCTCGGCCACCAGGATCTCCATCGCGGCCGCCAGCAGGGCCGCGTGCTGGCTGGCCCGATGGTCGGCCACCGTGGCCGCGCTGATCCTCGGCACCGGACTCATTCCTCCTCGCGTCGTCTCCTCCCAGTATCGGGCAGCAGGAACGTCGCCCCGACGCCGCCGAACAGCACGATGCCGGTCACGATCGTGACCCGGCGGGTGGCGTCGGCGCCCGCGGCCACCGCCGCGGCGTGGTCGGCGGGGTCCCTGACGGCCGCGATGGCCGCGCCGCCGCTCTCGCGTACGGCGTGCCCGAGCGCGGGCTTGTCCGGCAGGCGCTCGGCCATGGCCGCGTCCAGGCCGGTGACCAGGACGGCGCCCAGCACCGCGATGCCGACGGCGGCGCCGAGCTGGCGGATCGTGCTCTGCAGCCCGGAGGCCACCCCTGACCGGCGGGCGGGTACGTCGGCCAGCATCACGTTCGGGAGCTGGGCCGAGGCGAAGCCGACGCCGACGCCGTACAGGACGAGCCAGGGGACCAGCGTCCAGGGGCCGAGCGAGGGGGAGACGGCCAGGCCGATGGCGACGGCTCCGGCGGCCTCCAGCACGAGCCCCAGCCGCACGATCAGCCGGGGAGCCAGGTTGAGCCGGGGGACGAGGCCGCCCGCCAGGAACGTGCCGGCCGCCAGCGAGGCGATGATCAGGCCGGTCGTGAACGCGGTGAACCCCATGGCCGCCTGGAGGAACAGCGGCAACACCAGGATCAGGCCGAACTCGCCGAGGGTGATGATCATCGCGGCGGCGCCGCCGTACCTGAAGGAGGGGATCGCGAACAGCGACAGGTCCAGGACGACGGGCCGCCCGGCGCGCGCCCGGGAACGCTCGACCAGCAGCAGCGCGACCAGCGCGAGCACGGCGAGCGCGAAGGCGAACGGGATCGGCGAGACGCCGCCGAGCGGCCAGGTCCAGCCGAACAGGGTGGCCTCGCCGGTCGGCGTGAACCAGCCGTAGCGCTGGCCCTCGATCAGGCCGAACACCAGCGCGGCCGGGCCGATCACCGACAGCAGCACGCCGGGGACGTCCGAGCCGCGCGCGGCCGGATCCTTCGACTCGGGCACTTTGGCCGTGCCGAGCAGCACGAGCAGGCCGATCGGCAGGTTCACCCAGAACGCCCAGCGCCACCCGAAGTCGGTCACGACCCAGCCGCCGAGCAGCGGGCCGAGCGCGGCCATGCCGCCGATGATCGACCCCCAGACGGCGAAGGCGACCGTCCGGCGCGAGCCCGTGTAGAGGGAGTTGATGATGGCCAGCGTCATCGGGACGACCATGGACGCGCCGACGCCTTGGAGCACGCGGGCGGCGATGAGCAGCGCGCCGGTCGGCGCGGAGGCGGCCAGCATGCTCGCGGCCAGGAACACCACCAGGCCGATCGCGAACATGCGGCGCCTGCCGTGCACGTCGCCGGTCCGGCCGAGGGGGATGAGCAGGGCGGCGAACGCCAGGGAGTAGATCGAGTTCACCCATTCGACGTCCGTGGCCGACAGGCCGAGATCGCCCATGATCGCGGGGACGGCGACGTTCACGATCGTCGCGTCGATGATGATCATCGACATCCCGACGCCCAGCACGATCAGCGGGAGCCAGCTCTGCCGGGTCCGCTCGTTTAGCGACACCATGTCTCTAAAGATAGCAACATGCTGTCTCGAAACAAGGGGTAGGCTCCGGATCATGGACTTCATCCGGGTGCGTGCCTCGGCCGACGGCGCCGAGACGATCTCGTACTGGACCGGCGACGTCTACGGCTGGCAGGACGACGGCGGCCCCCACCACCTGTTCGGCTTCGAGGGGCTGAACGTGGCGCGGGCCCGCCCGGCGGACGGCGGCTGGGAGCTGCTGACCAGGGAGGCGGCGCTCTACCTCGACCCGCGGACCAGAGAGCCGGTCGACGTGTGGGACAACCCGCTCACCGGGCGGCCGGTCGAGGTGCAGCACGTCTTCAACGATCCGGTCAACCAGCGGCTCGGGGCGTACCCGGTGCCGGTGACGCGGTTGGGGGCGCAGGTGGTGTTCAACGCCGACATCCGCCTTTCGTACCCTTCACCGCTGCCTGTCGCGAAATATCCGGAAAATTCGGCTCATGACACGTATCGGGCGTTGGAACTGTTCCAGTTCTTCGCCTCGGCCGCGGACGTCGAGTCCGGGATGCCCGACGTGCCGGCTGTGTTCTCCTGGTGCCGCGTCTCGCCCTGGCTGCCCTGGATGGCCATGGGGCAGCGGCCCGGCGGGCTGGTCTACCACTGCCGGGGCGCCAAGGTCACCGACGTCCCGCAGCGGCTGCGCGAGCGTGTCGGCGAGCGCTTCCTGCACGCCCCCACCGAGTGGACGGCGCCCAACATGACGAGCTGGACGGCCTTCGCCGATAAGGTCGGGCGGTGAGCACCGACCTGTTCTGCGAGATCATCGCGGGCGCGCGGCCCGCGTACGTCGTCAGCTCCGACGAGGTGGCCGTCTCCTTCCTCGACACCCGGCCGGTCTTCAAGGGGCACGTGCTCGTCGTGCCCCGGGCTCACGTCGAGACGCTGGCCGACCTCGCCGACGTCGGGCCGTTCTTCGCGCGGGTCCAGGCCGTGGCGAGGGCCGTGGAGGACGGGCTGGAGGCGGCCGGCACGTTCGTGGCCATGAACAACCGCATCAGCCAGAGCGTGCCCCACCTGCACGTGCACGTCGTGCCCCGCAACCGCAAGGACGGCCTGCGCGGCTTCTTCTGGCCGCGCACCACGTACGAGTCCGCGCAGGAGGCGGAGTCGTACGCGGCGGCCGTCGCGAAGGCGCTGCCCGCGGAGTGAGCGCCGCGGGCGCCCGCTAGGCTCGGGGCGCGTGGAGTATGTGGTCGGCGTCGCCGTCGTGGCCGTGCTCGTGGGCGTGCCCGCGATCGTGCTCTGGCGCGTCATGCGGGGCCGCCGCGAGCTGGGCACGAGCCCGGCCGAGCGGGCCACGTTCGAGACCCTGCACACCGCCTCCATGGCCGGTCCGCCGCTGCGGGCCGGGCTGACCGCCGAGGGCGCCGAGCGCGCCTCGCGTCACCTGCGCGCGCTGCTCGGGTCCGCCGCGCTCGCGATCACCGACCGCGAGCGCCTGCTCGTCTACGACGGCGCCGGCGACCACCACGCCGGCCAGGCGTTCGAGCACGCCGCCGCCACCCTGGAGGACGGCCGCACCCAGGTGCTCACCATCGACTGCGAGCTGCTCGAATGCCCGATCCGGCACGCCGTCGTCGTACCGCTCACCACCGACGACCGCGTCGTCGGCGCGCTGGCCGCCTACGGGCAGGACGCCTCGGCCGGGCTGGTCAGGGCCGCGCAGGAGGTGGCCGGCTGGGTCGACTCCCAGCTCGAACTGGCCGAGCTCGACCGCTCGCGCACGCTGCTCATGGAGGCCGAGGTCCGGGCCCTGCGCGCGCAGATCTCGCCGCACTTCATCTACAACTCCCTCACCACGATCGCCTCCTTCGTCCGCACCGACCCCGAACGCGCCCGTGAGCTGCTGCTGGAGTTCGCCGACTTCACCCGTTACTCCTTCCGGCGGCACGGCGAGTTCACCACGCTGGCCGAGGAGCTGCACTCGATCGAGCGTTACCTCACCCTTGAGCACGCCAGGTTCGGCGACCAGTTGCAGGTCACCCTGCGCATCGCCCCCGAGGTGCTGCCGGTGGCGGTGCCGTTCCTGTGCCTGCAGCCGCTCGTCGAGAACGCCGTACGGCACGGCCTGGAGAGCCGCAACGGCGTCGGCCGCATCACGATCATCGCCGAGGACGCCGGGGCCGAGTGCCGCATCACCGTCGAGGACGACGGGCTCGGCATGGACCCCGAACGGCTGCGCCGCATCCTGGCCGGCGAGATCGCCCCCACCGGCGGCGTCGGCCTGGCCAACCTGGCCGAACGCCTGCGCCAGGTCTACGGCGACGAGTACGGCCTGGTCGTGGAGACCGGCGAGGGCGCCGGCACCAAGGTCACCGTGCGCCTGCCCAAGTACCACCCCGGCGTCTCGGCCCGCTGACGTGCGCCTGCCCAAGTACCACCCCGGCGTCTCGGCTCGATGACCTGCCCCCACCTGTGACCCCGCCGTGACGGCCTTGACGTTTGGTGCCGGTTTCATCACTGTCTAATGCATTCGACGTGTGAGGAGTCACGTGTGACCGGGCTGCGCGTCCTGGCGGTGGACGACGAGCTACCCGCGCTGGAGGACCTGTCCTACCTGCTCCGTGCCGACGCCCGTATCGGTGAGGTGATGACGGCGCGCGACGGGGCGGCCGCGCTGCGCCTGCTGGACCGGGGCATCGCCGAGGGCCGCCCGATCGACGCCGTCTTCCTCGACATCCGCATGCGCGGCCTGGACGGCGTCGTGCTCGGGCGGCTGCTGTCGCAGTTCGCCAACCCGCCTCGGGTCGTGTTCGTCACCGCGTACGAGGAGCACGCGGTGGACGCGTTCGAGATCAAGGCCGAGGACTACCTGCTCAAACCGGTACGCCCCGAACGGCTGGCCGAGGCCATCAGGCGCGTGGCGGTCTCGTCCGACGTGCCCGCCGAGTCCGGCGAGAGCGACACGATCCCCGTCGAGCTGGGCGGCGTGACCCGGTTCGTCTCCAGCGCCGACGTCGTCTACGTGGAGGCCCACGGCGACTACGCCCGGCTGCACACCGCGACCGGCAGCCACCTCGTCCGCATCCCGCTGGCCACGCTGGAGGAACGCTGGGCCCCGGCCGGGTTCCTGCGGGTGCACCGCAGCCACCTGGTCGCCGTCAAGCACATCGAGGAACTGCACATCGACTCGGGCCGGTGCAGCGTACGGGTGGGCGACACCGAGATCCCGGTGAGCCGCCGGCACACCCGCGAGCTGCGCGACCTGCTGGTCCGCAGGGCCAGGAAAGGCAGGGCGGAATGAGCCCGGATCCCCGCCCGGGACGCTCGTCGCCGTCCCCGCGCACCGACGCCGCCCGCCGTATGGACGCCTTCCGGCGCTCCGAGACGCCGCGGCGGGTCAGCGTCACCAGCCCGCGCACCGCCGCCGCCCGCCGCCCCCGCTACCCGGCCACCAGGGAGATCGACGAGCAGACCCGGCTCGGCGAGGTCTACATGCGTTCCCTGCTGCGCACCCAGTTCCGGCTCGCGCTGTTCGTCTGCACCGTGCTGGCCTGCGTGGTCGGCGGGCTGCCGCTGCTGTTCCTGCTCATCCCCGAGCTGCGCGGGGTGGACGTGCTCGGCGTCTCCCTGCCGTGGGCGGTGCTGGCCGGGCTCATCTACCCCGCCTTCGTCATCGGCGCCTGGTTGTACGTCCGCCAGGCCGAACGCAACGAACGCCACTTCGCCGAGCTGGTGGAACGCCGGTGACCGGCGCGAAGGGCCGGTCGTGAGCCTGACCGCGGTGGTCGTCGTGATGGCCGCGGCCGTGCTCATCGGCGGGTACGGCATCAGGTTCTCCCGCACCACCTCCGACTTCTACGTCGCCTCCCGCACCGTCAGCCCGCTGTGGAACGCCTCGGCCATCGGCGGCGAATACCTGTCTGCGGCCTCCTTCCTCGGCGTGGCCGGGCTGATCCTGTCCTACGGCGTGGACATGTTGTGGTTGCCCGTCGGCTGGACCGGCGGCTACCTGGTGCTGCTGGTGCTGGTGTCGGCCCCGTTGCGCCGGTCGGGGGCGTACACGCTGCCCGACTTCGCCGAGGCCAGGCTGGAGTCGATGACCGTCCGCCGGACCGCCAGCGTGCTGGTCGTGCTGATCGGCTGGTTGTACCTGATGCCGCAGTTCCAGAGCGCCGGGCTGGTGCTGCGGACGATCACCGGCGCGCCGGTGTGGGCGGGCGGGCTGCTGGTCGCCGGGGTCGTGGCGATCAACGTGCTGTCCGGCGGCATGCGGTCGATCACGTTCGTGCAGGCGTTCCAGTACTGGCTCAAGCTGACCGCGCTGGCCGTGCCGCTGGTGTTCCTGCTGCTGGCCTGGAAGGGCGACGGCGCGCCCGCGCTCAGCGCCGAGGACGCGGCCACCTGGCAGACCCCGCTGGCCGGGGCCAAGGAGTACGGGCTGTACTCGACGTACTCGCTGATCATGGCCACCTTCCTCGGCACGATGGGGTTGCCGCACGTCCTCGTGCGCTTCTACACCAACCCCGACGGCCGGGCCGCGCGCCGTACGACGCTGGTCGTGCTCACCCTGCTCGGCGCGTTCTACCTGCTGCCCGCCCTGTACGGCTGGCTCGGCCGCCTCTACGCCCCCGACCTCGTGCGCACCGACGCGGTCGTGCTCACGCTGCCCTCCCGCATGATCGGCGGCACGCTCGGCGACCTGCTGACCGCGCTGGTCACGGCGGGGGCGTTCGCGGCGTTCCTGTCCACCTCGTCCGGGCTGACCGTGTCCGTCGCCGGGGTGATCGCGCAGGACCTGCTGAAGGGCGGGGTGCGCTCGTTCAGGATCGCCACGCTCATGGCGGTCGCGGTGCCGCTGGGGCTGGCGTTGTGGGCGCGGGCGCTGCCGGTGGCGGACGTGGTGGGGCTGGCGTTCGCGGTGGCGGCCTCGTCGTTCTGCCCGCTGCTGGTGCTGGGCATCTGGTGGCGGCGGCTCACCACGACCGGGGCGCTGGCGGGGCTGTTCGTGGGGGGCGGGCTGGCCTGCGCGGCCGTGCTCGTCACGATCACCGGGGGGCCGTACGAGGGGCTGCCGGGGGCGTTGCTGGCCCAGCCGGCGGCGTGGACGGTGCCGATCGCGTTCACGGTGATGGTGTCGGTGTCGTTCCTGACCCCGCACCGGGTGCCGCCGGGGGTGGCCAGGACGATGGTGCGCCTGCACACCCCGGAGAACCTCGACCTCGACCGCGGCGACTGGCACCCCCGCTCTCCCTGACCGTCGCTTCCCCTGGTCCCCTGGGTGCTCGCCTTGCTCAGGACCAGCCCGCGGCGATGCCGCCCAGGCGTCGCGACGACACCCCGTTCCCGCTCGCGGCCTTGTTCTCGGCCAGGCGTCCGGCGCCCGCGCCGCGTCCGCCGTCGGTTCCGGATCCGTTCGTACGTCGGCGTCCGGGCGGCGTCCCGTGGGCCTCGCGGGCGTGCCTCGGAGGTTGGGTGCCCTCGGTGTCCGGGGGCGGGTCCAGGCCGGGGCGGTACCGGCCCGGCTCCCGTGGGGCCGCCTGACTGGACCACGGCGGGGGCCCCTCCCGCGTCTCGGTTCCCGGTTCGGCCGGAGCGCGGCCGGGCCGCGGTTGGGCGTGCCCCTGTGGTGTGTGGTGGGCCGGCGGATGCGACGGTGTGGCGGGACGAGGTCGTGCCCGGTGGGTGGAGTGGGGTGGCTCCTGAGGTGGGGGGTCCAGGCCGGGACGGGGGCCGCCGCTGGGATGCGGGGCCGTGGAGCGGCCGGGGCCGCCGTCGAGGTGCGGGGCCGTGGAGCGCCCGGGGCCGGGGTCCGGGGTGGTTCCCTGGTCGGAGGCCAGGTACGGGCGTGCGGGGGCGTCCGGGTGGGGCGCGGCGCTGTGCCGGGCCGCCTGCTCGGCCATGGGGCGGGCGTCCGTGCCCACGTGTGCCTCGACGTCGAGCACCTCGTGGCCGGGGACGGTGTGCACGTCCTCCTCGCCGGGGCCGCCGGGGCCGCCGTGGCCACCGGTGCCTCCAGAGCCTCCGGGGCGGACGGTCCGGCCGGTGGCCGCGCCCAGGTCGCCCGCGTGCTGCAGGTCCGGCCGCCAGGAGGGCGAGCCGCCCCTCGGCCACCCTCGCAGTGTCCCGTCCCGCACCCCGTTCCGTGTCCCGTCGTGCGTCCCGTCGTGTGTTCCGGTGGCGCGGGCGTGGCGGGCGGTGGGGACGAGATGGTGGGGCAGGCGTCGCAGGAGGTGCGGGTCGGCGTCCAGGGCGCGGTCGATGACGCGGGCCACGTCGTCCAGCCGTACCCGTACCGACAGCCGGGCCCGCAGGACCTGCGCCTCCAGGTCGATGTCCTCGACCCGTACGTCGGAGATCTCCACGCAGAGCTCGCGCCCGCCGGACGCGCCGAGCGTCCGTTCGTCGGCGGTACGGTCGTCACGGTACGGGCTGCTCTCGGCCATGACCTCCGATTACCCACCCACGTATCCGCTCAGGCTCCGACATGAGGGGACTTGAGGGAGGTTTGACCAGAAGGCCAGGGAGGCGGGAGTTCTCCGGAACCGCGCGCGACGATCTCGACGGGCACCCTGACCCGGCGCGGCTCGCGTACGGGCGACAGCAGCAGCTCGACGGCCGCCCGCGCCAGTCGGCCGATGTCGTAGCGCACCACCGTCACGCCAGGGCTGAACACGTCCGCCAGCGCGAAGTCGTCGAACCCCACGTACGCCGGCCGCTCCGGCCGCTCCCGCAACGCCCGCAGGACGCCGATCGCCGCCCGGTTGTTCGTCGCGAAGAACGCCGTCGGCGGGTCGGGCAGCCCGAGGAGCCGCCCCACCTCGTACGACACCCGCCCCGGCTCGAACACCCCCCGTACGACCAGCCCTTCGTCGACCGCCACGCCCGCCTCCAGCAGGGCCGCGCGGTAGCCGACGGCCCGGTCGTGCACCGAGCTCAGCCCCTTGTCGTCGGAGACCAGCGCGACGCGGCGATGCCCGCGGGCCAGCAGGTGCTCGGTCGCGGCCCGGCCGCCGCGCTCGTCGTCCAGCATGACCACGTCGGCCCGGTCGAGGCCGCGCGGCACGCGGTCGACGAAGACCGTGCGCAGGCCGCCGTGCTCGGCCAGCCAGCCGTGGTCGGCGGGGGAGGGCACGACGATCAGCGCGTCCACGCCGCGGGCGTGCATCGACTCGATCAGCATGCGTTCCTTGTCCGGCCGCTCCTCGTACGAACCGAACACCACCAGCGCCTCGTGCCCGGCCGCGGCGGCCTCCACCGCCGCGGCGAGGCGGGCGTAGAACTCGTTGGAGATGTTCTCCATCACCAGGCCGAGCGTGAGCATGGTCGCGCCCCTGGCCAGGCGGGTGGCGGCCTCGTTGCGGCGGAAGCCGAGCACGTTGATCGAGTCGTGCACACGCTGCTGGAGCGAGGCCCGGACGTGCGGCTCCTGGTTGACCACGCGGGAGACGGTCTTCAGGCTGACGCCCGCGTGCCTGGCGACGTCGGCCATGGTGGGCTTCCGCATTGTCATAGTCTGCCCCCATGAACGATGAGTGGATCTGTGGCCGGATGGGCGAGGACGAGTCCTGGGCTCTGGGCGCGGTCAACCCGCCCGTGTTCGAGAACTCGTTGTTCACCTTCGGGAACGCGGCCGAGCTGGGCGCGGCGATCAAGGACGAGGACGAGCGGTACGTCTACTGGCGCGGCACCAACCCGACCGTCGACGTGGCGCAGCGCAAGCTGGCCGCGCTGGAACGCGGGGAGCGGGCCAAGTGCTTCGGCTCGGGGATGGGCGCCATCTCGGCGACGATCTCCTCGCTCGTGTCCGCCGGCGACCACGTGCTGGTGCTCGGCGCGGTGTACGGACCTACCACGCAGTTCCTGCGTTACCTGGAGAAGTTCGGCGTCACGCATACGCACGTCGACGACCTCGCGGGATGTGACAGCGCTATCAGGGCGAGCACGCGCCTACTCTACTTCGAGTCGCCGTCCTACATGGCGTACGCGATCGTCGACATCGCGGAGGTGACCGCCTGGGCGCGCGGGCGCGGGCTCGTCACCGTCATGGACAACACGTGGTCCACGCCCCTGTTCCAGAAACCGCTGACGCTCGGCGTCGATCTGGTCGTGCATTCGCTGTCGAAGTACGTCGGCGGGCACAGCGACCTGGTCGGCGGCGTGGTGATCGGGCCGTCGCGGCTGATCCCGGCGCTGGCGCTGACGGAGTACCAGCTCTACGGCGCGGCCATGTCGCCGCACGACGCGGCCAAGGTGATCAAGGGCTTGCGCACGCTGCCCGTCCGGATGGCCGCGCACCAGGAGCGGGGCCTCGCGGTGGCGGCGTTCCTGGAGGGGCATCCGGCCGTGCGGGCGGTGAATCATCCCGGGTTGCCCTCCCATCCGGGTCACGCGACCGCCGTACGCCAGATGTCCGGCTTCTCCAGCCTGTTCAGCTTCGAGCTCGCCACGGACGATCGCCAGCAAGCCGCGCTTTTCCTCGATAAATTGCGACATTTCAGGATCGGTGTGTCCTGGGGTGGTTTCGAGAGCCTGGTCAACGCGCCCGCCCTGACCGTCGAGGAGAGCGTACGGGCCACCATGGGCATCCCCGTCGGCCTGATCCGCCTGTCGGTCGGCCTGGAGCCCGCCGAGACCCTCGTCGGGGACCTGGGCCAGGCATTGGAGGGGTCGGCCGCATAGCGGGGTGAACGGAATACCCGACCGCTCATCGCGCCCAACAGACCTTTCACCGCAGGCCATCCCCAACTAATCGCGGTACGTGAGCGGCTCGCCGAACAGCGCCCCCACGGCTCTCCACGACAGATAGGTTGCGCTCTTACGTTGGGCGTGATCCGCATCACAGTGGAGGTCTCGTGACGACCCAAGAACATGACGCGTCGGTTTATGAACAGGTACAGGAGAGCAGTGAGTTCCAGGAGTTGAAACGGCGTTTCCGCCGCTGGACCTTCCCCATGACCGTGGCCTTCCTGGCGTGGTACCTGCTGTACGTGGTGCTGTCCGGCTGGGCCCGCGACTTCATGGGCATCAAGCTGCTCGGCGACATCAACGTCGGGCTGATCTTCGGTTTGCTGCAGTTCGTGTCGACGTTCCTCATCGCCTGGGCGTACGCGCGGCACGCCGAGCGCAAGCTCGACCCCATCGCCGACAAGCTCCGTCACGAGGTCGAGGAGAAGACGCAGTGAGCTCTACGACGCTGGGGATGATCCTCTTCCTCACCTTTGTCGCCGGCACCCTGGCCATCACGTTCTGGGCCAGCCGCCAGACCAAGACGGCCGCCGACTACTACGCGGGCGGCCGGTCCTTCAGCGGCGTCCAGAACGGCCTGGCGATCGGCGGCGACTACATGTCGGCCGCCTCCTTCCTCGGCATCGCCGGCATCATCGCGGTCTCCGGCTATGACGGGTTCCTGTACTCCATCGGGTTCCTGGTCGCCTGGCTGGTGGCGCTCGTGGTGCTGGCCGAGCTGATGCGGAACTCCGGCAAGTTCACCATGGCCGACGTGCTGGCGTTCCGGATGAGCCCGCGCCCGGTGCGCACGGCGGCCGGCGTGTCCACGATCGTCGTCAGCATCTTCTACCTGCTGGCCCAGATGGTCGGCGCGGGCGCGCTGGTCGGCCTGCTGCTCGGCATCACCAGCGAGGCGGGCAAGGTGTGGACGATCATCGGCGTCGGCGCCCTGATGATCGTCTACGTGGTGTTCGGCGGCATGAAGGGCACGACCTGGGTCCAGATCGTCAAGGCCGTGCTGCTGATGACCGGCGCCGCGCTGGTGACGCTGCTGGTGCTGGGCAAGTTCGGCTTCAACCTCTCCTCGCTGCTCGGCCAGGCCGCCACCACCAGCGGCCCGAAGGCCAACCCCGGCAACTTCCTCATCCCGGGCCTGAAGTACGGCACCGACGCCCAGGGCCTGGCGGGCAAGATCGACCTGATCAGCCTCGGTCTCGCGCTGGTGCTGGGCACGGCGGGCCTGCCGCACATCCTCATCCGCTTCTACACCGTCCCGACCGCCAAGGACGCCCGCAAGTCCGTCCTGTGGGGCATCGGCATCATCGGCGTGTTCTACCTGCTGACCCTGGTCCTCGGCTTCGGCGCGGCGGCCCTGGTCGGCAAGACCGACATCCTCAAGGCCGACAAGGCGGCCAACACCGCCGCCCCGCTGCTGGCCCAGAAGATCGGCGCCGACATCTTCGGCGACGTCGGCGGCACGATCCTGCTCGCGCTCATCGGCGCCGTGGCCTTCGCCACGATCCTGGCCGTCGTCGCGGGCCTGACCCTGGCCTCCTCCTCCAGCTTCGCCCACGACCTGTACGCGCACGTCTTCAAGCGCGGCAACGCCAGCGAGCGGCAGGAGGTCGTCGTGGCCCGCGTCTCGGCGCTGGTCATCGGCGCCATCGCGATCGGCCTCGGCATCCTGGCCCAGGGCCAGAACGTGGCGTTCCTGGTCGCCCTGGCCTTCGCCATCGCGGCCTCGGGCAACCTGCCGGCGATCCTCTACAGCCTGTTCTGGAAGCGGTTCAACACGGCGGGCGCGGTCGCGGCCATCTACGGCGGCCTCGGCTCGGCGCTGATCCTGGTGATCTTCTCGCCGGTGGTCTCGGCCCCGCCGCCGCCCGCGGGCACCGCGGTGACCGCGCTGATCCACGGCGTGGACTTCCACTGGTTCCCGCTGAGCAACCCGGGCATCGTCTCGATCCCGCTCGGCTTCCTGTTCGGCTGGCTGGGCACCGTCCTCAGCAAGGAGTTCAACGCCGCCAAGTACGCCGAGATCGAGGTGCGTTCACTCACCGGCGTCGGCGCGGAGAAGGCCACCGAGCACTGACCTCCCGCTTTCCCGACGTACACCGGGGCCCGGCCTGCCACAGGCCGGGCCCCGGTCAGCGTGTACGGGCGTGTGCCCGGCCGACCAGGTACAACAGCGCCCCGACCGCGAGCGAGGCCAGGGCGATGCCGCCGACCAGCCAGAACCAGGTGCCGTACGCGACGCGGGCGCCGAGCAGGGTGACCGTGCCGGCGTCGTTGGAGATCAGCGGCGTCCACGAGCCCGACAGCGTGGCCACCACGCCCACCAGCGAGGCCAGCGCGCCGACGATCGAGGCGGCCCAGAACACGGCGGGCGAGGCCAGTCGCCGCGCCTCGAACTGCGTCCGGTAGCGCCGCAGGATGATCAGCACGTCCACGAACAGCACCACGATCGACAGGCACCAGATCACCGTGACGGCGGCCTGCAACACGTTGTAGACCTCGGTCTGGGCGTCCGCCGGCGTCGCCGACGCGAACGGCACCACGACGAACGCCGCCACCGTGAACGCCGCCGCCAGCACGGTCTGGATCCAGACGGCCACGTCGGGCACCTTGTGGGCGTTCACGTGGCTGACCACGGCGGGCAGCCGCCGGTCCAGCCCGGAGACGAAGATCAGCCGGGCGAAGGAGTAGTCGTAGACCACCGTGATGACGAAGAACATGGCCGCCAGCAGCAGCGCCACCAGCCGGCCCGCCCACTCGCCGAGCCCGACGCCCACCGCCTGCGCGACCGCCGTGACCCCGGCCGCCCGGTCCGGGGGCACCGACACCATCACGCCCCACGTCGCCGCCAGGTAGGCGACCATGACCGCGAGCGAGCCCCACAGGAGATAGCGGGTCACCGCGCGCTCGTGGCGGATCTCCACGCCCATGTTCAGCGGCACCTCGACCCCCAGCAGGGCCAGCACCGCCAGGCCGAAGAAGCTCCAGTTGGCGAAGTTGACGCCGTGCTCGGCCGACGGGCTCCAGGCGGCGAAGTCCCACGGGTCGGTCGCCGGCGGATTGCCGCGCAGCAGGTGGACGACCCCGGCGGCGAACATGAGCACGATCGCCAGCCCGTAGGCGACGAAGACCGCGTTCACCACGTTCTGCGTGAGCCTGAACCGCAGCACGGCCAGGACGGCGGCCAGCACCAGGATCAGCACGATGATCCCGCCCTGCGCCTGCACCGGCAGCTCGCCCAGGGCCGGGAACACCAGTCCCAGGAACGACATCGTCAGCGTCCCCGTGGCGACCATGACCAGTACGCCCGGCCACCACGCGCAGAACCCGGCGAAGAACCCCCAGAACGGCCCGAACGCCTTGCTCGTCCACAGGTAGATCGACCCCTCGCCGGGGAACATCACGCCGAGCTGCCCCGTGACGATCGCGCACGGTACGAGGAAGAGCGCGAACGCGATGATCCACCAGCCGAAGGCGGCCGGGCCGGCGCTCTGGATGACTGCGGCGTTCGTGATGAACAGGACGATGGCCACGAAGATCGCGACCATGTCGAAGGTGGTCAGCACGCGGGGCAGGATCCCGCCCGCCACCCGCTCGGACAGCAGCTCGTCGTCGGTCATGGCCCGGCCTCCCGCACGCAGGCGGATCGTCTCCCTGCCAAGGTCTGCCCGCACGCCCGCGCCGTCAAGCGGCGCGCGGGTGCGCGCGCCGTCGAGCGGAAGGCCCGCGGTGAGGTCAGCCTCGCCGGTCGTGCACCTCGACGGACAGGTGCGGCCACGCCCGGGACGCCAGGTCCGCCGCCGTCACGGGCGCGGCGGCACGCAGGTCCGCCCGCGGGAGGAAGCGGACGCCGGTGCCGGTCGTGCCGTCGCCGGGGACCGGTTCGAGGTCGCTCACCGGCAGGCCGTGCTCGTACCGGCGGGTCCAGGAGCCGTCCAGGCGGCGGTTGGTGTGGACGAGCCACTCGCTGAGGGCCGCGACCACGGACATGCCCCGGCGCGGATGGCCGTCGGGCAGCGTCCGCGCGCCGGGGTGGTCGAAGAAGCGCAGGTCCCTCGTCGCCATGATCGGTTTCTTGACGGGCCGTCCGTGCTCGTCGAGGCGGGTGTCGGTGCCCCGGCCGTCGTCGGTCACCTCGACGGAGCCGTCCGGGTGCAGGACGACGGCGCAGCGCCCGCCGCCCCGGCTCTCGGCCTCGTCGGCGGCGTACGCGACGACCTCCAGGACGAGGTGCGCCACGCCGCCGGGAGCGAACTCGCCCGGACGCCGGCGGATGTCCGCGAGGTGTTCTTCGTCCACGCCGCCCGCCCAGTCGTGCGTCGTGTTCCGCCAGGAAGCCCGTGAGAGGTTCATCGCGGAAAGTATGCCAAGCGCGGGCGGCGGTCTCTACGCGGCCAGTGAGCCGAGGTGGGCGCGGACGACCTCCAGGCAGTCGTCCCCGCTCACCAGCTCGGGGCGGAGCACGGCGTTCACGCCCAGCCCGTCCACCAGCGATGACAGCCGCTCGGTCTCCACGTCGAGCCGCAGCCCCGGCCGCAGGACGCCGCCGGACCCCAGGCGGGCCAGTACGAGGCCGACGAACTCGCGTGTGCCCACGGCCGCCCGTCCGGCCAGGTCGCGCAGCGCGGGATCGGTCCGGGAGGCGGCGGCGAAGTCGAGGAACACGGTGACCTCGGCACGGCGCGGCGCGTCGAGGGGCAGCAGCTCGCCCAGCAGCCGGGCGGCGAGCTCCAGCCGCTCGGCCGCCGCCCGCGCCGGCGTGACGCCCGCGCCCAGGTTCGTCGCCGGCACGTCCCGCTGGTGGAAGGACACCTGGTGGCAGGACGTCTTCGAGCCGACCACCGCCTCCATGCCCGCGCCCGGCGGCATCCGCGTCATGCGCGTCCTGGTCCGGTCGGGCAACGTCCTGGACCTGGGCGCGGACACCGCCCCCACACCCCGGCCGATGGCCCGGCTGCTCTTCCGCGAGCTGCGCGGGCCGGGGGTCGCCGTGGTGCAGCAGCTCACCCTCACCCGCCGCGACCACCTCACCGACCTGCGCAACTCCACCGGAAACGTCGAGTCGCTCCCGCCCTACGCCGGCCACCCCCACGGACGGCTGGTCT
The DNA here is from genome assembly GCF_003947315.1 of Nonomuraea sp. WAC 01424. NCBI lineage: Bacteria > Bacillati > Actinomycetota > Actinomycetes > Streptosporangiales > Streptosporangiaceae > Nonomuraea > Nonomuraea sp. WAC 01424. Next base: position 248,381 of record NZ_QHHZ01000005.1, read on the forward strand.
ACGGCACCGGCCGCACCCGCCGCCCCGACCCCGCGTTCGTCCGCCTCCTGACCGGCATGGGCCAGGGACTCCAGCCGCCCGTGACGCTCGCCACCGACTGGCTGCTGGTCGGCCACGTGGACGAGACCATGCACGTCGTACGCGCCGGGAACGCGCGCGGCTGGACCCTCCTGGTCGCCGACCCGCGTACGGCCGCCCGGCTGCTGCGCAGGGCCGGAGCCGCCGGAGCCGGGCCCACCAGGTTGTTCCCCGGCTCCCGCACCGTCGGGGAACTGCTCGGCGACCGGGCGTTCCTGGCGGCCAACGACGCGGCGGCCGGGCACATCGACGCCCAGCTCGCGACCATGCTGGCGGCCACGGGACTGCGGCCTTCGGAGATCGTCAGGGTGCCCGTGCTGTTCGGCGCGAGCGAGAGCGAGCCGTCGTTGCTGAAGGCGTACACGCCGGGCATCCCCAACGGGTTGTCGCTGACGGACCGCGAGTTCGCCGCGCCCGACCCCCACGGGCCGGTGGTGGGCGGCCGCGACCTGTTCCGGCAGGCCGCGCGGGACGCCCTGGCGGCCCAGGGCGTACGGGTGCGGTGGGTGGCCGACCTGTCGTGGGCCCACCTGCTTGGCGGCGAGGTGCACTGCGCCACCAACGCCCTGCGCGACACCAGCTCCACCGCCCGCTGGTGGACGCCCTGAACGAGCCCGGCGGACCCGCCCGCCCACGGGGGACGGACGGGCCCGCCGGGCGCCCGCTCAGCTTCCGACCGGCTCCGCGCGCAGCCGGGCCGAGTGCTTGACCAGGGTGATCAGTACCTCACGGCTGGAGTCCCGCTTCCGCGCGTCGCACAACACGATCGGGATCGACGGGTTGAGCTGCAGCGCCAGCCGCACCTCGTCCAGCTCGAACGTCGGCGCCCCCTCGAAGCAGTTCACCGCCACCACGAACGGCGTCCCGCGCCGCTCGAAGTAGTCGACCGAGGGGAAACAGTCGGCCAGGCGGCGGGTGTCGGCCAGGATGACCGCCCCCAGGGAGCCTTCGGCCAGCTCGTCCCACACGAACCAGAAGCGTTCCTGACCGGGGGTCCCGAACAGGTACAGGACGTAGTCGGTGCCCAGGGTGATGCGTCCGAAGTCCATCGCGACCGTGGTGGTGCGCTTGGCCTCCACGGAGGTCAGGTCGTCGACGCCCACGCCGCGGTCGGTCAGCACCTCCTCGGTGCGCAGCGGCCGGGTCTCGGACACCGCTCCGACCATCGTCGTCTTGCCCGCCCCGAATCCGCCGGCGATGAGAATCTTGATCGCCGTCGGCAGGCGCGGGCGCTCAGAGCGAGCGAAGACCATCGAGCACCGCCCTGTACATCTTCATGTCATGCATGTCCACCTCGGATTGCGGTTCCTGGGCAGAGACGAGTTCGCGGTCGAACAGGTCGCCGAGCAGCACGCGGATCGTGCCGGCCGGGAGGTTCAGGTGCGCGGCTATCTCGGCGACTGACTTGGGTTCGCGGCAGAGCTGGAGGATGCGCAGGTGTTCGGGGTCCAGCCCGGCGTCGGGGCCCGGCGGCGGACCCACCGCCAGCGCCATGGAGATGAGGTCGAACTTGCCGTGCGCGGGCTGGGTCCGCCCGCGCGTGACGACATAGGGCCGGATGATCTCCGGATCTATCCAGTGTTCGTCCGTGGGCTCTCCGGTGGTGTTCACCGGTCGCTCCTGGCCGCGGCCTCGGCGTTGCGCGCGCCTGAGGTGAGGTACTGGCCGACCCGCGCCACCAGCATGGCCATCTCGTACGCCACCAGCCCGATGTCGGCGTTCTGGGCGCACAACACGGCCAGGCAGGCGCGCTCGCCGGCGGTCGTGACGATCAGGAACTGCGACTTCCACTCCACGACCGTCTGCCGGACCTGCCCCGCGGAGATGTGCTCCGCGACGCCCTTGGCCAGGCTCTGCAGGCCGGAGGCGACGGCGGACAGGTGCTCGCCGTCGGTGCGCTGCAGACCGGCCGACGAGGCCATGAGCAGACCGTCGGAGGACAGCACGATGGCGTGCTCGGCCTCCTTGATCCGGTCGATCAGGTCGTCGAGCAGCCAGTTGAGGTCAGTGCCCGCGCTGGGCGTCATGTCGGGCCTCCCGTCGGGAGCCGGGCCGCGGCGCTCATGCCTCGCCTCCCGGCTGCTCATCCATGATCCTGGCCGCCTCGGTGCGGCCAAGACGGGTGCCTGACTGCAGGGATCCCATCATGGCGCGGATCTCCTCGGGCGAGCGCTCGTCATCGTCCTCCTCGAAGTCGGGCTGCGTCGGCGTGTCGTCACGCAGCGCTGGCGCCAGGTTGGCCTGGGGGACTCGGAAGGGCAGGCCGGACGGCGTGAACTCGGCCACAGGCTGCTGCTCCGGTTCCGCGGGCGGTTCTGGTTCAGGTGAAGGCGAAGGTGCCGGTGCTGGGAAGGGTGCTGCCACTACGGGGACGTGCGAGGGGCCGGGCCCGGCGGGGACCGGCCCGGGGGCGGGCCTGGCGGCAGGGCTGGCGCCAGGCCTGGGGGCGGGACTGGGGACGACCGCCATGGGACGCGGCGGCGTCAGGGTGCGGACGTTCTCGGCGGGCCGCGCGACCGTGGCCAGCGTGGTCCCGGTGCTCGTCCGGCGCGGCAGGCTCGGCCGGGAGTCGCCCTCCGGGTGCCGCGGCACGGGGTCGAGCTCGACGAGCTCCTGCGGCAGCAGCACCACGACGGTCGTCCCGCCGTACGGGGACGCCTTCAGCACGACCTGGATCTCGTGCCGGCGGGCGAGCTGGCTGACCACGTAGAGGCCCAGCCGGGCGGTGCCGGAGATGCGGAACTCGGGCGGGTCGGCGATGCGCTCGTTGGCCGCGTCGAGGTCCTCGGTCTTCATGCCGAGCCCGCGGTCCTCGATCTCGATGACGTACCCGTTGGCCACGAGCTGCCCGCTGACCTGCACGTTCGTGTACGGCGGCGAGAACGACACGGCGTTCTCGATCAGCTCGGCCAGCAGGTGGATGACGTCACCGACGGCCCGGCCGACGAGCACCACGTCGCCCATCGGCATGAGCGTGACGCGGGTGTAGTCCTCGACCTCGGCCAGCGCGCCGCGCACCACGTCCACCATGGGCACCGAGCGGCGCCACGTACGGGCGGGGGAGGAGCCGGACAGGACGATCAGGTTCTCGGCGTTGCGCCGCATGCGGATGGCCAGGTGGTCGAGCCGGAAGAGCTCCTTCAGCTCCTCGGGGTCGGTCTCCCGGCGTTCCATCACGTCGAGGACGGTCAGCTGCCGGTGCACCAGGCCCTGCGTGCGGCGGGCCAGGCTGAGCAGGATGTCGCGGATGCTGCGGCGCAGCTCCGCCTGCTCGGCCGCGACGCTGATCGCCGTGCGCTGCACGGTGTTGAACGCCTGGCCCACCTGGCCGATCTCGTCGTCGCCGAACTCCAGCGCGGGCGCCTCCTTGGCGACGTCCACCACCTCGCCGTGGCCGATGCGCTCGACGATGCCGGGCAGGCGGTCGTCGGACAGCTCGTGGGCGGCGTCGCGCAGCTTCTTGAGCTGGGCGAGCAACTGCCTGGTCGTGGTGATGGACAACACGATCGAGGCGATGACGGCGATCAGGCCGAGACCGCCGGCCAGGAGCAGCCGCACGATGACGCCGATGGCGACGGGGATGATCCGGTCGAGCAGGCGGTCGCCGCCCGCCAGGGTCGTGGTCTGCATGCCGGCGAGCGTCCCGTCGGCCGCCACGCGCCAGCTCTCGCCGCTCATCGGAAGCGGGCCCATGCCCGGCTCGTGCTGGACGAGCTGCGCCTCCATGGCCTGCAACCGGACGACGGACTCGGTCTTGAGCCACGCGTCGAAGGCGGCCCTGTCCTCGTCGGGCAGCCTGTCCAGCGCCTCGGTCAGCGTGTAGTGGAAGATGCCCGACGTCTTGACGAACTCGGCGTGCTCGTTCTCGGTGAACGAGCCCTTGGCGAAGACGCCGGACAAAAGCGCGTCCTCACGGGCCAGGAACTCCCGCGAACGGGACATGTCCGACAGCGTACGGCCGATCTTGGCGATCTCCTTGTCGTCGAAGGCGGCCACGGAGTCGTACATGCGGTACATCGCGTCGATGGCGTTGTTGTACTGCCGCGTCGCCTGGGACAGGTCCGCCTTGCCGCTGTCGATCGCCTTGCGCGCCGCCACGAGCTTGTCCAGCTCGACGTTGACCTCGGCGATACGTTCGAGCAACGGCTCGTCGGAGGCGAGGTCGACCACGTTGCCCTCGGCCGTGGAGGTGAACTCCGCGCGCAGCGAGTCGGTCTTGGCCCGCTGGTCGCGCATGCCCCTGTCGACGGCCCGCGAGCCCGCGCCGAGGTGGGCGACGGTCAGCCGGCGCTCGCGCTGGAGCTCGACCAGCAGCGGCTCGCTCGGCTCGACGATCCTGCTGTCGACGGTCGCCGCCCAGAGCAGGTTGACGCCCTCTCTCAGCGTGACCCACGCCGCGAACGCCCACAACAAGGTGAGCGACACGATTAGCGCCGTGACTTTGGCCCGGACACTGGCATTACGGAAGCGCATGAAGCCCTCCGGTAGAAAAAACCGCTCGGTCAGCAGGCCATGTCAAGGCGGAGAAAGGGGCACTCCAGGAATCCGACACTCGGGTCACCCTAGCAACGCCGGAATACTGCCTCAACACGCTAGAGCACCATAAGGAGTATTATGTCCTATTTTCGTACCTGGAATTTCCTTCGGTGTGACATATTGTGACATGCTGAGCAGCGATGACCGCAGCCCGCACGATGGCTGTCGGTGAGTAAAGCTCCTTGTCATGCCACAGTGGTGGATAGTCAGATAAATTGGCCGACCGAATCAGGTACTCATAACCGCGTCGCGCGGCCCGTTCACATCGTTCGTCCGGATCGGGACCGGACAGCAGCAGAGCCTGCATCCCGTACGCGGTCTCCTCCGGCCGGCCGGCCCACCGGCCCCAGGATCCGTCGGCCCGCTGGGTCGCCAGGATCCACTCCCGCGCCCGGAGCACGGCCTCGGCGTACCCGGGGCCGCCGAACTCGCCCAGCGCCAGCACACAGCTCAGCGTGGCGTAGTACGGCGAGGCGTGCCACCTGTCGCTCCAGCTCCCGTCCGGACGTTGCCGCTCGGCCAGCCACCGCGCCACCCGCTCGATCCGTGCCCGGTACGCCTGCGCCGCCGCGGGCCTGGCCCGCGTGTACTGGCCCAGCGCGTCGAGCACGTGGGCGTTGACGCTGACGGACGAGCCGTCCTCGCCCTGCCAGGTGCAAAAGTGCGCGCCGGTGTCGAACGCCGCCAGCGACCAGGGCTCGTACGGCACCCCGAGCAGGGCCAGGGCGTAGAGCGCGACGCTGGTGGTGTCCGCGTCGGCCGGCAGGCCGGCTCCCGCGGGGGTGCCCTCGGGCCCGATGGCGGCCCTCAGGTCGGCCGTCATCTCCGGCGGCACGTCCACCGGCACACCCGCCCTGAGCAGCCAGCTCAGCACCCAGGCCCGTTCGAAGACGGTGATCGGCAGGCCCACGGGCACCGGGCCGCCGTACCGAAGGGCGACGGCCTCCAGGTGGTGCCTGGCCGGCCCCGCGCCCTCGTCCTCGGGCCGGGCGGACAGCCAGGCCGCCGTGGCGGCCGGCGAGGCGCCGACGGTGCCGATGGGCGTGGGCCGCACCGCGCCCGTCGCGCCCACGACCTCCAGCACGTGCTGGACCTTCTGCGGCGGCTCGCCGCCCGACTCCAGCAGCCTCCTGACCCGGCCGAGCCGCGTGGTGTCCATGCCGGGCGGCAGGGGCAGGGGCGGCCCGTCCACGTGGTCGTTCACGAGCCGGACGAGGGCCGGGACGATCAGCTCGATGGCCGGCGTGTCCGGCAGGTCCGACGCCTCGGCCAGCATCGGACGCAACGCCTCCAGCCCCGCCTTGACGGCCGGGAGCAGCGCGCCGGGGTCGCCCTCGCCGCGCGCGACCTCGGTGAGCAGGGCCTCCGTTGCGCTCAGCGTGGGCACCAGCGCGTAGCCGTCCGGAGCGCCCCACGCGCCGTCGCCGCGCTGCCCGGCCAGCAGGTACGCCACCCGCTCGCGGTGCCCGGCCAGATCGGGGGCGAGCGTGACCAGGCGCCCGGTCTCGTAGACCGACGGCGACACCTGGCCCCACGGCTTCGCCATCAGCTCGCCCACCAGGAGGCCGGCCTGTTCGGAGAGATTCACGTCGTCGCCCAGAAGTCGGACAGGCCGTAGAAACCGGCGCTGTAGTCGAGCTGCCATGTCAGGTACGCGGCCGGGCGCGGATGGCCGTCGCGCAGGGGTTCGATCAGCGTGCGCGCCTCGCGGGCCAGCTCGGCCATCCGCCCGGTCACCTCGTCCCGGGTCAGGCCGAGGGTGAAGGCGTTGAGGTCGCCGTACGCCTTCTCCCGGTGGTGCGTGGCCAGGTCGTTGAGCAGGCGCAGGTACCGCTGCACCGCCTCCCCGGCCGGGCGCAGCAGTTCCACGGCGGCGGGCGAGGTCACCTGGCCGGTCGCGATCCAGTGCGAGACGGCGACGAAGTACGCGCCGCAACTGCCGGCGTTCGCCAGGTACTCCTCGACGGCGGGCGGCCGGTCGGCGCGGCTCCACTCCCATTCGCGGGCCATGGCCGTGAGCATGCGGCCGAGCTGGTCGTGCCAGGTGGACCCGAGGTCCGGCGTGGTGTCCAGCATCGCCCGCAGGTCGGCGGCGAAGGCCCCGGCAGGGCCGCCGGGAGCGTCCGACAGGCAGTCGGCGACCAGCGCGGCGACGTCCTCGCGGGTGCCGGCCTCGTGGTCGATCAGCCGGTCGGCGGCGAACACCAGCAGCGAGGCCCGGTTGATCGCCCGCAGCTCCCCGGCCGTCGCCCAGGGCGAGCCGAACGCGCTCGCGAGCCCGAGCGAGGTGTAGAGCCCGGCGTCGAACGCGGCGGCCGGGAACAGCTCGCCGAAGCGTGCGGCGTGCCGGGCCAGCTCCCGGCCGCCGGTCACCGCCAGCGCGCAGGCGCGGCCGGTGTCGAAGGCGTTCACCGCCGTGCCTCCAGCGTCATGGTCAGGCCGCGCGGCGGGCGCAGCGAGGCGGCCAGGCGCGGTACGGGCGGCTGGTCGAGATGCACGTGCGGCCGGTACCTGCGCAGGATGCCGGCGATGAGCAGCGGCGCCTCCATCGCGAACAGGTGTTGTCCGAGGCACACGTGCGGCCCGGCGGCGAAGGGCCAGTAGGCGTAGCGGTGGCGCGGCGCGTCGCCGCCCGGCGCGAAGCGTTCGGGGTCGAACGTGGTGGGGCGGTCCCAGAACTCGGCCAGCCGGTGCGTCAGGTACGGGCTGAGGATCACCGTGGAACCCGCCTCGACGGTGACCCCGCCGATCACGTCGGTCGCGATCGCCGTACGGGGCAGGATCCAGCCCGAGGGGTAGAGGCGCATCAGCTCGCTGACGAACATCTTCAGGTACGGCATGCGCGGCAGGTGGTCGATGCCGACGGGGTCGTCCCCGACCACGCGGTCCACCTCGTCGTACACCTTGGCGGCGATCTCCGGGTGGGCCTGCAGCACCGGCCAGACCCAGGACAGCGCGGTGGTCGAGGTCTCGGTCGAGGCGCCGTGCATGGCGACGAGGTCGTCCCTGATCAGGCGGTCCGCGTCGGCGCCGCCGTCCTGCGTCCGGGCTCTGACCAGGCGCGAGACGACGTCGTCGCCTTCCTGCTCCTGCCCGCGGGCCTCGGCGATACGGGGGTAGACGACCTCGTCGATGGCTTTGATCGCCCGCCTGAACGCCCGGTCGCCCGGCATCGGGACCTGCTCCGGCACGAACGGCAACACCACGCGCAGCGCCTTGGCGGTGACGGCGACGTCGTAGGCGGGCACCAGCCGGTTGATGTCCTCCACCGAGATCTTCGCCCCGAAGAACAGCCGCACGATCACCGGGTGCACGATGGCCGACATGCCCTTGGCCACGTCGAACGGCTGCCCGGGGACGATGGTCGTGTCGATCAGCTCGTCCATGATCCGCGCCATGTTCTCGGCCATGGCGTTGACGTGCCGGGCGGTGAACAGCGGCTGGAGGATGCGGCGGCTCTCGGCCCAGTTCTCGCCGTCGGACAGGATGCCCTCGCCGAGCAGCGGCGCCAGCGGGTCCCAGAACATGCCTTCGCGCAGGTAGTTGGCCTGGTTGCCGGTGAGCACCCGCTCGACGTGGTCGGGGTGGGTGACGAGGTAGGGGCGGAAGGGGCCCATGTTCAGGCGTACGACCCGGCCGGCGGCCTCGGCTCCGGCCGCTTCGAGCGCGTGGACCGGAACCCGGTGTCTGGTGAGTCTGGTGAGGAAAGGGACAGTCCTGGTGGCAGTGGCAATATCCGCCACGAGTGTGTCTCCCTTGCGCCCGTCTTACATAACGGACATTTGATGACGAATGTAAAACCTAGGCTGGAGTATCACATGATCGTGCATGTAGATTCAAGATCGAACATTGGCAGGAGCACCACGTGAACCTCAGCCGCCCCGGCGCCCGGCTGTCGGACGCCGACATGATCGCCCGCTGTCGTCGCCTGGTGGAGCCCGCCATGCGCGCCGCGGTCGCGGGTCTGCATCCCTGGGGAGCCGCCATGGTCTCCTACAGCCTGGGCTGGTCGGACGCCACCGGACGGCCGTACGAGGGGGCCGGCGGCAAGAGCGTGCGCCCGGCCCTCGCCATCCTCAGCGCCGAGGCCGTCGGCGGCCTCGCCCACGAGGCGCTGCCGGGAGCCGTCGCGGTCGAGCTCGTGCACGCCTTCTCGCTCGTGCACGACGACATCATCGACCAGGACGAGCTGCGCAGGCACCGGGACGCCCTGTGGAAGGCGTACGGGGTCGGGCCCGCCCTGCTGGCCGGGGACGCGCTGCTGGCCCTGGCCGTCGCCCGGCTCGCCGACCGCCCCGAGGCGATGCGCTACCTTTCGGCGGCCCTCGTCGAGCTGGTCCAGGGCCAGACCGCCGACATGGCCTTCGAGAGCAGGCCGTGGAGCGGGCCCGGCGAGGTGAGCGTGGCCGAGTACACGCAGATGGCGGCGGGCAAGACCGGGGCCCTGCTGGGGGCGGCCGCGGCGGCGGGGATCGCGCGCGGCGGCCGGCCCGACCTCTCCGAACACATGTGGCGCATGGGGGTGGAGCTCGGCGTGGCCTTCCAGATCGCCGACGACGTGCTCGGGATCTGGGGGGATCCGCAGGTCACCGGGAAACCCGTGCACGGGGACCTGCGGCTGCGGAAGAAGACCGTACCGGTGCTGGCCGCGCTGGGATCGGGCGAGCCCGCATCACGCCGCCTGGCCGACGCGCTGGCCTCGGGCGAGACCGACGACGCGGCTCTGACCCTGGCCGCCTGCCTGATCGAGGAGGCGGGCGGCCGGACGATCGCGGACCGCCTGGCCGCCCGGCACCTGGAGGCGGCGCTGGCCGTACTGGACGAATGCCTGCCCGGCGCCGTCGCGCTCAGGGAACTGTGCGTCTCGCTGGCCGGCCGCGCCCGCTGACCCCGCTGGTTCCGCTGCCCGTGCGGGGCCGGGCGCGGGGCCGGGCGCCGGTCGTTCAGGGGCGGGCGGCGTTCAGGGGCGGGAGGCCGCGTCGAGCAGCGCCAGCTCCTCCTCGCCCAGCACCAGCTCCGCCGCCGCCAGCAGCGGCTTGAGCTGGTGCGGGTCGCGCGCGCTGGCCAGCGGCGCGGTGACCGTGGGCTGGGCGGCCAGCCAGGCCAGCGCCACCGAGGCCGGTTCCGTGCCGCGCTCGGCCGCCACCTTCAGCGGCCCTTCGAGCGCCCTGCGCCCGTGCTCGGTCTCCAGGTACTGGGCCGCCCCTCCCGCGCGCGGGCTGTCGACCGTGACGCCCGGCTGGTACTTGCCGGTCAGGAACCCGCGGGCCAGCCCGAAGTACGGCGTGCTCGACAACCCCTCCGCCGCCACGACGTCCCGCAGCTCACCCTCGTACGCCCGATCGACCAGGTTGTACGGCTGCTGCAACGCCACGTACGGGGCCAGCCCCTCCTCGCGGGAGAGCCGCAGCGCCTCGGCCAGCCGCGCCGCGCCGTAGTTGGACGCGCCGACGTGGCGTACCTTGCCCTCCTTGACCAGCGCGTCGAAGGCGGCCAGCGACTCCACCAGCGGCGTGTCGTGGTCGTCCACGTGCGCCCAGTACAGGTCGATGTAGTCGGTGCGCAGCCGGCGCAGGGAGTCCTCGACGGCCGTGCGGATCGTGGCCGGGGCCAGCCCTTCGAGCCCCTCCAGCATGCCGACCTTGGTGGACAGCACCAGGGAGTCCCGGTTGCCGCGGTCGGCCATCCACTCGCCGATGATCAGCTCGGAGGTGGACTCGCCGGTCACCCAGTGGGGGTAGACGTCGGCGGTGTCGATGAAGTTGCCGCCGCCCTCGACGTAGGCGTCGAGGACCGCGAACGAGGCCTCCTTGTCGGCGGTCCAGCCGAAGACGTTGGTGCCGAGCGATATCGGGAACACGGACAGGTCCGTGGTGCCTATTGATCTCATGCGGCCATTATCCGTGCCTCCCCCGAAGAGGCACGGACGGCGCCCCGGCGAACGCGCAGGCCACCGGCCCCGCGCCCACCTCGGCACCGGCGCCTGCCCGGCACCGGCGCCTGCCCGGCACCGGCGGCGGTCCGGCGGCGGGCGGCGGGCGGTCAGTGCTCGACGGCCCTCAGGTCGAGGTCGCGCGGGGTGAGCAGCCAGACCGCCACCGCGCCGACCAGGATCAGCGCCGCCCCCGCCCCCGAGGTCAGCGCCAGCGAGTCGGTGAAGGCCGCCCTGGCCGTCTCCACCAGCCGCGCCCCCTGCGCCCCCAGCTCGCCGGCCACGTCGAGGGCCCCGCCCAGCGACTCACGTGCCGCCTGCGCGCCCGCCCCCGCGTAGTCCAGCCCGCCCCGGTAGACCGCGGCCGCCACGCTGCCCAGCACGGCGACCCCGAGCGCCGCGCCCACCTCGTAGCTGGTCTCCTCGATGGCCGCTGCGCTGCCGGACTTCTCCGGCGGGGAACCTGCCATGATCACGGCCGAGGCGATGGCCAGCGCGCCGTTGCCCGCGCCGATCAGCGCCAGCGCGCCCGCGACCGGCCAGTAGCCCAGCGGCTGCGGCGCCAGCCACAACACCAGGAACCCCAGGCCCGTCACCACGAGCCCGCCCGCCAGCACCACCCGGGCCCCGATGCGCTCGGCCAGTACGGGCGCGAGCGGCGAGGCCACGAGCGCGGCCAGCGCGGCGGGCAGCAGCCGCACCCCCGTCTCCAGCGGCGCGTACCCCTGGACGAGCTGCATCCACTGCGCGAGCAGCAGCAGCACGGCCGCCATCGCGATCGACGTGCTCAGCGCCGTCACCACACCCGCCGAGAACGGCGGGCTGCGGAACAGCCTGATCTCCAGCAGCGGATCGGGCCGCCGCGCGCACCGCACCACGAACCAGCTCAGCGCGACCACCGCGACCACGGCGGCGGGCAGGGCGGCGGGCGAGGTCAGGCCGTCCTTGCCGAACGTCTTGACCGCGTAGAGCAGCGCCGTCATGCCCGCCATCGACAACACGGTCCCCAGCGCGTCCCAGCGGCCCGGCCTGGGGTTGCGCGACTCCGGCAGCAGGAACAGCCCGGCGGCGATGGCCGCCACCATGACGGGCACGTTCACCAGGAACGCCGACTGCCAGGCGAAGTGCTCCAGCAGGAACCCGGCCAGGATCGGGCCGAGCGCCGCGCCCATCGCCGCCATCGCCGACCAGACGCCGAGCGCCCTGGCCCGCTCGCCCGGATCGGTGAACAGGTTCCGGATCATGGACAGCGTGGACGGCATGATCATCGCCCCGCCCACCCCCAGCAACGCCCGTACGGCGATCACGTCGGTCGCCGAGTCGGCCAGCAACACCGCCGTCGATGCCAGCCCGAACACGCCGAACCCGGCCAGCAGCATGCGCTTGCGCCCCCACCGGTCGCCCAGCGCGCTCGCCGTCACCAGCAGCCCGGACAACACCAGCGAGTACGCGTCCACCATCCACAGCAGCTCGACCGAGGTCGGCCGCAGGTCCTCGGAGATCGCGGGCAGGGCGACGTTGAGCACGGTCATGTCCATGACCACGAGCAGCACACTGGCCGACAACACGGCCAGGCCCGCCCACCGCCTGCGCGCGGAGACGCCGGTGACCGCCATCACGACCGCCCCCCGCCCTCGGCCCCGGCCCCGGCCCCGGTCCCGGTCCCGGTCTCGGTCAGGAACGTCTCACGCAGTAGCCGGGGCACCTCGCGGCGGGCGACGTCGCCGCGTCGCAGGCTCTCCCTGACGGCCACGAGCAGGCCGTAGACCGTGTTGCTGATCCAGCGGGCAGGCAGGTCGGCGCGCAGCAGGCCGGCCCGTTGGGCGGCGGCGTACAGCGCGATCTCGTGCTCCTCCAGCTCGTCCGACCGCCGCAGCAGCTCCGGGTGCACGGCCATCGCGTAGTCGGTGAGGCCGAAGCCGTACTCGTCGGCAACGTCGACCAGCCCGTCCAGCAGGGTGTCGAGGGCCCGTCCGATCACGCCGGGGTCGGCCGAGGCGGCGGCGGCCGTCACGCCCGCGCGCACCTGGACCTGGTGCCACTGGTCGTGCGCGCGGTGGCCGAGCGCCGTCATCAGCTCCTCGCGGCTGCTGAACTGCCGGTGGAGCGTGGCCCTGCTGATCCCCACCGCCTCGGCGAGCTGGGCCATGGAGGCGGCCGGATGCTCGTTGAGGTGCTGGATCGCCGCGGTCATGATCTGCTCCCGGCTCACCGTCATGAGACGACTCCGTCTATTCTGCGACATTTACGTCTCAAATGCTACACCCCGGCCCGAGGGCAGTACGCTCTGGCCCGCGTGGGATGGCGACGAAGCCGCAGGTGGCGCTAGGGTGCGAGCTGTGTCGATCGGTGACGCGCGCACGCGCATCCTGGACCCGGTCGAGGAGCTGTTCGCGGGCAGTGGCTACGAGGCCACGCCGACCGCGGTGATCGCCAGGCTCGCGCAGGTCCCCAAAGGGCTGATCTTCCACTACTTCCCGCGGAAGATCGACGTACTGGTCGCCCTGGTCGACGAACGCACCCTGGTCGAGGAGGGGCGCGAGGTCGACGCCGTGCCCGGCGATCCGGCGGGCACCCTCGCCCGGCTGGCGCGCGGGCTGCCGCTGCGGGCTTCACCGGCGATGCGCCGCATCCTGTTCCGCGAGGCCGACACGCACGGCTCGGTCAAGGAACGGCTCGGCAGGCTCAACGGCGAGCTGATCAGGCGGGCCAGGTTCGCGCTGGAACTGGCGTTGCCCGGCGCCCGCGGCGACGCCGCCCGGCTGGAGGTGGCCGCGGCCACGTTCGCCGCCGTGCTGCTCTACCAGGAGAACCTCTGTCAGCTAACCGGTCACCAGATCGACCCCGACGCCGTCGCTGAACTCATCGCCCACGCCCTCGGCTAGCAGCTCGTCGAGGGCGTCGCGCAGGTGCCCGAGCAGGGACCACACGTCCTCCAGCCGCTCGGGGCAGGCCACGATGCCGAAGTCGAGCATGCCGTCGTAGGAGAAACAGGTGATGTTCACCCCGCCGGACACGTCGGTCAGCACCGACAGCGGGTAGTAGGCCAGCACCCTGGCACCGCACATGTACAGCGGGAACTGCGGGCCCGGCACGTTGCTGATGATCAGGTTGATCGGCGGGAACACCGACCCGGCCAGCCGGAAGATCGCCGGGGTGGCCAGGCTGGTGACCGGCGCGGGCAGCAGCGAGCACAACTCGCCGAGCCAGCTCGCCGGCGCCACGGCGAAGCGCCGCTTGGCCCTGCTCATGGTCTCGCCGACCGCCCGCAGCCGTTCCCTGGCGTCGGCCACGTTCGTCGGTACGGGCGCCACCATGGCCGAGATCTGGTTGCCGACCACGTCCTTGGCCCCGCCCGTACGCACCGCCACGGGCACCCCGACCACCAGCGGCTCCTCCGGCAGCGCGTCCCGTTCCTCCAGCCAGGACCGCAGCGCCGAGGCGCACAGCGTCATCACCACGTCGTTGACGCTGACGTCGCCGGCCTTGGCGATCTTCTTGACCTCCTTCAGCGGCACCGACCCGAACGACAGATCCCGCCGCGCGCTGATCGGCCCGTTGAACGGCGTACGCGGCGCGGTCAGCCCCGGCAGCTCCGTCAACTCGGGCCGCCGCTGCTGGTCGCCCGTCACGAGCCGGGCCGCCCTGGCGATCATCTTCGCGCCGGGCAGCGCGCCGGCCAGCGGGATGGCGTCGAGGTCGCCCGCGGCCCTGACCGCCGACCGGGCGGCCAGCACCGGATGAGTGACCGACCGTACGGCGGCGCCGGCCAGCATCTCCAACAGGCCCGGCGCGTCGTCCTGCGCGGGCGGCGCCGGGCGCGGACCCCGCTCCCGGGCCCCCTCCGGGGTCAGGTCGAGCAGGGTCGCCAGGGTCTCCGCGCCCGACACGCCGTCGATGGCCGCGTGGTGCACCTTCGTGTAGACCGCGACGCGGTCGCCGGCCAGCCCCGTGATCAGGTGCATCTCCCACAGCGGGCGGGACCGGTCGAGCCTGCGCTCGTGGATCGCGGCCACCGCCCCGGCCAGCGCCTCGTCGTCGCCGGGCGCCGGCAGCGCCGTCTCGAACAGGTGGTTGGCGAGGTCGAAGGCCGGATCGGCACTCCAGTAGGGACGGTCGAGCCCGAACGGCACCTCGGTCAGGCGCAGGCTCAGCGCGGGGGAGAGGTGGACGCGGTCGAGCAGCAGCTCGGCCAGCGCGTCCCGGTGCACCGTGCCGCCGGAGGAGTCGAGGATCGCCAGGCCGGCCACGTGGGCCGCGGTGGTCTCGGACTCCAGGTGAAGGAACTGGGCATCCAACGGGCTCAGCTGGCGCATCGTGCTCTTCCCCTTTCCGTCGTGCGGCAAGCCTCGCACGATGTCATTTCCGTAACGTTTCCGCGAAAGTCTTTCAGATGAAATCCACAGCTACGGACCACGTTTCGGTGAATGTCCAGCTCAGCCGGGATCGGTGACAGTTACCTATCCGTTGACCACCTCGACCGGATGCCGGACGACCGCGTCGAAGGAGTAGCCGAAGGGGTGCTTGGGCGTGCGAAGGGGCTGCGTGGCGCCGGTCTCGTCGGTGGCCCTGGCCATCAGCACGGCGGGCCCGGTGTGCCGCGGCGCCCACTGGACGTGCCAGGGCAACCAGGCCCCGACCAGGTGCGGGCCGTGGTGTTCGGCCAGGTGCCAGGTGGCCCCGCCGTCGAAGCTGACCTCGACCTTGACGATCCGGCCGCGCCCCGACCACGACCGGCCGTGCAACACGTGCGGGCCGGGCCGGCCGCGCCAGGCGTGTGGGCCGCGGATCGGCAGCCGGGCGTCCCAGGGCAGCTCGAACGCGCTCTTGACCGGCTGCGCCGCGACGTCCCGGTAGAAGACGGTGTTCCACGGCGTGAACATCCTGCTGGTCGACACCTCGATGTCGCCCAGCCATTTGATGGACGCGATCCCCACCCACCCCGGCACCACCAGCCGGACCGGGAACCCGTGGTCGGGCGGCAGCGGGCGGCCGTTCATCTCGTAGGCCACGAGCACGTCGCCCACGGCCTTGGCGACCGGCAGCGGTCGGCGGACGTGGCCGTAGTGCTCGAAGGGCGCGTCGAGGCCGGTGGGCAGCACGTCCACGGCCTCGGGGCGCAGTCCGGCCTCCTCGAGCAGGTGGCGCAGCGGCACGCCGCGCCACCTGGCCACGCCGACGGCTCCGAGTCCCCACTGGGCGCCGGGCGCGGGGTCGCCCTGCTGGGTGCCGTAGAAGCCGCGGCCGTTGCCCGCGCACTCGATCGCCACGTCGTGGGTGCGCGACGGCATCGACAGCAGCTCGTCGTAGGTGAAGGCGCGCGGCCGCAGCAGCCCGGCGCCGTGCAGGTGCAGCTGCCAGGTGGCGGCGTCGATCAGCGGGGTGGAGGTGTGGTTCCTGACGAAGAAGCGGTCGTTCGGGGTGTGGTAGCCGACCCCGGACATCGCCTCCCATCGCATCTCGGCGTTGCCGTCGTGCACCCGGAACAGGTGGTCGGGCAGCGGCTTGACGATCGTCGCCGCGACTTGCTTCATGGGAGCCACCTCCGCAAGACGTATTTCCTACCTGGAAACCATTTAATCTCCTCGCGCTGTCTTCGCGTGCGCGTCCTTGCCGAATCCCGTCCCGATCGTGGGACCGTTCCAGCCATACCGGGACTTACCCAATGCCACGGGTGCGGCAACCGTCACATGCGTACAAGGGTGGCGAAGGGCTCACCAGCGTTGAGGCGGGTGATCAGGTCGAGCAGGCCGGCGCGCCCGCCGTGCCCGTCCAGCCAGCGGCTCACCTGGCAGGCGGATCGGGCGTACGTGGCGGGGTCGGCGCTCGCGGCCCGCAGCCACTCCTCCAACGTCACCGGCAAGGGCTGCCCGGACGGCGCCACCAGGCAACGGTCGGGCGCGGACGCGGGGGCGGGCTGCGGGGTCAGGTAACGCGGGTCGTCGGCGACCACCACGGCCAGCCCCTCGTCGAACCACTGCGGGACGGCGGCGGCGGACGTCAGCCTGGCGTGCAGCTCGACATGGGACATCTCGTGGGAGGCGATCACCGGGTCGAGGCCGCGCGGCGAGAGCATCACCGACCGGTTGAGCACCGCGACGCCGCGTTCCTGGCCGCCGCCGATGCGCCGGTAGCAGCTCTCGGTCAGGCAGACGAGCAGGTCGGGGGAGCTGAGGCGGGTGCCGTAGAAGCCGGTGACGCGGCGGGCCGCCTGGTCGGCCACCTCGCGGGCCCGTTCGCGCTGGGCTGCGGTCAGGCCGTCCTCGACGTGCAGGCCGGGTTGCAGCTCGGTCAGGCCGTAGCAGCCGGGGCAGGTGGTGGCGGCGAGCGAGGGATAGGCCAGGGCGACCCCGCCGATGGCCGTGGCCAGCACCGCGACCAGGGCGACGAGCAGGATCTTCCACCACCTGCGCCCTCTGCGGGCGCTCCTTCGCCGTGGGGTGGATCCGGTGGCACGGGTGCCGTCTCCGCCCGCCGGGGAGTCGGCGTTCTGGTCGGCGGGCGGGGGCGTGATCTCGTCCATCGCCGTCCAAGCTAGCGAAGCCACGACCCGGCCGCGCATGTACGGAGGAATGGGGACGGGCGGGCGCAAGTGGGCGCCTTCTGAGCAGTGCGGCAAATGTGCCGATTTGTGATGAAAAGTCCGAATTTGGGGGTAGGGATTCTGGTGGACGCCCGTCCCGTGGAAGGGGAACGCGGCCCTGGGTGCTCGCCGTCGTTCCCGCGTCGAGCACGATGGATCCCCCGCCGAGGCTCGGGTGCGGCCCGCGCTGGGTGCGGGCCGCGCCCGACTCACACCCCAAGCCCGTGTGCGGTCAGCGGCCGAGGAAGGTGAGCAGGCGGTCGAGGGGCCAGGTGTTGATCACGTCGTCCCCGGTCAGCCAGGCCCGCTGGGCGATTCCGACCCCGAACCGCTGGTTGGCCAGGTGGGGGATCGCGTGCGAGTCGCTGTCGATGGAGAACTTCACCCCGTGGTGCTTGGCCAGCCGCACCAGGTCGGCCGGCAGGTCGGAGCGGTCGGGGTAGGAGTCGATCTCCATCGCCGTGCCGGTACGGGCGGCGGCGCGGAAGACGGCGTCCCAGTCGGCGTCGACCGACGGCCGCTTGCCGATCTTCCGGGTCGTCGGATGGCCGATGATGTCGACGTACGGGTTGTCGCACGCGGCGATGAACCGGCGGGTCATCTCATCCCGTGACATCCCGAAATGGGAGTGGACCGAGGCCACGCACACGTCGAACTCGCGCAGGACCTCGCCCGGCCAGTCGACCGAGCCGTCGGGCCCGATGTTGAGCTCCGACCCGTGCAGGATGCGCATGGTCGGGTACTTCTTCTGCAGCTCGGCCACCCGCCCGCGCTGCTCCAGCGCCTTGTCCAGCGTCATGCGCTGCATGGCCAGGTCGGGCGCGTGGTCGGTGACCGCGTAGTAGGCGTAGCCGCGCGCGTGACCGGCGGCCACCATGTCCTCCAGCGAGGCGATGCCGTCGGTCAGGTCGGTGTGGGTGTGCAGGTCGCCCTTGAGGTCGGCCAGCTCCACCAGCACGGGCAGCTCCCCGCGCAGCGCCGCCTTGATCTCACCGCCGTCCTCGCGCATCGGCGGCGGCACGAACTGCATGCCGAGCGCCTCGTAGATGTCCTCCTCCGACTCCGCGGCGATCACCCGCTCGCCCTCGAACAGGCCGTACTCGGACAACTTCCAGCCCTTCTTCACCGCCATCTCCCTGATGGCCACGTTGTGCTCCTTGGAGCCGGTGAAGTACTGCATCGCCGCGCCCCACGACCCGGCGGGGATCAGGCGCAGGTCGACCTGTACGCCCGAGGTCGTGCGGATCGAGGTCTTCTTGTCGCCCGCGGCGATCACGTCGGCGACGTAGGGCTGGGCGCGGAAGTCGGCCATGACCGACTCGGGCGCCACCGCCAGGATGTCGATGTCGCCGATCGTGTCCTTCATCCGCCGCAGCGACCCCGCGTACGCGATGCGCTCGGCCTTGAGCGAGCCGATGACCTGCTCGGCCAGGGACATGGCGACGCCGATGTGCACCCGCCGGCCCGCCTGCTCAAGCTGCTCGATGCCCTTGAGCAGGTTGGCCAGGGTCTTCGGGCCGAGACCCTTGACGCCGTCGAGCCGGCCGGAGGTGATGGCCTCGCCCAGCGCGACCGTGGAGTCGATGCCGTAGTCCTCGAACAACATGATCGCCGTCTTCGGCCCCAGCGTGGGCACCCGGGTCAGCCGCCGAACACCCTCGGGCACCCGGCCCCGCAGGTCGTCGAGCTGCCGGAAGCTGCCGCGCTGGAGGAACTCCTCCATCTTCTTGGCGATGGCCTCGCCCACCCCGGGGACGCCGCGCACGTCGACCTCCGAGATGTCCTCGGGGAACCCGGCGATCGCCTTGGCCGCCTTCTGGTAGCTCCGCACCCGGAAGGCGTCGCCGCCGCTCAGCGCGAACAGCTCCGCGTATTCCTGCAGCGCCGCCGCCGCCTCCTCATTAGCCCGCATGCCCCCTACCTTAGGATCTCCGGCCGACAATCCCGGAGATCACGCCCAGTGATCAGGCACGGTGATCAGGACTTGACCTCACGCGGCCGGTACGGCTCCGCCAGGAACTCCAGCTCCTTGTCCGACAACGTCACGTCCAAGGCCGCCACCGCGTCGTCCACGTGCCGGTCCTTCGTGGCCCCGACGATCGGCGCCGTCACCCCCGGCTGGTGGAGCAGCCAGGCCAGGGCGACCTGGGCCGCCTGCAGCTCCCGGTCGGCGGCGAGCTGCGCGACCCGGTCGAGGATCCGCCGGTCGTTGTCGGGGTCGTACAGGTAGTCGATGCGCTGGTCGGAGCCGGTCCTGGCGGTCGTCGCGGACGCCGAGCCCGCCCTGGCCAGCACGCCGCGCGCGAGCGGGCTCCACGGGAGCACGCCCACGCCCTGGTCGGCGCAGAGGGGCAACATCTCGCGCTCCTCCTCGCGGTAGATCAGGTTGTAGTGGTTCTGCATCGAGACGAACCTCGTCCAGCCGTTGGCCTCGGCGACGTACTGGGCCTTGGAGAACTGCCAGGCCCACATGGTGGAGGCGCCGATGTAGCGGGCGCGGCCCGACCTGACGACCTCGTCCAGCGCCTCCATGGTCTCCTCGATGGGGGTCTCGTCGTCCCACCGGTGGATCTGGTACAAGTCCACATAGTCGGTGCCGAGCCGTTCGAGCGAGGCGTCGATCGCGGAGAGGATGTGCTTGCGCGACAGGCCCCGGTCGTTGGCTCCCCGGCCCATCGGGAAGTAGACCTTGGTGGCCAGCACGTAGTCCTCGCGGCGGGGGAAGATCCGGCGCAGCACGCTGCCGGTGACGACCTCGCTGTGACCCTGGCTGTAGATGTCGGCGGTGTCGAAGAACGTCACCCCGGCGTCGGCGGCCCGCCGGATGATCGGCTCGGCCTGTTCCTCCGGCAGGGCCCATTCCTGGCGCGCCGGGTCGCCGTAGCTCATCATCCCCAAACAGATGCGAGAAACTTTCAGTCCTGTGGTGCCAAGTCGCATGTAGTCCATACCGCAACCTTATGACTTGAATGCACTGGTTAACCCGATGTGGGGTGGGAAGTCAGCGTGTCCGGAAGCGGCCTCGGGCTTTACACGAGGCGGCCTCATCAGGTCGATTTGGAGGAACGAGACAACGGTGAGCGCACTTGCCACGCGTAGTATTCCGTCACGACAACCGCATACCGGGGGTGAGGTGGACGCCGCATACCGTGGTCTTGCGCCTCGATTACGTTCCAAAATGCATGTTCTGGCATCGCCCTTTTGGGCCGGGGGGCTCGGCCTGGTGGCCGGGGGCGTGGGGCTGGCCGTGCCGGTGCAGGCCGGGCTGGCCAGGTCCGGGCTGGTGGTCGAGGGGTCGCTGACGCTGGCCGTCCTGCTCACGCTGCACGGCAAGTTCGTCATGGAGGCGCCCTCGCGGCGCGCCGGCTCGTGGTGGCTGGTGGCCGTCCAGGCGTGGCTCACGTACGTGCCGCTGGCGGTTTTCGGACCTGCCTGGACCCCGGTGTGCGGGTTGCTGGTGGGCGCCCTGCTCGTGGTCGCGGCGCGGATCAGGTCGGTCGTGCTGGTGGTGCTGGCCTTGTCGTGCGGGCCGGTGTTGCTGGCCGCGCCGCAGTCGTGGCAGGTCGAGTCCGCGTGGGCCGTGGTCAGCACGCTGGTCGGCGTCGTGGAGTTCGCGTTGCTGAGCCTGCTGACCCGGGTGCGCCGGCTGGCGGGGGCCCGTACCGACGTCATGCGGCAGGCGGTGGCGCTGGAGCGCCGCCGCTTCACCCGCGACCTGCACGACCTGGTCGGGCACCGGCTGACCGTCCTGACGCTGAAGGCGCAGCTCATCCAGCGGCTGGTGGCGGAGGGGGACGAGAAGGCCCGGCAGGAGGTCACCGAGACGCTGGAGCTCCTGCGTACCCTGTCGGCCGACGTCCGGGCCGTCGCGCACGGCCGCCCGCGCACGTCCTCGCTGGCCGCCGAGCTGAGTTCGGCGCGGGCGCTGCTGGAGTCGGCGCGGGTGCGCTGCCAGATCAAGGTGTCCTGTCGCGACCTGCGTCCGGACGTGGAGGAGGCCCTCACACACGCGCTGCGCGAGGGGGTGACGAACGTGTTGCGGCACGCCGAGGCCGGACAGTGCTGGATCCAGCTGATGGAACGCGACAACCTGGTCCGCCTGTCGATCAGGAACGACGGCGTACGTCCGCCGCGCCGCCCGGGGGACGCCGGCCACGGCCTGCTCAACCTGGCCGAACGGGTGTCCGCGCTGGGTGGCTGGCTGGAGTCGTCCACGTCACGCGGCGGAGAATTCGCTTTCAGTGTTTATGCCCCACGTGTGTAATTACGTTTTGTGAAAAACACATCAAAGCCCATTTCATAGCCATATATGGCTAATGTTGAGTGTTACTAGTCCGACCGGCGGTGGGTGCGGCAGGCTCTAACCACACCGCCTCGGAGGGCCGCGCCAAATGGACAAGTACGAGCTCTACTGCCTTGTGGACCAGTGTTTCTACGACACTCCCGACCACAGCACGGCGGCGGACGCCGACTTCGCCCTGGTGCGCCGGCCCGCCCCCGACGGCTGGGCGCACGAGCTCAGTGACACGTGGGCCTACTACATGCCCACCCGGGAGGCGCCCCTGCCGCCCCAGGGCTGGAAGATCCACGTGTCGGCCCGGATCGAGGACGCCGAGAAGGCCGTCCAGACCGTGTGGGACTACTGCGTGCCCCGCGGGGTCGCCTTCAAGTTCCTGCGCGGCCCGGCCGTGCTCGTCATGGTCAACTCCAAGGCCGCCTCGCGGGCGTCGAGCGGCAAGCTCATCACCGTCTACCCGCGGGACGAGGGGCAGCTCGAACTCGTGCTCAAGGAGCTCGGCGAGCTGCTGCGCGGGGTGGAGGGGCCGTACATCCTGAGCGACCTGCGCTACGGCGAGGGGCCGATGTTCGTCAGGTACGGCGGGTTCGCCGACCGGCACTGCCTGTCCCCGTCCGGGGAGCGCGTGCTGGCCGTCGAGGACGGCGACGGCACGCTGGTCCCCGACGTGCGCGGCTCGACGTTCTCGGTGCCGGCCTGGACGACGCTGCCCGGGTTCCTCGAACCCCACCTGGCCGCGCGCAACGCGGTGACCATGGACGGGCTGCCGTACCGGATCGAGAGCGTGCTGCACTTCTCCAACGGCGGCGGCGTCTACCTGGCCCGCGACACCCGTACGGAGGAGCGGGTGGTGCTCAAGGAGGCCAGGCCGCACGCCGGGCTGGACGCGGCCGGCCGCGACGCGGTCGCCAGGCTCGAACACGAGCGCGACATGCTGCGCCGCCTGGCCGGCCTGCCCGCCGCCACCGCGCTGCTCGACTACTTCACCCTCGGCGGGCACCACTTCCTCGTCCAGGAGTTCGTGGACGGCACCCCGCTCCAGCGGCGGCTGGTGCGCCGCTTCCCGCTGACCCGGGCCACGTGCGACGAGCAGGACCTCGCCGACTACACCACCTGGGCCACGACGACCCTGGAGAGCGTCGAGCGGGCCGTCGAGTCGCTGCACGGACGCGGTGTCGTCTTCGGCGACCTGCACCCCGACAACATCCTGCTCACCCAGGACGGCCGGATCGTGCTCATCGACTACGAGGTCGCCACCGTCGCCGCGGACCGGGCCAGGGACGCGCTGGCCCACCCCGCCTTCGCCGCGCCGCGCGACCGCCACGGCGTCGAGGTCGACAGGTACGCGCTGGCCTGCCTGCGCTTCGCCCTGTTCGCCCCGCAGTGCACGATCATGTTGCCGATCCACCGGCCGAAGATCGTCCAGCTGGCGCGGATCGTCAAGGAGACCTTCCCCGTCCCCGGCGCCTTCATGGACACCGCCGCCGCGACCATCGCGGGTGATCAGGCCGTGGAGACCCCCGTGCCGCAGCCGGGGACGGCCACCTGGGCCGAACTGCGGGAGGCGATGTGCCGGGCCATCCGGGCCGCCGCGACCCCCGCCCGCGACGACCGCCTCTTCCCCGGCGACGTCGCCCAGTTCAAGCCCGGCGGCGGTCTCAACGTCGCGACCGGCGCGGCCGGCGTGCTGCTCGCCCTGTCGGCCACCGGCCTCGGCCCCTTCCCGGAGTACGAGAACTGGCTGCGCGAGCGCGCCCCGCGCCCGGCCCAGGGCTCCGGGCTCGGCCTGTACGACGGCCTGCACGGCATCGCCCACGTGCTCGACCGCCTCGGCCACCGCCAGGACGCGCTCGACGTCGTCGAGGTCGCCCTGCGCGAGCAATGGGAGCGCCTGGAGTCGGCCCTGTTCTCCGGCCTGTCCGGCATCGGCCTGAACCTCCTGCGGCTCGGCCGCACCGAGCCCTCCCTGACCGGGCCCGCCATGCGCGCCGTGGACATCTGCGCCGACCGCCTCGGCGGCCCGGACGACGTGCCCACGATCAGCGGCGGCAGCAACCCCAGAGCCGGCCTCATGTACGGCTCCTCCGGGCCCGCCCTGCTCTTCCTGCACGCCTACGAGCACACCGGCGACCGGGCGCTGCTCGACCTGGCCGGGACCGCGCTCCGGCAGGACCTGCGGCGCTGCCGCGCCTCGGAGGACGGCTCGCTCCAGGTCGACCAGGGCTGGCGGCTGCTGCCCTACCTGGACGAGGGCTCCGCCGGCATCGCCATGGTCCTGCGGCGCTACCTCACCCACAGGCCCGACGAGGAACTGGCCGCCGCGCTGGACCGGCTCACGCTGGTCGCCCGCGCCGGGTTCTTCGTCCAGCCCGGGCTGTTCACCGGGCGCGCGGGCCTCATCGCGGCACTCGCCGGCGAACCGGCGGCCCGCGATCTGATCAAGGGACTGAGCTGGCACGCCCTGCCGTACGGCGGCGGGCTGGCCTTCCCCGGTGACGGGCTCCTGCGCCTGTCCATGGATTTCGCGACAGGAACGGCCGGCGTGCTGTTCGCGCTCGGCGCGGTGCTGGGCGACCAGCCGGGGCGGCTGCCGTTCCTGGAGGCCGCACCCGAGCGGCCTACGCCTGATCAATCACGGAAGGAGGTGTAAAGCACATGGTTCTTCTCGACCTGCAGGGTCTGGAGGCTCCCGCGGCCAGCGACGTGGCCAGCGGCGGCAGCACGCTCACGGCTCTTACGTGTCACTCGGGCCACCCGAGCAACCTCAGTGTCGCTCTCTGCCACTGATAGCTGACAGGGGTCCCCGCGCCGTTTCGTGGTGGCGCGGGGACCTCCCGAGTTCGAAGGAGGCCGGCCGGTGGGACCAGGAGACCGCCTGGTGACGGACGCCGTACGACGTTGCGGCCCGTGGCCCGCCGTGCTGGCGGTCACCGCGGTCGCCGGCGCGGCCGGTGAGCTGGCCGTCCCGTACCTCGTCGGCCGTACGCTCGACCTGCTCCTCGACCGCTCGCCCGGCGCCGCCTCCGCCCTGACGCTGTGCGCGGGCGTGATCGCCGTGGTGGTGCTGTGCGAGAGCCTCGGCGGCTGGGCCAAGGGGGCGAGCAGCGCGTACGCGGCCGCCCGGCTGCGGCTCGGCGTGCTGCGGCACGTGCTCGGCGTGGGCCGGGCCGCCACCCGCCGTTTCCCCGAGGGCGACCTCGTCACCCGGGCCGGGCTGAACGCCGAGGAGGCCGGACGGGCCCCCGAGACGGTGACCGGCGCGCTGGCCCTGCTGGTGCCGACCGTCGGCGCCCTGATCGCGCTGACCCTCATCCATCCGCTGCTGACCCTCACGCTGGGGGTCGGCATCGTCCTCATCGTGTTCGTGCTGCGGGCCTTCCTGCGCGCCACGACCGTCATCTCCGGCGGCTACCAGGAGGTCCAGGGCGAGATCGCGGCCCGCCTCGTGGACGCCCTCGACGGCGCCCGTACCATCGCCGCGGCCGGGACCGCGGGCCAGGAGGCGCGGCGCGTGCTGGCGCCCCTGCCCCGCCTGCGCGCCCACGGCATGGCCCTGTGGCGGGCGAACGCCACCGCCGGCGTGCAGTCGGGGCTGGTGATCCCGCTGGTGGAGGTGGCCGTGCTGGCCGCCGGCGGGCTCATGCTGGCCGCCGGGCGGCTCTCCGTCGGCGACCTGTACGCCGCCGCCCGCTACGCCGCGCTCGGCGCCGCGCTCAGCACCTCGCTCGGCCACATCGGGGGCCTGGCCAGGGCGAGGGCCGCCGCCGCCCGCGTCGCCGACGTGCTCACCCTGCCCCCGGTCCGCCACGGCACGCGCGCACTCCCGCCCGGCCCCGGCACGGTCGAGTTCCGCGACGTCGCCGTGGACGGGCTCACCGTGGGCGACCTGACGATCCCCGGCGGCACGGTCACCGCCGTGGTGGGCCGGTCGGGCTCCGGCAAGTCCCTGCTGGCCGCCCTCGCCGGCCGCCTGGCCGACCCCGGGCGCGGCGACGTGCTGCTCGACGGCGTCCCGTTACGGGAGCTGACCCACGCCGGCCTGCGCCGCGCCATCGGCTACGCCTTCGAACGCCCGGTCCTGGTCGGCGACACCGTCGGCGAGGCGATCGCCGCCGTCCCCGGCTCCCAGGCGGTACGGGAGGCCGCCACGGCGGCCCGCGCCGACGCCTTCGTCCGCCGCCTGCCGGCCGGGTACGACACGCCGCTGGAGGAGACCCCGATGTCCGGCGGCGAACGCCAGCGGCTCGGCCTGGCCAGGGCGTTCGCGCAAGGGGAACGGCTGCTCGTGCTCGACGACGCCACCTCCAGCCTGGACACCGTCACCGAACGCGAGGTGAGCCGGGCCCTCACCGGCGACCCCAGGGGCCGTACCCGCCTGATCGCCGCCCACCGCCTGGCCACCGCCGCCCGCGCCGACCAGGTCGTGTGGCTGGAGGAGGGCCGGGTACGCGGAACGGGCCCCCACGACGTCCTCTGGCGCGACCCCGACTACCGGGCCGTCTTCCAGGAGGGCCGCTCATGACCGCCTCCGCGTCCGGCGGCCCGGCCGGGTTCCGGCGCGCGCTCGTCCGCGACCCGAGGCGGCTGGTCGCGATCCTGCTCTGGTCGGTGCTGGAGGCCGCGCCCGCCTTCCTCGTCGGGCACGCCGTCGCCCGCGCCATCGAGGACGGCTTCGCCCGCGCGCGGCCGCTGACCGGGCTGGCCTGGCTGGCGGCGCTCGGGCTGGCGTGGCTGGTCTCCGCCGTCGGCGCCCGCCAGGTGGTGCTGGCCGTGGCCGCCGTGGCCGAGCCGTTCCGCGACGACCTGCTGACGCGGGTGGTGGAGGGAGCGCTCCGCCGCCCGCTCGCCGAGCGGCCGGACAGCGCGGCCACGGCACGGGCGGGCCTCCAGGTCGAGCTGGCCAGGGACGCCTTCGCCGCGGTCGTCACGACGGTCAGGGGGTTCGCGTTCACGCTGGTCAGCGTGGTGCTGGGGCTGCTGACGCTGGCGCCGGGGACGCTCGTGCTGGTCCTGCCGCCGTTCGCGGCCGGGCTGGCGTTCTTCCTGGCCTCGCTGCCGGCGCTGGCCCGGCGGCAGCGGGCGTTCCTGCTGGCCGACGAGGAGCTGGCCCGGTCCATGACCGCCACGGCCGCCGGGCTGCGCGACATCGAGGCGTGCGGCCTGGCCGAGCGCGAGGACGCGCGGCTGGCCCGCCGGGTGGGCGCGCAGCGCGACGCCGCCCGCGCCCTGGCCAGGGTCACCGCGGTGCGTACCGCCGCGCTGGCCGTCGGCGGCTGGCTGCCCGTCGTGCTGCTGCTGGCCGGCACCCCATGGCTGCTCGACGGCGGCGCCGGGCCCGGCGTGATCGTCGGCGCGCTCGCCTACGTCACCCAGTCGCTCGCCCCCGCGCTCGGCGGGCTCGTCCAGGGGCTCGGGGTGAGCGGCGTGCGGCTGGTGGCCACGCTGCGCCGCATCGCCGCCGCCGCGCCGCCCCCGCCGCCGTCCCTGCCCGCGATCCGGCCGTCCGGCGCGGACCTCACGCTGCGGTCGGTCACCTTCTCCTACGGCCCGCACTCGGCGCCCGTCCTGGACCGCCTCGACCTCACCGTCCCCGAGGGCGACCATCTGGCCGTCGTCGGGCCGAGCGGCGCGGGCAAGTCCACGCTCGCCGCCCTGCTCAGCGGCATCCTGCGGCCCGGCGAGGGCGAGGCGCTGATCGGCGGCGTCCCCGCCGACCGGGCCGATCCCGCCGCCCGCGTGCTGATCCCCCAGGAGGCGTACGTCTTCCGCGGCACGCTGCGCGACAACCTCGCCTACCTCGTGCCCGAGGCCACCGGCCTGGACGCCGCCGTGGCCGCCCTGGGCGCCGCCGGCCTGGTCGAGAGCCTGGGCGGCTACGACGCCGTGCTCGACCCGGCGGCGCTGTCGGCCGGGCAGCGCCAGCTCCTCGCGCTCGTCCGCGCCCACCTGACCCCGGCCCCGCTGCTCATCCTGGACGAGGCCACCTGCCACCTCGACCCAGCCGCCGAGGCCCTGGCCGAGAACGCCCTCGCCGCCAGGCACGGCACGCTCATCGTGGTCGCGCACCGCCTCACCTCCGCGCTGCGCGCCCGCCGCGTCCTGCTCATGGACGGTCCCCGGATCACGATCGGCACGCACGACGAGCTGATCCGGGTCTCGCCCCTGTACGCCGACCTGGCCGGCCACTGGCAACCGGAGCCCGTGTCATGACATCTGAAGATCCGTACCCGCCCGCCGAACGTCAGCCTGTCACCGACCACCGCCACGGGCACGAGATCCCCGACCCGTACCGCTGGCTGGAGGACCCGCTCGACCCGCGTACCGAGGAGTGGCTGGCCGGGCAGGACCGGCTCTGGCAGGCCGCCGCCGCGCGGCTGCCGGACCGGGAACGCCTTCTGGCCAGGCTCACCGAGCTGAGCGTCACCGGCCTGGTCACCCCGCCCGTGTGGCGCGGCGGCCGGCGCTTCCACCTGCGGCAGTCCGGCTGCCAGGAACACCCGGTCCTCTACTGCGACGACCGGCCCTTCCTGAACCCGGCCGACCGCGACCCGACCGGCCTGACCACGCTGGACGACTGGCAGCCGGACCCGGCGGGCCGCCTGGTCGCGTACCAGATCTCGCGCAGCGGCGACGAGAAGGCCGACCTGTACGTCGAGGAGGTCGACACCGGCAAGCTCGTGGACGGCCCGATCGGCGGCTGCCGCTACTCGCCGGTCGCCTGGCTGCCCGGCGGCGAGGGTTTCTACTACGTGCGCTTCCACGAGGGCGTGCACCTGCACCGGCTCGGCGTGCCCGAGGACGTGCCCGTCCTGGCCGGGGGACCGGTCTCGTACGGGGTGCAGATCAGCGCGGACGGCCGCTGGCTGACGATCTCCGCGGGCGGCACGGGCGGCAACTCGCTCTGGGTGGCCGACCTGGCCGGCGGGGACCCGGCCAGGCCGCGGCTGCGGACCGTACAGGAGGGGGCGCACGTGCGCACGGCGGGGGCGGTGGGCTGCGACGGCCGCCTGTACCTGCTCACCGACCGCAACGCCCCACGGCGCCGCCTGTGCGTGGCCGACCCGGCCGAGCCCGAGGTGTGGCGCGAGCTGGTCCCCGAGGACCCCCGGGCGGTGCTGGGCGCGTTCACCCTGCTGGACGGCGACCGGCTGCTCGTCTCCAGGACCCGCCACGCGGTCGGCGAGATCGCCGTGCACCACGCCAGGACGGGGGAGCGGCTGGGCGAGGTGCCGCTGCCCGCCAGCGGCTCGATCGCCTCGCTCACCTCCCGCCCCGAGGGCGGCCACGAGGCGTGGTTCACCTACACCGACGCCGTCACCCCCGCCGAGATCTGGCGCTACGACGCCCGCACCGGCGCCACCAGCCGCTGGGCGGCCCCTCCCGACCGCCTGACGCTGCCCGACGTCAAGAGCCACCACGTCGAGTACACCTCGGCCGACGGCACCCGGGTGCGCATGGTCGTGGTCGCGCTCGCCTCCGGCTCCGGGCCCCGCCCGGCGATCCTCAGCGGGTACGGCGGCTTCGGCATCCCCCTCATGCCCGGCTACGCGGCCGACTCGCTGGCCTGGGTGGAGTCGGGCGGCGTGCTGGCCATCGCGAACCTGCGGGGCGGCGGCGAGGAAGGCGAGTCCTGGCACCGCGACGGCATGCTGGAACGCAAGCAGAACGTCTTCGACGACTTCGTGGCGGCGGCCGAGAAACTGATCGCCGACGGCTGGACGACCCCGCGCCAGCTCGGCATCTGGGGCGAGTCGAACGGCGGCCTGCTCGTGGGCGCGGCCATCACCCAGCGCCCCGACCTGTTCGCCGCCGCCGTGTGCTCGGCCGGGCTCCTGGACATGGCCCGCTTCCACCGCAGCGGCCTCGGCCCGTCCTGGACCGGCGAGTACGGCGACCCCGAGGACCCCGACCACCTGGCCTGGCTGCTGGACTACTCGCCCTACCACCACGTCCGCCAGGGCGCCGGCTACCCCGCGACCCTGTTCACGGTCTCGGCCGCCGACACCCGGGTCGACCCGATGCACGCCCGCAAGATGTGCGCGGCCATGCAGTGGGCCCAGCAGCAGCCCCAGCAGCAGCCACAACAGCAGGCCCAGCAGCAGGCCCGGCAGGGCTGCGAGTGCTCCCGGCCGGTCCTGCTGCGCCACGAGCGCGACGTCGGCCACGGTGCCCGCGCCGTCAGCCGTTCGATCGCGCTCGCCGCCGACATCCTGGCCTTCCTCGCCGCCCACACCCGTCCCTGACCGGTGGGGGTGCGGGCGGGAGGGTCAGATCCAGCCGGACTCGCGGGCGATGCGGATGGCGTCGATGCGGCTGCGGGCGCCCAGTTTGGCCGTGGTCCGGCACAGGTAGTTCCGGACCGTTCCCTCGGCCAGGAACAGCGACGCGGCGATCTCCCCGATCGAGGCGCCGTCGGCCGCCGCGCCGATCACGTCCAGCTCGCGGGGGGTGAGCGGCGGGTCCTCCGGCCGCATGGCCGCGATGGCCAGCTCCGAGTCGATGACGCGCTCGCCGTCGGCGACCCTGCGGATCGCGTCGGCCAGCCGCTCGGGGGGCGCGTCCTTGGCCATGAACCCTCGTACGTGCACCTCCAGGGCCCGCTTCAGCAGGCCGGGGGTGCCGACGCCGGTCAGGATCAGCACGCCGCACCCGGGCAGCTTGTCGTGCAGCTCCCCGGCGGCGGCCAGGCCGTCGATGCCCGGCAGCGCGATGTCGAGCACCGCGACGTCCGGACGGCACAACTGGGCCACGGGCAGGATGCGGTCGCCCCGCTCCACCTCGGCGACGACCTCGATGTCCTCCTCGTAGGCCAGCAGCGCCACGAGCGCTCCTCGTACCAGGTTCATGTCCTCAGCGAGCAACGTTCGAATCACCATGGGGTCCTTGCGGTCGACCAGGCTTGCAACGTCTGCGGGCGCCTCAATCCTGACGTATTGCCAGCAGTGTGGAAAGTACCTCTCTGTGTTGGGCAAACTGCCGTACGCATTTTCGGGGAATGGTCATGGCCATGAAGCCTCGAGTGGAGCCCCTGCCTCCTGAAGAACGGGACGACTTTCAGCGGGCGAACCCCCAGAACGTCTTCACCACGCTGGCCCGGCACCCCGCCGTCTACCAGGGGTGGCTGCGCTTCGGCGGCGCGCTGCTGGACGGTGTGCTGCCGGCCCGCGACCGGGAGCTGGCCATCCTGCGCACCGCCTTCCACAACGGCAGCGCGTACGAATGGGTCCACCACACCCGCATCGCCCGCGAGGTGGGCCTGACCGACGTGGAGATCGACTCGATCCGCCGGATCGACGCCCTCTGGCCGGTCGAGGACCGCCTGGTGTTACAGGTGTCCGACGACCTGTACTACGCGGGCGACCTCACCGACGCCACCTGGGCGGCGCTCTGCGACCGCTACGACGAGGCGAGCAGGATGGAACTGGTCGTCCTCGTCGCGCACTACACCATGCTGGCGCTGGTGCTCAGGACGTTCAGGGTGCAGCTGGAGGAGTGAGCCCGGCTCACGCGCCCGGACGCGGCACGATCATCGTCACGCCGGGGACCGAGCCGATCGAGGCCAGCGCCTTGCCGGCGTCGGCCAGGCCGATCGTCCGGGTGACGAGCTGGTCGGGACGCAGGATCCCGGCCCTGATCAGCTCCAGCATGGGCGGGTAGGAGTGGGCGGCCATGCCGTGGCTGCCGAGCAGCCGCAGCTCGTGGCCGATCACGCGGTCCATCGGCACCGGCGTCGGCCCGCCCGGCAGCAGGCCGATCTGGACGTGCCGCCCCCGCCTGCGCAGGCTCTCGACGGAGGCCGCGCACGTGCGGGGGCTGCCGAGCGCGTCGAGCGAGACGTGCGCGCCGCCCCTGGTCAGCTCCCTGACCTGGGCCGCCGCGTCGCCGGCCGAGCCGTTGACGAAGTGGGTGGCCCCGGCCAGCTCGGCCAGGTGCAGCGCGTCGGTGCTGATGTCCACGGCCACCACCCGCGCCCCGGCCGCCGAGGCGATCATGACGGCCGACAACCCGACGCCGCCGCAGCCGTGGACCGCCACCCACTCGCCCGGACGCGCCTCGCCCACCTGGACGACCGCGCGGAACGCGGTGGCGAACCGGCAGCCCAGCCCGGCGGCGGTGACGTAGGACATCTCCTCGGGGATCGGGATCAGGTTGACGTCGGCGTGGTCGACGGCGACGTACTCGGCGAAGGAGCCCCAGTGGGTGAAGCCCGGCTGGGTCTGGCGCTCGCACACCTGCTGGTCGCCGCCGGCGCAGGCCGCGCAGGAGCCGCAGGCGCAGATGAACGGCACGGTCACCCGTGCGCCCGGCAGCCACCCGCGCACGTCGGGGCCGACGGCCTCGACCACGCCGGCCAGCTCGTGGCCGGGCACGTGGGGCAGGACCCTGATGTCGGGGTCGTGCCCCTGCCAGCCGTGCCAGTCGGAGCGGCACAACCCGGTCGCCTCGACCCTGATCACCGCCCCGCCGGGCGAAGGGGTGGGATCGGGCAGCTCGCGCAGGTCGAGCTCCCCACCGAAGATGTCAAAGGCAACCGCTCGCATCTCATGAGCTTAGAGTGAGTCGCCGCAGGTCGCGCAAGGCCCGGTGGGAGGGCGAGCGACATGAACACCCAGCGGATCACGTTGCGCTGGTCGGGAGGCAGGGAGTCCAGGTCGCCCGTGAGCAGGTTGGCGAGCGGGTTCCAGGCGCGCAGGTCGTAGCGGGCGTCCATGACGTAGGCGGGGACGTCCTCCAGGAAGGCGAGCAGGTGCAGGATGCCCGCGGGCACGTCCTCCCTGATCCGGGGCGTCTCCAGGACCTGTCCGGCCAGCCGGAACAGGTGGGCCCGCTCGTCCTGGTCCAGCATGAGCGCCCGGCCGAGCGCGCCGAGCACCTGCCGTGACGGGTGCGGGCCCCTGCCCTGCTCCAGCCGGATGTAGTAGTCGATCGACATGCCGGCGAGCTGGGCCACCTCCTGCCGGCGCAGCCCCGGGGTACGGCGCCGCCCGCCGCCGGGCAGGCCGACGTCGGACGGGGTGACGCGGGCGCGCCTTGGGCCATGACGACGACTGCCCTCATCACGGGCGCCAACAAGGGAATCGGCTACGAGATCGCGCGGCTGCTGGCCGAGCGGGGGATCACCGCGATCGTGGGAGCGCGCGACGAGGAGCGCGGGCGGGCCGCCGCCGCCCGGCTGGGCCTGCCGTACGTGCGGATCGACGTGACCGACGAGGAGAGCGTGGCCGCCGCCGCCAAGTGGATCGAGGCCGAGCACGGCTCGCTGGACATCCTCGTCAACAACGCCGGCGTCGCCGGGTCCATGGCCGCCGGCGTCCCCAGCGCCGCCACCGCGCGGCAGTTCAGGGACGTCTACGAGACGAACGTGTTCGGCGTGGTCACCGTGACCAACGCCATGCTGCCGCTGCTGCGCAGGTCACCGGCGGCCCGGATCGTGAACCTGTCCAGCGAGCTGGGCTCGATCAGCCTGGCGCTCACGAAGGACAGCCCGTTCTGGGAGCTGAACTTCGCCGCCTACAACTCCTCCAAGACCGCGCTCAACATGATCACCGTCTGCTACGCCAAGGAGCTGATGGACACCCCCGTCAAGGTGAACGCCGCCAACCCCGGCTACTGCGCCACCGACCTCAACGGGCACACCGGCTTCCGTACGGCCGAGCAGGGCGCGGCCGAGGCCGTACGGCTGGCCACCCTGGACGCCGACGGCCCGACCGGCGCCTATCTGGAGGACGCCGGGCCGATCGGCTGGTGAGGTGTCAAGCCCTGCGTACTGGACAGAAGGGGGCGATGGGACGAGATCTGGATAAGGAACGGTTCTCCGAGGCGGAGTACGCGCGCTTCGGAGAACGTATCCGCGAGCAGCTCGGCACGCTCCGCGAACTGCTCGACACCCCCGGCTTCGGCCAGGGCCCGGCCACGATCGGGGCCGAGCTGGAGCTGTTCCTCGTGGACGAGCAAGGACGGCCCCTGCCGCGCAACGACGAGGTGCGGGACGCGCTCGGCGACCCGCGCGTCGTGCTCGAACTGGGCCGCTTCAACATAGAGGTCAACCTCACCCCGCTGCCCCTGGCGGGCGCCCCCTTCGAGCGGATGGGGGC
This sequence comes from Nonomuraea sp. WAC 01424, assembly GCF_003947315.1. Classification (NCBI taxonomy): domain Bacteria; kingdom Bacillati; phylum Actinomycetota; class Actinomycetes; order Streptosporangiales; family Streptosporangiaceae; genus Nonomuraea; species Nonomuraea sp. WAC 01424. The sequence goes on from NZ_QHHZ01000005.1 coordinate 281,902, forward strand.
CGAGATCCAGGAGACGGTGACCAAGGTGGACGCCGCCGTCGAGGGCGGCGGGGCGCTGCCGATCGGCATCCTGCCCACGCTGGACGCCGAGGACTTCACCATCGGCGCCTTGAGCGACCAGAACCGCTACCGGGCCATGAGCAGGGGCATCAGGCGGCTGCGGCTGGAACCGTTCCTCGTCAAGATCGAGGATCTGGAGCTGGCCGTGGAGGACGTGATCCTGGAGAGCGCCAACACCTCCTGGCAGGTGCACATCCGCACGCCGCCCGACCGTTTCGCCCGGCTGTTCAACGCCGCCCAGCTCGCCATCGGGCCGGTGCTGGCCGCGTGCGGCAACTCGCCGTTCTTCCTGGGCAGGGACCTGTGGGCGGAGACGCGGATCGCGCTGATGGAGGAGGCGGCCGACGACCGCGACGTGGAACGGCGCGGGCGCAGGGACGGGCGGGTCACGTTCGGCTCGGACTGGGTGCGGGAGGGCGCGCACGAGCTGTTCGAGCGGTACGTACGGGACTACGAGCCGATCGTGCCCGACCTGACCGACGACGCCGAGCCGCACGAAGTGCCCGAGCTGCGGCTGCACCAGGGCACGATCTGGCAGTGGAACCGGCCCGTCTACGACCCGGCGGACGGCGGCCACCTGCGGGTGGAGATGCGCGCGCTGCCGGCCGGGCCCTCCTGCGCCGACATGACCGCGAACACCGCGTTCCTGCTGGGGCTGACGCTGTCGCAGGCCGAGCGGGACCTGACCGGCTACCGGTTCGCCGAGGCGTACCAGAACTTCTACCGCGCCGCCCAGGACGGGCTGGAGGCCAAGCTGGCCTGGCCGGGGCTGGACGGCGAGTTCGAGGCCGGCGACCTGGTGCTCAGGCTGCTGCCCGAGGCGCGGGCCGCGCTGCTGGCGGCCGGGGTGACCCCGCACGACGCCGACACCGCGCTCGACGTCATCGCCCAGCGCACCCGGCTGCGCCGCACCGGCGCGGTGTGGCAGCGCGAGGCCCTGGCGCGCTTCGGCGGCGACCGGGACCGGCTCGTGCGCCGCTACCGGGAGCTGGCCCTGTCGGGGTTGCCGGTGCATCTGTGGGACTGAACGCCCGAGCCTGTGGGACCGAACCCCCGCATCTGTGGGACCGAACGCCTGAGTCTGTGGGGCTGAACGGCAACAAATGCCGCCGCACGTCCGTCAAACTACTCCGAGAGACGGACGGAGTGAGGCAGATATGGCGGCGACGGGGATGGTTCCGGCCGACAAGGCGGCCTACGCGTTAACACGAGCGACGGGGACCCTGGCCGAGGGAGCGGCGAAGCTGGCCGAGGAGATCGGCGCGACCGGGGTCGAGGCCCTGCTGGCCCACGCCAACAGGACCGCCGTCCACAAGGGCGCCACGGCCGCGCTCGGCTCGATGCAGCCCAGGCCCTCGGAGTGGTACGCCTTCGACGGCAAGGACCAGGACACCACCGACTGGTACCCGCAGGGTCTGACCTGCGGCGAGGAGTCGGGCAACATCGGCGTGCCGGTGCTGCTGGTGAGCTGGTACTTCAAGCCGGAGGCGGGCGAGCGGGGGATCCGGGTCTCCTTCCTCAGCCCTCGCACGCTCAGGTACCAGCACGCGCTGCTGGTCGAGGCCAGGCCCGACGGGTCGTACGGGCCGATCGACATCCACGCGGGCGGCATCGCCTGTCACGGCGACCTGCTCTACGTCGCCGACACCGTCAGGGGCCTGCGCGTCTTCGACCTGGGCAAGCTGCTCGACCTGCGCACCGCCCAGAACGACCTGGGCGACCCGGCCCGCGTCGGACGGTCCGGCGGCCGATTCCACGCCTTCGGCTACCGCTACCTGCTGCCGCAGACCGACTGCTGGAAGGTCGTGCGCGGTGGCCCGCACTTCTCGTTCCTGTCGGTCGACCGCAGCGGCGGCACGCCCGCGCTGGTCTCGGGCGAGTACCGGCAGGACGACCCCGGCGGGTGGGTCGCCCGCTGGAACCTGCCGCTGACCGACGGCACGCCCAAGGACGCGTTCGTGATGGGACAGGCCAAGATCCAGGGGGCGGTCTCGTGGGGCGGCAAGTGGTACCTGAGCCAGGCGGCCGACGGCAACACCAACGGCAGGCTGCTCGTCCACAGCGGTGACAAGATGCTGACCAGGTCCTACCCGATCGGTCCCGAGGACCTGACGGTGCGCGGCGGCAAGTTGTGGAGCGTCACCGAGTTCCGGAACAAGCGCATCATCTTCGCCGTCGCGCTCTGACGCGGGGGCTCACGCCTCCATGTGGCGGCGCAGCACCTCGCGGTAGCGGCGGTCGAAGTCGTCGTAGCGGGTGCGCAGGGCCGACCCGGGCCAGCCGGCGGGCAGGAGTTCGGCGGGCAGCAGCGGGTCGGCCAGCAGGTGGCGCAGCACGGCGGCCGAGACGAGGAAGCCCTCGGCCAGCCCGTCGGCCCGGTCGAGCGCGCCTTCCAGCCGGTGCGCCTCGGCGGCCCAGCCGTCGAGGTCCCACAGCAGCGGGGTGGGGTCGCCGTGCGGGCGGCCGTCGATCAGCGTGCACTGCGCGGTGACGGTCTCGGGCCAGGCGCGCACCAGGTTCGCCGGGCGCAGCCAGGTGCCCTCGCGCAGTTCGGCCATGCGCAGCGCGGACATCGCGTGGCGGAGGGCGGCCCGGTCGGCCGGGGCACGCCGCTCGGCGGTCACCACGGCCACCTCCCACGTGCCGTCCCACGGCCTGGTGTGCGGGTCGCGGCTCTCGTCCTGGCGGGCCTGGCGCTCGACCAGCCGCGCGGACAGCGTGTAGCGGCCGTCGTGCTGCGTCAGGTCGCCGGCGGCCACCATGCGCGACAACGCCACCCGGACCGTGCCCTCGGCGATGCCGAACAGCGCGCCGATGCGCACCAGGTGGCGGGCCGGCAGGCGCGGCGGGTGGCTGCCCAGCAGCGCGCTCAGGACCGCCGACCGGGCGCTGAGTGTGGTGTTACGCTCTTCCATCGTGTGTTGATTATATGTAACACTCGCGAGTATGGGCCGGTATCTCATCGAACCTTTCGACCACAGCGACCGCTACGCCACCGAGCGTTACCAGGGGGCGGCCGGGCGCAACTGGTGGACCTGCGACCCCACGCTGCGCCTGCTCATGCGGCGCCACCTCGGCGAGGGCTACGCCTGGGCCGAGCCCCGCCTGGAACGGCTCGGCGCGCTCATGGGCGGCCTGGTCGCCGAGTGCGCCGAGGAGACCGACCGCAACCCGCCCCGCCTGGAGAAGTACGACAAGTGGGGCAGGGACGTCAGCCGCGTCGTCATGCCACCGTCGTTCCTGACCGCGCGGGCGGCGCTCATGGAGGACAACTTCACCTCGCCGTCGTTCGCCGAGGAGGCCCGGTCGAACTGGGCCGACCCGTCCGCGCTGGCCGCCGCCTGGACGTACCTGCTCGACCAGGCCGACATCGGGATGGGCTGCGCGCTCGGCACCGGCGGGGACATGGTGGTCTCGCTGGCCGAGAAGCACGCGCCCCCGGACGTACGCGACCGGGTGCGGCAGATCTTCGCCGACGGGTTCTACTCGGGCGAGGCCGCTCAGATGTTCACCGAACGCACCGGCGGGTCCGACCTGGCCGCCCTGGAGGCGACGGCCGAGCCCGACGGCGAGGCGTGGCGGCTGACCGGGTTCAAGTGGTTCGCCTCCAACGCCAACGGGTCGGCGTTCGTGGTGCTCGCGCGGACGCCCGACGGGGCGGTGGCGCCGTTCCTGGCGTTGTGGGAGCGGCGCGACGGCTCGCGCAACGCGGTGCGAATCCGGCGGCTGAAGGACAAACTGGGCACCCGCTCGGTCGCCTCGGCCGAGGTCGAGTTCACCGGCGCGGAGGCGTTCCTGCTGGCCGGCCAGGGCTCCGGCTCCGGGCTCGGCACGATGATGAAGCTCACCAACGCCTCCCGCCTGGGCGTGGCCATGATGGGCGTCGGCGTGGCCAGGCGGGCCCTGGTCGAGTCGATCTGCTACGCGCGTTCCCGCGAGGCGTTCGGCCGCCCGCTCATCGAGCAGCCGCTGATGCGCCGCAAGCTCGCCGAGCTGATCGTCGAGGTCGAGGCCGCCCAGGTCATGGTCTTCGACGGCCTGGCCGGGCACCGGTTGCGGCTCGGCCCCGCGCTGATCAAGCTGCGTACCGCCCGGCTCGGCGTGACGGCGGCCAGCGACGCGGTCGAGGTCCACGGCGGCAACGGCTACATCGAGCAGTGGCCGGTGGCCCGGCTGCTGCGCGACGCCCAGGTCAACCCGATCTGGGAGGGCGGCGACAACATCCTGTGCCTGGACGTGCGCCGGGCCATGGTCCGCGAGCACGCCCACGAGCCGTTCCTGGACCGGGTCGAGGAGGCCGTCGCGGCGGCTCCCGAGGGCGACGCGGCGACCGCCGACCTCGTACGCGCGCGTGCCGACGACCTCCGCAAGGCGATCACCGCCTGGTCGGCGCTCGACCCGGCGACGGCCGAGGCCCGCCTGTACCCGCTGGCCCAGTTCATGGCCGACGTCTACGGCGCGGCGCTGCTGCTGGAGCAGGCCGGCTGGGAACAGCGGGCGGGCTTCGGCGACCGCAAGGCGCTGGTGGCCCGCCTGTACGCCGAGGAGCACCTGGGCGACCACGGTCCGCTGCGCGGCCTCGACCGCCCGGCCGAGGCGCTCGACCGCTTCGACGAACTGGCCGGGGGAGCCCTCGGCTAGGCCGTGACGGGGGTACGCTCGGCAGGTTTCCCCGAGGCGAGCACGTTCTCGCGAGGAGGATGGCATGACCGTACGCGTCGAGCGCGAGGGCCCCGTCACGACCGTGGTGATCAGCAGGCCGGAGGCGCGCAACGCGGTGGACAGGAAGACCGCCGACGCGCTCACGGACGCGTTCGCCGACTTCGAGCGCTCCGACGCGGCCGTCGCGGTGCTGTGGGGCGAGGGCGGCACGTTCTGCGCGGGCGCCGACCTCAAGGCGCTGGACAACCACGTCGGCGAGGACGGCGACGGCCCCATGGGCCCCACCAGGATGCGCCTGTCCAAGCCGGTCGTCGCCGCCGTCGCCGGGCACGCCGTGGCCGGCGGGCTGGAGCTCGCCCTCTGGTGCGACCTGCGGGTGGCCGAGGAGGACGCGGTGTTCGGCGTCTTCTGCCGCCGCTGGGGCGTGCCGCTGATCGACGGCGGCACCGTACGGCTGCCCCGGCTCGTCGGCGCCTCCCGCGCCATGGACATGATCCTCACCGGCCGCCCGGTGCACGCCCCCGAGGCCCGCGACATCGGCCTGGTCAACCGCCTGGTGCCCACCGGCACGGCCCGGCGGCACGCCGAGGAGCTGGCCGCGTCGATCGCGGCGTTCCCGCAGGCGTGCCTGCGCGGCGACCGCATGTCGCTGCTGGAGCAGCACGGCCTCCCCGAGGAGGAGGCGATGCGCAACGAGCTGCGCCACGGCCTGGTCTCACTGCCCGACGCCGCGGCGGGCGCCGCCAGGTTCGCCGCCGGCGCCGGCCGCCACGGGGACTTCGCCCAGTAGGGCGGGGATCAGCCGAGCACGGGGTAGTTGGCCCTGATCACGCTGAGCGGGTCGCGGGCGCGCTTGAGCGCGCGCAACCGGGTCAGCGTCTCGGGCGAGAACGCGGCCGCCGCCTGCTCGCCGCCGTGCAACATCGTGTACGGCCGCCGCCCGCTGCCGTACGGCACCAGCGCCTTGCCCAGCCGCTCCAGCCGCTCCGACACCTCCTCAGAGGCCATGCCGAGCGCGTGCACGAGGTACGGCTCCGGCAGCCGCTCCACCGCCCCGCCGCCCTCGACCGGCCTGGCCACCGCCCCGCCCAGGTGCCGGACCTGCACCGCGACCAGCGGCTCGATCGGCTCGCCGAGCAGCACGCCGGCGACCTCGTCGTCCAGCCCGGTCAGCAGCTCGGTGTGACCCGCGCCAGGGCTCGGGTCGACCGGCTCGTCGCAGATCGAGGCCAGCTCGGCCACCGGCAGCGGCCGCCTGGTGTCGGCGATCGCCCCGCCGACGGCCTCGAACGGCCGCAGCAGCGTCCCGGGGTCGGCCCCCAGGTAGGTGCAGTCCATCATGACGAAGCCGGGCGCCCCGGGCGGGGTCAGGAGCTGGAACCACACCGTCAGCTCCTCCGGCGCGGACTCGGTGACCTCGCGGAAGGCGGCCATGACCTGGGCGGCCCGGTCCGCCGGCCAGATGATCCGGCCGCCGTACAGGAAGGGCGCCGGGTGCAGGTCGAACTCCAGCGCCGTCACGATCGCGAAGTCGCCGCCGCCGCCGCGCAGGGCCCAGAACAGCTCCGGATCGCGCTCGGCGGTCACCCGGATCCGGCCGCCCTCGGCGTCCACGGCGTCGAAGGCGCGCACGCTGTTGGCGGCGAAGCCGTACTTCCTGCTGAACCAGCTCAGACCGCCGCCAAGGGTGTACCCGGTCACGCTCACCACCGGCGAGCTGCCCGCCAGGCCGGTCAGCCCGAGCGGGCTCGCCGCGGCCAGCACCTCGCCCCACTTCACACCGGCGCCGACGCGCGCCACCCCGTCCTCGATCTCCACCCCGCCCAGCCGGCCGGTGCGCAGCAGGATCGCCCCCTCGGTGTCGCCCGACGCGCCGTGGCCGCCCGGCTGCGCGGTCACCGCGAGGCCGTGCCGGCGGGCGTAGCCGATCACGGCCGCCACGTCGTCGGCGTCGGCCGCCTCGACGACCGCGCGTACCGGCTGGTCCACCGACAGGTTCCAGGGCCGGCGGGCCGCGTCGAACCCGTCGTCGCCGGGGAGCAGCACCGGGCCGGTCGTCACGTTCCTCAGTTCGTTCATGTGGTCGATCGTGCCCTGGGGCACTTGCGGGGGAATTGGGGTTGACTTGAGGGTCCGTGGCGCCGGGGCCGTCCGGGCCGCCCGGGGCGCCCGCCGCCGGGAGTGGCGTCCCGGCTGACTGTCGGAGCCGCCGCGTATCGTGATCGACATGCCTGACATCGAGGTCGCGGGGCGCGCCGTGCACATCACCAGCCCCGACAAGGTGGTCTTCCCGCAGTCCGGCCACACCAAGCTCGACCTGATCCGCTTCTACGAGGCGGTGGGCGAGGGGGCGCTGCGGGGCGTCCACGGGCGGCCGATGGTGCTCAAACGGTTCGTCCACGGCATCGAGCAGGAGGCGTTCTTCCAGAAGCGCGCGCCGGCCAAGCGGCCCGACTGGATCGAGGTGGCCGAGCTGCGCTACCGGTCCGGCCTGAGCGCGGAAGAGGTGGTCTGCACCGATCTGGCGCAGTTGTTGTGGGTGGTCAACCTCGGGTGCGTCGACCTCAACCCCCATCCGGTGCGCGCCGACGACCTGGCCAGGCCCGACGAGCTGCGTATCGACCTCGATCCCGTCCCCGGCGTCGGGTGGGCCGACGTGCTGGCGACGGCGCAGGTGGCGCGGGAGGTGCTGGCCGACCACGGGCTGGTCGCCTGGCCGAAGACGTCCGGGTCGCGCGGGTTCCACGTCTACGCCCGCATCGAGCGGCGATGGTCGTTCGCCCAGGTGCGCAAGGCGGCCGAGACCGTGGCGCGCGAGGTCGAACGACGGGCTCCGGACCTGGCGACCAGCCGGTGGTGGAAGGAGGAACGCCACGGCGTGTTCGTCGACTTCAACCAGAACGCCTACGACCGCACGGTCGCTTCGGCGTACTCGGTGCGCGCCGTGCCCGACGCCCGGGTGTCCACGCCGCTCACGTGGGACGAGGTGCCCGGCTGCCGGCCCGAGACGTTCACGATCGACACCGTCCCCGGGCGGCTGGCCGAGCTCGGCGACCCGTGGGAGGACATCGACCTGCACGCGGGCTCGCTCGACGGGCTGCTGGCGCTGGCCGAGGAGCTCGGGCCGGCGCCCAAGCCGCCCAAGGGCAGCGGGCGCAGGCAGCAGACCGTGCCGGTCATCGAGATCGCCAGGGCCCAGCACAAGGACGAGGCCATGGCGGGGCTCGACCGCTGGAAGGCCCGCCACCCGGAGGTCGCGGCCCGGCTGGAGCCCGCCGACGTGCTGGTCGACGCCATGCGGGGGCGCAGCAGCGTGTGGTACCGGATCCGCGTCAACCTCCAGCACGTGCCGGAGGGCGAGCGGCCCGGCCAGGAGGCGCTGGAGGTCGACTACGACCCCTGGCAGGGCGCGGGCGGCCCCTGAGGGCACGCCCCCGAAGGGGGAGGGGTCAGCGGCCGGAGACGAGGTCGCCGAGGCGGGCGTAGAGCGACGTGGTCGTGCCGCGGTCGTTCTCGTGCCGGTCGGCGGCCCTGAACAGCGTGTAGATGAGCTGCACGCCGGCCCACCGCAGCGGTTCCGGCTCCCACTGCCGCACCTGCCGGCCCACCCACGGCAGCGCCGTCAGCTCGGTGTCCTGCCGCAGCACCAGGTCGCGCAGCGTGCGCCCGGCCAGGTTCGTGGTGGTGACGCCGCTGCCGACGTACCCGCCGGCCCAGCCGAGCCCGGTCGCGTGGTCCAGATGCACGGTCGAGCACCAGTCGCGCGGCACGCCGAGCACCCCGCACCACGAGTGCTGCACCCGCGCGTCGGCCGCCGCCGGGAAGAGCTTGACCAGCATCCGCCACAACAGCGCCACGGTCCGCTCCTGGGTGGCCCCCCGGCGGTCGGTACGCGACCCGAACCGGTACGGCACCCCCCGCCCGCCGATCGCGATCCGGTCGTCGGCCGTGCGCTGGGCGTAGACGTAGGCGTGGGCCTGGTCGCCGAGCAGTTCGTGCCCGGCCCAGCCGATGTGCTTCCACACCTCGGCGGGCAGCGGCTCGGTGACGATCATGGAGCTGTTCATCGGCAGCCACTGCCGGTGCTGCCCGGCCAGGGAGGCGGTGAAGCCCTCGGTGGCGCGGATGACGTACTCGGCCGAGACGACGCCGAGCGGCGTGTGCGCCGACGCCTTGCCGCCCTCGCGCGGCCGGATCTCGGTCACCGTCGTGCCCTCGAAGATGTCCACGCCCAGCGCGGCGACCGCCGAGGCCAGCCCGACGGCGAGCTTGGCCGGCTGCACGCGGGCGCAGTGCGGCGAGTACGCGGCCTCCAGCGTGCCCGCCACCTGGAGGCGTTCGCGCTGCTCGTCGCGGTCCATCAGGCGCATGTCGGCCTCGCCGTAGCCCCAGGAGCGCAGGTCGGCGACCTCCTCGCGCAGCCGCCGCCGCTGGGCCGGGTTGGTCGCGACGTGCACGAGGCCGCCCTTGTGCACGTCGGCATCGATGCCCTCGGCGCGGGTGACGTCGATGACCTCGTCCACGGCGCGGAACATGGCTTGCTGGAGGTCGATCATGGCCTGCCGGCCGCGCGCCTTGGCGTGCCGCTCGCGCGAGCCGGCGAACTCGGCCGACAGCCAGCCGCCGTTGCGCCCCGAGGCCCCGAACCCGGCGAACTCCTTCTCCAGGATCGCGATCCGCAGGTCGGGCTGCGCCTTCTTCAGGTAGTACGCGGTCCACAGGCCGGTGTAGCCGCCGCCGACGATCGCCACGTCGTACTCGCGGGACCCGGGCAGGGACGGCCGCCTGGCGGGCAGGCCGATCTGCCGGTACCAGAACGAGACGCCCCCGTTGGCGAAGTCGTCGGTGAGCGGGATGCCTGTCATGACTGTTCTGCCTCCACGGCTGCTGCTTGCCCGGCCGCTGCTTCCCCGGCGGACGGGGTCGGTGGGCTGATCACCCAGAGCACCTCGGCGGTCTCGTCGCCGTCGTTGACCACCCGGTGCGGGACCGACGTGCGGTACTCCACGCTGTCGCCGGGCCCGAGCGGGTGGACGGCGGCGGACCCGGCGGGGCCCAGCCAGAGCGTGAGACTGCCGCGCAGCACGAGGAAGATCTCCTGCGAGTCGCCGTGCGTGTACGGCTCGTCGCCCGTGGAGGAGCCCGGGTCGAACTCCCCGGCGTACATCTCCAGGGTGCGCAGCGGGCGCTGGGAGATCAGGAACTTGCGGGTGCCCGGCCCGGTGGCCAGCTCGGGACGCTCGGCGCGGGTCACCACGCGGTGGGCGGGCTCGTCGTCCTCGTTGAACAGGTCGGCCACCGTGATGCCGAGCGCCGAGGCGATCCTGCGCAGCATGCCGATGCTCGCGCTGGTCTGCCCGCGTTCGAGCTGGCTGATGAAGCTCGGGCTGGCCTTGGCCTCGCCGGCCAGGGCGCGCACGGTCATGCCGCGCATGCCGCGGTAGACCCGGATGCGGGTGCCCAGGTCGCTCATCGAACCCCTCGATCGGTCAGGCTGAACAAGTTGTTCAGTGACGGTACCGACGGCGGAGAAAGCCCAGCAAGAGGGGGGTGCCTAACGAAACGGTAACCGGTCTCAGCCGCGGGTCGGCCGCTGGTAACCCTCGTCGCCGCCGTACACGTGCCGCGAGGGGTCGTGCTCGGGCTGGTTGGCCGGGCTGGTCGGGGAGGCGGTGTGCTCCTCGGCGAAGTCGTCCGACGGCGCCGGGGGCGGCGGGAACAGGTAGTCGTGCCAGGTGATCCGGCCGCTGGGCTCGGCGTCGGTGGTGAACGCGCCCGCGCGCTGGGCGGCGGCCAGCCTGCCGGGGAAACGTACCGGCAGGCACGGGCGGCGCAGGTGACGGGCTTCGAGCCAGATCCTGGCCAGTTCCTCGGTGTCGAGGACCTGCGGGCCGCCGTACTCGATGACGGCGCACGCGGGGCCGCCGGCGAGCAGCGCGGCCAGGCGCAGCGCGACGTCGTTCACGTGCACCGGCTGCCAGGGCAGGGAACGGTCCACGGGCAACACGGGCAGCACCGAGAAGTCGCGCAGCAGCCCGTCCAGCCGCTGGTGGAACGGGGTGGCGCGGACGACCGTCCAGGCCATGCCACTCTCCTTGACCAGCCGCTCGGCCTCCAGCTTGTGCCGCTGGCCGGGCGCGCGGTCCGCGCCGACGACCGAGGTCAGCAGCACGTGCGCGACCCCCGCCGCGCGGGCCGCCGCGACCAGCGTGCGGGTGCCGGCCAGGTCGACCTGCGCGCTCCCCTTGCGGCCGCCGGTGGCCAGGTGCGCGATCGCCTCGACCTGTCGTACGGCCTCCGCGACGCCCTTCCCGGAGGCCAGGTCGCCCCACATCCACTCGACGCCCCCGCGGCTCTCGTGCCGGGTACGGCTCAACGCGCGTACCCGATGTCCCGCCTTGAGCAGGACGGGCAGCAGAGCCCTGCCGAGGGTGCCGGTGGCTCCTGTGACCAGAATGCGCATGTCCGGTTCCTACCCGCGAATCCCCAGAGATGACAATGATTTTCGTGGCGAGGTCTGTCGGCGGCAGAGCAGGGTAGAGCCGCCAATATGGCTCGTATCGCATCCGAATCCCTGATAGAGCGGCTGGCCGAGTGGGGTGTCGACACCGTCTTCGGCATGCCGGGCGACGGCATCAACGGCATCATGGAGGGGCTGCGCCGTCACCGTGACCGGGTGCGGTTCGTGCTGGTGCACCACGAGGAGGCCGCCGCCTTCATGGCCACCGGCTACGCCAAGGCCACGGGACGGATCGGCGTGTGCCTGGCCACCTCGGGCCCCGGCGGCATCCACCTGCTCAACGGCCTCTACGACGCCAAGCTCGACCACGTACCGGTGCTGGCCATCACCGGCATGCAGGAGACCGCCGTGCTCGGCACCGGCTACCAGCAGGAGGTCCACCTCGACAAGCTGTTCGCCGACGTGGCCGAGTACAACATGATGATCACCAACCCGGCCCAGCTGCCCTCGCTGGTGGACCTGGCCGTCCGGACGGCCTACGCGCGGCGCGGCGTCGCCCACCTCACGCTGCCCAACGACATCCAGGTGGCCGACGCGGGGGCGGACCCGTACAGGACGGTCGCGCCGGTGCGGGCGCCGGAGACCGCGCCGATCTACCTGCGGCCCTCGGGGCTGCCGCGGCAGGCGGACCTGGCGCGGGCCGCCGAGGTGCTCAACAGCGCCGAACGGCCCGCCATCCTGGTCGGGCAGGGCGCGCTGCACGCCCGCCAGGAGGTGCTGGCCGTGGCCGAGGCGCTGGGGGCGCCGGTGGTCAAGACGCTGCCCGGCAAGGCCGTCGTCCCGGACGAGTCGCCGTACACGACGGGCGGGATCGGGCTGCTCGGCACCAGGCCGAGCGAGGATCTGATGGACGACGCCGACGTGTTGTTCATGGTGGGCACGAACTTCCCCTACTCCAAGTTCCTGCCGGAGCCGGGCAACGCGCGGGTGGTGCAGTTCGAGGCCGACCCGGCCAGGGCGGGGACGCGGGTGCCGACCGACGTGCCCGTGGTGTGCGACGCCAAGGAGGGCCTGCGGGAGCTGCTGCCGCTGCTGACCCCCAGGAACGGCGACGGCCACCTGGCGAAGTACCAGAAGCTCATGGCCAAGTGGCGCTCCGACATGGACGCCCTGGAGAACCCGGACAGAGACCCCATCGCCCCCCAGTACGTCATGTCCGTCATCGACGACCTGGCCGCCGACGACGCCATCCTCACCTGCGACAGCGGCACGATCGCGACCTGGGCCGCGCGCCACTGGACGATCCGCGGCGAACGCGAGTTCTACCTGTCGGGCACGCTGGCCACGATGGCCCCGGGCCTGCCGTACGCCATCGCCATGCAGCACGCCTTCCCCGGCCGGCAGGTCATCGCCTACGTCGGCGACGGCGGGTTCGCGATGCTGATGGCCGAGTTCCTGACCGCCGCGCAGCACCGGCTGCCGGTCAAGGTCGTCATCAACAACAACAACTCGCTCGGGCAGATCCTGTGGGAGCAGATGGTGCTCGGCTACCCCGAGCACGGCGTGCGCTTCGGCCGTCCCGAGGCCGACTACTCGACCTGGGCCAGGGCGTGCGGCGGGTTCGGCGCCAAGGTCACCCAGGCCGGCGACGTGGTCGCGGCCGTCAGGCAGGCGCTGGCCCACGACGGCCCGGCCCTGGTGGACGTGGACGTCAACCCGAACGAGCCGCCCATGCCCGGCAAGGTCTCCTACGACCAGGCCAAGAGCTTCGCCACGGCCTTCCTCAAGGGCCAGCCGCACAAGGCGGCCATCGCGACCACCCTGTTCAAGGACCGCATCCAGAGACTCGGCGACTGACCAGCCGCTCCCAGGGGGTCTCGGAGGCGCGGGCGGGTTCAGGGGGTCTCGTAGGAGCAGGCGCGTTTCAGGGGCCCTCGTAGGCGCGGGCGATCTGGGCGGCGGTCTCCAGGAGCGGGTCGACCAGCCGGGGCAGCTCGCGGGAGCGCCGCGAGGCGAGCACGATCCCGAGCGCCGCCACCACCCGGCCGCCCGCCAGGATCGGCGCCGCCGCCGAGCACGAGCCGAGCGTCATCTCCTCGTGCGTCAGCGCGTAACCCCGCTCGCGCACCGCCGCCAGCTCCCTGGCCAGCCGGCCGGGCTCGGTGACGGTGTGCGGCGTCGGACGTTCGAGCTTGCGGGCCAGGTACGCCTGCGCGAACCACTCCGGCTCGAAGGCCAGCAGCGCCTTGCCCACCCCCGTCGGATGCATCGGCAGCCGCCCGCCCGTACGCGAGACGATGGGCACGGCCCGCCTGCCGTACACCTTGTCCACGTACAGGACCTCCAGGCCGTCGCGGACGGCCAGGTGCACGTTCTCGCCGGTGGCGGCGAACAGCTCCTGGAGCCAGGGGTGCGCGCGGCCGAGCAGGCTGCCGGGCGCGAGCTGGCCGAGCTCCCACAGCCGCAGCCCCACCCGCAGCCGCCCGTCGGGGGTACGGCTGAGCGCCTGCCACTCCTCCAGTTCGGCCACCAGCCGGTGGGCCGTGCTCAGCGGCACCCCGCTGCGCCTGGCCAGGTCGGTCAGCGTGAGCCGCGGATGGGCCGCGTCGAACGCCCCCAGGATCGCCAGCACCTTGGACGTCACCGTCTGCCCCGGCCGGCGCGCTCCTCCCGACATGACCACACTCCTGCACAGTTCTTCCACTCAGTGGAAGAGGTTACTCGGCTCCCAGGACCGCGAGGCAGCAGACTTCCCTCATGCGAACTCAGGTCGGGATCATCGGCGCGGGGCCCGCGGGCCTGCTGCTTTCTCATCTGCTCCACCTGCGCGGCATCTCCTCGGTGGTGCTGGAACGGCGCAGCCGCGACTACGTCGAGCGGCGCGTCCGCGCGGGCGTCCTGGAGCAGGGCACGGTGGACACGCTCGACGAGGCGGGCGTCGGCGCGCGGATGCGCCGCGAGGGCCTGCCCCACCACGGCATCGAGCTGCGGTACGGCGGCGCCGGCCACCGCGTCGCCTTCGACAAGCTGGTCCCCGGCCGCGCCATCACCGTGTACGGGCAGCAGGAGGTCGTCAAGGACCTGATCGCGGCCCAGCAGGCGGGCGGCGGCGACCTGCGGTTCGAGGTCGAGGACGTGGCGGTGCACTCGCTGGAGTCCGAGCCGTACGTCACCTTCGGCGGCGAACGGCTCGACTGCGACGTGATCGCCGGCTGCGACGGGTTCCACGGCGTCTCCCGGCCGAGCGTCCCGGAAGGGGTGCTGGAGGTGTTCGAGCGGGAGTACCCGTTCGCGTGGCTCGGTGTCCTGGCCGAGGTGGCGCCGTCGTCGGAGGAGCTGATCTACGCCAGGACCGAGCGCGGTTTCGCGCTGCACAGCATGCGCTCGCCCACGGTCAGCCGCTTCTACCTCCAGGTCCCCGCCGACACCGACGTCGCGGACTGGCCGGACGAGCGCGTATGGGCCGAGCTGAAGGCCCGCCTGGAGACCGTCCCGGGCTTCGAGCTGGCCACGGGCGAGATCATCGAGAAGGGCGTCACCCCGATGCGCTCCTTCGTCGTGGAACCCATGCAGTACGGCCGGCTCTACCTCGCCGGGGACGCCGCGCACATCGTGCCGCCGACCGGCGCCAAGGGCCTCAACCTGGCCGTGGCCGACGTGCGCGTGCTGACCGAGGCGCTGGCGGCCTTCTTCGAGCGCGGCTCGTCTGAGCTGCTCGACGGCTACTCGCGGGCGTGTCTGAAGCGGGTCTGGCGGGCGCAGCACTTCTCGTGGTGGATGACGACGCTGCTGCACAGCTTCGACGACGACGACCCGTACGGACGCCGGCTCCAGACCTCCTACCTGGACTACGTCACCTCCTCGGAGGCGGCGGCGACCACGCTGGCCGAGAACTACGTCGGGCTGCCCTTCGACTGACCCCGAGCCGCCGACCTCGGACGATGCCTTAAAGTTGGCGAGTGGTTTTCGAGGAGGGCTGGGCGCTTTCGCCCCTGCGGTGGTTGATGGACACGCTGGGCCATGCCCAGCTCGCCAGGATGGAGGCCGAGCCCGCGCTGGTCGCGGCCGTGGATCAGCACGCGGCCGTGCTGCGTGACGCGATCCCGCTCGACCGCGAGTCCCTGGGCGACTACCTGCTGGGTTTCCTCGACGAGCTGCGCCACCGCGGCTGGATCTTCAGCGGCGACCACGACGCGCCCGCGCTGCGCCTGACGGCGGTCTGCTGGCTGGCCCGCGAACAGGGCTTCCTGGCCGAACCGGCCTGATCCCGCGCTCCCGGCCGGACCACGCGCTCTGCGGGCGCGTGACCGGCCGTGGCGGGGTCCGCGTGACCGGGCGCTCGTCCCGGCCACACGGAGCTCAGGTCGACTCCGGCGGGATGTCCGCACGGGTCGCGCCGCCGGGCGTCGTCCGCACCGGCTGCGTCGGCTCGGACGGCCGGGTCATCGTGCGGGCGTCCTCACGTCCCCGCTGGTATGCCTCGGCGTGCGCCCTGGCCTGCGGCGCCTCCGCCTCGATCCGGCTGATCCAGCGTTCCCAGCGCTGCTGCATCGGACGTACGAGCCCGCCGCCGAGTCCGATGGCGAGGATCGCGCCGATGGTGGCGAGCACGGTGATGAGCACCGGGGTCGTGACGGTCGTGGCGACGCCGATCTGGTTGAGCGCGGCGATGATGCCGAGCGCCCAGATGAACACGGCGGCCGCGATGCCCAGCCAGCGGCCGTAGGACAGACCGCCGAGCGCGCCGTCGATCAGGTCCCTGACGGCCCGGGCGATCGCCCCGGCGATCACGATGATCACGATGGCGACCACGGCCCTGGGCAGCCACGCCACCACTCCGGTCAGCAGCGCCGAGATCGGGTTGGGCCCGAAGACGCTGAAGGCGATCTGCAGGGTGATCAGCAGGATCGCGTAGTAGACGAGCTTGGCCAGCAGGCTGCTGGCGTCGTACCGGCTGCGTTCCAGCCAGCGCTGTACGCCGCTGCGCTGCACCGCGCGGTCGAACCCCACCCGCTCAAGGATCTTGTCCACGAGTTTCTGCAGCGCCTTCGCCACGATCCACCCGATGATCAGGATCACCACGAACGCGACGAACCTGGGCACGAACGTCGCGACCTGCCGCCAGGCGTCCGTCAGACCCTGGCCGATATTGATGTCCACGGTTTCCTCCAGGACGAGGAGCCAATGGAATCGCGCTACCCGCCCAAAAAGCGACCATGCACTCAGGGACACCAAAAGTTCGCACACTGCTACATATGTCTGAAGGTGGGCCTGCGGGCATCAGGCGAGGCGGCGCAGGTCCATCTGGAAGTTCTGGTGCCAGGTCTGGCCGCCGTCGACGGTGGTCTCGCCGATCTCGTGCCAGGTCGTGGGGGTGAACGTCAGGGTGTAGCGGCTGGTGTAGGCGGGCGTCTGCAGGCTCCACTGGAAGGTGCCGTCGCCGACCACCGGCACGACCGTGGTGACGTACCCGCGGGAGAACGCCTCCCAGCGGTACTGGCCGGTCGACTCGTTGTAGTTGATCACCGCGAGGGCGCTGTCCACGATCGTCCGCGGGTCGGCCTTGTCACGGCCCTGCCCCTCGACCGAGATCACCAGGTCGCCCGCCTGCCGGCGCACCCGTTCGGTCTGCAGGAACTCCTGCCGCGTCCCCGAGGGCGTGACGGTCCAGCCCGGCCCCGCCCAGGTGCCGATCATGAACGAGAGCCGCCGCATGGCCTCGGCCTGCCCGTCGAACGCCCCGGCCCGGGCCGAGGAGGTCCGGGCGGCCGTCGCCGGGCCGGGGGAGAGCAGGGCCGCGAGTAAGGCCAGCGGCAGGAGCAGGCGGACCAATGACTTCATAGAGGCGTCCTCGTCAGTGTGCGGCTGATGCCGAGCCGGGGGTGAGCGGTCAGGTAGAGGCCGGTGGCGGCGTCGTACAGGTCGTTGGCGTCCATGCGCATGGGGGCCATGGTGTTGCCGGCGGGAGTGACGTTGCGCAGCGCGCGCAGCCCCGCGTCGTGGGCGGCGGTCACCAGCTCGCTCATCGGCGCGGTGCCGCCGGCGGTGGTCGCGTCGGTCAGGTCGGACAGCCCCGCCGTGATCGCCGCGAACGCGTGGCCGGAACGCTCGCCCCTGACCAGGTGCTGGGCCAGCCAGAAGTAGCTGGCCCGGCCGCGGTATTGCCGGTAGACCGAGGAGACCATGGTCAGCAGCCGCTGGTAGGCGTTGCGGTAGAGGGACTCGTAGAAACCCTGGGCCTCCAGCTCGCTCACCTCGCCGCGCTCGGCGGCGGTGATCGAGGCGGCGGCCAGCAGGGCGCTGTACATGGCCAGGTGCACGCCGGTCGACAGCAGCGGGTCGAGGAAGCAGGCGGCGTCCCCGGCGATGCGGTAGCCGGGGCCACAGAAGGAGCCGGCGACGTAGGAGAAGTCCTGCTCGATCCGCACCGGGCCGGTGAACCTGCCGACCAGCCCCGCCACGGTCGGCGACTCGGCCACCACCGCGTGGAACATCTCCTCCGGCGAGCCGTAGTGGGGCCGCCGCTCGAGGAAGCGCGTCTGGTGGGTGACGAAGCCGACGCTGAACACCTCGCCGCGCAGCGGGATCACCCAGTACCACCCTTCCGGCGAGGAGATGACGTTGATGCCGCCGCCCGGTGTGTCGGGAAGGAGGTCGCCGCCCTGGTAGTAGCCCCAGATCGCGACGTTCCTGAAGACGTCGTGCGGTTGCCGATCACGGAAGTGCTGCGCCGACAGTACTCCGGCCCGCCCGGAGGCGTCGACCACGTAGTCGAAGCGCTCCAGGCCGCCGTCCCACTCGGCGGCGCAGGCCCGGCCGTCCTCGAACAGCACGCGCCTGACCCGGGCCCGCTGGATCACCTCGACGCCCTGGGAGGCGGCGTGGTCCAGCAGCACCTGGTCGAAGTCGTCGCGGTCCACCTGCCAGGAACGCACTTCCGGGCCGAACGTGGCCGCCCAGTTCACCGTCCAGTCGCGTTCGGCCCCCCAGCGCAGCAGCAGGCCCTCCTTGACCGGGTAGCCGCGTTCCTCGATCTTCTCGTGCGCCCCGGCGTAATCGATGATGGTCCGGCAGGACGGCGAGACGGATTCGCCGATGTGGTAACGCGGGAAACGTTCGCGTTCCAGAAGGCGGACGTCCATTCCGTTGCGGGCCAGCAGTGTCGCGGCGATCGAACCCGCCGGGCCGCCGCCGATCACTAATACCTTGGTCATCGCGAGCCCTTCCGATAATCGTTACGTAATACGCAGTCGCGGGCCCGGACACGCAGGCCCAATACGTAGGCCGATACGTATATTGCGGCGTTATTCTGGACCGCCGGCCCGGCCTGGTCGATGATGCGTGTTGAGTTCTGTTTCCCGTCTTTGTCAAGGAGCGCGCATGGGAGTGAACCTCCGGCTGGTCGTTCCCCTGGTCTACGCCGCCGCGGTGGTCGTGGCCTTCCTGATCGGCAAGACGGTCGGCTCGGTGGTCGTCATCGCCGGCGCCGGCCTCGTGGCCCTGTTCTTCGTCCTGTCCGGCCGGTCACGCCAGCGCGAATAGGGCGCCCCACGGGTCGCGCACGATCGTCGCCCGGGGATACCCGGGGGCGATCGTGGCGCCCAGCCGGACCGCCGTCGCGGCCGACGCGGCGCGGTCGGCGACCGCGAAGAACGTCACCCACTGCGGACGCGCGCCCGTCCGGTCCCGCACCGCGAGCCCGCCACCCGGCGGCTCGCCGAACCGGTCGCCGAACAGGTCGCGGTAGAACGCGGCATCGGCGGACCACAACTCGTGCGCGCACCACGTCCCCGGCTCGCCGGCCAGCACGATCCCGGCCGGGCGGTGCCCCTCCCAGAAGCCGACGGCCGCCCCCGACGAGTCGGCCGCGAACAGCACCCGCCCGTCCTCGCCGGCCGCCATCGGGCCGAAGACGACGCCGCCGCCCAGCTCCTTGATCCGTACGGCCACCGCGTCCACGTCCTGGGCCGCCAGGTAGGTGTTCCACGAGGCGGGCAGGCCCGCCGGCACCCGGCCGAAACCGCCCACGACCTGGCCGCCCAGCTCGACGAAGGAGTAGCCGGCCTCCTCGCGGAAGGTCCAGCCGAACAGCTCCCCGTAGAACGCCCGCGCCCCGGCCGGGTCGAGCGCCCCGTAGTCCACCCAGCACGGCTCACCCGGCTCATACTGCTCGTGAATCGGCACGACCGGCCTCCTCCTCCGCTTCCAGGGCCGACAACCGCAGGTGCTCGGCGATGACCGGCGCCACGGCCGCGGGCCGCTCGATCATGCACAGGTGCCCGGCGCCGGGGACGGTGACCGTACGGCACCGCGGGACCGACGTCCGCAACAGCCCGGCGCTCGCACGGAACGTCGGCATGTCGCGCTCGCCCACGACGACCAGCGTGCGGGCCCGGATGCCGCGCAGGTCCCCGACCGTGTGGACGTGCCTGCTCAGCCCGTGCATCGCGCCGTCGCGCAGCTCCCGCCACGAGTGCCCGGCCACGATCGCGCGCAGCCGGGCCCGCAGCTCGGGATGGTCCTCGGTGCCCAGGAAGATGTCCGGCGGCGAGGACATCCACAGGTCGGCGAGCTGCTCGCCCTCCGCGCCCATCCTGGCCAGCCCGGCCAGGGCCCGGTAGCGCTCGGCGGTCCCCGGCTCGGCGGGCGCGCCCGCGACGGTCGGCGAGCCGACGATCAGGCCGCGTACGTCCCCGGCGTGGTCGATGGCCAGTTGCAGGGCGATCATCGAGCCGATCGACTCGGCCACCACCAGCGTCGCCGACTCGGCCCTGGCCAGCTCGGCCAGCTCGGCCGCCAGCGCGGGCAGCGACGCCCGCGGCCGCAGCGGCCCGGAACGCCCGTGGCCCGGCAGGTCCACGCCGACGTGCCGCCAGCCCGGCAACATGCCCCACAGCGGTTCCCACACCGAGGCGTCCATGGTGTAGCCGTGGATCCACAACACCGACCGGCCCTCGCCGGTCGAGCGTACGTACAGGCTCATGAGCAGGCTCCCGGGGCGGAGGGGACGGCGGCGAAACCCTCGCAGAAGCGGCGGAAGGCGATCACCGGCGTGTCGCCGGCGTCCAGCCGCTGCGGGGCGCGGGTGTCCAGGTGGTCCCAGACCACGCAGTCCTGGTCGAAGGCGTAGCGCGCGCCGTGGACGAGCGCGGGCAGCGAGTCGGTCCGGTCCGGCCGTACGCCGATGGCGACCCGCCCGACGCAGCCCGTCCCGTCCGGCACCGCGCCCGTGACGATCGTGTACGGCGCCTCCCCGGCGCCCAGCTCGGTGACCACGAGGTGCGGGCTGTAGGCGCGGGCCACGAAACGGGAGGCGAAGTCCAGCCGCCGCTCCTTCTCCCACGGCGGCGCCTTGGTACGGAACTCGCCCTCGATGACCAGTTCGTCGTGCTCGCCCATGCTGACCCGCATGCCGCGCACCGAGGGCACCAGGTGGACGGTGCTGAAGTGCTGGGCGTCGAAGGCGTTCTCGACGACGTACTCGGCCGGGACCGTCACCGGCCGCCGAACCGCCGCCACGATCACCAGGTCCTGCGCCGCCTGCTTGATCGCCTGCTCGAAGCCCCGGTCGTCGCCGGGATCGCCGGACAGCCGGGCGAACAGCGCGGCGCCGGCCCGCAGCGTCCGCAGCTCGCCCACCGACCAGCGCCGCCCGCTCTCGCCCAGCGAGATGCGTTTGCCGTGGAAGGGGCAGATCACGCGGTCGCCGTCCAGCTTGCCGCCGTACCCGAGGTGGGCCCCGCGGTGCGGGCAGGTGGCCTCGAACACCCGGACGCGTTCGCCGTCGCGTACGGCCATCAGCCGCGCGCCGCCCAGCAGCAGCGGCGTGACGCCCTGGCCGATCTCGTCGTCGAGGGCGAGCAGGAACCACCCGCCGTGGAGCTCCCCGTTGCCGGCCGTCATCTCTCCAGCGCCCCAATCACCTCTGTGGCCGCGCGCTCCCCGCTGGCCATCGCCATGTGCGCCATGGGCGGGCCGGACAGGCCCACGGTGGCCTCCCCGGCGAAGAAGACCGTCCCGCCCAGCGGCTCGGCCCAGGCCGGGGACGCCCACAGCGCCCCCACTCCCGGGTACGTGTACGCCCCGCCCGCCCACGGGTCGGCGCCCCAGTCGGCCACCACCACGCGCTCCGGGCTCAGCCCCCGCGTCCACGGCAGGGCCCGGGCCAGCAGCGCGGCCAGGGCGCCCGGCTCGGCCCAGGCGGCGCGGGCCGCGGCGGCGGCGCGGGACTTGGCCATCACCAGCACCTCCGGCCGCCCGGCCGTCGTGCTGACGAACCCCAGCCGGCCTCCGGCGTCGAAGACCACGACGGACTCCGGAGCCGGCTCGGGGTAATCGACCAGCCCGCACCAGGCGTCGCCGGGCCGCAGCTCGTACGCCGCCGCCTGCTTGCGTACCGGCAGGTCGTCGATCACGAGCCGGCCCTCGGCGACCACCGGCGGCGGCACGGTGACCACGGCGGCGGCGGCGCTCTCGGCGTGCCCCGACGCGGTGTGCGCCCGTACCCGGCCGGGCGACCAGGACAGGCGGACGACCTCGTCGCCGAGGCGTACCCGCAGGCCCTCGGCCAGCCGCGCGGGCAGCCGGTCGAAGCCGCCGGGCAGCGCGAACTCGCCCCTCCCCGCGCGGTCGGCCCGCCGCAGCGCGGCCAGCGCCGCCGCGCTCAGCGCCTCGGGCTCGCCCGCCCAGTTCTGCCGGAACCACTCCGCCGTCGGCTCCAGCACCTCCGGGCAGCGTACGGTCTCCTCCTTGAGCCACGCCGCGACCGGCACGTCCCAGGGGTTCGCCCCGGCCAGGCGGCGCAGCAGCGGCGCGGCCGCGCCCGACGTCAGCCGTTCCTCCAGCAGCGGTGGTGTGGGCCGCAGCGCGCTCAGCGGGCGCGGCCCGTCCGCCAGCAACACCCGGGCCGCGCGCCGGGGCACCGGCACGAGCGCGCCCAGGCCGGGCAGCGCCGCGACGGGGTTGCGGTCGCCGTGGATCACCTGCGCGCCCAGCTCCAGCAAGGAGAGCCGATGGGTACGGATCCGGCCGCCCACCCGCTCCCTGGCCTCCAGCACCGTGACCGCCAGCCCGGCCCCGGCCAGGCGCGCGGCCGCCGCCAGCCCGCTCACCCCGGCGCCGATCACGACGACATCAAGCTCTGCCACCGGCACATCCTCTGTAGTAGTTTGTCCTCGGCCTGATCATGAGGAGACGCGATGACGGCACCCCGCACGCTGCCCGGCCACTTAGCACACCCGTTCTCTCCTCGCGGGCGGCTCGACCCGTATCCGGCGTACCGCTGGCTGCGCGAGAACGACCCCGTGCACTTCGACGTCACCTCGCGCATGTGGTTGCTGACCGCGCACGCCGACTGCGCGCTCGCCCTGCGCGACCCGCGCTTCTCGGCCGCCCTCGGGCAACGCGAGCGGGTCAGGGACGACGAGCTGCCGCCCTCGATGCTGACCACCGACCCCCCCGAGCACCAGCGCCTGCGCTCGCCCGGCGCCCTGCTGATGGGCCCGGCCGCGATCCGCGGCATCGCCGCCGGCATCGAGGCCGAGATCGACGCGGTGCTCGACGGCCTGGCCACCCGCGCCGCGAACGGGCCCACGGGCGACGCCGCGAACGCGAGCGGGTCCGCGGGCGGGGGCATGATCGAGGCGACGGCCGATCTCGGCGAGCCGCTGGCCACCGGCGTGCTGGCCAGGCTGTTCGGGTTGCCGCCCGCCGACGTGCCCGCCTTCGCCGCACTGGCCGACCGCGTCTCGGTCAACCTCGACCCGCTGGCCGGGGCGCAGGCCGCCGCGGCCGGGCGGGCCGCCATGGGCGAGCTCACCCGCTTCCTCGGCGAGCGCGCCGACGCCGCCGCCGCCACCGCGAACGAACCGGGCGGTTCGCCCTTCGGGCGGCTGGCCGCCGACGACCGGCTGACCAGGGCCGAGACGCTCGGCATCGCCGCGCTCACGGTCGTCGGCGGATGGAAGCAGCTGGCCGAGATGGTGGGCAACGCGCTCCACTGGCTGCTGCCGCGCAAGGAGGCCGCCGACCTGATCAGGCACGGCGGCCAGGAGGTGGCCGTATCGGCCGTGGACGAGCTGTTGCGGCTGGAGTCGCCGATCCCGTTCACGGCCAGGGTGACCACCGAGGCGGTCACCCTGGACGGCGGCGTGATCCCGGCGGGCGCGAGGGTGCTGGCCCTGGTCGGGGCGGCCAACCGCGACCCCGCCGTGTTCGACGGGTCCGACGAGCTGCTGGTCACCCGCTCGCCCAACCCCCACCTGGCCTTCGGCGCGGGCACCCACCTGTGCCTGGGCGCGCCGCTGGTCAGGCAGGCCGGCGGGCTGCTGCTGGCCGACCTGCTCGACCGGTATCCCGGGCTGCGCCCGGCGGGCGAGCAGCCCACGTGGGCCCCGGGCCTGGTGCCCAGGCGGCTGACCGGTTTCACCCTCGCCATCTGAGCCCCTCCCCGGCTAGCGGACGTTGGCGCCGCGCCAGCGGAAGGTCAGCAGGCTCAGCACCAGCGCCGCCAGGCACCAGGCGCCCAGCACCGCGGCGGTACGGCCCAGCTCCCACGTGCCCGCGGGCTCCACCACCGCGAAGTCGGCCGGCAGGAACACCGAGCGCAGGCCCTGCGTCATCCACTTCAGCGGGAAGAACGCCGCCAAACTCTGCATCCAGGCCGGTAGCTCGCTGTAGGGGAAGAACACCCCGGAGATGAACTGCAGCACCAGGAACGGCAGCGTGACGATCGCCGCGGCCGAGCGGGCGTTCGGGATGATCGCGCTGAAGGCCACCGCCAGCAGCGAGCAGGACGTCGCCCCGAGCAGCAGCACCCACGCGAACGTGAGCCAGTGGCCGGCGTCCGGCGGCAGCGGCAGGCGGAACAGCGCGACGCCGACGGCCAGCAGGATCGCCGCCTCCAGGATCCCGGTCACCACCACCCGGACGATCTTGCCGACGAAGTACGCCGTCTTCGGCATCGGCGAGGAGGCCAGGCGGCGGATCATGCCGTTGTCCCGCTCGATCGCGATGTTGATCGCCAGGCCGTTGAAGCTGACGCTCATGATGCCGCAGGCGATGATCCCGGCCACGAACATCTGCTTGAAGTCGGTGTGTGTGCCGGGGACCGTGCCGGAGAAGATCGAGCCGAGCACCAGCAGCAACACGATCGGCAGCAGCAGCGTGAAGAAGAGCGACTGCCGGTTGCGGAAGAAGGACTTCAGCTCCACCGACGAGCGGGCCGCCGAGGCCCGCCACAGTCCCGAGCCGCCGCCGGAGGCGCGTACGGGACGGCCCTGACCGGCCACGATCGCGTTCGAGCTGGTCATGACTGGGCCCCCTGGTTCTCGCGGATCAGCTTGAGATAGACGTCCTCCAGCGTGGGCCGGTGGACGCGCAGGTCGGGCAGCTCGCCCGCGCCCGCGTCCGCCGCCCACGGCAGCAGTGCGGCCAGGACCCGCGTCGGCGTGTGGCTCAGCAGCCTCAGCGTGCCGCCGGGCACCCCGGGAACGCCCGAGGGGTCGAGCGCGGTGCCCGGCGGCAGGTCCGGCAGCTCGGCCGCGCTCAGTTCGGCGGTCAGGGTGAAGCTCACCGCGGCGGGCGTGTCACGCCGGCCGCCCAGCTCGCTCACGGGCCCGGTCTCGACGATGCGGCCGGCCACGATCACCGCCGCCCGCTGCGCCAGGGCCTCCACCTCGTCCAGGTAGTGGGTGGTCAGCACGGTCGTCTTGCCCTGGTCGGCGAAGAAGCGGACCAGGTCCCACGCCTCCATCCGGGCCTCCGGGTCCAGCCCGGTGGTCGGTTCGTCCAGAAAGATCAGGTCGGGGTCGCCGACGACGCCGACGGCCACGTCCAGGCGGCGCAACTGGCCGCCCGAGAGCGTCTGGGCCTGCTTGCGCTCCTTCGCGCCGAGGCCCACCATGTCGATGACCTGCGCCGCGGGCAGCGGCGCGGGGTAGAAGGCGGCGAAGTGCTCGACGACCTCGCGGACGGTCAGGTCCGCGTAGGCGCCCGTCGTCTGCGGCACGATGCCGAGCCGCGCCCGCCACTGCGGGGCGTCCTCGGCCGGGTCACGGCCGAGGACTCGCACGTCGCCGCCCGAACGCCTGCGCACGCCTTCGAGGATCTCGACCGTGGTCGTCTTGCCCGCGCCGTTGGGGCCGAGTAAGGCGAACACCTCTCCGGGACGAACATCCAGGTCCACACCCTGAAGGATGAGACTGGGACCGTACTGCTTGCGCAGCCCCCGTACGTGGATGGGGTTCGCCTGGTCGTCGGACATGATCTCCTCTACCTCCTCTTGGGCGTGCGTGGCTCCCGGCGTCAGGTGCAGCAGCAGCAGGGGCAGCAGCAGCAGTTGACGTCGCCGGCCGCGATCGAGTCGAGGTCGCCCTCGCTCAGCTCCGCCATGTCGATCTGCGGCGTCTCGGGGATGTGGAACTCGAACGTGCCCGTCTCCAGGCCGCGCTCCCACAGCGAGACCTGCACGTCGAGGTTGGTGTCGTGGTGGCCGTCGGGGACGTTGCGCACGAGGGCGATCTGGGCGCCCGCGGGAACCTCCAGGCCGGCCTCGGCCAGCGCCTCGCGCGGGTTGCTGTCGAGCTTCGCCGAGAATTCCTCGCTCGACCACGCGGTGATCAGGACTCGCGTGTAGGCGTTGACGAATTCGGTCCGCTCTCTGGGGTTCAGGGCCATTGCGTCCTCCTGGAGCTTTTCCCCTTCGGCGCGGTGCGCCGTCTCGGAACGGAGTCTTACACAGCCGAATTCGGAGTGCCTAGACTTAATTTCCGGGGCTCCGGATTAAGTATTGAGAGCCCTCTGCTTAAAAGGTACTCTGCAAATACGCCGACCGGAACAATACGAAGCGATATACGTATTCGGTGGCCGGAAATGCGTATCGGAATATTCGTTCGCGTAAGCCATCGGGAGAACCCATGTCCGGGACGTACGTATCCCCCCGGGTGCCACCGGGACCGGCCGGAACCCAGAGCCTGAGGGCCATGCGCGACGCTCCGCTGGAGTTCGTCACCGCGATGGCCGCCCACGGCGACGTCACCCGCCACGACGCGGACGGCGAGCCGGTCTACATGCTGCACCGCCCCGACCTGGCCAGGCACGTGCTGAAGGAGAACGGCGCCGCCTACACCAAGGACCGCACACCGGACGACGACATGCTCCGCCCGCTGCTCGGCAACGGCCTGCTGACCAGCAACGGCGCCGAATGGGCGGCCCAGCGGCGGATGTGCGCGCCGGCGTTCAGACCGGCCGAGGTGGACCGGTTCGACCGGGTCATCGTGGAGACGGCCGAGCACCTGGTGACGCACTGGGACGGCGGCCGGCCCGTACGCGTCGACCACGACCTGACCTCGCTCACCCTGACCGTGATCGTGAAGGCCATGCTGGGCACCGACATCGGCGTCGCGGGCGAGGGCTTCGGCCGCGCCGTGGACGCGGTCAACCGCTTCATCGGCCACTACGTACCCAGCGACGACCCCGACCCGGCGGACACGGCCGCGCGCCACGCCGGCTTCCACCGGGCGCGGACCTTCCTGGACCGGGTCACCAGGGTCATCATCGCCGCCCGCCGGGCCGGTGGCGCGGGCGACGACCTGCTCGGCGCGATGCTGGCCGAGGGGCACACGATGTCCGACGCCGACCTGCGCGACCAGGTGCTGACGATCATCATGGCCGGGCACGAGACCACCGCCAAGTCGCTGACCTGGACGCTCTACCTGCTCGACCGGAACCCGGAGGCGGCGCGGGCCGTGCACGCCGAGATCGACGAGGTGCTGGAGGGCCGGTCGCCGACCGCCGCCGACCTGCCGAGGTTGCGCCGGTGCCGGCAGGCCGTCCAGGAGGCCATGCGGCTCTACCCGCCGGTCTGGCTGATCTCGCGGCGCGGGACGGCCGACGACGTGCTGGACGGGTACGACGTACCGGCCGGGTCGCTGGTGTGCGTCAGCCCGTGGGTGTTGCACCGGGATCGGAGGTATTGGGCGGAGCCGGATGCGTACCGGCCCGAACGGTTCGACCCGGACCGGGCCGCGCGGCTGCTCAGTCACCAGTACCTGCCCTTCGGCGGCGGGCCGCGCATCTGCGTCGGGCGGCACTTCGCGCTGGTGGAGGCCACGCTCGTGCTCGCCGTCATCCTGCGCGGGCTGCGTATGGAGCTGGTGGAGGGCTTCCCCGTCGAGCCCGAGGCGCTGGTCACGCTGCGGCCCAGGCACGGCCTGATGATGATCCCGAGGCCCCGGTGAGCGCCCCGACGAGCGCCCCCGCGGCCGGCTCCTACGACGTCGCGAACACCACGTGGGGCGGCGTGGCCGGCGAGCTGGCCCGGCTGGAGGCCCAGGCGGCGCTCTCCTTCGAGGAGGAGCTGCGCATCATGCGCGACCTCGGGCTGACCCGCGAGAGCCCGCTGCTGGAGCTGGGCGCCGGCTCCGGCGCGGTCACCCGCAGGCAGCGCGCCGCCGAGCCGCGGCTGCCGGTCATCGCCCTCGACGTGGACGCCGGGCTGCTGCGCAACGCGGGCGGCTGCGGCGCCCCGCTGGTCACCGCCGACGGCGCCCGGCTGCCGTTGCGTACCGGCAGCGTGGGCGGCGTACTGCTGCGGTACGTACTTCAGCACGTGCGCGACCCGGCGCCCGTCCTGGCCGAGGCGCTGCGCGTGCTGCGTCCCGGAGGCCGGATCGTGGTCGTCGAGGTCGACAGCATGCTCTGGGGCCTGGCCGATCCGATGTACCCCGAGCTCGCCTCCGTCCACGCGACCATGGCCCAGGCCCAGCGCGGCGCCGGGGGAGACCGCCAGATCGGCAGGAAGCTCACCCGGCTGCTGCGCGGCGGCGGGTTCGACGACGTGGTGCTGCGCCCGTTCGCCACCACCAACGCCACCCACCCCACCGCGGCCTTCGCCCCGCACCTGGGGCCCGAACGCCTGGCACCGCTCGTCGCCTCGGGCGCGCTGCCGATGTCGGGCCTCGCCCTGGCGGCCGACCGCTGGCGGCGTTTCCTGGCCGACCCGGACGCCTGGGTCATGCTGCTCGGCTTCGTCGTCGCCGGGACCGCACCGTACGGCCCGGCTCAGCACTCACCGGAAGGAAGCACGTCATGAGTCCGTTCTGGAAGATCTTCATCGCGATCTTCAGCTACATCAGCGCGATCGTCGGCCTCGGCCTGGCCGTCGTGAACGCCAGCGAGAAGCCCCCCGCGACCTCGCTGGCCATGATCTACGGCGCCGCCGGGCTGCTGTTCCTGGCCGTCGGCGTGCTGCTCAGCCGCAGAGCCCGTTACTGAGGGAGCCCACGGGAGACGGCCTCAGGAGGCCGGGTCGCAGGGCCGCACCTCGACGATGTCGCCGGGCGCGTACGGCATCTTGCGCGCCCACGACTCGGCCTCCTCGGCGGACTGGACCTCGATGACCCAGATGCCGCCGATCTGCTCGCGCCCGACCGCGTACGGCCCCGCGACGGCGGGCCCGTCGGGCCTGACCAGCTTGCCCTCCCGCGACCTGGTCAGCCCGGCGCCGTACTTGACCTTGACCCCCGCCATCGCCATCGCCCGGCCGAACTGGCGATGGGCCTCGGCCATCCGCTCCCGCTCGCTCTCGCTGAAGGCGTCCCAGAGCATCTCGTCGCCGTGGATCAGCAGCACGAAGTCCATGAGTCGTCTACCTCCCTGTGGGTTCTGCCCCAAAGGCGTGGTGGGGCGCGGGCAGAGCCCCGGTTGGCACTATCGTGACATCCTTCCACGGTCGCAGCGCCGTAACTCGACCCGGTCGCCCGGCCCGGCCGGCAGGCGCCCGGCCCACTCCAGCGCCGCCTCCTCCGACGGCAGGTCCAGGATCCACATGCCGCCCAGCTCGGGACGGCCGTCCTCGCGCGGATCGCCCTTCGCCGCGTCCGGGCGGCCCGGCTGGGCGCCGAACACCACCGTGACCCCGGCCTCCCGCAGCTCCCGCCCGAAGTCGAGGTAGGCGGAGAACAATGCGGCGCGGTCCTGCTCCGACAGCTCCGCCCAGGCCCGTTCCGGCCCGTGGATCAGCAGCGCGAACTCCATGACGGCTCCTCCCGTGCGCTCACATCTGCCGCCGCGCCAGCCGCGCGAACAGCCCCTGCTCTTCGGTCAGCAGCTCGTCGTACGTCCCCTGCTGGACGATGCGGCCGCCGTCGAGCACCAGGATCTTGTCGGCGTCCCGGACGGTGGACAGCCGGTGGGCGATGACCACACGGGTGGCGTTGAGCCGGCGGGTGCTCTCGGCGATGACGTTCTGGGCGGGGTTGTCCAGGGCACTGGTCGCCTCGTCGAAGAAGACGATGCGGGGGCGCGAGACCAGCGCCCTGGCGATCATGATGCGCTGGCGCTGGCCGCCGGAGAGCGTGTTCGTGCCCTCCGACAGGACGGTGTGCATGCCCATCGGCATGGCCGTGATGTCGTCGGCGATGCCGGCCATCGCGGCGGCGTCCCAGGCGTCGTCGATCGTGTGGTTCGTGCTGCCGACGATGTTCTGCCTGATGTCGCCGGCCAGCAGCGCGCCGTTCTGCAGCACCACGCCGCACTGCCGGCGCACCGCGCCGAGGTCCAGCTCGCCCAGGTCCTGGCCGTCGTACAGGACCGAGCCGACGTCGGGCTGCTCGAAGCCGAGCAGCAGGCGCAGGACCGTGGACTTCCCGCTGCCGGTCGGGCCCACGATCGCGACGAACTCGCCGGGCTCGATCGACAGGTCGATGTCGGTGAGCACCGCGGGGCCGTCCTCGCCGTACCGGAAGGAGACCCGGGACAGGCTGACGCGGCCCGACAGGTCGCCGGGGTCGGCCTTGCCCGCGTGGTCCTCCGGCTCGGCCTCCAGCACCGGGGCCAGCTTCTCCAGCATCGGCACGACGCCCATGGCCGTGATCGCCGCGCCGGTGAACTGCAACACCGAGGCGATGAGCAGGTTGAACGCGGCGAAGAAGGCCAGGAACGCGCTGATCGGGAGCTGCCCGCGCAGCGGCCCGGCCGCCACGGCGAAGATCACCACCGAGCAGACCAGCGGGAACCCGGCGTTGAAGGTGGTGACCACGTTCTGCAGCCGCCGGGCCGAGGCCGAGGTCGTCCTGGTCGCCATGAAGTCCCGCGTCCACACGCCGAACGCCTGATCCTCCGCGGCGGCCACGCGCAGCTTGGGCACCGCCGACAGGAGCTGGAACACCCGCGAGGACAGCCGCTGCTCCTGCTCGTACAGGCGGCGTTGCAGGCGGACCTCGAAGAAGCCGGCGACCGCGCACACCAGCACGCCGGCCAGCACCAGCAGGGTCGCCAGCAGCGCCAGGCCGACGTCGTAGACGTACACCAGCGCCAGGTTGGCCAGCCCGCCGAACAGCCCCAGCGTCGCGGTGGTCATCACGCCCGACAACGTCTCCTGGGCCGCGCTCACGCCCAGCACGGTCGTGCCCAGCTCGCCGGTGGAATAGCGGCCGAAGAACGTGACGGGCAACGACAGCAGCCGCGTCCACGCCCCGGCCTGCACGCGGGCCGACGAACGGCCCTCGATGCGCAGGGCGGCGACGTTCTGCACGATCGACAGCGCCCCCGCCACCAGCGCGCCGCCGATCACCAGCGCCGCGCCCTGCACGATGAGGTGGTGCTCGGCCCGCTGCACGAACGTCCCCAGCACCAGTCCCGTCATCGCGGGCACGAGCAGCCCGATGACCGCCACCAGCGTGCCCAGGGAGGCCAGCACCCACAGGTCGCGGCCGTTGCGGGCCAGCCCGAAGCGCAGCAGCCCGGCCACGGTCCGCACCTCGCGCGGCAGCGGCTGGTACAACACCTCGGCCTTGCCGCTCAGCGTGGCGGCCACCGCCTTGGTGACCGGCGTGACGCGGCTGTGGCCGGGCTGGGCGACCACGTACCGCGAGCCGATCGGCAGCAGCGCCACCGGCGTCCCGTCGTCGGCCCGGTAGCCCACCATGGGCCCGATGTCGTGTTTCCACCAGCCGTCGTCCAGCCGGACCGAGCGCGTACGCACCCCCGACGCCAGCGCGACGGCCTGCAGCGGGTCGGCGCCCCGCGCCTGGCCCGGCGGCGGCGCGGTGACGGTGAACCCGCCGTGCGAGGCCACCAGCCTGGCCGCGGCCAGCGCCGGCGGGTCGGCGGTGACGTCGGCCAGGCGCACCTTGGCCTCGGTGTCGCGGACCAGCGTGTCGAAGCCGCGGCGGGCCGCCCGCGTGGCGCCGGACTCGCGTTCCTTGCGCCGCCGCAGCGCCTCCAGCTCCTGCGCGCGCCGCCGCTCGACCCGGCGGTCCACCGTGTAGAGGAACCGGATGGCGTGCTCGACCCAGCGGGCCCAGATCGTCTCGTCGGCCAGGAGCTGCCAGGTGGAACGGGCACGCACGCGGGCGGGGGCGTCGGCGACCAGCCAGTCCCGCTCGGTCACGGCCAGCTCGGCGCCCGCGGTCAGCACGCCCGCCACGCCGTCGGGCATCTCGACCGCGCCCTCCTCGACCGTGATCCACCGTACGCCGTCCACCGACCGGGCCGCGCGCCCGGCGGCCAGCCCGGTGACCGCGTCGGGCAGCAGCGGGACGAACTCGCGCGGCGGCAGCGCGTCCCGCAGGGCGGTGGCCAGCGCGATCATCCCGGCCTCCAGCCCGCGGACGAACTGCCGCACGGCCAGCCCGTACTCGGCGGTCGACATGGTGGCCGAGCGGCTGGTGCCCGACAGCTCGCCCAGCCTGGCCAGCGGGATGCTCGACACCCGCGTGCCGAGCACCGGACGGCCCACGATGCCGTGCTTCGGCCCTCTGGGCGAGCCGGGCAGCAGCGTGCCCTGCCGCACCCGGCACAGGTAGTGCCAGCGGCCGACCGGGCGGCCGCCGTCCAGGCGCACCGCGAACAGGTCGACCGCGCCCTCCTCCACCAGCAGCACCTCGCGCACGCCCGACAACACGAACAGGTTCTCCGCCGAGTAGTCCACCGGCGTGGCGGCGTCGGTGAAGAACGGGGAGAATCCGGCCACCTTCAGCACTGCGTCATCCTCCGTCGTCATCGCGCCGACCACGCGCGCGACGCCGCGCCGTCGCCGTACGCCCTCATGTCGCGTCGCCGTTCTTGCGTGAGCTTCTGAGCAGCTCGGCGTAGTGGCCGTCGAGCGCCAGCAGCTCGGCGTGCCGGCCGCGCTCGACCACCTCGCCGCGGTCGAGCACGATGATCTCGTCGGCGTCGCGGACCGTGGACAGCCGGTGCGCGATGATCAGGCAGCCGCAGCCGCGCCTGCGCAGGTTGTCGGCGATGGTCCGCTCGGTCTCCGGGTCCAGGGCGCTGGTCGCCTCGTCCAGGATCAGCAGCGTGGGCCGGACCGACAACGCCCGCGCCAGCTCCAGGCGCTGCCGCTGGCCGCCGCTGAGGTTCCTGCCGCCCTCCAGCACCCGGCTGTTGAGGCCGCCGGGCCGGGCCGCGATCAGGTCGAACAGCGCCGCGTCCCGCAGCGCGGAGACCGCCACCTCGTCGGGCACGTCGTCGCTCCACAACGTCAGGTTGTCCCGCACGGTGCCCTCGAACAGGGTGATGTCCTGGTCCACGTACGCGACGGAGGCGGCGACCACGGCCCTCGGCAGGTCGTCGCGCGGCCGGTCGTCCAGCAGCACCTGGCCGGCGGTCGGCACGTACAGGCCGGCGGCCAGCTTGCCCGCGGTCGACTTGCCGCTGCCCGAGTTGCCGACGATCGCCACCCGGCGGCCGGGCACCACGGTGAACGACAGGTCCCTGATGACGGGGGCGGCGAGCGCGTTGTAGCCGAAGGTCACCGCCGCGAACTCCAGCCGTCCGTCCAGGCGGCCGTTCAGGTCGGGCTCGGCGGCCCCGGCGGCCCCGGCGGGCTCGCGCCGCTCGAACGTCCTGGCCATGGGGTACTTCTCGACGTCGTACAGGCGGCAGATGTCGGCCGAGATGTCCTGGAGCTGGCCGCCGAGGTTGGTGAGCTGCGTGACGGGCCTGGACAGGGCGTTGAGCAACGTCTGGAAGGCCACCAGCATGCCGACGCTGATCACGCCGTCCACCACCCGCAGCCCGCCGATCAGCAGGATGAGCCCGCTGTTGATCCCGGCCAGCAGCGGCGGCACGACGGTCAGCGTGGCCGTGGCCACGCCCAGCCGCTGCTTGGCGGTGACCGCCTTGGCCAGGAACCCCGCCCACCGCTGGAACGCCGTCGGCTCCGCCCCGGTCGCCTTGACCGTCTCCACGAGCTGCAGCGTGTTGAACGTCGTGGAGGTCAGGTTCCCCAGGTCGGCCCGCAACGCCGCCACCGCGTCGGTACGCGCCCGCGACACCTGCCGCAACACCAGGATGTTCAGCAGCGCCATCGACACCCCGACGAGCCCGAGCAGCAGGTCGTACCGGATGAGCACGGCCGCGTAGAACAGCACCAGGACGAGGTTCACCAGGGTGACGGCCAGGTCGCGGGAGAGGATCTCGGCGACGCCGTCGTTGGCCTGCACCCGCTTGGCCACCTCGGCCGGACGCCGCTGGAGGAAGAACTCCACGGGCAGCCGCAGCAGATGGCGGAAGAAGCGGGCCGAGCTGACCAGGCTGAGCCGTATCTCCAGGCGCAGCAGGTAGTGCCGCTGCACCGAGGTCAGGACGAACACCACGACCGCGGTGACCCCCATCGCGAACAGCAGCGGCACCAGGTAACCCGGATCGCGCCCGGTCAGGATCCGGTCGATGAACACCCTGCTGAACGCCGGCCCGATGATGCCCGGCACCACCAGCAGCAGGCTGGCCAGCAGCACCAGCGGCAGCGCGCGCCCCGACGGCATGCGCCGCGCCAGCAGGGCCTGGCCGACCCGGGTGGGCCGCCCGCCCGGCCGGAAGTCCGGGCCAGGCTCGAACGTCAGCACCACGCCGGTGAACCCGGAGTCGAAGTCGTCCCAGTCGATCATCCGGGGCCCGCCCGCCGGGTCGTTGACCGCGACGGCCTTCCTGCCGAACCGGCTGCGCACCCCCTCCAGGACCATGAAGTGCTGGAACGCCCAGAACACGATGGCCGGCTCGCTCAGCGAGCGCAGGTCCTCCGCCTCCATCTGGAAACCCCGGGCGATCAGCCCGTAGCGGCGGGCGGCGGCCACCACGCTGGACGCCTTCGCGCCGTCGCGGGAGACGCCGCAGGCCGAGCGCAGCTCCTCCAGCGGCACGAACTTGCCGTGGTAGCCGAGGATCATCGCCAGCGAGGCGGCCCCGCACTCCACGGCCTCCATCTGGATCACCGTCGGCGTGCGCCGCCGCCATCTCCACCGCCGCCGTACGGGGGCCGCCGGGGAAGCGGACGCGCCCCCCTTCCCCGGGCCCTTTTCCGGGGTCTTCCCGGGGGCCGGGTCCGCATGCCCCTGCTCGGGGACGCCGGTGGTGGTCACACGTCCCTCCCGGGGGCGCTGGTCGTGGTCACGCATCCCTCCTTCGGCCGGGGAGCGGGGGCGGTCACGCGGCTCACCTCAGCGCCCGAGCAGCAGGTCGAACAGCGTCTGGCTGCCCAGCCCGATCGCGCCGCTGACGGAGACCTGCGACTGCAGGCCCACCGGCGGCCCCTTCCTGGTCGACCAGGCGTAGCCGGACGGCGTCGCCGGATCCCGTACGAGATCGACGATCACCAGCCTGGACGGCGTGTTCCGCAGGTAGCCGCGCGCCGGGTCCTCGCCGCCCACCAGGTCGGCCGCCTGCTCCGTCATCACCGGGTACGCGCTGACCGACTGGACCCGGCCGCGCAGCAGCCCGTACGCGCCGGGCGGCGCCGAGGAGACCGACAGATCGACCGGCTTGCCCGGCACCACGCCCATCGCCCGGTCCACCGGCACGAACAACATCGCCACCAGCCGGTCGCCCGGCGCGTCCGTACGCTCGACGAGCAGCAGCTCCTCGCCCTCCCGCACCACGTGCCCGGCCACGGCGGAACCGGCGACCACCCGCCCGGTGAACGGGCTGCGCACCACCCGGTCCGTGCCGCCGTCGGCGGCGATGACCGCCACCGCCTGGCCCTCCCGCACCGCGTCGGCCGGCTGGAGCAACATCGAACGCACGGTCCCGCCGTACGGGCTCTGCAACCGGGCCGTGCCCCCCGGATGGGTCAGCAGCCCCACGGCGGGCACGGTGATCGGCAACCGCCCGGCGAAGAACCACACCCCCGCCGCCACCACGATGATCAGCACCACGAATGTGGCGATCCACCCGCGCGGGGATGCCAGCAACGTCGGCGAGTCGAGCTCGTCGGGCTCCCGCATCCGCTGCAACGCCTTGAACCGGAACTTCATCGCGCCGTCCCCGCCTGCCGTCGTGCCGTCATGTGCGCCTCACCCCCGGCTGCCGACGATCAGCTCGCCGACGCTGCCCTCGGTCAGGTAGTCCAGTCCGCTGGCCAGCGCGAAGTCGGCGGCGTCCCCGCCGCCCAGCGCGCACACGGCCAGGTCCATGGCCGTTCCGGCCAGGTAGAGCGTCTGGTACAACACGCCCACGTGCTTGAGCACCAGCGAGTAGCCGATGGTCTCGTACTTCCACATCACCCGGCCGAAGCGGGCGGTGACGGTCAGCACCACCTGCGGGTCCTGGGTGAGCTGGGCCGCCGACTTCGCCCGTTCGACCAGCGCCCGCACGGCGGGCGAGGGCGGCGAGACCAGCTCCAGGGCGTGCCCGGCGGTGTCGTAGTGCCACAACCCCGGCTCGGCACCCCGGCAGGACACGATCAGGGGGTAGACCTCCAGCTCGTGGACCGAGCCGCCGGAGGGGTAGGGCCGGTCGGCCAGCTCCTGCCCGTCTGGCGAGGTGAACACCGCCCGCCGCCGCATCGACCGGTAGAGCAGCTCGCCGAGCTGGGCGAGCGTGATGGGCGCGTCCTGGTCGTGCTCGCGCAGGGAACGGCGGCGCTCCAGCGTGTCGGTCAGGCTCGGGTCGGTCTTGGCCAGCAGTTCCAGGTCGGGGCGCGGCAGCTCGATCCGCTCGCCGGCGAACGGCGGGGGATCGGCGGGCACCGGGCCGAAGCGGGAGGAGAAGGCGTAGGTGCCGCCGTAGCGGCCGGTGTAGCGGGGGCCGCGGCTGTGGGCGTGCAGCCACAGGTCGCGCGGGTGCCACTGCGCCGAGGACAGGTCGCCGTCCTCGGGGCCGGTGGCCAGCACGCCCGCCGCCGCCAGGAACCGCAGCGCCTGCGCGGGGGCGTGCGCGGCCAGGTCCTCAGGGGTGGTCCAGGTGGCCAGCGCGCCGAGCAGCCCGCAGGCGGCGGGCGACAGCTCCACCACCGCCGGGCTGCGCGGGGAGCGTACGGTCAGCACGCCGTCCCCGGCGGTGACGACCGCGAAACGCGACATCCGGACCGGCGTGCCCGCCGCCGGCGCGGGGGCGGGCTCCACCCGGCCGGCCCCGACCGGCCGCAGCCGGGCCCCGCCTGCCGCGTACTCCAGCAGGCCGGCCGCGGACAGGCGGCGGACCAGCAGGTTCCAGCGCAGCAGCCCGGCCTCGCCCACCGTCGCGGCCAGCGCGGTCTCGCCCACGTCGCCGGCGGCCAGGACCCGCAGGGCGGCCGCGGTCCCGGCGTCGAGGCCGCGCAGCCCGAGCGAGCCGGCCGGCGCGGAGATCCGCACCTCGCCGTCCGCCTCGTTCAGCTCCGCGTCCCGCCGCAGCCGCAGCTTGGTCTCGTCCATGGCCCGCTCCTCTCCGTACGTCCAAGGACCTCGCGAACCGGTCAGAAGAAGACGCTGGTCGGGTTGAGGTCGTCCTCGGCGCGGGGCTCGGGGACCCAGCCGAGCGAGACCGGCACGTCGTACAGCCGGCCTGGGCCGAGCCGCCGCCAGAAGTGCCGCATGCCGGGCGCGATCACCCGGACCACGCTCAGCTCCAGGTCGGGACGGCTCTGGTCGAGCGCGATGACCTCGATCCCGGCCGCGGCGGCCCTGGCCACGCAGGTCTGCACGTCACCGGCCAGGTCGCCGCCGTCCGATCGCGCGTAGTCGCCCAGCGTGCGGGCAGGCAGGGCCGGGTCGGGCACCAGCCACGGCTGCTCGGCCAGCTTCGTCTCCTTCCACCAGGCCAGCGTGGCGACGTCGTCGTCCAGGTAGAGGGTCTCGCCCCGCTCGTCGCGCCGCTCCACCGAGGGCAGGAACTGGTTGACCTCGGTCAGCGTCCTGATGGCGGCGATCCGCGGGTCGAGGTGCGCGCCGAACCCGACGATGACGTCCTCGACCGGATGCCCGGTACGGTGCGAGACCCCCACGAACGCCGGGATGCCGAGGTCGGTCGTGATGTCGAGCAGCCACAGGTCGCGGTCCATGCCCCGGTAGAACTCGCGCACGGTGTCGACGTACGGGTCGCGCAGCGAGTCCAGGTCGAAGGCCGGCCGCCGGGCCCGGTTGTACCACCACAGGGCCACCGCGTCGCGCTCGACCAGCTCGCAGAAGCCCTGGAGGACGGCCTCCTCGACGGAGTTGCCCGAGGCGTTGCCGTTGGAGTCGCCCACGCAGTAGAAGTGGCGTTCCAGGTCGGGGTGGCCGTACCAGGCGTACCCGGCGGGCACCAGCCGCTCCCGCTCCTCGGTCAGCGACCAGGCGGGCGACCAGTCGATCGGCAGGTCCGTACGGAACCGTTCGGGCACCAGGTGCAGCCGGTGGGCGGGGTCCTTGTTCCACTCCTCGCGGCCGGCGTACTGGGCCTGCGAGAAGTGCAGCAGCGACTCCGGATGCACGGCCACCTCGGGGTCGAGGTCGGCGTAGGCGGCCTCGGTGACCGGCTCCTCGCCCCGCCACACGCCCGAGTAGCGCTCGATGGCCTCGCACAGCGCGCTCACCCTGGCCTGCACCTCGGTACGGCCCTTGCCGCCGCTCTGCCCGCGCAGGTTGCGCCGCAGCAGGTCCATGTTGTCGCCGATCATGGCGAAGTTGTGGCCGGCGGTGAAGCTGTAGGTGACGCCGTTGTCCTGGTCGGCGAAGGTGTGCAGCCGCGTGACCGCCCCGATCAGCGGACTGATGTGCTTCTCCAGCCGGGCGTACGTACGCGCGGGCGGCTCGATGCGGTAGCCGCCGTCGGTGACGTGCCGGGCGCTGCGCGCCGACAGGGCGATCTTGGGGCTGCGCTCGCTGATCAGCGTGGGGTCGCCGCAGGCCGGGCACTGCGGCAGCCGGACCATGGTGTGCTCGGCCACGCCGAGCGTGCGCAGGTCGATCGTGGTCATCCGGCCTTCGAGCCGCGAGGAGGCCGCCCCCGCGGCGATCCGCGCCAGCTCCACGGCCAGCAGGCCGCCCGCCACGGCCGGTCCGGCCGGCGCCGACTCGCGCGCCGGGTGGTACGGCACCCCGCCGCCGCGCTTGCCCGCCAGGTACCGTTCGACCTGCCGGTTCCCGGCCAGCCGCTGCGCCAGGCAGGCCCAGCAGCCGGTACGTCCGGGCTGGAACACCGGCCCCACCCAGAGCGTGATCCCGCCCGGCTTGACCAGCGCCCACGGGTGCCCGGCGGCCAGCTAGGCGGCGTTGAGCCGGTCGAGCGCCGGGTCGAGGTAGTCCCCGGCCACCACGACCGACAGCGTGCCCCCGGGCCCGGCCGCCTCCTCCTCCACGCTCCTCGTACGTATACGCAATCCGTGCTCGCGCAATACCGGGACCACCGGCGCGGCGTCGGCCCCCTCGCAGGCCACGACCGTGAATTCGGTACGCGAGAGCGCGTCGTGGGCGTGCACGGGGTCAATTCCCTGCGCGTCCCAGAATGCCAGCGTGGCGTCCGGCCAATCGGGACGGCCATTGGCGAGATGGCCGAATGCGGCGAATTTACGAATGGCGATGAGCGTCTGCGGGAGCGGCACCTCCTCGCTCAGCGCGCTCGCGATCTCGGCGACGGTACGCCGTCCGTCCAGGTAGGGAAGGAGTTTCCCGGCCCCCGCCGCCTGGACGAGGTAGTGCTGACCCTCGGCCAGGAGAAACACCTTCGACCCGTCGATCACCTGAGGCGTGAAGTGCGCCTTGAGACGTGGGCGGTCCATGACCCTCCCCGTATCGGGTCCATATCGGTTGATCGCAGAGTCGCACCGGGCCGGATCCGGTGTAAAGACGTAATTCCGGCGTACGCATTTCAGCGGTACGGAGGGCGAAAATACGTATTGGTCCGTCGGGAATGCGCATGCGGCGGGCGCGGGCGGGTCCTGTTGCACCAGCTGCCAATAGTCCGGATTAGTCGGATTTGTGAGCGTAGGTATTGACAGCCCGCCCGCCCGAGGCGGCATGATCCTGGTGGACAGTTTCAGGGGGGCCAGACTGTGGGGAGTAGCGATGTCTTCGGGGCAGCCGCTGCTACACCGTGACGTCGAGACCGAGGCGATCCGAGAGGCGCTGTCGAGGGTCCGTGCCGGCGGCCCCTCCGTGCTCCTGATCCAGGGATCTCGTGGCATGGGCAAGACCACCCTGCTCAACGCCGCCCTGGCGGCCAGGGTGGAGACCGGGGCGCTGCTGCTGATGGCCCGGGGGCACCCGACCGAGCGCGACCACCCGTTCGGCGTGGTCCGCCGGCTCTTCGAACCGCTCATGAGCGCCGGCCGCGCGCCGCCGACCGTCCCGCCCGGCGCGGGTCCAGGGAGCGCCGCCGCCGGCCCGGACCTCGGCGGCGACCTGGGCTCCGATCTGGGCGGCGGGCTCGATCGGGGGCATCCCGTCACGCCCGACCTGCTGCACGGCCTCTACCGCGCCACCCGCTCCTTCACCGGCGACCGGCCGCTGATCATCGCCGTCGACGACGTGCACCACACCGACCCGCAGTCCTCCCAGTGGTGCTCCTACATCGCCAGGCGGCTCGACGGGCTGCCCATCGCGATGGTCCTGACCACCGCCGACACCGGCGGCCCCGACGACCTGGCCAGAGACCTGGCCGCCCTGCCGTACACGCGGCTGCTGCGTCCCGCGCCCCTGTGCGCCACCTGCGCGGGGCTGCTGATGGAATCCGTGCTCGGCACGGAGGAGCCGGTCGGCGAGGACGTCGCGCTCGCCTGCCACCGGCTCACCCAGGGCAACCCGCTGCTGCTGCGGGAGCTGGCCGGGCGGCTGGCCAGGTCCGGCGTGCGCCCGGTGAGCGCCGAGCTGCCCCGGGTGCTGGAGATCGGCGCGCTGGCGCTGACGGAGACCGCGCTCGGCTGGTTGTCCGGCAGCGGTTCGGGCGTCGACGCCGCCGGCGTGGACCTGCTGCGCAGCCTGGCCATCGTCGCGCCCGAGGACGGCATGGAGGTCGCCTCCATGATCGCCGGGCACGGCCAGGACACCGCCAGGGCGGCGGGGGAGACGCTGCGCCGCGCCGGGCTCGTCACGGGCACGCCGCCCGACCGCTTCGCCCACCCGCGCATCCAGCAGGCCGTGCTGGCCGGGATGGACCCGGGGGAGCGCGACCGGCTGCACCGCCGTACCGCCTCGCTGCTGTACCGGCTCGGCGCGCCGCTGAGGCGTTCGGCCCGGCACCTGATGTCGGCCGGCCCGACCGGCGACCCGCTCACGGTCACCGTGCTGCGCGAGGCGGCCGGCGAGGCCGCCGCCAAGCACTCGTGGGAGGACGCGACCGGCTACCTGCACCGCGCGCTGGCCGAGACCGACGACCCCGACACCGTGCTGGAGGTCACCGCCGAGCTGGGCGCCGTCGAGAAGCACCGCGACCTGCCCGCCTGCCTGCGGCACCTGCGCACCGTCTACGGCCGGGTCCGGCTGGCCCCGCACGCCCTCATGTCGCTGGCGCCGTTCGCCGACATCCTGGTCACCGCGAACTCCGCCGAGGCCGCCGAGGTCTTCGCCGGCGCGGCCGAGACCGCCGCGGCCACCCCGTCGCTCGCCGGGACGGACCTGCTGCTGGTGTTCGCCGCCCAGGCGCTGCTGTGGGGCCGCTCGGCCGGGCGGCTCGGCCTGCGCCGGCTCGGCCGTTCCCTCGGCACGCTGGTCAGCCCGGCGGCCAGGGAGTTCCTCAGCGTGCTCGCCCTGGCCACCGGCGCGCGGGGCCGCAGCATGTCGCGCATGCTCGCCCAGACCCGGCGCTGCCTCGACGGCCAGGGCGCCGTGCCGGTGGCCGCCGTGTTGCCGCTGGTGTGGGGCGACCGCCTCGACGAGGCCTCCTACTGGGCCGAACGGCTGGTCAGCGAGACCCAGGACGCCGGCTCCGGCACCGGCCTGGCGCTGGCGCTGCTGACCAGGGCCGAGGTGCGTTACCAGCTCGGCAGCCTGGAGGCGGGGCTGGCCGACGCCGAGGCCGCCGTCGCCAGTTCCCGCGAGTGCCAGGCGGAGGGCTTCCACGTGGCCGCCGCCGCCTGCGCGGCGCGGGTGCTGGTGGAGTTCGGCGACCTGGAGGCCGCCGAGTCCGCGCTGAAGTCCGTGGCCCCGTACGGCGACTGGCACCCGATGATCTCCGGGCAGGCCCTCGACGCCCTGGGCCGCGTCCGCCTCGCCCAGGGCCGCCCGCGTGACGGCCTGCTGACCCTGCTGGAGTGCGGACGCCGCCTGACCGCCGCCGGCATCACGAACCCGGCCTGCGTGCCCTGGGGCACGAACTCGATCCTGGCGTACGTGTTGTCAGGGGAACGCTCGGCGGCCCGCATGGTGGCCGAACGGGAACTGGAGCTGGCCCGCGCCTGGGGCGCGCCGACCGTCGTCGCCCGCGCGCTCAGCGCGGGCAGCATCGCCCACGAGGGCGAGGTCCGGCTCGACATGCTGCACGAGGCCGTCGCCCTGCTGGCCAACCGGGGCGCCCGGCTCGAACACGCCAGGGCCCTGCTGCGCCTCGGCATCGCCCAGCGGCAGGCCGGCGACGACGGGAAGGCACACGAGACGCTGGCCCTGGCGCTGCGGCTGGCCGCCGACTGCGGCGCGGTCCGCCTGGCCGCCCTCGCCGACAAGCACCGCGCCGCCACCGCCCCGGCGCGCGCCGCCGGCCTCGTGCCCGGCCAGGACGACCACGTGCTGACCGTCGGCGAACGCCGGGTCACCGACCTGGTGCTGCGCGGGATGAGCAACCTGGAGGTGGCGACGACGTTGTCGATCAGCAAGCGCACCGTGGACACCCACCTGGCCCGCATCTACCGCAAGCTCGGCATCCACACCCGCGCCGAGCTCGCCGTGATCCTCACCGGCCTGTCCGACGACGACCGCGCCGACCTCCGGACCGGCGAACCCGTCCCCACAGGCCCGCACGAGTTCCTGTGACCCGCCGGACAGCGAAAAGCCCCAGTCGTACGGCTGCTGCCGTGCGCTGGGGCTTGACTGCTGTCCGGACCGGACCGAAACCCGGCCTGACTCCCGAAGGGCGTGTGTGGACGATACTGGGATTGAACCAGTGACCTCTTCCGTGTCAGGGAAGCGCTCTCCCGCTGAGCTAATCGTCCTTGTTGAGTTGTCACTCAGAGCGGAAGACGGGAT
The DNA here is from genome assembly GCF_003947315.1 of Nonomuraea sp. WAC 01424. Classification (NCBI taxonomy): domain Bacteria; kingdom Bacillati; phylum Actinomycetota; class Actinomycetes; order Streptosporangiales; family Streptosporangiaceae; genus Nonomuraea; species Nonomuraea sp. WAC 01424. The sequence goes on from NZ_QHHZ01000005.1 coordinate 324,442, forward strand.
TCGAACCCGCGACCCTCACCTTGGCAAGGTGATGCTCTACCACTGAGCCACTTCCGCATGGCGCGCACTTACTTTACCGGAATCCGAGGACTCCGTTGTACCACCGAGGTGGAGACGGGATTTGAACCCGTGTAGACGGCTTTGCAGGCCGCTGCCTCGCCTCTCGGCCACTCCACCAGGAGTATGACTCCGAGCGGAAGACGGGATTCGAACCCGCGACCCTCACCTTGGCAAGGTGATGCTCTACCACTGAGCCACTTCCGCGTGAATCCCCCGCGAACTCGCGGGGCCACGGGAAAACCATATCGTCTTCCCGGAGTGCCCGTGCGCAGCCTGAGCCCCGTGGGGCGAAATTCAGCGGATGACGCGCACATCCTTGGCCTGGACGAACATGATCCGGTGCCCGAGCTGGATCTGGTGGTACCGGACGGACCCGGTGACCCGTACGTGCCTGGCCGGGTTGAAGGCGTTGGCGGCGTAGTAGGAGCTGGTGACCGTGCCGCCCAGCGAGTACGACTGCTCCGGCCCGATCCGGTACTTGAGCGGCGTCAGCGGCTGGACCGCCGCCCCCTGGTACGCCGACCTCTCCGGGTAGGCGCGCCCGTACACCCTGGTGCCCGCGGCGAGTGGCGTGACCAGCGGGCCCTTGGCGGGCACGGCCGTCGGCGCCGACGCCGGGTTGTAGAACCAGGCCCGCTGGCCCAGGTACCAGATCGCCGTCCAGTCCCCCTCCCGCCCGGCCACCGCGAACCGCTGCCCGGTCGAGGCGCGGGCGCTGTGGTCGTAGACGCTGTACGTGCTGGGCTTGGGCCCGGGGTGCTTGCCGAGGTCGGTGACCAGCGGGGCGGTCGGGCTCGGCGCGCTGCGCAGCCACACGCTGGCCGCGCCGTGCGCGGGGCACCGCCGGCCGGGCTTGGTGCTGGCGCAGCCGGTGAAGTACGCCTGGTTGGCGTCGTAGGAGGGGCGGATGATCACCGACGAGCCCGAGCCGTCGCCCTTGATCGGGTGGCGCATCAGCTCGAAGTAGTGCGCCCAGTCCCAGTACGGCCCGGGGTCCTCGTGCATGCCCGAGACCGCCTCCGCCGTGGCCCCGGGCACGTTGTCGTGGCCGAGGATGTGGGCGCGGTCGAGCGGGATGCCGTACCGGCCGGCGAGGTAGCGCACCAGCCTGGCCGACGAGCGGTACATCGCCTCGGTGTACCAGGTGCCCTTGGCCAGGTAGCCCTCGTGCTCGATGCCGATCGAGCGGGCGTTGACGTCCCAGTTGCCGGCGTGCCAGGCGATGTCCTTCGTCGGCACGTGCTGGGCGACGTGGCCGTCGCGGGAGCGGATCGTGTAGTGCCAGCTCACGTACCTCGGGTTGCGCACCATTGACGGGATGCCCTGGAAGGTGCCCTCGGTGTCGTGGATGACGATGTAGTCGACCTGCCGGCGGCCCTCGACCCGGTCGTGGTTGCCGTAGTCGTGGTCCTTCTTCTTGCCGTACCGCTTGTAGGCGGCCGGCATCCACTCGCACCTGAGCGTGTTGGGGCACTCCGCCTGGGGGTTCGCGGCGGTCAGCGGCATCTCCTCCGGGGCGGGCACGTCCCAGTCGGACTCGGCGGCCGACTCCGAGTCGTCGTCGCCCTCGGTCTCCATGTCGGGGAAGAAGAACGCGTCGTCATCGTCGTCGTAGCCGTCGCCGTCCCAGCCTCCGTCGCCGTCGTCGTCCCAGTCGTCGTCCGCGCCGCTCTTGGCCGGTGGCGGCGGGCGCAGGCCGGGCACCGCCTCCAGGCGCACGTCGAAGCCGTCGTCGGTACGCCGCGACATCCCCTCGCCCATCACCGCGAACACCTCGTCGGCGAACGCCCGCGCGGCGAGCGGGTCGCGGGTGCCCGAGTACTGGGCGACCGCCTCGTACCAGTCGGCCGGGTCCGGGCTGGGGCGGCGCTGGTAGGAGGCGAGCAGGGCGGCGCCGGCCCTGATGTTGGCGCGCGGGTCCGCGCGCAGCGTGCGCGGCGCGAGCCCGGCCAGGCGCCCGGCCGGCGCGAGGGTCTCCTCGGACTCCGGCACCGCCGACTTGCGGTACGCCGCCGCGTGCCGGATCGCCCGCCGGGGCATCGGGCGGGCGTCGTCGCCCCTGGCGTCGCCGGGCGCGAAGCCCTCGCCGCCGTCCGCCTGCCCGGCCGGTACGGCGTCCACCAGGTGCATCGGGCCGTAGCCCCCGGCCGTGCTGGGCCGGCCGCCGTTGGCGTCCCATCTCGACTCCAGGTACGACACCCCGAGCAGCACGCTCACCGGCACCCCGAACTCCGCGGCCGCGGCCGTGAAGTCGGCCTGCCGCCCCTGCTCCCGGACACCGGGGACGGCGGTGACGGCTGTGACGCCGGTGGCCGCCGGGCCGCCGACGGTGGTGAACACGCTGGCCGCCAGGACGGCGGCGAGCTGGAGCTGCATGACATCTCCCCACGGAACGGCGTTACAGGACTACCGACCGTAACCATTCCCAGAAAGGGATGTGTCAGACGGGCCGGATGATACGGATGAGATCCATGGGGTTCGGCAAGGAATGGGAAGCCGGAGAATCGCTCTGGAGTTAAATCCTGCCCGATTCCGGGCAGGATGTTGGCGTGTCTCGCTCCAGGTGCGTAGTGTCCTCGCTTGTGTCAACGGCGCGGCATCCCTACGAAGACCTCATCGACCACCTCACCCGGACGAGCGCGCTCGACCCAGGCGAGGCGGCCCGCGTGGTCGCCGACGTGCTGGCGTACTTCTCCGAGCCGGTCGAGGAGTTCGTACGCCGCCGTCACGGCGAGCTGAAGGCCCGCGGCCTCACCAACGACGAGATCTTCCCCCGGATCGCCGCCGAGTTACCCGCACGCCGGGTAGCGGCACCAGAGCTGTCGCTGCGGCAGCTCCGCAGGATCGTTTACGGATAAGAGGAGACCTCGATGTGCGGAATCGTGGCCTACGTGGGCCCCAAGGACGCGGCGCCCATCCTGCTCGAAGGGCTGCAGCGGCTCGAATACCGGGGCTACGACTCGGCCGGCGTGGTGGTGTCGAACAAGGGGCTCAAGGTACGTAAGGTCAAGGGCCGGGTCGCCGACCTGGCCAAGGTCGTGCCGGTCCGCTTCAAGGGCAACCACGGCATCGGCCACACCCGCTGGGCCACCCACGGCGTGCCCAGCGACGAGAACGCCCACCCGCACCTGTCGGCCGACCAGCGCATCGCCGTCGTGCACAACGGCATCATCGAGAACGCCGGCGAGCTGCGCGCCAAGCTCGTGGCCGACGGCGTCGAGTTCCTGTCCGAGACCGACACCGAGGTCCTGGCCCACCTGATCGCCCGCGCCGCCGACGAGAACGACACGCTGGAGGAGGCGGTCAGGAAGACGCTCAAGACCATCGTCGGCACGTACGGCATCGCGGTGATCGACGCCGAGCGGCCCGGTGAGGTGGTCGTGGCGCGCAACGGCAGCCCGATCGTGATCGGCATCGGCGAGAAGGAGATGTTCGCCGCCTCCGACGTGGCCGCCCTGGTCCGCTACACCCGCCAGGTCGTGCACCTGGAGGACGGCGAGCTGGCCGTGCTCAAGGCCGACGGCTTCCACACCTTCACCGGCGACGCCCGCGAGACCGCCAAGGAGCCGCTGACCGTCGACTGGGACGCCGGCCACTACGACACCGGCGGCTACGAGCACTACCTGCTCAAGGAGATCTCCGAGCAGCCCGAGACGATCACCCGTACGATGAGCGGCCGCCTCGACGAGCGTTTCCACGTGGCCCACCTCGGCGGCCTGAACATGGACGCCCGCGAGATGCGCTCGTTCCGCCGGGTGAAGATCATCGGCTGCGGGTCGGCGTACTACTCCGGGCAGATCGGCGCGCAGCTCATCGAGGAACTGGCGCGCATCCCCGCCGACCCCGACCGCCCCAGCGAGTTCCGCTACCGCAACCCGGTCGTCGACCCCGACACCCTCTACGTCGCGATCAGCCAGTCGGGCGAGACCTACGACACCCTCGCCGCCGTCCAGGAGCTCAAGCGCAAGGGCGGCCGGGTGATCGGCATCGTCAACGCCGTGGGCAGCGCCATCGCCCGCGAGGTCGACGGCGGCATCTACCTGCACGCCGGGCCCGAGGTGTCGGTCGCCTCGACCAAGGCGTTCACCTCGACCTCTGTCGCCTTCGCGCTGCTCGCGCTGCACCTGGGCCGGGTGCGCGACCTGTCGCCGGCCGACGGGCGGCGCATCGTGGAGGGCCTGCGCCGGCTGCCCGGCCAGATCGAGGAGATCCTCGCCCAGGGCGACAAGATCGCCGAGCTGGCGCAGAAGTACGCCAAGCACCCGAGCATGATGTTCATCGGCCGGGTCAGGGGCTACCCGGTGGCCCGCGAGGGCGCGCAGAAGCTCAAGGAGATCTCGTACGTGCACGCCGAGGCGTACCCGGCCAGCGAGCTCAAGCACGGGCCGCTCGCGCTGATCGGCCCCGACATGCCGACGGTCGCGGTCGTCCCCGACGACGAGCTGCTCGACAAGAACCTCACCACGCTCGGCGAGATCCGCGCGCGGGGCGGCCAGGTGCTCATGGTCGGCCACCGCGAGCCCGGCGACAAGCTGGCCGACGACGTGATCGTGATCCCGAAGAACGAGATCGAGCTCGACCCGATGTTGCTGACGATCCCGCTCCAGCTGCTGGCCTACCACGCGGCGGTCGCCCTCGGCAGGGACGTGGACAAGCCTCGCAATCTCGCCAAGAGCGTTACTGTCGAATAAATTCAGCCACAATTCCCTCAAGGTAGTGTTATCCGGCTGCACACCACATAAATTCGATAGTGTGCGGCAGTTCGACCCCCACACGCCCAATCTCGCACGCATGTACGACTACATGCTCGGCGGGAAGGACAACTTCGCGGTCGACCGCCTGGCCATCGAGCAGCTCGCCGAGCTGGTCCCGGAGGCGGTCCCGCTGGCCCGGGCGAACCGGGCCTTCCTGCAGCGTGCCGTGCGTTACGTGAGCGCCGCCGGGGTCACCCAGTTCCTCGACCTCGGCAGCGGCCTGCCGACGCAGGGCAGCGTGCACGAGGTCGCGCCGGAGGCCCGGGTCGTCTACGTCGACAACGACCCGGTCGTCGCCGCCCACGCCAGGGCCCTGCTCGCCGGATCGGGCAGGGCCGCCTTCCTCGAAGCAGACCTGCTCGACCACGGCGAGGTGCTGGCTCACGCGGGCCGGTTCCTGGACCTGTCGCGGCCGGTCGCGATCGTGCTGGTGTCGATCCTGCACTTCCTGCCCGACGCGGCCGGCCCGCAGGACGCGGTGGCCGCGCTGCGCGAGGCGGTCGCGCCCGGCAGCCACCTCGTGATCTCCCACGCCACCTCGATGGCCCGCCTGTCCGACGAGGAGGAGACTCGGGGCGTCTACCGCGGCTCGTCGCGCTCGGGCGGGGCCGACCGCAGCCCCGCCGAGATCCGCGGCTTCTTCGGCGGCTTCGTGCTCGATCCGCCCGGTCTGGTGCAGGCCGTGGACTGGCGGCCGGACCGGCCCAAGCTGGTGGGTGACTGGTCGCTGCCGTCGTCCCTGATGGCCGGGGTGGCCAAGAAGCCGGACTGACACCGGTATACGCCGAAATTTCGGGTAACTGTACCCCGATGTGTAACAGCGAGTGAAGTGTCAATAACTTTAGGTAATGACGGTACTCGCGTAGCTCGGGGGAGGGCGGATGCGCCGTCGGCGGTTCCTGGCGTGGACCCTGGGCGCGGCGGCGTGCGCCGCCGGATGCGGGAGCGAGCATGTCACCGGCGGCACGGCCCGGTTCTCGATCCGTGCGGACGGCAGCCGCTGGGCCCGGGTCGGCCAGGCGTTCGCCTCCGCCGCGCACGCCTCCGGCGTCGGCACGAGCCCCACCGGGACGAAGATCACCGTGACCGGGCTGCCCGCGCTGGCTGCCTCGGAGCTGAACAACGGCCAGACCCTGCTCGACACCGCGACCCCGCTGTCCAGGCTGACCGGCGACGTCGAGGTCGTCGTCGTGCCGGTCAACTCCCTCTTCAAGGACTTCGACGACTTCGGCGCCCACCTGCGCGCCGAACCGAGCCGTACGATGCTGGCCGGCGGCCCGCAGGGCGAGCCCGACCACCTGCTGTTCGGCCTGATCGCCAAGGGGCTCGGCGCCGACACCAGGCAGATCGACTACACCGGCTACCCCAGCAGCGACGAGGCCGTCTCGGCGCTGCTCGGCGGCAAGGCGGCGGCCGCGGCGGGCCTGCCGGGCGACTGGCGACCGGCCATCGACGCGGGCCGGGTCAGGGCGCTGGCGGTGTCGTGCGCCCGGCGGGTGCCGGGGCTCGACGTGCCGACCCTGCTGGAGTCCGGCGTACGCGTGGACTTCGCGGACTGGGCCGCGGCCGTCGGGCCCGAGGACATGACCGAGGACGGCCGTGAGTCGGCCGTGCGCATGTGCGACGAGGTGACCTCCTCGCCCTCGTGGCGGCGGGCGTGCCGGGCCGCGGGGTGGATCTCGATCCCGCTCAGCGGGGACGACTTCAAGGTGTGGCTCACCTCCGAGGTCGAGCGCACCCAGGCCGTACTGCGTGATCTTGGGCTGCTCGCCAGTAGCAGAGCCACAACATGCTGGGGTAGTTGCGGGAATGGCCACTAGATGTACGATCCAGGTCGTCGCTGGTTCGCCTCCACGGAGGCGGAGCAACTGGGAACCCGGTGCCATTCAGGGGCCGCCCCGCAGCGGTGATCGGGCACGACCGCCGTCATGTGCGCTGGACAGACCCGGGAAAAGCGGCGGTCCGCACCAGGCCCTCACCCGCCCGCGCGCCCCCACCGGGACGAACGCGAGGAGACGCACGTGACGCAGATCGCCGAGTCCGTCCGTGGGCCCGGGAGGGCCGATCGCCGCCTGGCCATCGAGGAGGCCGCCGCCCGCGTGATCGCCGATCCCACCGGCTCCCGGGTCGCCGCGCGGCTGCTGGCCGAGGAGATCGCCGAGGAGGCGGCCGGTCAGGGGGTGCGCACGTTCCCGGAGTCGATCGCGGCGAGCCACGCGGCCGGGCTGATCCAGGACGGCCTGGCCGCCTTCGTCGCCGCGCACGCCGCCGAGCTGGACGCGCTGGTCACGCACGAGGCCGACGACCGGTTCGAGTACTTCGGCCTGCGTACGGTCCACGACCGTTACCTGCTGCGCCACCCGCGCACCCGGGCCGTGCTGGAACGTCCCCAGCACTTCTTCCTGCGCGTGGCGTGCGGGCTGTCCGAGACGGTCGCCGAGGCCGCCGAGCTGTACACGCTGATGTCCACGCTGTCGTACCTGCCCGGCACGCCCACGCTGTTCAGCTCCGGCACGCGCCGGCCGCAGCTGTCCTCCTGCTTCCTGCTGGACTCGCCCCGCGACGACCTGGACTCGATCTACGAGCGGTACGGCCAGGTGGCCCGCCTGTCGAAGTACGCCGGCGGCATCGGCGTCTCGTGGACCCGGGTGCGGTCGCGGGGCAGCCTGATCAAGGGCACCAACGGCCACACCGACGGCATCGTCCCGTGGTTGCGCACCCTGGACGCCTCGGTCGCCGCGGTCAACCAGGGCGGCCGGCGCAAGGGCGCGGCCTGCGTCTACCTGGAGACCTGGCACGCCGACATCGAGGAGTTCCTCGAACTGCGCGACAACACCGGCGAGGACGCCCGCCGCACCCACAACCTCAACCTGGCCAACTGGATCCCCGACGAGTTCATGCGCCGCGTCGAGGCCGACGGGACGTGGTCGCTGTTCGACCCGGCCGAGGTGCCCGACCTGGCCGACCTGTACGGCGACGACTTCACCCGGGCCTACCGCGCGTACGAGGAGCAGGGCCGGTACGCCCGCCAGGTCCCGGCCCGCGCGCTCTACGGCCGGATGATGCGCACCCTCGCCCAGACCGGCAACGGCTGGATGACCTTCAAGGACGCCGCCAACCGCGCCTCCAACCAGACCGGCCGCCCCGGCAACGTCATCCACCTGTCGAACCTGTGCACCGAGATCCTGGAGGTGACCAGCGACGCCGAGACCGCCGTCTGCAACCTCGGCTCGGTCAACCTGGCCGCCCACCTGGCCTCCGGTGACGGGGACACGGACGGGGACACGGACGGGGACATGGACTGGGAGCGGCTGCGCGCGACCGTGCGCACGGCCGTTCGCTTCCTCGACCGCAGCATCGACCTGGGCTTCTACCCGACGCCGCAGGCCGAGGCGGCCAACCGGCGGTGGCGGCCGATCGGGCTCGGCGTGATGGGCCTGGCCGACGTGTTCTTCGCGTTGCGGCTGCCGTTCGACTCGCCGCGGGCGCTGGAGCTGTCCACGCGGATCGCCGAGGAGATCGCGCTGGCCGCCCACGAGACGTCGGCCGACCTGGCCGCCGAGCGCGGGCGGCACCCCGCCTACCCCGACACCCGGGCCGCCGGGGGAGTGCTGCACCCCGACCACTTCGTCCTGAGCACCCCGCGCTGGGACGCGGTCAGGGACCGGATCGCGTGTACCGGCCTGCGCAACTCGCTCCTGGTCGCGATCGCGCCGACGGCCGCGATCGCCTCCATCGCCGGCTGCTACGAGTGCGTCGAGCCGCAGGTGTCCAACGTGTTCAAGCGGGAGACCATGTCGGGCGAGTTCCTCCAGGTCAACCGCTACCTGGTGGCCGACCTCCAGGCGCGCGGGTTGTGGACGCCGCGGACGCGCGACGCGATCAAGCGGGCCGACGGCTCGGTCCAGGCGCTCCCCGGCCTGCCCGACGATCTCAAGGCGCTCTACCGCACGGCGTGGGAACTGCCGCAGAAGGCGCTGATCGACCTGGCCGCCGCGCGCCAGCCGTACGTGGACCAGTCGCAGTCGCTCAACCTCTTCATGGCCGCCCCCACGATCGGCAAGCTCTCCTCGATGTACGCCTACGCCTGGCGGCGGGGCCTGAAGACGACGTACTACCTGCGCTCGCGCCCGGCTACCCGGATCACCCAGACCACGGTCCAGGCCGAACCGGAGGTGGTCGCCTGCTCCCTGGAGAACCCCGACGTCTGCGAAGCCTGCCAGTGAGGAGCCCCCCGATGTTGCTGGACCCCGGCATGGACCTGACCCTGCGGCCCATGCGCTACCCCGGCTTCTACGAGCGCTACCGCGCCGCCATCCGCAACACCTGGACGGTCGAGGAGGTGGATCTGCACACCGACCTGGCGGACCTGGCCAGGATGACGCCGCAGGAACGGCACCTGATCAACCGGCTGGTCGCCTTCTTCGCCACCGGCGACTCGATCGTGGCCAACAACCTCGTGCTCAACCTGTACCAGCACGTCAACGCCCCCGAGGCCCGTCTGTACCTGAGCAGGCAGCTCTTCGAGGAGGCCGTCCACGTGCAGTTCTACCTGACGCTGCTGGACACCTACCTGCCCGATCCGGGTGAGCGGGCCACGGCGTTCGCCGCGGTCGAGCACATCCCGTCCATCAGGGACAAGGCCGCGTTCTGCTTCCGGTGGATGGACTCGATCAACGAGCTGCGGCGGCTGGAGACCGCCGCCGAGCGCCGCCGGTTCCTGCTCAACCTCATCTGCTTCGCCGCCTGCGTCGAGGGCCTGTTCTTCTACGGCGCGTTCGCCTACGTCTACTGGTTCCGTTCCCGCGGCCTGCTCGGCGGCCTGGCCACCGGGACGAACTGGGTGTTCAGGGACGAGTCCATGCACATGGAGTTCGCCTTCAGCGTCGTGGACACCGTACGGGCCGAGGAGCCGGAGCTGTTCGACGACGCGCTGGGCGTGCGGGTCACCCGCATGCTGGAGGAGGCCGTGGCCGCCGAGCTGGCCTTCGCCGCCGACCTGTGCGGCGAAGGCATGCCCGGCATGGGCGCCGCGCCGATGCGCGAGTACCTGGAGTACGTCGCCGACCGGCGGCTGGCCAGGCTGGGCCTGCCCCGCCGGTACGGCACGGCGAACCCGTTCGCGTTCATGGAGTTGCAGGACGTGCAGGAACTGGCCAATTTCTTCGAGCGGCGTGTCTCTGCGTATCAAGTGGCGGTTGAGGGAAATGTGACCTTTGACGAAACGTTCTAGAACATAGGGGGCGCGAAGCGTGCAGTCACCGGAAGCCTGGCCGATCCTCGTCATCTCGGTGGTCGGAGCGGTGCTCCTGGTGGAGGTGGTCCGCCGGGTGTTGTCACGGGTCGGACGAAAATGGGCCCTGGCCCGTCACCTGGTCGAACACTGCACGTGGCCGGCGTTCTTCGTGGCCGTCACGGTCGCCTGCAACCTGGCGTTCGCGCCCGGGTTCTTCGGCGAGAGCGCCGGCGAGCGCGGCCTGGCCCAGACGGTCGACCGGGTCATCGCGCTGCTCACCATCGGCACGGTGACCTGGCTGATCATCCAGGCGACGTACGCGATGACGGATGTCGTGCTCGACCGGCTGGTGCTCGTCGAGGGGGAGCGCAACCGCCGCGCGCGGCGGATCAGGACGCAGATCGCGCTGGTGCGCCGCATCGCCGCCGCGGTCATCATCGTGATCGCGCTCGGCGCCATGCTGTTCTCCTTCCCGCAGGTACGGGCGCTCGGCGCCGGGCTGCTGGCCTCGGCCGGCATCGCCGGCGCCGTCCTCGGCGTCGCCGCCCAGCCGACCATCGGCAACATGCTGGCCGGACTGCAACTGGCCTTCAGCGACGCGCTCCGGCTGGACGACGTGGTCGTGGTGGAGAAGGAGTGGGGCCGGATAGAGGAGCTCACGCTCACGTACGTGGTGCTGCGCCTGTGGGACGAGCGGCGGCTGGTGCTGCCCGTCTCCTACTTCACCACGAACCCGTTCGAGAACTGGACCAGGCACGGCAGCCGCGTGCTCGCGGTGGTGTTCCTGCGTGTCGACTGGGCCGTGCCGGTGCCGAAACTGCGCGACGCGCTGTACGAGTTCCTCCAGGGCAACCCGCTCTGGGACCAGAAGGACTGGACGCTCCAGGTCACCGACGTGCTGCCCAACGGGCTCGTCGAGCTGCGCGCCCTGATGAGCGCCGCCGACTCGCCCTCCTCCTGGGACCTCAAGTGCGACGTACGCGAATTCCTCGTCAATTTCGTCCGCGACAACTACCCGGACGCCCTGCCCCGCTTCCGCGTCGAGACCCCTGAAACGCGTGTGGGCGTCTCCTGGACCGGCGACCACGATCGGGACGGACGATAAATCCGTGGCGACCGCGGATAATTCCGGTTTATCGTGGAGCTCGTCAGGACGACATTTCGGAAAACGATGAGAAAGGCGGCGGCCATGTGCGGACCTCGGCGCGTCAAGCCGTCAGCCAGTGGCCCTGAACTGCGGCAAAGGCTTTCCAGATGATGTAGCGAGAAACTTCTGGAAAGCCGTCCCGAGCCTTCGCCGGGGCGGCTTCCTCGATTTCACGACCGGGTGTGGGGCAGTCAGGTCAGCCCACCTGCCTTGGGAGCAGGAGCATCGCAGGTTCGAATCCTGCCACTCGGACGGCGGCCCTGAAAGAAAAGGGCCGCGGGCTTCGGCCTGGCCGACGGGAATGGCGCCCCCCGGCCGGACACGAGACCCCGCCCCGGGCACGGCCCACGCCAGCCCATCCCGGGGCTCATCCGCCTTTCCCACAGTCCGCCGTCCGCGCTCTCACCGGGCGGCCAGGCGGAACAGCAGGTCCTCCCGGCCCGGACGGCAGACGAGCTGAAGCCCGACCGGCAGGCCGTCCACCGAGCCCGCGGGCACGGTCAGCGCGGGCAGCCCGAGCACGTTCCACGGGCTGGTCAGGGCCAGCAGCGCGGCCCGTACGGTGACGGTCCGGCCGTCCAGCTCGGTCTGGCGCAGGCCCAGCGGCGGCGCGACGAGCGGCACGGTCGGCAGCGCCAGCACATCATGGCCGTCGAACAACGCCTCCACCGCCGTGGCCAGCGCGGGCCGCCCCTCCACGGCTCTGACGTACGCCCAGGCCGGCACCCGCATGGCCGCCCGCAGCTGGTCGAGCACCTCGGGATCGAACAGCTCGGGCGCTTCGGCCACCCGGTCGGCGTGCACGGCGGCCGCCTCCGCGCGCTGGATCGCCGCGTACGTCTCCCGCAGCTCCTCGGCCCGCCCGCCGGGCAGCCGCAACTCCTCAGTCACGGCCCCGGCCGCCGCCCGCGCGACCCGGACGACGCGCGGGTCGCAGACCGACAGCGCGGTGGGATCGACCCACGCCACCCGCACGTCCCCCGCCTCCTCGCCGCTCCCGGCGGAAGGCGGTCCGCCGGCGGCCAGGTGGCGGTAGGCCACGAGGCAGTCGTACGGGTCGGCGGCCAGCACGCCGACGTGGTCGAAGCTCCGGGACAGCGGGAAGACGCCGTGCGTGGGGATCGCGTCGTAGGCGGGCTTGAACCCGGCGATCCCACACAAAGCGGCCGGGATGCGGACCGAGCCGCCGGTGTCGGTGCCGAGCGCGAGGGGCACCAGGCCGGCCGCCACCGCCGCCGCGCTGCCGCCGCTCGACCCGCCCGACATGCGCCCGGGGTCACGCGGGTTGCGCGAGGGGCCGTTGGCGGAGCGGTCGCCGGTCGGGCCGTACGCGAACTCGTGGGTCGTGGTCTTGCCGACGATCACCGCCCCGGCCTCGCGCAGCAGCGTCACGCACGCGGCGTCGGCCTCGGCCACGTGGCCGGCGAAGTGCCGCGAGCCCATGGTGCAGGGCAGGCCGGCGACGTCGATGAGGTCCTTCACGGCGACCGGCACGCCGTGCAGCGGGCCGCGGTCGGCGCCCGAGGCCAGCTCCTCGTCCGCGCGCCGGGCGGCTGCCCGCGCGCCCGCCGGGTCCACGGTGACGAAGGCGCCGAGCGCGGGATCCAGCCCGGCGATCGCGTCGAGCGCCCGCCGGGCCAGCTCGGCGGCGGTCGTGCGGCCGGCACGCAGGTCCCGGGCCCGGGCGGTGAGGGAACGGCCGGTGAACGGGCCAGGCGGCGTGGGCGGCATGAGGTCCTCTCCGGGCAGGTCACGGCGACTCCCGCCGAGCCGGGGCGGCCGTCCGGAGCAGACTAGTCGAACGGCCCCGACGGCCGACGTAGGCGCCTGGAGGGTGATGGTTACCGGAGTGCCATGAGAAGGCGTGACATCGGCGGCTAGCACCGGAAAGCGGCGAGACGTTTCCTGGCGTGGCGCTACACGGCGATACGAGGGCGCTTACGTACAGTGAGCAGCGATGTCAGTTCGTGATCCAGGGGGAATCATGAAAGCCAACCTCATCGTGGCCGGCGGCTTCGCCGTAGCCGCGCTGTTCGGGATGGCGGGGGCGGCCAACGCCAACGTCGAGGACCACTCGGAGAAGTGCGGGTGGAGCGCATCCGACGACTCGACCGGGCTCCACATCACGCCGTGGGGTGTGTCCGCCACCCACCACGACGACGACGACTGTGAGCACAGGGAGCACGCGCGTCCCTACCACCACGGCTTCAACTACGGCTACTGGCCGGGCCGCTCGTACTGGCCGGGCATCTGGGCGGGCGCCTGGGGAGGCGTCTGAGGCCGTGCCTCCTGAGCCCGGGCCGCGCCGCGCGTGGCCCGGGATCCTGCGTTGCCGGGAGCCGGTGGCGGCGGGCTCGCCGCGCCCGTTGTACCCGGCGCTCCATGCCCCCATGAGCGCCGGCCCGCCGCCCCGGTGGGCGAATCCCCGTCAGGACGACGGCGCCCGCGCGCCCACGAACGGCGAGGCGCCCCGCCCCGGACGGGTCTAGCGGTCGACGATCTCGTTCTTGCCGATGACCACGACGCTGGCGCGGGTCAGCGCGAAGCGGGTGCGGTCGTAGTCGAGGTCGAAGCCGATGCGCGCGCCGTCGGGGATCACCACGTTCTTGTCGATGATCGCCTTGCGCACGATCGCGCCCCGGCCGACCTTGACGTTCTCCATCAGCACGGAGTCCTCCACCAGCGAGTGCGAGTGGAGCACGACCTTCGGCGACAGGATCGAGCGCATCGCCATGCCGCCCGAGACGATCACGCCGGGGGACACCAGCGAGTCGATCGCCCGGCCCACCCGGTCGCCGTCGTTGTGCACGAACTTGGCCGGGGGCAGCGGGTCGTGCCCGGTGAAGATCGGCCACTTGTCGTTGTACAGGTTGAAGATCGGGTGGGCGGAGATGAGGTCCATGTGGGCCTCGTAGTAGGCGTCGAGGGTCCCCACGTCGCGCCAGTAGCCGCGGTCGCGCTCGCTGGAGCCGGGCACGATGTTGTTCTTGAAGTCGTAGACGTCCGCGCCGCCGGACTTGACCAGCATCGGGATGATGTTGCCGCCCAGGTCGTGCTTGCTGGTCGGGTCGAGGGCGTCCTCGCGCAGGGCGTCGATCATGGCCTGGGTCTTGAAGACGTAGTTGCCCATCGAGGCGTAGACCTCGTCGGGGGAGTCGGCCAGGCCCACCGCGTCCTTCGGCTTCTCCCGGAAGGCCACGATGCGGCGGCCCTCGGGGTCGGTCTCGATCACGCCGAACTGGTCGGCCAGCGACAGCGGCTGGCGGATGGCCGCGACCGTCACGTCCGAGCCGGAGTCCTCGTGCTGCTCGACCATCTGCCGCGGATCCATGCGGTAGATGTGGTCGGCGCCGAACACGATCACGTGCTCGGGCATCTCGTCGTAGATCAGGTTCAGGTTCTGGAACAGCGCGTCCGCAGAACCGGAGAACCAGCGCGGCCCCAGCCGCTGCTGGGCGGGCACGGGGGTCACGTAGTTGCCCAGCATGGCCGACAACCGCCAGGTACGGGAGACGTGCCTGTCGAGGCTGTGGTTCTTGTACTGGGTCAGTACGACGATCTTCAGGAAGCCGCCGTTCGCGAGGTTCGACAGCACGAAGTCGATCAGCCGATACATCCCCCCGAACGGCACCGCCGGTTTGGCCCGATCCGCCGTGAGCGGCATGAGCCTCTTGCCCTCTCCACCTGCCAGCACAACCGCAAGCACCCTCCGGGACCTCATGTCCAGGACGCTACCCTCAAATGGCCGATCTATCGACGAAACCCCGCACTGTGCTGTGCTCTTGTGTCCGGATTTTTCCTGCTAGAGGACGGGCCGGACTTACCGACATTGGGTTGTATCGATGTGTTCTCCATGCCTACGTCGGTTCACAAGTGCGGTGCCTGAGTTGATCGTCGGCGCAAAACTTGCCGCTCGCGCGCGGTCGCCGGGCCCGGCCCGTCGTAAGGTCGTGGTCATGCGTGTTGATCTGCTCAGCAGGGAGTACCCGCCGGACGTCTACGGCGGCGCCGGGGTGCACATGGAGTACCTGGCCAGGGAGCTGCGCGAGCTGGCCGACGTCCGGGTGCGCTGCTTCGGGGCCGACCGCGAGGAGCCAGGTGTGTCGGCCTACCGGGTGCCCGGCGGCCTGGAGCGGGCCAACGCTGCCCTCCAGGTGCTCGGCGTCGACCTGGAGATGGCCGCCGCCTGCGAGGGCGCGGACGTCGTCCACTCCCACACCTGGTACGCCAACTTCGCCGGGCATGTCGCCAAGATGCTCCACGGCATGCCGCACGTCGTCACCACGCACAGCCTGGAGCCGCTGCGCCCGTGGAAGGCCGAGCAGCTCGGCGGCGGCTACACGGTCTCCTCCTGGGCCGAGCGCACCGCCCTGGCCGCCGCCGACGCGGTGATCGCGGTCTCCGAGGGCATGCGGCGCGACGTGCTGGCCGCCTATCCCGAGATCCCGCCCGGCAAGGTCACCGTCATCCACAACGGCATCGACACCGCCGAGTACGCCCCCGACCCCGACCTCGACGTGCTGAAGAAGCACGGCGTCGACCCCGACCGGCCCTATGTGATCTTCGTCGGCCGCATCACCCGGCAGAAGGGCCTGGTGCACCTTCTGCACGCCGCCCGCGGCTTCGACCCGGCCGCCCAGCTCGTCCTGTGCGCCGGGGCGCCGGACACGCCGGAGATCGCCGCCGAGGTGACCGGGCTGGTACGCGGCCTCGACCGCGACGGCGTGTTCTGGATCTCGGAGATGTTGCCCAAGCCCGAGGTCATCCAGCTCCTCACGCACGCCTCGGTGTTCGTGTGCCCGTCGGTCTACGAGCCGATGGGCATCGTCAACCTGGAGGCCATGGCCTGCGAGACGGCGGTGGTGGCGACCGCGACCGGCGGCATCCCCGAGGTCGTGGCCGACGGCGAGACGGGCCTGCTGGTGCCGATCGACCAGGGCCCCGACGGCACCCCTTACGACCCCGAGGCGTTCGCCGCCGACCTGGCCGAACGGGTCAACACGTTGCTGGCCGACCCGGCGCGGGCGGCCGCGATGGGCCGCGCGGCGCGGGTCAGGGCCGTCGAGCACTTCTCCTGGGAACGCATCGCCCGCCGCACCCTCGACCTGTACGCCTCGCTCGGCCGTCCCTGAGCTCATGGGCTGGACACTGGAGACCCCCGAGGGCGAGCGCATCGACGTGAACGCGTGGAACTGGCGCCCGACCCTGGCGCTCCTGGAGGGCGCGCGGGTGCTCGACCCGGCGCTCGACTACTCGGCCGCCGCCTCCTGGCTGCGCGACCTGCGCGACTTCTGCCACGCGGCGCCCCACGGCTTCACCTGCGCCTAGACGGCGCCGCCGGGCGCTCGCGGACCGAGGGGGTAACAGGGGGCGCCCGAGGTCACGGGGTGCGCCAGAGGGCGGGGGTGGTCGGGCCGCCCTCGCGGCCGGTCCAGCCGGCCGCGTACACCTCGGCCGAGCCGGGGCGGTGGGCCAGCGCGGTGACCGTGCCGGCGACGTTCGTCGTCGTCCAGCGGCCGGCCGCGTAGTGGTGCAGGCGCGAGCGGGTCGAGTCCAGCACCCACATGCCCGCCCGGCCGTCGGGTTCGGCCTCGGTGAAGGCCGCGCCCTCCGGGCCCCAGAGGCAGCGCCAGGACGAGCCGTCCCAGTGCAGCGCCAGCGGGCGACGGCGTTCCAGCGGCTCGCCCTGCTCGTCGTACTCGCCGGGCGGGAGCCAGGACACCCCGCCCACCACCCACACGTCGTCCGGGCCGAGCACGGCCACGTCGCCGAGCCGTGTCCTGGGGGACCGCGCGCCCGCGGGCGCGCCAGGCTCGGGCAGCGGCACCGCCTGCCACGCGGTTCCGTCCCAGCGGGCGGCGGGCTCGCTCGGGGTGGCGCCGACCGTCCACAGGTCCGCGCCCTCGCCGCCCAGCGCCCGCGCCGGGGCCGGCAGCCGGTACGCCCGCCACCCCGAGCCGTCCCAGCGCAGCGCGTCGCGCCCGGACACCGCCCACGGCCCGCGCGCGGCGGTCCCGTACAGGCCGATCGAGGCGGCGCCGTCCTCAGGGACGGCGGAGGTGGTCACCGCGCCGTCCGCGACGCCGGCGACCAGGCCGGGACGTCCGTCGCCACCGCTCCCGAACACCCACGCCCGCGCGCCGGAGAGCGCCCCGAGCGCGGCGACCCGCATCCCGGACGGCAGCGCGTACGCCTGCCGCCGGTCACCGTCCCACCGGCTCAGCCCGCCGGACGTCGTCTCCATCCCGGCGGCCGTCACACGCTGGACGGACCGCGTCGCCCACACCACTCCGTCACCGGAGACCGCGAGCAGGTCGAGCGTGCCGTGCCCCTCGCCCGCCCGGAGCGCCCGGAACGGTGACCGTACGGGCTCGGCGCGCAGCTCGTCGGCCCCGGGCGCCGGGCAGCGCGCCGGGCCCGCCCGCGCGGTGGCGCTCGCCGGCACACCGTCACCCGGCGGCCCGGCGCAGGCCGAGAGCGCCGCCAGCAGGCCGAGGCCCGGCGCGCGGGCCCGTACGGAACGCCCCACCCCGGCCCTCCTTCACGATCACCCGCAGGATACGGGTCACCCTGCCCCGAGGGCCGCGCGCGACGCGGGTCAGGTCTGGGAGATGTAGTGGAGGATGACGTTGTGCACGTGGTGGGCCTTGTTGTCGCCCCGGAAGTCCACCTCGTAGGTGTGCGTGCCGACGTGGATGGCGATGGCGCCCGAGGAGAAGAAGCCCCCGGCCAGGGACTTGTTGCTCACGACGCTCACCGCCGAGATCTTGGCGTACGGGATGCTGGTGATCGCGATCCGCTTGCCCACGAAGGACTTGTCCTGCACGATCACCCGCCGGTCCGTGAGCCCCAGGAACCCGGTGCCCGCGCCGATGGCGTCGTAGACGGCGATGATCTGCTCCCCGGGGAGCAGGCCGCTCTCGATCTGCCTGAGCTGCTCTTTGCGGTCGTAGGGGATGTCAGCCATGTCCGGTCAACGAACCGGACGGCCTTCCGCGTTCCATGCCCGGTTCAGGGGCGGCCCGCCGGATGGGCGGCCGGGTCGTGCGGGAGGTCGAGCAGGCACCGGCAGGCGCCGGGTGGCCGGGGCAGGCCGAACAGGGCGCGGACCTGCGTCGGCGGGGGCGGGGTGGGGCGCAGCAGGCGGGTCAGGAAGGTACGGATCATGCTGTTCAGCGTCGCGGTGACGCGACCGCCGGGTCCAACACCAGAAATTTCGTGATTAACCCGCTTTTGTGGTTAATCTTGCGGGGTGGATCTGCACCCCCGGCTGCTGCGCGTCTTCGTCGCCGTCGCCGAGGAACTGCACTTCGGACGGGCCGCCACGCGGCTCTTCCTGGCCCAGCAGGCACTCAGCCGGGACGTGCGCAGCCTGGAGAACCGGCTCGGCACGCCGCTGTTCGTGCGCTCCACCCGCCGGGTCGAGCTGACCCCCGCCGGTGCCCGGCTGCTGCCCTCGGCGCGGCGGCTGCTGGCGCTGCACGACGAGGTCGTCGCCGACGTGCTCGGCGACGACCGCCCGCTGCTCGTGGACGTCAACATGCAGGGGCACGAGTTGCCCGAGCCGCTGGTCAGAGCCAGGGAACTGGCCCCCGGGGTCGAGATGCTGGCCCGCTTCCACGGCGGGCTCGCCGCGGGCGCGGCGGCGATGCTGGACGGGCGGCTCGACGTGTCGTTCGGGCGCTTCGCCGGGCTGCCCGCCGACGTACGCGCCCGGCTGTCCCAGATCCCGGTACGCCTGCACCCGCTGGCCGTGCTGGTGCCGGACGACCATCCGCTGGCCGGATCGGCCGAGGTGCCGCTCGCCGCGCTGGCCGGCTTCCCGCTGGACGTCATGGCCGGGAATCCCGGCACGCGGGAGTGGACCGACCTGGGGGAACGGCTGGCCGCCGCGTTCGGGCTGCGGCTGGCCCGGCCGCACGCCCCGCCGGTCGGGGCCGGGGAGATGGGGCACTACCTGCGGCGGCACCGCGAGCCCGTACTGGCGACCGAGGGGATCGGGGGCATCCCGGGCGCGGTGACCAGGCCGCTGACCGAGCCCGTGCCGCTGGGGCTGAAGAACCTCGTGCACCCCAGGGGGCTGCGTCACCCGGGACTCGCCGCGCTGCTCGCCGCCGTGGCCGAGCTGGGCCGGGCCCGTGACTGGCTGCGCCGCCCGCCGGGCTCCTGGCTTCCCGAGGCCGACGAGGCCCTGGTGAGCGCCTGACGCCTATCCGGCGCGTTCGAGCACGACCACCGGGATCGGACGGTCGGTCTTCGTCTGGTAGTCGTCGTAGTCGGGCCAGGTCCTGGTCATCGTCCGCCACATCTCGGGCTTCTCATCCTCGGAGGCGGTGCGGGCGCGGGCCTGGAACTTGTCGCCCTTGACCTGTACCTCGACGTCGGGATGGGCCACCAGGTTCTTGTACCACTGCGGGTGTTCGGGGTCGCCGCCCTTGGAGGCGACCACGAGGAAGACGTCACCGAACCGCTGGTAGATCAGCGGCGTGGTGTACGACTTGCCGGAGTTCCGGCCCTTGGTGGTCAGGAGGAGGACGGTGGTGTTGTTCCAGTCGTGCCCCTCCGCCCCGTCGGTGGCCTGATAGCGCTGCACGTGTTCCTTGCCATAGAGCATGCCTCCGGACTACCCCGCAACCGGGGTCGCCTCACCGGCCCGCGGGCGGCGCCGCGCTGACCAGCTCGGCGGCGGCCTCCCGGACCTCGACGGAGAACGCCGCGTCGGGGGTGCGCTCGCGTACGTCGCGGTCGCGGATCGCGAACACGGCGGGGACCACGCCGACGTCACCGTAGTGCTCGGTCACCGCCGCGCCAATCGCCAGCCGCACGCCGGACACCACGTCGCGCACGGTGTGGCCCGCCCCGGACACGGTGAGGTGGCCGAGCATCCCGGCGAAGCGCAGCTCGCCCTCGGCGGCGGGCCGCTGCTCGGGCAGCACGGGCCGGTCGAGCCAGAACACCTTGCCGGTCAGGGTCGCCTCGTGGCCGTCGCCGGCGCCGAGCACCCGCGCCGCGCGGGCCAGCAGCTCACCGAACTCGGCCAGGTCCGCCCGCGGCGGCAGGTCGGTGGTGACGAACAGGGGCACGATCAGCGAGTCAGGCATGCGGCTATCCCTCCGTGAGGAGGCTCATCGTAGGACGTGCCACCGACAATCTCGCCGTCCGCCACTCGGCCCGGCGGCTGAGGGCGGCCGGGGCGGGCTAGCGTTCGGTCCACTCGTCCTGGATCGCGGCGTGCACGATGGAGTCGCGCCATCCGTGCGGGGTGTGCAGGTGGTGCCGGATCCGTCCCTCCTCGACCATGCCGGCCGTCAGCATGGCGAGCTGGGCGGGCAGGTTGGCCGGGGACCTGGCGCCCCACACGCGGTGCAGCCCGAGCTGCTTGAACCCGAACGACAGCAGCAGCCGTACGAGGTCGGTGCCGATGCCCCGGCCCCACTGGTCGGGATGGAGGCCGAAGCCGATCTCGGCGCTGTGGGGCAGGTCGGGGTCGACGCGCAGGCGGGCCACGCCGATCACGTGCCGCCGGTCGGCGTCCACGACGGCCAGCGCGTAGAGGCGGCGCGGCTCGGCGGCGGCCGCCTCCATGGCCTGGTCGACCAGGCCGCACACCTCCGCCACGCTGCGCGGCGCGAACGGCATGTGCTGCGTGGCCTCGGGGTCGCCGTAGATGGTGTGCAACGCCTCGACGTCGGCCCGCGTGACGTCGCGGAGGCCGATTCGCTCACCGGTGACCGACACGCGCCGCATGCGCAGAAGGTAACGCGGCGGCGGTGATCTCTACAAGGGCGTCACGTCGCCAGTTGGCTGCCGTAGGCCCGCGCGACGAGTTCGGCGACGGCGCTGTCGCCGCCGAGCGGGTCGGCGTGACCGGCGCCGACGGCGGCGGCGGCGCGTTCCACGATCTCCACGGGCGCCTCGTGGCCGATCATGCACGGCGCGATGGCCAGCCGCTCGGCCCCGGCGGCACGCAGGCGCTGGGCGGCGACGTCCACGCCGGGCTCGCTGTCGAGCGAGGCGGCGACGACCGGCAGCGTGAGCCTGGAGGCCAGCAGCACGGCGGTGGCCTGCACGGCGTGCACCGCCCGCTCGCCGCCCACGGTGCCGAGGATGACGGCGTCGACCGGGCTGGAGACGTTGAGCAGGCGCACGCGGTCGGCCCTGGCCAGGCCGCGCTCGGCCAGCCTGATGTGCAGGGCCTCGGCGAGCAGGGGGTGGGGGCCGAGCGCCTCGGTGGCGACCGCGCCGGAGCCGCCGGCCGCGATGGCCTTGCCGATCTCGGCCATGACGACCGGGTCGTCCCAGGTGAGCAGGGGCACCACGACGGCTTCGCGGTCCGCGGGCAGCGAGTCTGCCAGGTCGGCGACGCTGGTCAGCCGCACCTCGATCTGCGGGTTGTCGACCCGGACCACGGCCGTGATCTCTTCGGCCACGCCGCCGGTGCCGCCGGGGGTGGCCAGCACGAGCATGGGCGCGTCCGGCGGCAGGGACGTGGGCACGGGGCGGCGGTGCCGGCCGCCGCCGGGCCGGGGGGAACGTTCACGTACAGGCAGGCTCACAGGCGCGCATTTTATGCCTATTCGGGGGAGGTTGTTCTGTGAATCGGGAGCGAATCCGTCACAACGGGGAAGGGCTGTGATCGAGATCACATCGTGACCGCCGTTGTCGTTGACGAACACCCTGAAAAGGGAAACTCTGAGGCAACTAGAAACGCGTTCTAGAGCGACCGTCACACACCGTCCCCGGAGGATGGGAATGAAGCCGTTCTATGTCCGCGAGCTGAGCGTCTACCCGGTCGGTCGCCGGCGGATCTTCCTGCTGGCGATAGCCGTGCTGGCGAGCCTGGTGGCCAACTTCGAGACCACGCTCGCCACGATCCTGCCGCTGCTGATGAAGGACCTGGGCATGTCGCTCACGGTCTACGGCCTCCTCGCCGCGGGATCGGTCCTGATCGGCGGCCTGTCGGCCGGCGTCGGCGGCATCCTGTCCGACCGCTGGGGACGGGTCACGCTCCTGGTGCCCACGCTCACCGTCACCGCGGCCTGCAACTTCCTGCTCGCCACCGTGGACACCGTGGCGGGCCTGTTCTGGGTGCGCTGCCTGATGTTGTTCATCGAGGGCGCCGGGATCACCATCACCGCCTCGCTCGTACGCGACTTCTCCCCGCGTCTCGGTCGCGCCCAGGCGTTCGCGTTCTGGACGTGGGGGCCGGTCGGGGCGTCCTTCCTGGCCTCGTTCATCGCCGGGTTCACGCTGCCGCTGTTCGACAACGCCTGGCAGTCGCAGGCGATCATCATGGGCGTCGTCTCGCTGGCCATGTGCGCGGTCATCGTCTGGAAGATCGCCGAGCCGTCCGCGGCGCTGCGGGCCCAGGTCCTCCACGCCGAGGAGGCCGTCGCCGCCGAGGAGAAGGTCGACGCGGGCCGGGTGCGCGAGCTGTTCAGGCATCCCCACCTGTGGGCCCACGTCCTCGGCAACACCGGCTGGCAGGTGCTCTACTGGACGTTTGCGATCTTCGGGCAGACCATCCTGGTGGAGGCGTTCGGGGGGGAGCCGGCCGCCGCCAACCGGGTCGTGGCGCTCGGCATCGTGCTCAACGCGGTGGCCGTGGTCGTCGTGGGGCGGATGTCGGACCGGCTGCGGCTGCGCAAGCCGTTCACGGCGGTGGGCACCGTGCTGACCGTGCTCGCCCTGGCCTACTTCATCAGCATGGTCGGGCCGGGCGTCGCGCCGGGCCACGTCACCGCCGTGTACGCGCTGCTGTTCCTGTTCATGGGCATCGCGTACGTGCCGTGGATGGCCAACTTCTCCGAGAACGCCGAGGACGTCGAGTCCCGCCTGCAGGGCTCGGCGCTCGGCATCTGGGGCATGGTCGTCCGGGTGATGATCGTGGTGCTGCTGGTCGTCTCGCCCATGGTGGTGGACGCCGGCGGCTGGGGCACCTGGCTCGGCGTGGCGCTCGCCGGGCAGGTCGTGTTCCTGGCCTCGATGGCGGCGTTCAAGGGCGACTGGCGCCGGCGGGTGGCCGCCCCCGAGACCGTGGCCTGACCGGACGGCCTGTACGGCCCCCGTGGGCGGCGGTGGCAGCCGCCGCCCACGTATTCGCGGCGATCCCGCCCTCCGCCCGCCTCAGGCGAAGGGGCCCACCTGGCCGGGCAGCCTCCTGGGGGTGCCGCTCTCGCCGGCGGCGACGTCCAGGTCGCGGGTTTCCGGGGCGATGGCCAAACCTACGGCGGTGACGGCCAGCGCGACAACCACGTACAGGGACACGGCGAGGGTGGTGCCGTACAGGTCGAAGAGCTTGAGCGCGATGATCGGGGCCAGCGCGCCGCCGACGATCCCGGCGACCTGGTAGCCCATGGAGGCGCCGCTGTAGCGCAGGCGGGTGCTGAACAGCTCGGCGATGAAGGCCGCCTGGGGGCCGTACATGGCGGCGTGGGTCACCAGCGCGACCACGGCCGCCAGCACGATCAGCGGGAACGACCGCGTGTCCAGCAGAGGGAAGAACGCGAACACCCACACGGCCGCGCCCAGCACGCCCGCGAGGTAGACCGGCCTTCGGCCCAGCCGGTCCGACAGCGCGCCGAACAGCGGGATCAGCGCGAGTTGCAGTGCCGAGCCGATGAGCACCGCGTTCAGCGCCACCGACCGCTCCAGCTTCAGCGGCCCGGTGAGGTAGACGATGATGTACGCGGTGAAGGTGTAGAACGCCACGTCCACCCCGATCCGCGCGGTGAAGGCCGACAGCAGGGCACGCGGATGCGTGCGCAGCACCTCGACCAGCGGCATCCTGGCCGTGCCGCCGTGCTGCTCGACCTGGGAGAACAGCGGCGACTCGGTGATCCGCAGCCGTACCCACAGGCCCACGAACACCAGCACGCCCGACAGCAGGAACGGCACCCGCCACCCCCACGACTGGAACGCCGCGTCCGAGAGGGTGAAGGACAGGATCGCGAGCAGGCCGGTGGCCAGCACGTACCCGGCGGGCACGCCGACCTGCGGCCAGCTCGCGTTGAAGCCGCGCCGCCTGCTGTCGCCGTGCTCCAGCGACATGATCACCGCGCCGCCCCACTCGCCCCCGAGCCCGCGGCCCTGGACGAAGCGGAGCACCGCCAGCAGGATCGGCGCGGCCACCCCCACGCTCGCGTAGCCGGGGAGCACGCCGATGAGGAACGTCGAGACGCCCATCACCAGCAGCGTCACCACCAGCACGGTCTTGCGGCCCGCCCGGTCGCCGAAGTGGCCGAACACCACCCCGCCGAGCGGCCGGGCGACGAACGCGACGGCGTTGGTGGTCAGGGCCGCCAGCGTCGCGTTGAGCGGGTCGAGCGTCGGGAAGAACAGTTTGCCGAAGACCAGCGTCGCGGCCGTGGTGTAGAGGAAGAAGTCGTACCACTCCAGGGACGTGCCGATGAGGCTGGCGAGGATCACCCGGCGGGTCTGTTGTGCGGAGCTTGACATCGGATGCTCCCAGATTGTCGAGGGGATAGATTCAACGTAAGGATTGTTGAACAATTCGACAAGAGGTTTGCTCCATGATTCGCTGTCGAACGTGGAAGACGTGGTCGCGGACCTTGCCCGGCACCGGTCGAGACTGAGCCGCAGCAGCACGGCCGAGCGCGTGGCCGACATTCTCCGCGACAACATCATCGAGGGCGCCTTCCCGCCGGGTGAGCGGCTGTCGGAGGAGGCCATCTCCGAGGGGCTCGGGGTCTCGCGCAACACGCTGCGCGAGGCGTTCCGCCTGCTCGGTCACGAACGCCTGCTCGACCACCGGCTCAACAGGGGCGTCTTCGTCCGGCTGCCGTCCGTGGAGGACGTCTCCGACCTCTACACGATGCGGCGGGTGCTCGAAGGGGCCGCGGTCCGGCGCGAGGCGTCGCCGCGGGCGCTGGCGCTCATCGAGGAGGCCGTGCGCGCCGCCGAGCGGGCCGCCGCCCTGGACGACTGGCAGGGCGTCGGCACCGCCAACATCCGCTACCACCAGGCCCTGGTCAGCCTGCACGGCAGCCCACGCCTCGACGAGACCATGCGGCAACTGCTGGCCGAGCTGCGCCTGGTCTTCCACGTGATGAAGAACCCGCGCGCCTTCCACGAGCCGTTCCTCGACCGCAACCGGGCGCTGCTCGGCCTGCTGGCGGCCGGCCGCGCCGAGGAGGCGGCGGCGTATCTCGACGACTACTTCGACGAGGCCGAGCGGCTTCTCATCCACGCCTACCAGCCGAACGGGTAGCGTTTCCGCATGGACCGGATCTTCACCCTCGACGAGGCACGCGCACTGCTGCCCGGCATCATCGCCGAGGCGCGGGAGATCGTCGCGGGCCGCGCCGACCTGGCCGAGATCGCCTTCGACCGCGAGGCCGCCGGCGGGTCGCGGCTCGGCGGGCTGCCCGAGATCAAGGCGATCGAGGCCCGCATCCAGGAGACCCTGAGCCGGTGGGGCGATCAGGGCATCGAGGTCAAGGGCATCGCGCCGCTGCTGATCGACTTCCCCGCCCAGCTCGACGGCGTCTCGGTGCGGCTGTGCTGGATCGAGGGGGAGCCCGAGCTCGCCTGGTACCACCGTACGGATCTGGGGTTCCCGGGGCGCCGTCCGCTGCCCTGAAGCGTGGCCCACATGTGACCAACTCGCCACCGTGCCCATGGGTCTAACCAGGTGAGCGAAAGGATCACCACTCATGAGGCAATCCTCAGTGGCCGCGGCGCTCCTCGCGCCGGCGGTCACCGGCGGGCCGGCGCTCCCGGCCGCCGCCGCACCCGCGTCCACCGGGCCGCCGCAGGCCCGCGCCGCCTGGGTCTCCTCCTGCGACGACGGGACCTCCCCGTGCGGTCCCTGGCGCCTGATCATGCGGGACGGCCGCACGATCACCGTCGGCGACACCGCCGCCCGTGCCAAGGGCCGCGCGACCGGCCTGTTCGCCCTCAGCGGCGACGGCCGCACGATCGCCTACCAGCGGGCCCGCGACCACCGCCTCGTCGTACGGGCCGCGGCCGGCGGCCCGGTCAGGCAACTGCCCGCGTCCCTGCCGGCCGGCGGCGAGGACACCACCCTCCACCTGTCGGCGGCGGGCGACCGGGTCCTCGTCGGCCGCCGGGGCCACGCCGACGTGCTCACCCTGGCCACCGGCCGGATCGCCCGCCTGACCGTCAAGGGCGACCCGGCGGGCTTCAGCGGCGACGGGGACGAGGTCCTCACCACCCGCGGCCTGAGCGACGGCACCAAATGGCTCTACGCCTACGCCCTCGACGGCCGTACGGTGAAGGCGTCGGCCCCCCAGTTCGTGGCCAACGCCTACACCGTGGCGCTGTCCCCCGACGGGCACACCGTGGCCGCGTTCAGCTACGGCAACCAGGACCGCAGGCCGCCCCGGCTGCGCACGTACGACCTGGAGACCGGGCGGCTCTCCGACGGCGTGGACCTCCCGCTCACCAGCCGGACCCCGCCCTCCCACGCGCGCTGGACCCCTGACGGGCGCCTGCTCGCCTACGCCTACGACAGTGACTCCACGAAGTCGCCGGTGGTACGGGTGCTCACCGTCGACCCCTCTTCGGGCCAGGCCAGCCGTACGGACACGTACAAGGCGGGGGCCGGCCACCACACCATCGTGTTCCCGGGGGAGTGACCCACCGTGAGAATCGTTCCTCTGCTGACCGCAGCCCTGCTCACCCTCACCGCCGTGCCCGCCGCCGCCGGCGCCGCGCCGCACCACGGCCACGACAGCATCCGGTACGCCTCCGTCAAGGGCTGCCCGGACAAGGACGGCGCGCTCAGGCCGTGCGGCCAGTGGCGGCTGGTCATGCACGACGGCGGCCGCCGGACGCTGCCCGACGCGCAGGTCGTCGCGCTCGACGCCAAGGGCCGGTCGAGCCTCACCTCGCCCGCGCCGATCGCGGTCAGCGGCGACGGGCAGCGCGTGGCGTACTTCACCAGGGCCGGGCGGCTGGCCGTGCGCACCCTGGACGGCGGCGTACGGCTGCTGCCGAAGGACGCGCTGCCCCGCGTCGCCCAGTACGAGGTGACCCTGCGCCTCTCGGACGACGGCGCCCGGCTGGCCGTCGCCATCCAGAGCGACAAGCCCGCCCAGACCAGGATCTTCGACACCACCACCGGCGCCCTGCGCGGCACCGTGCCCGCGGACGAGACCGTCGTGGGCCTCAGCGGCGACGGCGACGAGGTGCTGTCCACGATCGAGTCCGACGACTCCGTCATCGACCTGGTCTCCCGCGACGACACCGGCGAGCAGCTCGCACGGGCCACGCCGCCGCAGGTCGTGGCCGCCAACGGCCCGCAGGCGCTGGCCGCCGACGCGCACACCGTGGCCGTCGTCGTCCGCGGGAGCAGGACCGAGCTGCTCACCTACGACCTCGCCACGGACGAGGTCACCAGCCGCAAGAAGATCAAGCTCCCGGCCGGCGAGCTCAGCATGATCGACTGGACCGGCGACACGCAGGTGACGCTGCACCTGGTGTCGGGGTCGTCCAGGATGACCATCGTCCAGATCGACACCGGGACGGGCGCCGTCCGGATCAGGGACCGGTACACCCTGCTCAAGGACACCTTCGTCTTCGCCGCCTGCGGCGGCTGACCGGGTCGCGTCCACGGCGGGGCCGGGGGAGCCCCCTCGTGGATACGCTTGCCGTCGTGGAGGTTCACTCGACCAGGGCGATGGCCGTCAGGGCCGTCGAGCTGTGCGTGGCGCTGCTGCACGAACAGCCGACGGTCTCCTCGGTGACGGAGGTCCTGCGCCGCCACGGCGAACACGGCGACCTGGGCCTCGACGACTCCGACGTGGCCGCGATGCGCGCGGCGGCGGCCCGGCTGCGCGACGTGCTGGGCGCCGGCGACGCCGGGGCGGCGGCGGGCCTGCTCAACGGGCTGCTGTCCGAAGCGGGCCGGCCGCCCAGGCTGACCAGTCACCGGGGCACGACGTCCTGGCACCTGCACGTCGACAGCGGCGACGACGCCTCGTGGGGCGAGTGGTTCCTGGCCTCCTCGGCGATGGCCCTGGCCGTGCTGGTCGCCGACCACCAGCGCGTGCCGGGCGGGTTGTGCGCGTCGGCGGGGTGCGGGCGGCCGTACCTCGACCTGGGCGGGGGCAGCCCGCGCCGCTACTGCAGCGCCCGCTGCGCCACCCGCGAGCGCGTCGCCGCCCACCGCTCCCGCACCCCCCGCTGACCAGCCGCGGCTCATCGGCCGCCGCGTTCATCAGCGGCACGGTGGAAGAGCACGGCGACGGCCACGGCCTGGAGCGCCGCGCCGGCCAGCAGCGCGGCGCCCGCCGCATGCGCGCTCAGGGGCCCGGCCAGCGCCGACCCGGCGGCGAAGGACGTGATCTTGAGGCTGGCCCCGGTCGTGAACACCTGGCTCCGCAGCCCGGCGGGCGCCTCGCGCTGCCGTACGGCGAACAGCGCCGTCAGTTGCGGCCCCTCGCCCGCCCCCACCATCGCCGCCGCGACCACGGCCAGCCAGTACGCCCCGGCGAGCGCCCCCGCCCCGGCCGCCGTCGCCATGCCGAGGCCGATCAGTGCCGTGGACCGTACCAGGGTCGTGTCCCACCGCCGGGGGCCGCCGCGCCAGGCCAGGAGGCCGTTCGCGGCCAGCCCGGCCGCCGCCGTGACGGCCAGCAGCAGCGTGCCACGCCCGCTGTCACCGGCGAGCTCCAGCCCGAGCACCGGCGCCGACACGACGAACATGCCCGCCCCCGCGCACGAGACCATCGACCCGGCGGTCGCCCGCCGCAACACCCGGTTCCGCACCACCACCCGGACACCGTCCAGCACGGGCGGCGGCGCGGCGGCGGTGGCGGGCAGGTCGCGGGCGGGCAGGGTCCAGGCCGCGGGGAGGGCGATCAGGAGCAGGGCCACGGAGACCGGCACGGCCGCGGTCCCCCCGCCGACGGCCGCCACCACGCCCACCGCCGCCGGACCGGCCAGCCCGGCCACGTTGTAGCTCATCGCGTCGAGGGTGGTGGCCCTGGTCAGCCGCCGCGTGTCCGGGCCCGACACCAGGGGGAGCTGTCCCGTCCAGCCGCCGGTCAGCGCGGGTCCGGCCAGCCCGGTCACCGCGGCCAGCGCCACCAGGACCGCCCCGGGCGCCCGGCCCACCCCGTACGCCACCAGCAGCAGGCCGCCCGCGTACCCGAGCAGGCACCCCGCGAGCAACCGGCCGGGCCGGCGCGCGCGGTCCAGCAGCAACCCGAGCAGCGGCCCGCCGACGGCCGCCGAGACGGTCAGCCCGGCCAGCAGCGACGCCCCCAGCAGCGGGGACCCGGTGGCGGCGAGCCCGGCGACCAGGAGGGCGGGCCCGGACATCTCGTCGCCGGTACGGGCCGCGACCACCCCGGCCATGTAACGTGTCAACACGAGCGAGACGTTACATGATCCCGTGTTAGGGCGGCGTGTGGGCGGGAAGGAGCTCCGGTGATCGTCCTGGGCGGGCTTCGGGTCCGTCCTGGGCGATACGCCCGGCCTGTACGGGCTGCGTGCCGTACAGGCCGGGCGTCTTCGTGTCCCCCGCAAGCCCAATCGAAAACGTGTTTGAACGATGGCGTAGTATCGGTGCCATGAAAGCCGCGTTCCAAGCGTCTCTGCTGGGTCTCGACGAGGAGCTGGGCCTCGGGCGGCTCGGCGCCACGGTCCGGCGCACCCATCTCGGCGACGGCGCCTGGATCGACCTGCGGCCGGGCTGGCTGACCGGGGCCGACCTCCTGTTCGGGCGGCTGGCCGAGACGGTGCCCTGGCGCGCGGAGCGGCGCCGCATGTACGACCGGGTCGTCGAGGTCCCGCGCCTGCTGAAGTTCTACGACGAGGGGGAGCCCCTGCCCGACCCGGTCCTCGACGAGGCCAGGGTCGCGCTCGACGAGCATTACGGTGAGGAGCTGGGCGAGTCCTTCCGCACGGCCGGCCTGTGCTTCTACCGCGACGGCCGCGACAGCGTGGCCTGGCACGGCGACACGATCGGCCGCGGCGGCACCGAGGACACCATGGTCGCGATCGTCTCGGTGGGCAGCCCGCGCCCGCTCCTGCTGCGTCCACGCGGCGGCGGCCCCTCGATCCGCCGCGACCTCGGCCACGGCGACCTGATCGTGATGGGCGGAAGTTGCCAGCGCACATGGGAACACGCGATCCCGAAGACCGCCCGGCCCGCGGGGCCGCGCATCAGCGTGCAGTTCCGGCCCCGCGGCGTCCGCTGACCCCAGGGCCCCTGCGGCCCTGAGGCTCGCCGTCCGGTCAGCGCAGGCGGAGGCGGGCGATGCGGCCCTGTTCGCCCGACGCCCAGCAGGACAGGTCCGGGGCGCACGAGACCGTGTCGAACGACCCGCCGTCGAACGTCTCCCAGCGGGCCCCCGCCGAGTACGTCACGTCGCTGCCCGAGGGCCCGACGGCCACGGCCGCGAACGGCAGGTGCGGCAGCCACGTCACCCCCGACCGGTACGCCGGCGGCGGGGTCGCGGCGGCCTGCCAGGTGGCGCCGCCGTCCCTGGTGACCGCGCCGGCGTCGGGCGAGGGGTTGCCGGCCTGGTAGTCGCCGCCGACCGCGATCCCGCGATGCCGGTCGCGGAAGGCCAGCGCGAAGACGCCCTTGGCCGGGTCGGCGGCCGGCACGGGGGTCTCGGCGACGGTCCACGTGAGTCCGCGGTCGGCGGAGTGGAACACCCGCGACCGCTCGGCCCCGCCGGTGGCGATCCAGGCGTCGCGCCCGCCCGAGGTCACCAGGCACTGCCCGCTGGCCGCGAACCCGGCCTCGCCGGGCAGCGCGTCCGGCATGCCGCCGGAGGGCCGCACCCGCCAGCTCCGCCCGCCGTCCTCGGTGGCCAGGACGCGGAACCTGCCGTCCACCGGGTCGCTCATGGCCAGGCCGTGCCGCTGGTCGAAGAAGGCCATGCAGTCGTAGAACGCGGCCGGCTCGTCGTTCCTGAAGGTCTCGGTCCAGGTGCGGCCGCCGTCCTCGGTGCGGTAGACGCGGCCGTCCGTGCCCTGGCCGATCGACAGGACGAGGGCGCGGCGCGCGTCGAACGCCTCCACGTCGCGGAACTGGAGGGCCTCGGTGCCGGGTGGGGAGACGTTCTGCCAGGTCCGGCCGCCGTTCACGGTGCGCAGGACGGTGCCGCCGGTGCCGGCGGCCCACACGACGTCCCTGCTCACGGGGGCGAGGCCGCGGAAGCGGGCGGTCACGCCGGTCTCCTTGAGGTCCCAGCCGAGCCCGGGGGTGCCCGCGCGGGCGGGGAGGGGGGCGGCGAGCACGAGCGCCGCGGACATCACGCTCATCGCGATGCGAACGTTCATGTCGGGCAAACTAACCCAACAGATCACAAGCGTCCATGAGCGCGCGGGCCCCGCCCGCCGCGGCCCTCGGGCGGGGGTGAGGGCCGCGGCGGCGCGAGGCTGGGGGGAGGCGCGACACCCAGGCGGGGGTACGGGCGGCGCGGGCTCAGGGGGTCGTGCGGGCGGCGCCCCAGGTGAGGAGGGACTCGGCCGTGGAGAAGCGGCGGCTGGAGACCGACTCGCCCAGGATGACGCCCACGAGCCGGTGTCCCTCCTGCTCGCCGGCGAACGCCAGGCTGTACCCGGCCGCCCGGGTGAACCCGGTCTTCAGGCCGATCGCGCCCGGCTCGCCGAGCAGGCGGTTGGTGTTGCGCCAGCCGTACGAGCCGTGCTCGCCGGTCGCGGCCACCGTGTGGTAGCGGGTGCCGGCCACCTGCTCGATCAGCGGCACCTGGAGGGCCTTGGCGCCCAGTACGGCCTGGTCGCGGGCCGTGGACCAGCCGTCGCCCGCCGGAGTGGGCAGGCCGTCGGCGTTGACGTAGTGGGTGTCGTTCATGCCGAGCGAGCGGGCGGTGGAGTTCATCTTGGCGACGAAGCCGGGCACACCGGGCCCGTACGTACGGGCCAGCGCGTGGGCCGCGTCGGCGCCCGAGGGCAGCATGAGCGCGTACAGCAGCTCGCTGACCGGGAGCCGGTCGCCGGGCCGCAGGTCGGCGGTGGTGCCGCCGCCGTCCTCGGCGTAGCGGGCGTCCTGCGCGGTGATCTCCACCATGTCCGTGGGCTTGGCGGAGTTCAGCACGACGTACGCGGTCATCGTCTTGGTGAGGCTGGCGATCGGCATGCGGGTCGTGGCGTCCTTGCCGTACAGGGCGGCGCCGGACGCGGCGTCCATCAGGTAGGCGGCGCGGCCGTACACGGCGGGGGCGCCGGCGTCGGCCACCACGGCGGGGGCCGGGGCCACGGCGGCCTGTGCGTACGCGGGCACGCCCAGCCCTGTGACCAGGGCGACGGCGCCTGCGAACGCGGTCAGTCGAGCTTTCCGGTTACGCATGCATCCCAGGCTGCCGTCCGTTTTGGGGTGCTTGTAACGAAATGGGCGAAATTTCGTGACCTAATCGTTAAGAACGCCGACGCCGCCGGGGTATCCGCGAGGTAGATCTTTCCCCGCCGGACCGCTCGGCGGCCGTTCAGAAGTCGTCCGCCGCTCGCTCAGCGGCCCGTCCAGAAGTTGTCCGCCACCCGCTCCCCGTGTGCCAGTTCGGCGAACAGGTCCTCCCACATCGGCATCACCAGGTCCGGCCCGTAGGCCCGCGACGTAGCCGCCGCCGCCTCGCCCATCCGCACCCGCAGCTTCCGGTCGCCGATCACCCGGATCAGCGCCTCGGCCAGCCCGTCCACGTCCCTGGGCGGCACCAGAACGCCGTCCACGCCGTCGGTCAGCACGTCACGCGGGCCGGTCGGGCAGTCGAAGGCCACCACGGGCAGCGCGTGCGTCATGGCCTCGATCATGACCATGGGCAGGCCCTCGAACCGGGAGCTGAGCGCGTACACCGACGCCTGGGCCAGCTCCCGCTCCAGCCGCTCGGTACGGCCGGGCAGCGTCACGTGCTCGGTCAGCCCGTGCTGCGCGACCAGCCCGGTGAGCTGGCTCCGGCGCGGCCCGGTGCCGAAGACGCGCAGCCGCCACTCCGGATGCACCCGTACGACCTGCGCGAACGCCTCGATGAGCAGGTCGAACCCCTTCTGCGGCACCAACCGCCCGGCCGCCACCACGACGGGCTCGGCCTGCCGGGACCGCTCCTGGTCCACCCGGTGGACGGCGTTCGGGATCACCACGACCGGCGTGTCCGGCAGCAGGCGCTGATATTCGAGCTTGTTGGTCCTGGTCAGCACGGTCACCGCGGCGAACCCGCCGTAGTGGCGGGCGATCTCCCGCCGGATCGTGTCGGGGTAGGCGGACAGGTTCATGTGCTCCTGGGCGACCTTGACCACGTCCGCGGGGGTGCGGCGGGCGGAGATCAGGTTCAGCGCGGGCCTGGTCGTCACCAGGATGCCGCCGCTCAGGCCGGAGACGTAGTCCATCGCGGCCCGCTCGACCCGCTCGGTGAAGTAGTCGGCCGCGAACTCGCCCCTCGGCACGATCTTCCCGCGTACCCGCCGCCACGCCCTGCGGCCGATGGAGTCGGGGCGCCTGCCCTCGCGCTGGTCCACCAGCGTCGTCAGGGTGATCCGCGGGTCGATCGCGAACTGCGGCGCGTCCCGCCGCCGTACCAGGCTGACCAGCTCGACGTCGTGCCCGGCCGCGGCCATCGCGTTCGCCTGGTTGACCACCGTGCGGATCGTCCCGCCCATCCCGTACGCGTGCAGCATCAGGTAGCGGATCTTCACGTCAGATACCCCCAGGTCCGGGAGATGGGCTTGAGGGGGCCGGGGATCTGCTCGGGGGCGGGCAGCTCGCGGGCCGCCTGGACGGTGCCCGTCCTGATCTTGTCCCGCCAGTCGCCGAGCCCCTTCTCCAGCACCCGCTGCTCGCCGTAGGAGAGCATCCGCGGCTCCCAGTCCAGGCGCAGGTACGCGCAGATCTCGCGGGTGACGCGCTCGGGCTCGGCGCTCAGCTCCTCGTACCTGACGGTCAGTCCGGGCAGCGCGGACCTGGCCTTCTGTACGGCCTTCATGTACCGCAGGGCATCGAGCGCGGCCTCCTCCGGGGTACGCCGGTCGGGGCTGGCCTCGTGCCAGGAGGTGGCGATGGAGGCGGGGTGGCGCAGCAGGAAGACGAACCGGGCATCCGGCCAGCAGGTGGCGATGCGCTGGTGGGCGAAGGCGTTGGCGGGGGTCTTGTCCACGATGTACCGCTTGCCGCTGCGTACCAGCTCCCGGTGGAGCACCCGGTCCCACAGCAGGTGTTCCAGGTCGGCCTGGTTGTGCCCGAGCGCGTCCATGGCCTTGGCCGCCAGCGCCGTGTCGAACTGCACCCGCAGCCGCCGTACGTGCAGCTCGTGCGGGGCGTGCAGGTCGGGGTGGGCGTTCAGGATCGCGCGCAGGAGCGTGGAGCCGGACCGTACCGGCGACAGGAGGAAGACGGGGGATTCGAGCAGCCGGTCGGTTAGCGGATCCGCGGGCGGTCTGATCTCGGGAGCGGGCGGGGGAGAGGGCTGGCCCTCGGCCCGTTCGATCTGGAATCCGGTGAACCTGACCAGCGCCTTGTTGACGTGCCGCTGCCAGTTCATGGCGAGGGACATTACCTAGCGTTCCTGGCAGTTACCTGGCAACGTCATGCCCCCGACCAGCGCTCGGCCGTTCCCGGCGGGTCGTTCCGGCCGCTCCTCGCCGTCGCACGGTCTCCCCGTACGCCTGTTAGCGTTACCGCTGACAGGGAGGTGAGCCGGGGTGAAAGCGAAGGGCGACAGGCCGGCGGTGCTCATGGACGTGGCCGTACGC
Source organism: Nonomuraea sp. WAC 01424 (assembly GCF_003947315.1). Taxonomy (NCBI): domain Bacteria; kingdom Bacillati; phylum Actinomycetota; class Actinomycetes; order Streptosporangiales; family Streptosporangiaceae; genus Nonomuraea; species Nonomuraea sp. WAC 01424. The sequence continues at coordinate 359,342 of NZ_QHHZ01000005.1, forward strand.
GCCGGCGTCTCGGCCATGACGGTCTCGCGTGTGCTCAACGCGCCCGACCGGGTCCGCGCGGAGACCAGAGCGCGGGTCATGGCCGCGGTGCGCGAGCTCGACTACCGGCCCAACCAGGCCGCCCGCCAGCTCGTCACCGGCAGGTCCGGCGTGCTCGGCGTGGTCAGCATCGACACCACCCTCTACGGCCCCGCCTCCACGCTCTACTACATCGAGCAGGCGGCCAGGCGCGCCGGCTTCAACGTCAGCATCGCCAGCCTGCCCTCGCTCAGCCGCCGGTCGATGGAGGAAGGCATCCAGCGGCTGCGCGCCCAGGCGGTCGACGGCGTGATCATCGTCGCGCCGCACGAGTCGGCCGCCGACGGCCTGCGCCACCTGCCGCCGGAGATGCCGGTGGTGGCCGTCGACGCCGGCGACGACATCCCCGTACCGGTGGCCAAGGTCGACCAGCAGGCGGGGGCCAGGCGGGTCACCCGTCACCTGCTCAGCCTCGGCCACGAGACGGTCTGGCACGTCGCGGGCCCGGCCGACTGGCTCGACGCCAACGGCCGTATCGAGGGCTGGCGCGGTGTGCTGGAGGCCGCCGGCCGGGAGGTGCCCGAGGTGCTGCGCGGCGACTGGAGCGCCCGCTCGGGCTACCGGCTCGGCCGCCAGCTGGGCGACAACCCCGACGTCACGGCCGTGTTCGTGGCCAACGACCAGATGGCGCTCGGCGTGCTGCGCGCGCTGCGCGAGGCCGGCAGGCGCGTCCCCGAGGACGTCAGCGTGGCCGGCTTCGACGACATCCCCGAGTCGGCCTACTTCTGGCCCCCGCTGACCACCGTGCGGCAGGACTTCGGCGAGGTCGGCAGGCACGCCTTCCACCTGCTGCTCGACTTCATGGCCGGCCACGAGCCCGAGCCGCGCCGGCTGGTCGAGCCCGAGCTCGTGGTCAGGGAGAGCACCGGCGCCAGGCCGTCCTGAGCATGACCGGCGTCGCCGGCGGGCAGAGGCGGGGCACATCGAGGAGGCGATCGGCTGGATGGTGCTGCTCAAACGTTTCGACGCCTGGGACAAACAGGCCTTCGACCGGATAGCCCGCGCCGACCTGCCGCACCTCGACGCCCTGCTGCCGCACCTGTCGTCGGCCGCCGACAACTCGGTCCTGTGGGGGCTGGTCGCGGGCGTCCTGATGATGACGGGCCGGCCGCGGCTGCAGCGGGCCGGACTGCGCGGGCTGCTGGCGATCTCGCTGGCCAGCCCGCTGACCAGCATGGTCGCCAAGCAGGCGTTCCGTCGGCCGCGCCCGCTGACGGACCTCATCCCGGTGATCCGGCGCCGCCGGGTGCCGGCATCCTCCTCGCTGCCCTCGGGGCACAGCGCCTCCGCGGTCGCCTTCGCCGTGGCGGTCGCCAGGGACGCGCCGCTCCCGGTCGCCGCCCCGGTCACACTCCTCGCCGCCGGGGTGGCCGCCTCCCGCGTGTACGTGGGCGCGCACTACCCGGGCGACGTCATCGCCGGGATCGCCGTCGGCGCGGCGGCCGGCTGGGCCGCCCGATCCTACGGCCGCCACCTGCTCGCCACGACGTACCCGCGTCAGGTCAGGAGGGGGAAGCGGGGGTCGGACGGGGGGATGCGGCCAGTGGCTTCGAGGACGTAGGCCGGGAGGTCCAGGCGGGGCGGGCAGGGTGTGCCGAGGAGGCCGTCGAGGGTCGTGCCCGCCAGTTCCAGCGCCTCCTGGGCCGGCGGGCGTTCGGAGCGGAGGTCGAGGTGGTGGACGGCGGCCTCGGTGGCGAGGGTGGCCAGGAAGTCGGGTACGGCGAGCACGTGGCCCTGCGTCTCGACGAACCCCGCCGGATCGGCCGCGTACGCCGCCCGCACCGCCGCGGGCGCGGTGTCCTCCCACACCCGCAGGACGCCGGAGGGCCGCGTGAAGGCGGAGGCCGACCTGCGCACCCACCAGGCGTGCGCGTCCGAGTCGTCCGGGCCGGGGTTGACGGAGTTCCAATAGGTGACGTGGTCCACGTCGGGCGGGCCGTCCACGGGGGTGGCGAGGGCGACGAGGGCTCGCTGGGCGTCGCACAACACGTGGAACAGCAGGTCGACCCCGGCCCAACCGGCGCATCTGGTGGGACTGAGCAGGTCCGTCCCGTTCACCGTGGCGGTGAACTCGCGGTAGGCGGCGGCCAGCGCGGTACGGGCACGTTCGATGTCCATGAGGATGCCCCTTCCCGCGAGGCGGCCCGATGACCGGAACGCCCCCGGCCGATGACCGGAACCTCCCCCGGCCGCTGCGGTACCGGCCGGGGGAGCGGGAACGTCAGGCCGCGGGCGGCCCGTCGAGGATCGCCACGCCGTACTCCGCCAGAAGGTCGAGGTTGTCCGCGTCGTGCCGCGCTTCGGCGGCCCCGACCGACCGGAAGTAGCCTTCGACCGCTCCGGGGTTGTTGATGACGAGGATCTCGGCGGTGGAGGTGATCGGCTGGAGCGTGTGGGGCACCAGCCGGGGGCCGTAGACGTAGGCGCCGGCTTCGGCGTCGTACGTGTCGCAGGTGTCGAGCGAGGTCGATCCGACCCAGAACCGTACGCGGCCCGACAGGACGATCCAGCTCTCGTCCTCCCTGCTGTGGGAGTGCAGGGGCGGGGCGCCGGCGCGGCTCATGGTCAGGCGCGAGACGGTGACCACTCCGTCCGTCTCGGCGGTCGAGACGACCTGTTCGATCTTCTCCTGGTAGTAGCGGTAGACCGGGCCGTCACCGGGGTTGCGCACGAGAGCGACGCTCATCTCAAGTCCTTCCAGCCGAACGGGTGGGGCTCTGACCGATGCGCATCCGTTTCACGGTAACAAGTTGAAGCTTCAACTACAAGGCCACGCCCCAGTCCGACAGGCGGGTGGCGGGGGAGCCGCCGTAGGCCAGGAGCACGCTGCGCAGGGGGGAGGGAACGCGACTCGGGACAGGGCGCCTCCGCCGGCTCGGCAGTGGGCCGCCCGGTCCGCTTCCACCCGCCACGGGACCGCCGAAAACGAAATCTACAATGTAAAGGCGCCGGGCCCGCAGCCCGCAGGTGAACGTTCGGCGCTCAAGGAGAAGAGGGCAAGCGAAAGGCCAGACCCCGTGAGCCGGGATCTGGCCTTCGATGTGGTGGACGATACTGGGATTGAACCAGTGACCTCTTCCGTGTCAGGGAAGCGCTCTCCCGCTGAGCTAATCGTCCTTGGAGGTGGAGACGGGATTTGAACCCGTGTGGACGGCTTTGCAGGCCGCTGCCTCGCCTCTCGGCCACTCCACCGAGTCGAACCATTCCGAGCGGAAGACGGGATTCGAACCCGCGACCCTCACCTTGGCAAGGTGATGCTCTACCACTGAGCCACTTCCGCGCTGTCGCCTGCCTAACTCTAGCGCCTTTTCGGAGCAGATGCTCACCGCTGGCGGCGGAGTTGGCGGGCGACACCGCGTTCGGTGGCCGGCAGGCTCAGGAAGATCTCCAGGATCCGGGTGAGCCGGTGGACCTCGATGCGGTGGAAGGCCGGGCCCTCGGAACGGGCCAGCAGGAGGGTGAGCGCGAGCGGCGGCAGCGGGGCGTGGATGGCGTGCACGCCGCCCTCCAGCGTCAGCGCGGCCGGGCGCGGCGGGGCCGGCACGGGGACGACCAGGCCCTGCGGGGCGCGCCAGCTCGCGTAGACCGCGCCCTGGTCGGAGGCGGTGGCGGCCCAGTCGGCGCTGAACAACACGGGCAGGGAGTCGACGAGCGTGGTCAGCGCCCGGTCGCCCGCCGTGGTGATGTACTTGAGGATCTCCAGCTCGGGGTAGGTGCCGGCGGTCTCGCGGGTGGGCCAGACGCCTTCCACGCGTACGTCCTCGACGCTCTCCAGGCTCTTGACCAGCACCTGTCTGGGGGTGCTCTCGGGGCAGAAGACGGTGATGTCGTCGATCGCCGTGCCTGCGCCCCGGTCGAGGACGGTGACCTGGGTGATGTCGGCCCCTGCCGTGCCCAGGGCCTTGGTGACCTGGGCCAGAGATCCCGGACGATCGGGCAGCGCCACACGCACGCGAAGAAGCATCGATCCCTCCCCTGGGACGGCGTCTCAGCCTATCGGCGAATACCGCTCACGGCCTGAGCTGCGCTACAACTGACGGAGTGAAGATTGGGCCGATTGAGGCGTGGCCGCCCGTGGTGCTCGCGCCCATGGCAGGCATCACGAACGCGGCGTTCAGGGTGTTGTGCCGGGAACAGGGCGCCGGGCTGTTCGTGTGCGAGATGATCACGACGCGGGCGCTGGTCGAGCGCAATCCCAAGACGTTTCGGATGATCAGGTTCGCCGAGTCCGAGCGGCCGAGGAGCCTTCAGCTCTACGGGGTCGATCCCGACGTGGTCGGGCGGGCGGTCAGGATGATCACCGAGGAGGACCTCGCCGACCACGTCGATCTCAACTTCGGCTGCCCGGTGCCCAAGGTGACCAGGCGCGGGGGCGGGTCGGCGCTGCCGTACAAGAGGAATCTGCTGCGGCGGATCCTGAAGGCGGCGGTCGCGAACGCGGGGGCGCTGCCGGTGACGATGAAGATGCGCAAGGGCATCGACGACGACCACCTGACCTACCTCGACGCGGGCCGCATCGCGGCCGAGGAGGGCGTCGCGGCGATCGCGCTGCACGCGCGCACCGCGAAGCAGCACTACGGCGGCGTGGCCGACTGGGAGTCGATCGCGCGCCTGAAGGAGGCCGTGCCGGAGATCCCGGTGCTGGGCAACGGCGACATCTGGTCCGCCGACGACGCGCTGCGGATGGTGGCGCGCACCGGCTGCGACGGGGTCGTGGTCGGGCGGGGGTGCCTCGGGCGGCCGTGGTTGTTCAGGGACCTGGAGAACGCCTTCAACGGCAACCCCGAGCGGGCCAGGCCGACGCTCGGCGAGGTGGCCGGGATGATGGAGCGCCACGCGGCCGGCCTCACCGAGTGCTTCGACATCGAGCGGTACGCGATCGCGGACTTCCGCAAGCACGTCGGGTGGTATCTGAAGGGGTTCGAGGTCGGGAGCGTGCTGCGGCGGGAGCTGGCCACGGCCGAGTCGCTCGACGGGCTCCGGGAGGGGCTGGCCAAGCTGGAGCACGACCAGCCCTGGCCGCCGAACACCGACACGCCCCGGGGGAAGTCGGGCGAACGTCAGAAGGTGCAGCTGCCTGACGGGTGGCTCGACGATCCGTGGGACTGCGTGGTCCCGCACGAGGCGGAGTCGGACGTGTCGGGCGGCTGACGCCACGCCGTGAGCGCGGGCGGCCCGGTGTGGGGCGGTGTGGCCCGGTTCGGGCGGGCCAGTGCTGGTCAGTGGGGGCCGGGGGCCTCGGTGCCGCAGGGGCCGCCGCCGGTGGCCGGGTCCAGGCGCACGCGCTCGCCGTCCATGGTCAGCGTCTCGTAGTACGCCGAGATGCGCTCGGCCGAGCGGCCGGTGTAGTGGCAGATGAAGCTGCGCCTGAACCGGTCGGCCGTGGTGTTGGGCTCCGATCCGTGCACCAGGCTGCCGTTGAAGAACAACACGTCCCCGGGTTCCATGCCCACGGGCACCCGCTCCAGGCCGGGCGGCGGGGGGACGTACTCGCGGGTGAAGGAGAGGTCGCGGTCGGCCTCCTCGGGGCAGAACAGGTCCATCAGGTGGGTGCCGGGGACCACTTCGAGGCCGCCGTTGGCGCGGTCGACGCGGTCGAGCGCCACCCACACCGCCACGCACGTGCCCGGTTCGACGCGCAGGTAGAAGTTGTCCTGGTGCAGCGCCTGCCCGCGCGCGCCCGGCGGCTTGAAGTAGAACATGCTCTGGGCTGCTATCGGCTCCTCGTCCAGCAGCTCGCGCAGGATCGCGGCGAAGCGGGCGTCGAGCAGGTAGCGCAGGGCGACGTCGTTCACCTGGTGGGGGTGCATGACGCGCGGGTAGTCGCGCAGGACGTCGTACGGCGCGTCCGGGTCCTGGGGGCGGGGCGCGAAATGGCCGGGGATCGGGCCGCCGGCGTGCAGGGTCATGAACTCCTCGCGCAGCTCGGCCACCTCCTCGGGGGCCAGCAGCGCGGGGACGAGCACGTAGCCGCGGTCGTGGAAGTCGTTCAGCCTCATGCCCTTCACGGTAGGCACCAGGCTCGTGCGACGGTATGACTGTGAACGCTGAGAACCTGTCTGTTCCTGCTGCCGAGCTGATGATCGTGGGCCACTTCGACAAGCCGGCCGGCTACGGCACGCGCCGTCCCCACGGGTCGCCGAGCTGGCTCCTGCTGTGGACGCAGGCGGGGGAGGGGGGGGGGGGGGAGGCGGGGGCGTCGTTCGCCGTACGGGAGGGGGATCTGGCGGTGCTCGGGCCCGGGGCGGCGCAGCGTTACCGGGTGGCGCCGGGGGCGGGGCGATGGCGGTTCTGGTGGGTGCACTTCCAGCCGCGTCCCGCGTGGACGGCCTGGCTGGCTCCGTACGCGCTGGCCGCCGGATGCCACCTGGTCGAGGACGTGCCGGCCGGGGTACGCGAGCGCGTCGGCCGGGCCTTCGAACGCGCGCTCCAGGATGCCCGCTGGCTCCCCGGCCACACCACCCCCGGCCCCCCGACGCCCGGCAACGCGCCCGTGCCGGCGGTGGTGATGTCGAGCCCGGCCCGTGAGCTGGTGCTGGGCGCGGTGGAGGAGGTGCTGGTGCTGGCCACGGCCTCCACCGGGGCGGCCCGGTCCGGAGGGGAGGGCGGGGGCGGCGACGAGCGGGTGCGCCACGCGCTCGACCTCATCGCCGCCGAGCCGGGCGCGCCGCACTCGGTCGCCTCGCTGGCCCGCGCCGTGGCCCTGTCGCCCTCCAGGTTCGCCCACCTGTTCGCGGCCGGCACGGGCCAGGCCCCGATGGCCGCCGTACGCCGGGCGCGGGTGCGGCACGCCGCGAGCCTGCTGGAGGTGACCGACCTGGACGTCGGCCAGGTGGCCGCCGCCTCGGGCTTCGTCAGCCCGTTCCACTTCAGCCGCGCCTTCAGGCGCGAGTACGGCCTCCCACCCCGCGACTACCGCGCCCGCCTGCGCCCCTGACCGGCACCTCGCCCGGCCTCACACCTCGACCGGGCCGCCGCTGCGCCAGTAGACGTTGCCCTCCCTGGACAACATCCCCTCGTCCACCAGGTAGCGCCGCAGCGCCGCGAAGTCGTCGTGGAAGGCCCGCAGCGCCACGTTGACGTCGCTCTCCGGGTAACGCACGCCCGGCTCGAACACCCGCGAGATGTAGCGCAGCACGACCAGCCGCTTGTCGCGGCGCATGACCGTGGTCGTCAACCGGCCGTCGACCAGGAACGTGCGCAGCACCCGCTCCTCGGCGCTCAGCTCCTCCGGAGGCTCGGCCCGCTGCCGCAGCAGCTCGCGGAAACGTTCCGGACGCGCCCGCCACTCGCCGTCGTCGCCGGGCTCGGCCAGGCCGCCGCTGGCCAGACGGTCGAGCGCCTTAGGGGACAGGCCGCCGGTGTCGCCGAGCACCAGGGACGCGAACACGCGCAGCGTGTCCTCCTGGTAGAGCAGCCCGAGCACGCGTCTGAGGTCTTCTTCGCTCACCCCTACCATTTTGTCCCATGATCGCAGCACTGTTCGTCGCCGCCAGTCTCGCTGTCCCGGGCAACTTCCTGCTCTACGAGAAGGCCGCCGCCAAGAAGGACCCCAACCCGGAGCACAGCTGGAACGTCTCGGGCAAGAAGACCGCCCAGCTCGTCGTGGACCCGTGCCAGAAGGCCAGGCTGGGCCTGGCCGGACGGACGGCGGCCAGGACGATCGTCTACACGGCCGTGCCCGACTACTCGAAGTCCGAGCAGGTGATCCTCTACTCCTCGCCGGAGACCGCGGCCAAGGCGGTCGGCGAGCTGCGGACCGCCGTACGGACCTGCGGCACCGCGGGCTACCGCTACAGCCAGGCCAAGGTCGCGCTCGGCGACGAGGCCGTGCTGGTCACCGGCCAGGCCTACGACCACGGCAAGCCGGCGGTCGGTGGCGAGCGGGCGGTCGTGGCCCGCCGGGCGAACGCCCTGATCCTCTACACGGTCGCCGGCGAGTGGGGCAAACCCGCCAAGGCCGACTTCAGCCGGCAGCGCAAGGACGCGGGCACGATGCTCGCCAAGATCTGCGAACTGGCGGAGTGCTGAATGTCTCGATCTTGAGACATCGTCATGACCCAGCGCCTAACTTCCCGACCCGAGAATGAATCGACAAGCCTGTGCCGGAACGCCCTTGCCAGTCCGTTCCGGCACACGGCTTGTTCTCATGTCAGAGCCGGTTGAGCCCGAGCACGTGCAGCACGGCCCGGCCCTCCTCGTCGGAGGCGGTCAGGTCGACCTGGGCGTCGATGCCCCAGTCGGCGTCGCCGGCCGGGTCCTTGATCGTCTGGCGTACCCGCCACAGGCCGCTCTCCTCCTCGATCCGCAGCAGCGCCGGCCCGCGCGCGTCGGCGTCGGTGAAGATCTCCTCGTGGTCGGCGTAGTAGGCGTCGAGCGCCGCGCCCCAGTCGACGTCGGGGGCCAGCTCCTCCAGCTCGTCCTCCTTCTCGACGGCGCACAGCTCGACCAGCCGGAACATGGCGTTGCGCACCAGCACCCGGAAGGCCCGCGGGTTGGCCGTGACCGGCCGCACCTTGGTCTCCAGCTGCGCCTGGCGCTCCAGCGCCTCCTCGGGGTTGGTGAGCTTCTCCCACTCGTCGATCAGCGAGGAGTCGACCTGCCGGACCAGCTCGCCCAGCCACTCGATGAGGTCGACCAGGTCCTCGGTCTTCAGGTGCTCGGGCACGGTACGCGACAGCGTGCGGTAGGCGTCGGCCAGGTAGCGCAGCACCGTGCCCTCGGAGCGGGCCAGCTCGTAGAACTGGATGTACTCGCCGAACGTCATGGCCCGCTCGAACATGTCGCGCACCACCGACTTCGGGCTGACGGTGTAGTCGCCGACCCACGGGTGGCCGCGCCGGTAGGTCTCGTACGCGCCGAGCAGCAGGGCGTCGAGCGGCATCGGGTACATGACCTCGGCGAGCGCCTCCATACGCTCTTCGTACTCGAGGCCGTCGGCCTTCATCTGGGCGACCGCCTCGCCGCGCGCCTTCTTCAGCTGGGCCGACAGGATCTGGCGGGGGTCGTCGAGGATGGACTCGACGATGGAGACCATGTCGAGCGCGTAGGAGGGCGACTCGCGGTCGAGCAGGTCGAAGGCGGCCAGCGCGAACGTCGACAGCGCCTGGTTGAGCGCGAAGTCCTCCTGCAGCTCGATCGTCAGCCGGGCCCGGCGGCCCTGCTCGTCGGGCTCGGCGAACTGCTCGACGATGCCGCCGGCCAGCAGCGAGCGGTAGATGGCGATGGCCTGGCTGATGTGCCGCCGCTGCCACTTGCGGTCTTCGTGGTTGTCGGTCAGCAGGTGTTTCATCGCCTGGAAGCAGTCGCCCGGCCGGTTGATCACGGCCAGCAACATCGCGTTGCTCACCTTGAAACGGGAGTTGAGCGGCTCGGGCTCGGCCTGCTGGAGCTTCTCGAACGTCTCCTCGCTCCACCCGACGAACCCCTCCGGCGGCTTCTTGCGCGCGTAGCCGCGCCGCCGCTTGGGATCGTCGCCGATCTTGGCCAGGGCCTTGGCGTTCTCGATGTCGTGCTCGGGGGCCTGGCAGGCGACGTAGCCGATGGTGTCGAAGCCCGCGCGGCCGGCCCGGCCGGCGATCTGGTGGAACTCGCGGGCGCGCAGCCGGCGCACCTTGTTGCCGTCGTACTTGGACAGGGCGGTGAACAGGACCGTGCGGATCGGCACGTTGACGCCGACGCCGAGCGTGTCGGTGCCGCAGATGACCTTCAGCAGCCCGGCCTGGGCCAGCCGCTCCACCAGCCGCCGGTATTTGGGCAGCATGCCCGCGTGGTGGACGCCGATGCCGTGCTTGACCAGCCGCGACAGCGCCCGGCCGAACCGGGTGGTGAACCGGAAGCCGCCGATCATCGCGGCGATGGCCTCCTTCTCGGCCTTGGTCGCCATGTTGATCGACATCAGCGCCTGGGCCCGCTCCATGGCCGCGGCCTGCGTGAAGTGCACGACGTAGACGGGGGCCTGCCCGGTGGTGAGCATCTCCTCCAGCGACTCGTGCAGCGGCGTCATCCGGTACGAGTACACCAGCGGCACCGGCCGCTCGGCGTGCTTGACCACCGACGTCGGCCGGCCGGTGCGCCTGGTCAGGTCGCGCTCGAACATCGACACGTCGCCGAGCGTCGCCGACATCAGCACGAACTGCACGTCGGGCAGCTCCAGCAGCGGCACCTGCCAGGCCCACCCGCGGTCGGGCTCGGCGTAGAAGTGGAACTCGTCCATGACGACCTGGCCGATGTCGGCCGCCGCGCCGTCGCGCAGCGGCACGTTGGCCAGGATCTCGGCGGTGCAGCAGATGATCGGCGCGCCCGGGTTGACGCTGGCGTCGCCGGTCATCATGCCGACGTTGGCGGTGCCGAAGACGGCGCACAGGTCGAAGAACTTCTCCGACACCAGCGCCTTGATCGGCGCGGTGTAGAACGTGCGCACGTCACGGGTCAGCGCGGCGAAGTGCGCCCCGGCGGCCACCAGCGACTTTCCCGAGCCGGTCGGCGTCGCGAGGATCAGGTTGCTGCCGGAGACGACCTCGATGAGGGCCTCCTCCTGGGCGGGATAGAGCGTGAGCCCCCGTTCGGCGTTCCAGGCGACGAACGCGTCGAAGATGGCGTCGGGGTCGGCGTCGATGTCCTCGGGCAGGCGGTCAACGAGAAGGCTCACGGTATCTATCCTGCCGAAGTTTGCCGTGTGGTCGAACCCGGCACCCTCATCTCAGGTCAAGTTGCATCAGCAAGGTGTCGATCCAGCGGCCGTGTTTGAACCCCACGTTCCTCAGCCGTCCCGCCTCCTCGAAGCCGAAGGCGGCGTGCAGCCGCCGCGAGGCCGGGTCGCCGCCGTCGGCGATCACCGCGATCAGGGAGCGCGCCTCGGTCGCCGACGTACGCCGGATCAGCTCGCCCAGCAGCAGGCGGCCGAGCCCGCGGCCGGTGTGCCCGGGAGCGAGGTAGATCGAGTCCTCCAGGCTGTGGCGGTAGGCGGGTTTGGGCCGGTACTGGCTGACGTAGGCGTACCCGGCGACCACGCCGTCCGCCTCGGCCACCAGGAACGGCAGGCCCGCCGCCGCGACGGCCGCCGCCTTGGCCCGCCACTCGGCGTCCCCCGGCGGTGTCTCGTCGAACGTGGCCACGCCGCCGGTCACGTAATGGGCGTAGATGGCGGTCACGGCGGGCACGTCGTCCCCGGCGAGGGCGCGAATCATCGTCATGCCGTCCGATTGTGGCCCGGGGCAGATGTCGTCGGTGTTACACGCGGGCCTTGGGCGCGGTCATCAGCAGGCCGCCGAGCAGCGCCAGCACCGCCAGGAACGGGCCGCCGCCCGGCGCGAACCCGCCCACGGTCAACGTCAGCAGCCCGGCCCCGACCAGCCCGGCGGCCACCAGCATGGCCCGCGGGCCGGCGTTCCCGTACGGCAGCGAGGGCGGCGTCTCGAACCGGGCGAACAGCCGTACCAGCCCCGACATGACCAGGCACAACATGCCGAACCAGACCGGCCACCCGGCGAACCAGAACAGGCTGCCCGGCTCCGGCGTCTCGACGCCGAGCAGGACCACGACCACGCCGGTCACGGCGAACAGCGCGGGCATGTGCCACAGGTAGACCGTCATGATGCGCGGCCCGGCCCAGTCCAGCACCCGGCTCAGCGGCAGCCGGACCAGCCGGGGACGCAGCAGCGTGGCCAGGCCGATCTGGCCGATGCCGACGGCCAGGATGGCCAGCGTGGGCGGGGCCATGTTCGACATCTCGGCGCCGGGCAGTCCGATCATGCTGCCGGGGTAGGGGCCGAACCCCACCAGCAGCGCCGCCGCGCCGAACCCGCCGGCCGCCATCAGCGCGGGCAGCCGCACCCGTCCCTCGGCGTAGAAGAAGCCGATCTGGTGCACCGCCAGCCACACGAAGACGATGTTCAGGTAACCGGCCGCCTCCACGCCGGTCGAGAAGCGCGCCAGGTCGGTCAGCGCCGCCCCGGCCGCCAGCACGACCGGGACGAGCACGACGTACCGGCGGTGCAGGCGCAGCGCGTACGGCGTGACCGTGACCGCGATCAGGTACACGGCCAGGAACCACAACAACTGCCCGGTCAGCTTCGCGCCCACCTGCAGCGGCTGGTCCGGCACCCCCAGCGTGAGCAGCACGTGGGGGAGCGGGATCCAGACCGCCGCAAGGGGGAGCAACGGCCAGGCGAGCCTCCGCAGCCGCCCGGCCAGCCACTCCTGGTCGCTCTTCGCCGACCGCCCCCGGCTGATCGCATTGGCCGCGCCGCCGGCGAAGAACACCAGCGGCATGACCTGGCTGAGCCACGTCACCACCCACACCCCCGGGGTGGACAACGCGTTGCCCGTGGTCAGCCGCCCGTCCTCGTAGGACAGGACGGGGATCGTCCAGTGCTGGAGCACGATGAGCGCCATGCCCAGCACCCGCAACAGGTCGATGAACGGGTCCCTTCCCGTCGTACGCGGCGCCGCAACCGGCGCGGGACGGTCGAGCAGGACGGTCATGGGGAGCCTCGTTTCGGCGGGGAGCGAATGCCTCAAGGCTTCCGTCTCGCCCGCCCTGGCACATTGCCGCGGACCACCCTGTTGAGGTCAAGATCCCACCACCCCCGGGGGTAGGGCTGGCCCTACCTCCACATGCCTGCGTACCTGCTCGTCCCGCTCTGCCGGGGGACTTAGCCTGGCTGCATGCGCTCCCTCATGAGGCGTGTCCTCCTCGACACCCGCTACACGCTGGTCGGATTCCCGACGGCCGTCATCGGCTTCGTGCTCATGATCGCCGGTTTCGCCGCCGGGGTCGGCACCGCGGTGGTGTGGATCGGCGTGCCGCTGCTGGCCGGCACGCTCCTCGTCGCGCGGGGCTTCGCCGACGCCGAGCGCGGCTGGTTGTCGGACGTGCTCAAGAGGCCGCCCGTACGGCCGCGGTACCGTCCGGCGCCCGAGGGCGCGGGCCGCTTCCGCCGGATCGTGAACCCGCTGACCAACGGCCAGTCGTGGCTCGACCTGCTGCACGGCATCCTGAACTTCCCGTTCGCGATCCTGGCGTTCGTGCTGACCGTGGTGTTCTGGGCGATCCCGATCGCCGGGCTGACGTACCCGCTCTACGGCATCATCACCTCGCGCATCCCCGGCAACGTCGAGCTGCCCGAGCTGCTCGGGATCGGCACCGGCTACACGGTCAACGCGATCTTCTACGTCTCGCTCGGCCTGCTCTTCGCGCTGCTGATGCCGTTCATGGTGCGCGGGGCCGCGCTGGTCAGGGCCGGGCTCGGCCGGGCGCCGCTGACCGGCGTCGCCGAGCTCCAGGAGCGCATCGACGACCTGGCCGAGGGCCGCGCGGCGGCCGTCTCGGCCGAGGCCAACGCGCTGCGCAAGCTGGAGCGCGACATCCACGACGGCCCGCAGCAGCGCCTGGTCTCGCTGGCCATGGAGCTGTCCAGGGCGCAGCGGCAGCTCGCCAAGGACCCGCAGGCCGCCTCGGACACGATCAGCTCGGCGATCAGCGCCACCCGCGAGACGCTCGACGAGCTGCGCGCGCTCTCGCGCGGCATCGCGCCGCCCATCCTGTCCGACCGCGGCCTCGCGCCCGCCCTGGCCCCGCTCGCGGGCCGCTGCACGGTGCCGGTCGACCTCGACGTGCAGACCGTGGGCCGCTTCCAGGCGGCCGTCGAGAACGCGATCTACTTCGTCTGCGCCGAGACCCTCACGAACGTGGCCAAACACAGCCGCGCCACGATCTGCACCGTTCAGCTCGTTCGCATCGGTGACATCCTCATGCTCACGATCGGGGATGATGGGGTGGGCGGCGCACACGTCGCCAAGGGACACGGCCTGGCCGGTCTGGCCGACCGGCTCCGCGCCGTTGACGGGGAGCTCACCGTACGGTCGCCGGACGGCGGGCCGACAGTGATCGTGGCGGAGGTGCCGTGCGCGTAGTCGTGGCCGATGACGCGGTTCTGATCAGGGAGGGCCTGGTCAGGCTGCTGGAGGAGTTCGGCTGCGAGGTGGTCGCCACCGTGGGGGACGGCGACGCCCTCGTCAAGGCGGTCGTCGAGCACAGACCGGACGTGTCGGTGGTCGACGTGCGCATGCCGCCGTCGTTCACCGACGAGGGGCTCAGGGCGGCGGTCGAGGCCCGGAACAGGGTGCCCGGCGCCCCGGTGCTCATCCTGTCGCAGTACGTCGAGGTCTCCTACGCCGACGACCTGCTGGCCGATGCCCGCGGCGCGGTGGGTTACCTGCTGAAGGACCGGGTCGTCGACGTCGACGAGTTCCTGGAGGGTCTGCGGCGGGTGGCGGCGGGAGGCACCGTCTTCGATCCGCAGGTGGTGTCCCAGTTGATGGTGCGCAGACGCAAGGACGACCCGCTGGCGCAGCTCACGCCGCGCGAGCGCGAGGTGCTCGGGCTCATGGCCGAGGGCAGGTCGAACCCGGCCATCGGACGGCAGCTCGTGATCAGTGACGGCGCCGTGGAGAAGCACATCAGGAGCATCTTCAACAAGCTCGGCCTCTACGCCGAGGACAGCGACCAGCATCGCCGCGTGCTCGCCGTGCTGACGTATCTGAGGTCCTGACCCCTCGGCCGGGCCCGCCGGAGCGGCGTTCGCCGCTCTCCGGCCCCTCCTGGCCCACGAGGGGTCGCCGGCCGGTCCGCGCGGCGTCGCGCGCGGAGCCGGCCGCCCGGGTGTCTAGCCGAGCGCGTCGACCAGCTTCTTGCGCTGCTGGGCGCCCAGGCCGCCGAGACGGCGCTTCTCGTCGACGCCGGCCTCCTCCATCAGCGCGGTGGCCTTGGCCGGGCCGACGCCCTTGACGGCGCGCAGGGCCTGGGACACCTTGATCTTCTTGGCGATGTCGTCGTCACGCTCAAGGAGCTGGGCGAAGGTCAGCTCGCCCGCCTTGACCTTGGCGAGCAGGGCCGTACGGGCCGCGCGGGCCTCGGCCGCCTTCGCCAGAGCCGCCTGACGCTGCTCGGGGGTGAGAGTGGGAAGTGCCATCTCGTCTTCTCCTCGGGGAGTTGGGTTCGGGAAAGTGTTTCCCGTGGTGCAGTGGCTAATCATGGCGGATACCAGCGGTTCGTGTTGCGGAAAGCGCCCGCTCAACGTGTCCGCCACACCAGTGCGGCCGCTTCGGCGCACGCCACGTCCTGGGCGACCGTGCCTCCGCTGACCCCTACGCCGCCGACCACCCGTTCTCCCTCGCCGTAGTCCGCCCAGAGGGGGACACCCCCTCCGAAACAGACGTACCGGTCGCCCGCCAGACCGAACAGTTCCCCGCCCGGCGCCACCAGCGGGGCGAGCTCGGCGGTGGCCATGCGATGGGCCACCGAGGTGTACGCCTTGCCCGGCGCGAGCACCGGCCCCGCGATCTCCGCACCCGTCATACGCTGGAAAGACACCAGATGGCCGCCCTCGTCCACGACCGCCACGGAGATCAGCGCGCCCTCCCGGACGGCCTGCTTCAGGGCGGCCTCGGTCATGCGGAGCGCGAGTTCGAGATCCACGCGTACCCACTCCCGTTGATGATCTTGAGCGTGTCGGGCCCCTCCATGCGTACAGCGCCGGGGACGGGGGGTGCAAGATCGCCTGGTCGGCGCTCGGACGGCGGTGGATGTTGCAGGATTTTCCGCTAGAGCGTGTAATGCGTCACATTTCGTGATTCGGGCGTGTCGGCGCCCTGGTCGGGGCGGGTTTCGCGCCATCTCTCCAGCCCTTCGGGGGTGAGGAAGGCGTCGAAGACGGACTCCATGGCGCCCAGCAGCGCGCCGCGCCAGCCCAGGGCGCCGGCCTCGATCCGGGGCGGACGCTCACGGCGGATGGCCATCAGCGCGGACCCGCAGGACTCCGTCAGGACCTCGCCCGCGCGCTCCCACACCTCGGCGCCGAGCCCCGAGAGCGTGACGACCTCGGGATCGTGGGCGTTGACGAGGGCGGCGACGCCCAGGCCGAGCGCGCGGGCCCCGGCCTCGACCGCCTCCCGGCTGGTGGCCAGCACCTCCTCGGCCTGACGGCGGCCCCGCCCGCCTCCGTAGGCCAGGCCCACGTGGCGCAGCAGCGCGTTCGCGCCGACCTCCTGGCCCCAGCAGCCGGTCGCGCCGCACGCGCACGGCCGGTCGCCGCCGCCCAGCGGCATGTGGCCGAACTCCGCCCCCACGCCGCTCGCGCCGGCCAGCGGCCGGCCGTCCACGACGAGGACGCCGCCGAGGTCGAAGTCCACATGCAGGTGCAGGCCCACCCGTACGCCGCGCAGCCGTCCCCGCCGGGCCTCGGCCAGCGCGGCCAGGGCCGTGTCGTTGCCCACTGCGACCTGGTCCGGGCCGAGCCCGTGCGGAACGTCCGCCGATCCCAGACCGAGCAGCCGCGGTACGTCCACCGAGCGCCAGCCCAGGTGGGCGATGTCCACCAGCCCGTCGTGCCGTACCGGGCCGGCGAGGGCCACTCCGACGCCCACGACCCGCCGCGACAGGTGGCCGGCCACCGCCCGGCCCAGGGAGGCCAGGGCGTCTTCCGGGGTGCCGTCGTGCGGCCGGACCTCCAGCACGGTCGCCCGCCCGCCCAGCTCGCACGCCGCCAGCTCCCAGGCGTCCTCGCGCACGTCGGCGGCGAGGGCCAGGGGGCCCAGCGGATGGGGGCCGGGCACCTGCGTGGGACGTCCCCTGGCGTGGCCGGAGGCGGGCTCCTCGTGCAGCAGGGCGTCCTCGGCCAGGCCCGCGACGAGCACCGACGCCGTGCCTCTGGCGAGGTTCAGGTCGCGGGTGAGCTGCGATCTCGTCCGGGTCGCCGCGCAGTCGTGCACGGCGCGCAGCAACCGGACCCGGTTGTGCGCGCGGAGTTCGCCGCTGGTCGTAGCACTCTTCACAACTCTCAGTTTATGCTCTTGCCGTGAACAAAACCCTCATTGCTGCCAAACGTGCACGTGTCGGAGTGTTCGGACTTTTCACCCTCAGTGGATTCGTGATGGGCCTGTGGGCGGCCGGGCTGCCCTCGTTGAACGACCGGCTCGACCTCGGCGCGGCCAGGCTGGGCACCGTCCTGCTGCTGATCTCCAGCGGCGCGCTGGTGTCGATGCTGGTGGCCGGGCGGCTGGTGGACAGGTGGTCGAGCCGGCGGGTGTGCTGGATCGGCGGGCCGCTGTCGGGCCTGGCCCTGCTCGGGCCCGCGCTGGCCCCCTCGTACGCGTCGCTGATGGCGCTGGCACTGCTGTTCGGGATGGGCCTGGGGGTGACCGAGGTCGCCATCAACGCCCACTCCGTCGAGGTCGAGCGGGTCTACGGCCGTCCGATCATCTCGGCCTTCCACGGCACGTGGAGCCTCGGCGGGGCCGCCGGGGGCGCGCTGACGTCGCTCGTCCTGCGGTCCGGGCTCGACCCCCAGGCGCTGCTGGTGGCGGGGGCGCTCGTGGTCCCGTTCCTGTACTTCCCGGCCGTACGCGTGTTGCTGCCCGACGAGCTGCGGCAGCCCGAGGAGGAGGCCGAGGGCGGCACGGGCACCGGCTCGCTGAAGTGGGCGCTGATCGCGCTGCTCGGGGTGGCGGCCTTCGCCGGGCACCTGAGCGAGGGCGCCGCCATCGACTGGGCCGCGCTGCACGCCCGCTGGGTGCTGCACACCGACCCGGCCGCCGCGCCGCTCGCGTACACGATCTTCTCGGTCGCGATGACGACGATCCGCCTGCTCGGCGACCCGATCAGGGCCAGGCTCGGCTCGGTGCGCACGATCCAGCTCGCCGGCGGCTTCGCCACCCTCGGGTACGTCCTGGTGCTCGCCGCCCCGGTGTTCGACGGGCCGCTGAGCGTGGTGTGCGCGTGGACCGGCTGGGCGCTGGCCGGCGTGGGGCTGGCGACCGTCGTGCCGGTGTTGTTCAGCGCGGTCGGCGCGGCGGGCGGGCCGGTGGGCCGGGCCCTGGCCATGGTGACGGCGTTCGGCTACAGCGGGCTGCTGCTCGGCCCGGCGGTCCTCGGGTACGTGGCCGAGGCCACGAAGTCGTTGCCCGTGGCGCTGATCATCCCGGCCGTGCTGGCCGCCGTCGTCGCGCTGAGCGGCGCCCCGGCGATCCGCTCGCTCACCGCACGCCCGGCGCCGGTTCCCGCCGAGAACTCCGCCTAGCGATCACCTGTTCCGGAAGGCGGGAGCCGTGCCGGCGGCTCCCGCCTTCTCGCGTTCTCGACGCGGATCCGCGGAACGCGGCTTGCGGGCGAGCGGCCTCTCGTTGCCCGTATGCCCTCTGACCTGGCGTTATGGGATCGTGACTTGACCCCGAAGTTACGGCCCGGTTTCATGTGCGAAACACGGTAAACGTTTACAGGTCCTTTTCCGTAAACGTTTACGTTCTTGGAAGGACAGCCTTGGCCGACGGACCCACGATCACCACGATCGCCGAGCGCGCCGGTGTCTCGATCGCCTCCGTCTCGCGGGTCCTCAACGGCCTGCCGACCAGGCAGGAGACCGTGCGCAAGGTGATGGCCGCCGCCGACGAGCTGGGTTACGTGCGCAACGCCGTGGCCAGGTCGCTCAAGTCGCGGCGCACCCACCAGGTCGCCTTCGCCATGGCCGACGTCGGCAACCCCGCCTACCTGGCGATGTTGCGCCAGATCCAGCCCGTGCTCAAGGCGGCCGGCTACCGGCTCGTGCTGCACTCGACCGACGCCGTCGTGGCCGACGAGATCGACGTGCTGCACAGTCTCGGCGAGCGGTACGTGGACGGGCTGATCATGAGCCCGCTGCGGGTCACCGACGCCCACCTGCAGATGCTGGCCGCGGCCAGGGCGCCCGTCGTGATCATCGGCACGGTGCCCGAGGGCACGCCGGTGGACAACGTACGGGCCGACTCGCGTACCGGTGTCAGGCTCGCCGTCGACCACCTGCACTCGCTCGGACGCCGCCGCATCGCGCTGGTCAACGGCCCGCCCGACACCTGGCCGGGCGCCTCGCGGGGCGCCGCCTACCGGGAGGCGCTGGAGCAGCTCGGACTGCCCTACGACGACGATCTCGTCCAGATAGGCGACTTCTACCGCGCGCAAGGGGGCCGCGCGGTGGCCGAGCTGCTGGAACGGGCACCCGACGTGGACGCGCTGATGTGCGCCAACGACCTGATCGCGCGCGGCGCGCTGGACGTGCTGCGCGCGGCCGGGCGCCGGGTGCCCGACGACGTGGCGGTGGTCGGCATGGACGACACCGACCTGGCCGCCGCGTCCTGGCCGTCGTTGTCGAGCGTCTCGCTCGGCTCGGCCGAGCGCGGCAAGGCCGCCGCCGAGCTGCTGCTCGACCGGCTGGCCAGGCGCGACGCCGCGCCGCGCGTGATCACCGTGCCGCCGCGCCTGGTGGTGCGGGCCTCGACGGCGGGCGAGACCTACGGACATGAGGGAGGCAGGACGTGACCGCGACCGTGACGGCGACGGCACCGCCCCGGCGCCCGCCTTCCCGGCGGCGCCCGAAATCGCGCAGGAACCGCGAGATGTGGCTGCTCATGCTGCCCGCGCTGGTTCCCGTCGCGCTGTTCAGCATCGGCCCGCTCCTGTACGGCATCGGCCTGGCCTTCACCGACGCCCGCAACACGCGCAACCACGAGACCAGCTTCGTCGGCCTGGAGAACTTCGGCCGGCTGCTGACCGACGGCGACTTCTGGGCCTCGTTCAGGATCGGCGCGATCTGGGCGGTCTCGGTGACCGTGCTGCAGTTCCTGGCCGCGCTCGGCCTGGCCGTGCTGCTCAACCAGAACCTGCGTTTCAGGACCGTGGCCCGGGTGCTCTCGGTCGTGCCATGGGCGATGCCGCCGGTGGTCGTCGGCCTGATGTGGAAGCTCGTCTACCACCCCGACGCCGGCATCCTGAACAGCCTGCTCGGCACGCACATCAACTGGCTGGCCGACTTCTCGCTCGCGCTGCCCGCGATCATCGTGGTCGGCATCTGGACCGGCATGCCGCAGACCACCGTGGTCCTGCTCGCCGGCCTCCAGGGCATCCCGAGGGAGCTGTACGAGGCCGGCGAGGTCGACGGCGCGAGCCGGTGGCGGCGGTTCTGGAGCATCACGCTCCCGCAGCTGCGGCCGGTCATCGTGTCGATCACCTCGCTCGACTTCGTGTGGAACATCAACCAGTTCGGCCTGGTCTACGTGCTCACCCAGGGCGGGCCCGGCGGCCAGACCCGGCTGCCCATGCTGTTCGCCTACGAGGAGGCGTTCCGCTACCGGATGGCCGGTTACGCCTCGATGCTCGGCCTGGCCATGGCGATCGTCGTGCTCACGGTGCTCGGCCTGTACCTGTGGCGCCAGATGAGGGAGACCCGATGAGACGCGCCCCGCAGTACGTCGCGCTGGTCGCGTACATCGTCTTCCTGGCGTTCCCGCTGTTCTGGTTGTTGTCGACCGCGCTGAAGACGCCCCAGGAGATGGCCCTGGCGGACCCGACGTGGATCCCGCGCGAGCCGACCCTGGCCAACTTCGCCGACGCCTTCGGCGAGCAGGACCTGCTCGGCGCGGCCGGCCGCAGCCTGGTCGTGGCGCTGTTCAGCAGCGTGATCACGGTGCTGATCTCGTTGCCGGCCTCGTACGCGATGGCCCGCTACCGCAGCCTGCTCAACAAGGTCGCGATCGGGTGGGTGCTGGTCAGCCAGGTGTTCCCGTTCATCCTGATCATCATCCCGCTCTTCATGATCCTGCGGGACCTGGAGCTGGTGAACACCCTGCCGGGGCTCGTCGTCGTGCACGTGACGTTCACGCTGCCGTTCGCGTTGTGGATGCTCCAGGGCTACGTGCGGGCCGTGCCGCGCGAGCTGGAGGAGGCCGCGGCCGTGGACGGCGCGACCCGGCTGCGCTCGATCGCCAGCGTGGTGGCCCCGCTGCTCGCGCCCGGCGTGGTGGCCACGCTGCTGTTCTCTTTCATCTCGTCGTGGAACGAGTTCCTGTTCGCGCTCGTGATCCTCCAGGACCCCGACGTGATGACACTCCCGCTCACGCTGGTGCGGTTCACCGGCCCCGAGGGGGTGGCCAGGCTCGGCCCGCTGGCCGCGGCGTCGCTCATGGCGACGATCCCGAGTCTGATCTTCTTCGCAATCATTCAGCGGCGACTGAAGTCCGGCCTGATGGCCGGCGCCGTGAAGGGCTAGTAGGAGGCTCATATGCGAATCAAGTCCGCATTGGCGGCGGCGGCCGTCGTCGCGTTCGCCGCCGCGTGTGGCAGCGGAGGAGGAGGCGGTGGAGAGGCCGCCTCGTCCGACGAGCCGGTGAAGCTCAACTTCCTCAGCCTGGCCTGGCAGAAGGAGTCCGTCGCGGCCAACAACCAGCTCGTCGACGAGTGGAACAAGGCCAACCCGAAGATCCAGGTCACCTACGTGCAGGGGAGCTGGGACAACGTCAACGACCAGCTCGTCACCCAGTTCGCCGGCGGCACCGCGCCCGACGTGATCCACAACGACTCGCCGGCCCTGGCCGGGTTCGCCTCCGACGGCTACCTGCTCGACCTGACGAGCAAGCTGCCCGCCGAGCTCAAGAGCGACATCCCGCAGTCGGCGTGGGACACCGTCACCTTCAACGGCGGCAAGGGCGAGCAGGGGATCTACGGCGTGCCGTTCCTGCAGGAGTCGCAGGTCATCATCGCCAACAAGAAGCTCCTGGACGCCGCCAAGGTGCGCATCCCGACCCCGGACAACCCGTGGACCTGGGACGAGTTCTCCGCGGCCGCCAAGAAGATGACCACGGGCAACCCGGGGGCCTCGAAAGAGGCCTCCGGGGCCGCCATGAGCGGCACGTACGGCGTGGCCTGGCCGATGAAGTCGCCGGTCAACAAGTCGCTCAACCTGGCGCTCAACTTCGGCGGCACGTTCTTCCAGACCACCGACGGCAAGACCACGGTCAAGGTCGGCCCGGAGGAGCGTGAGGTGCTGCAGCGCATCCACGACCAGCTCTACAAGGACAAGTCCGCCGACCCGGCCGCGCTCGGCCAGGGCACCGCCGACCCGCTGCCCGCCTTCTACAAGGGCAAGTTCGCGCTGCTCCCGGCCGGCGTCTACCTGCGCCAGCAGGTCGTCGAGCAGGCCCCCGAGGGCTTCGAGTGGGTGACGCTGCCCGCGCCGAAGGGCACCAGCGCCCAGCAGGGCGCGGTCTCGCAGACGTTGTCGATCGCCCAGGACAGCAAGCACGCCGACGAGGCGATGAAGTTCATGTCGTTCTTCCTCAACGGCGCCAACCAGGCCAAGCTCGCCAAGGGCGACTGGCTGCTGCCGACCTCGCAGACCGCCGCCGCCGACCCGGCGATGACCACTCAGGAGAACGGCTGGGACGTCGCGACCGCCTCCGCCAAGAACCTGGTCGTGGCCCCGTTCCTCAAGGTGAACGGCTTCGACGAGTGGAAGAGCAAGGTCGCCACGCCGGTCCTCCAGGAGTACTTCGCCAATAAGATCACCATCGACGACGCGGCCAAGCGGCTCGTCGAGGACGGCAACAAGGTCTTGGAGCGGTACCAGCAGTGACTCATCGCATGAGGGCCCGAGGGAGCCTGCTCGGCCTCGCGGCCGGCGACGCCCTCGGGGCCCCGGCCGAGAACCTGTCGCCGTCGGAGATCCGGCGGCGGTGGGGCCGCCTCACCGAGGTCGAGGGCGGCGGCACCGACGACACCGAGTACGCCATCTTCGCCGCCTCGCTCCTGGTACGCCACGGGCACGCCCTGACCTCGGCCGACGTGGCCCAGGCGTACCGGCGGGAGATCATCCCGTCGGTGACCGGGCCCATGCGCGGCGCGGGCTTCTCCGAACTGGGCACCATCGAAGCGCTCCGCCGCGGGCTGGAACCGCCGCTGACCGGGCGGGTGCACCAGCACGGCTGGTCCGACGGGCTGGCCATGCGGGCGGCGCCGTACGGGATCTTCTGCCCCGGTGACCCCGCCGAGGCGGCCCGCCTGATCGAGCAGGACGGGCTGGTCAGCGGGTCGGGCGAGGGCATACTCGGCGGCCGGGCGGTCGCCGGGGCCGTGGCCGCCGCCATGGCGGGCGCGACGCCCGGCGAGGCGGTGGAGGCCGCGCTGTCGGTGATCCCCGCCGACTCGTGGACGGCCCGCGCCGTCGTCCGGGCGCGCGACGTGGTCGCCGAGGGCACGGCCGACGAGCTCGCCCTCGTCGAGGCGCTGCACGAGGCCGTCGTCGTCCGGCACTACCCGTGGACCGACCTCGCGCCCGAGGCCGTCGCGCTGGCCCTGGCCGCCGTCCTGGCGGGCGGCGGCGACGTGGAGACGACGGTGACGTTCGGGGTCAGCCTGGGCAGGGACGCCGACACGATCGGCGCCATCGCCGGCTCGGTCGCCGGAGCCGTCCAGGGTGAGGAAGGCGTGCCCGCGCGCTGGGCCGCCCGGATCGGCCCGGTGAGCGGGAAATGCCTGCCCGTCGTGGCCGGAAGACATGTGCTGGACGTCGCCGACGAACTGGCGGAAGGACTGTAGATCATCATGTCGGGGGACAGAATCAGGGGGGCCTTCATCGGGCTCGCCGTGGGCGACGCCGCCGGCTGGCCCGCGGCCAGGCACCGCGCCGCCCTGCACGCGCCCTGGAGCCGGCGCCTGCACCGTGAGCTGGACGCCTTCGCCGAGGAGCACCGCGTCACCACGCTGCCGGTGCCGTTCGCGCTCAACCAGCCGGTCGCGCCGCTGGCCGTCGGGCCGTCCGACGACGCCGAATGGCTGGCCTGGACGCTGCTGACGATCGACCGGCCGCGGGCCGAGGCGTTCCGTGAGCTGACCGGCGTCCGGGCCCGCATCTCGGTGGCCACGGCGCTGGACAACCTGGCCAAAGGCGTCGAGCCACCGGCCTCGGGGCACGACAACCCGCACCACTTCGACGACGCCGCCGCCGTACGGGCGGTCGCGTTCGGGGCCCTGGGGAGGGACCCCACGGCCGACGCCGAGGTGACCAACGCGGGCGACGGCGTGCTCGGCGCCCAGGCCATGGCCGCGGCCGTGGCCGCGGCGGTCGCGTCGGGGTCGGTGCGCGAGGCCGTGGAGGCGGCGCTCGCCGTCCTGCCCGAGGACACCGCCATCGGGCACAACGCCCGGGTGGCTCTGGCGGCGGCGCGGCAGGCGGGCGACGCGTTCGGCGCGGTGCCCGCGCTGGACGCCGCGCTGCTCGACCACGTCTACAGCTACGGCGTGGGCGCCGCGCAGACGGTGCCCGTCGCCCTGGCGCTGGCCGAGGCGGCGGAGGGCGACCTGGCCCGCGCCGTCCCGGCCGCCGCCTGCCTGTCCGCGCTGGCCGACTCGGCGCCCGCGCTGACCGGCGCGCTGGCGGGGGCCGCCAGTGGGTACGGCGCGATCCCGGAGGGGTGGCTCGCGCCGGCCCGCGCGCTGGCGGGCTGCTGCCTGCCGTCGCTGGCGGGCAAGGATCTCATCGAACTGACGAAAGGAATCGCATGACGCCGCTTGAGGACAGGGCCACTGGCTGCGTGGCGGGGGCGGCGGTCGGGGACGCGCTCGGCGGCGCCACCGAGGGCTGGACTCCTGAACAGATCGTGGAACGGTACGGCGGCCGGGTCGAGGGCATCGTGCCGCCGTACAACGAGGACTGGCGCAACGCCCGGCCGATCGCGCCGTACCACAAGGGCGACGGGCACATCACCGACGACACCCTCATGACGCACGCCCTGATCCGCGTGTACGAGAAGACCGGGGGGCACCTGGGCGCGTACGCGATGGCCGACCACCTCGTGCCCGAGCTCATGGGGCAGCGGCAGTGGATCCCCGAGCTGGAGGCCGACGCGCTGCCGCTGCAGCGGATCTTCCTGGCCGAGAAGTGGATCGTGGCCCGCCTCCACTACGGGCACGTCGACCCGCGCGAGGCCGGCGTCGGCAACATCGTCAACTGCGGCGCGGCCATGTACGTCGCGCCCGTCGGCATCGTCAACGCCGCCGACCCCGACGCCGCCTACGCCGAGGCCGTGGACCTGACCGGGGCTCACCAGTCCAGCTACGGCCGCGAGGCCGCCGGGGTGATGGCCGCCGCCGTCGCCGAGGCCATGCGGCCGGGCGCCACCGTCGACTCCGTGGTCGCCGCCTGCCTGCGCCTGGCCAAGGACGGCACCCACGCCGCCATCGAGGCGGTGTGCGAGGCCGCCGCCGGGGTCGGCCACTGGGAGGGCTCGTTCGAGACGCTGCGCGCGGCTGTACGGCCCTTCGACACGGTCGCCGACACCTACCGCGACCAGGGCCTCGGCGCGCGCCGGCCGAGCCGGGTGCACAGCATCGAGGAACTGCCGCTCGCCCTGGGGTTCCTGGTGGCGGCCAAGGGCGACTTCCGCGACACCGTGCTCGGCGGCGTGAACTACGGCCGCGACGCCGACTCGATCGCCTCCATGGGCGGAGCGATCGCGGGCGCCCTCGGGGGGCTGTCCGCGGTGCCCGCCGAGTGGATCGAGCAGGTGGGGGCGGCCAGCCGTACCGACCTGGTGGCGCCCGGCCTGGCCATCGCCGAGGTGGCGCGCGGGGTGCACGCCGCCGACCTGGCGCGGCGGCGCGCCCACGAGGCCGGCTTCGCCGAGCTGGACGCACGATGATCAGGCTCACCTGGGTCCAGCCGGAGGACCTGGTGGGCCACGAGCTGCGCCAGGCCGGCGAGGACGGCAGGGGCGACCTGCCGCAGGTGGCCGAGATCACCGCGCGCTGGCACGCGGCGGGCGGCCACGACGCGCCGCCCCGCGCGGGCGCCTCGGAGGCCGCCGCCGCCCGGCTGCGGCCCCTGGCCGAGAGCCTGCTGGACGAGCTGGCCGCGATCCCCTCGCCGCTGGCGGAGCCCTCCGACCTGGACGCCATCGTCGCCGCCTGCCCCGGCTGGCCGTCGGCACGGACGGCCGCGAAGGCGGACCCGGCCCGCCTGCTGGGCGCCTGGCAGGGACGGGCGGCCGGGTGCGTGCTGGGCAAGCCGGTGGAGAAGATCCCGCGCGAGGGCATCAGGCAGATCGCCGAGGCCACCGGCAACTGGCCCGTCACCGGCTGGTTCACCGCGAAGGGCCTGCCGGACGACATCGCGCGCCGCTGGCCGTGGAACCGGCGCAGCGCCGTCAACTCCCTCGCCGAGAACATCGACGGCATCCCCGAGGACGACGACCTCAACTACCCGCTGCTGGCCCTGTCCGTCCTGGAGCGCCACGGCCGCGGCTTCACCACCGAGGACGTCGCCAAGCTGTGGCTGGACGAGCTCCCGGCCGGCCGTACGTTCACCGCCGAGCGGGTCGCCTACCGCAACCTGCTCGACGGGTACGAGCCCCCGGAGACGGCCACCCGCAGGAACCCGTTCCGCGAGTGGATCGGCGCCCTGATCAGGACCGACGTCTACGGCTGGGCCAACCCCGGCGACCCGGCGACGGCCGCCGAACTGGCCTGGCGCGACGCCCGGCTCACCCACACGGCCAACGGGATCTACGGCGCGATGTTCGTCGCGGCCATGTGCGCCGCCTCCCTGGTCGCCGGCTCGGCGGAGGAGGTCGTCGAGGCGGGCCTGTCGGTCGTGCCGAGCGGTTCGCGCCTGCACGAGGCGGTCCGCCTGGCCGCCGCCGACGCCGCCCGCGAGCCGGACTTCGAGCGTGTCATCGACCTGCTGCACCGGCGTCATGGCACGCTGCACTGGGTGCACACGATCAACAACGCCGCTCTCGTCGCCGCCACCCTGATCCACGGCCGGGGCGACTTCACCGCCACGATCGCGGGCGCGGTCGCCGGCGGCTGGGACACCGACTCGGCCGGAGCCACGGCGGGGTCCGTCGCGGGCGCGCTGAACGGCGGCGTGCCGGACCGCTGGCTCATGCGCGACAGCCTGGCCAGCAGCCTGACCGGCTTCGACGGGGTGGGGCTCGGCGAACTGGCCCGGCGTACTCAGGAGATGATGGCGTCATGATCTCGGTTTTCGG
Source organism: Nonomuraea sp. WAC 01424 (assembly GCF_003947315.1). Classification (NCBI taxonomy): domain Bacteria; kingdom Bacillati; phylum Actinomycetota; class Actinomycetes; order Streptosporangiales; family Streptosporangiaceae; genus Nonomuraea; species Nonomuraea sp. WAC 01424. Next base: position 386,273 of record NZ_QHHZ01000005.1, read on the forward strand.
CAGCGCGAACATGGACCTCGTCGCGTACGTATCTGAAGCCCCCAAACGGGGTGAGACGGTCACCGGTCACCGGTTCCGTACCGTGCCCGGCGGCAAGGGCGCCAACCAGGCCATCGCCGCGGCCCGCGCCGGTGCGCAGGTGGCCTTCCTCGGCGCGGTCGGCGACGACGGCTTCGGGGCGGAGATGCGTTCGACCCTGGCCGAGGCCGGGGTGGACGTGCACGGCCTGCGCCAGGTGCCCGGCCCGAGCGGCATCGCGCACATCGTGGTCGACGACGCCGGAGGCAACTCGATCATCGTCGTGCCCGGCGCGAACGGCACCGTGACCGGCCCGTCCGGCGGCGACCTGGCCACGATCGCCGGCTCGCAGGCCCTGCTGCTCCAGCTCGAACTGCCCATGGAGGCCGTCGTGGCCGCCGCCCAGGCGGCCCGCGTCTCGGGGGTGCCCGCCGTCCTCACGCCGGCGCCCGCCCAGCCGCTGCCCGACGAGCTGCTCGACGCGGTCACGATGATCGTCCCGAACGAGCACGAGGCCGCCGACATCACCGGCCACGACGACCCCGACGCCGCGATCGACGCGCTGCTCGAACGGGTCGAGGAGGCCGTCATCACGCTCGGCTCGCGCGGCGCGCTCTACGGCGCGCGCTCGGGCGAGCGGCTGCGGGTGCCCGCGATCACCGTGAAGGCGGTGGACACCACGGCCGCCGGTGGCGCGCTCGGCGGCGCGCTGGCGGTGGCGCGGGCCGAGGGGACGCCGCCGGACGACGCGCTGCGCTTCGCCTCGATGGCGGCGGCGCTGTCCGTGCAGCGGGCGGGCGCCAGCACGTCGATGCCGTTCAGGGGCGAGATCGAGGACGCGCTGCGGGAGCTGCCCTAGCCCGTCCCTTGACGTCCGGACGGGCGTCAAGGGAGGCCGGGACGGGCAGGCTGGGGGCCATGAGCGACAAACCCGAGGAGCCGCCCGAGGAGCTGCCCGAGACGGTGAGGGGCGTGGACGGGGAGAGCGACGTCGTCGCCGAACGCTCCGCCTCGGGCACGCCCAGAGCCCGCCGCCCGGTCTCCGCCGACCGGCCCGAGAAGCAGCAGGACCCCGACCCCGCCGACACGGACGACGAGCACACGGCCCCCGGCACCGTCGTCCGCCCCGACGCCGGCCCCACCGGCTGACCCACCGGCCCCGGGCCGCACCGCCGTCAGCGGGAGCCGGGGGCGCCGTCGTGCAGGTGGGCGAGTGTCTGGTCCAGCTCGGCCTGAAGGAGGTCGCTGGCCGCCCGCGCGTCACCGTCGCGGACCGCCGCCACCAGCGCGGCGTGCGTGTCGTGCCCCGGGGTGCGGTCGTGCTCGCGCAGCCCCAGCAGCTCCACCATGTCGATCAGCTTCTCCCGCAACGCCGGAGCGAACTCGGCGAACAGGTCCGTGAGCACCGGGTTGCCCGCCGCCGCCACGATCGCCGCGTGCAGCGCGATGTCGGCGTCCACGAACGCCGCGTCGTCCGCCGGCCCGGCTCGCTCGCGGGCCTGGAGCGCCGCCTCCATCGCCGCCACGTCCTCGTCCGTACGCCGCGCCGCCGCCAGTCGGGCCGCCTGCGTCTCGACCATCATGCGCACCTCGTAGACGTCGCTGATCGCGGCCCGCCGCAGCCGCGTGGCCCAGTCCTGGACCGGCTCACTGGCGATCACGAACACGCCCGAACCCTGACGCGCCTGCACTAGCCCCGCCCCGGCCAGCGCCCGCAGCGCCTCGCGGACCGTGGAACGGCCCACCCCGAGCGTCTTGGCCAGCGCGTTCTCGCCCGGCAGACGGGTGCCGACCGGCCAGTGGCCCCCGGTGATCTGCTCGCGCAGATGCTGGACGGCCTGGTCGACCAGGGGGCTGGGACGAAGGGCGCCGAGCGGCATGCGTACCTCTCAGGTTGTCTGAGGACCTGTGTTGTGGTTAGTGTAGCCGCCATGTCGTCGTACGGTCTCCTTCTTCTCGGCCGCCGCGGCGGGGCCTGACCGGACCGGCACCCCGCCGCGGCGTGCGAGGTGCTGCCGGTCGACCCGACCACCGAGAAGGAACCCGACATGTACGCATGGAACCGGCAACGCCCGAGCGTGATGCCCCACCACCGCTACCGGCCCGCCCACGAGCGGGTCGAGGTGCCGCGGACCGGCGAACGCGCCTGGCCCTCGCGCCGCATCACCCGCGCCCCCCTCTGGGTCCCCGTGGACCTGCGCGACGGCAACCAGGCGCTGGCCGAGCCGATGGACCCGGCGCGCAAACGCCGCCTGTTCGACCTCCAGGTGCGGATGGGCTTCAAGGAGATCGAGGTCGGCTACCCCTCGGCCAGCAGGCTCGACTTCGACTTCCTCAGGGAGCTGGCCGAGCCCGGCGTCGTGCTCGGCGACGTGACCGTGGTGGCCTTCACCGCCGCCCGGAGCGACCTGATCGAGCGCACCTTCGAGTCGATCAGGGGCCTGCCCGACGTCGTCGTGCACCTCTACACCGCGACCGCCCCCACCTGGCGCAACGTGGTCCTCGGCCACGACCGGGACGACCTGCGCAAGCTCATCCTGGACGCGGCCGGCCAGGTGGCCCGCCTGGCCGAGGACCTGCCAGTGCGCTTCGAGTTCTCGCCCGAGGTGTTCAACCTCACCGAGCCCGACTACGTGCTGGAGGTCTGCAACGACCTGACCGCCCTCTGGGACGCCTCCCCGGACCGCCCGGTGATCCACAACCTCCCGGCGACCGTCGAGATCTCCACCCCCAACGTGTACGCCGACCAGATCGAGTACATGCACCGCCACCTCGACCGCCGCGACTCGGTGATCCTGTCGGTGCACCCGCACAACGACCGCGGCACCGGCGTGGCCTGCGCCGAGCTGGCCGTGCTGGCCGGGGCGCAGCGGGTGGAGGGCTGCCTGTTCGGCAACGGGGAGCGCACCGGCAACGTCGACCTGGTCACGCTCGCGCTCAACCTGCACTCCCAGGGCGTCGACCCGATGCTCGACCTGTCCGACATCGACGGGATCAGGCGGGTCGTCGAGCACTGCAACCGCCTGCCCGTCCCCGACCGCCACCCCTACGCCGGCGACCTGGTCTACACCGCCTTCTCCGGCTCCCACCAGGACGCCATCGGCAAGGGCCTGGCCCACCACGCCGCGCGGGCCGCCGAGCTGGGCGTGCCGCCGGAGCGGGCGCCGTGGGAGGTGCCGTACCTGCCCATCGACCCGGCCGACGTGGGGCGCGACTACCAGGCGGTCATCCGGGTCAACAGCCAGTCGGGCAAGGGCGGCATCGCGTACCTGCTGGGGGCCCGCCACGGCCTCGACCTGCCGCGCCGCCTGCAGATCGACTTCTCGGCGGTGGTCCAGCGGGCCACGGACGACAGCGGCGCGGAGATCACCGCCGAGTCGCTGTGGGAGCTCTTCCACGCCACCTACATCGCACCGGGCGAGCGCGGCGGGTTCGCCTCGTGGCGCACGGCCGAGACCGCGCCGGGGGCACACGAGTTCGAGGGCGTGCTGGAGTCGGGGCGGGTGCTGCGCGGCACCGGCAACGGGCCGCTGTCCGCGCTGGCCGCCGCGCTCGCCGGGGACGGCGTCGAGGTCGACGTCCTGCACTACGCCGAGCACGCGATGGACGAGGGCACGGGCAGCAACGCCGTCGCGTACGTGGAGGCGAAAGTGGGCGGCGTGACCGGCTGGGGCGCGGGTCAGGACACCTCCGTGCTCACCGCGTCGGTGCGCGCGGTGCTGGCCGCCGTCAACCGCCTCAGTCCGTCAGGTACGTGACGCATTCGTCCCGGTAACGCATGGTCATCGACCGCAGCCGCTTCGGGTCGGCCAGGACGGCCCGGGAGACCGACGGCACGACGGAGCCGCGTACCGGGGCGAACAGCCGGGCCAGGTCGGCGGGGGAGGCGCCCTGCGCGCCGAGCCCGGGAGCCAGGATCGGGCCGTTGAGACCGGCCAGGGAGTGGTCGAGCGTGGGCAGCGTGGCCCCCATGACCACTCCCACCGGCCCGAACGGCCGATGGCCCGCGTTCGCCGCGGCGGCCCCGGCGATCACCAGGTCGGCCACCCGCTGCTGCAGGCCGGCCGCCGCCGGGTTGGAGGTGCGGGCCAGCACGAACACGCCGGCGTCGTTGGCCACCGCCGAGGTGATCGCCACCTCCAGCGAGCCGAACCCCAGGTAGGGGCTCAACGTCACCGCGTCGGCGGCCAGCGGGCTGCCCCGGTCGAGGTAGGCCTCGGCGTAGGCGGCCATCGTGGTGTCGACGTCGCCGCGCTTGACGTCGAGCAGCACCAGCGTGCCGGCCTCGCGAAGATCGGCGATGGTGCGTTCCAGGACGGCGACGCCGCGGCTGCCCCAGCGCTCGTAGAAGGCCGACTGCGGCTTGACCACGGCGGCCACGTCGCAGATCGTGTCGACCACCGTGCGGCTGAAGTGCTCAAGGCCGCTCGGTGAGTCGTCGAGGCCCCAGGCGTCGAGCAGCGCCGGGCTCGGATCGATGCCCACACAGAGCGGGCCGAATTTGTCGAGCCTGCCACGCAGGCGTGTGCCGAACGAGTCGTTCATGTAGGCCCCCTTGCGACCCTAACGCACACTAACTCGCCGCGGCCCGGGCAGGAACGCATCGGTCGCGGAAGATATGGGTCCGGCCGCGGGCGTGGGGGTAGATCACCGGGCATGTACGAGATCGCTCAGCGGGTGCTGACGCTCGACACCGGGCCGCCGCGCGAGGTGGTCGTCACCGTCGGCGTGCCGTACGAGGAGGTGACGGGGGAGTGGTCGTGCCCGTACCGGATCGACGGGCTGGCCGGGTGGGAGCACGAGCGCAGGGCGACCGGGCCCGACTCGCTGCGGGCCGTCGAGCTGGCGCTGGCCATGGTACGGGCGGCGCTGGCCGGCTCGCACGAGGCCAAGGAGGGCCTGCTGAGCTGGGACGACACCCCGCCGGACCTCCAGCGCACCCGGACCGTGTACGTCAACTGGGACAAAGAACGAAATATCGCTTATATCGCGATGAAGCATGAGATTGTGCCCGGCGAGGCGGTCCGCCAGACCGTCTCGGAGGACGTGGTCCTCGACTACGGCAGCGCGGGCGAGCTGATCGGCCTGGAACTCCTCAACGCCGCCACCCGCCTCCCCCCTGAACTACGCCTCTGACCCTCCGCCCCCGGATTCCCTCCGGGTACGTGCCGCCGGGGCCGGGTCAGCCCGTCAGGAGCCAGCGCCAGCGCGGCAGTTCCAGCACCACCGTCACCACCGACAGCACCGTGACCAGCGCGGCCACGACCGCGTGCCAGGCCACCCACGCCGCCGCCACCGCGACCACCAGCTGCAGGCCCACCAGGGCGACCGTCACGAACCCCGGCACGGCGACCAGCACGCCCCGCTTGTCACCGGGCGTGGCGCACACCGTCGGCAGCCCGATCAGCACCACCACCGACAACACGGCCAGCGGCACCGACCGCGGGGCGAGCGCCCACGGCGCCGCGATGCCGGCGGCCAGCTCCGTGGCGAAGCGGAAGACAGAGGCGACCCGATCGTCCGGACGGGGACCGGACCGGGCGAAACGACCGGAAGGTGAAACCACGAAGGGCACCCTACTCCGTGAACACCGCCGGACCAGGACCTACGGTATGTGACGTGACCTCCACCATCCCGCCCCGCATCGTGGCCACCGACCTGGACGGCACCCTCCTGACCTCATCCGGCGCCATCTCCCCCCGTACCGACCAGGCCATGCGCCTGGCCCGCTCGGCGGGCGCGGAGATCGTCTTCGTCACCGCCCGCCCGCCGCGCTCCGTCCGCCTGCTCGCCGGCCGGACGGGCCTGACCGGCCTGGCGATCTGCAGCAACGGCGCCGTCCTGTACGACCTGGCCACCGAGAAGGCCGTAGCCAGCCGCACGATCGAGCCACGGGCCGCCAGACGGGTCGCCGACAGCCTGGCGGCGGCCCTGCCCGGAGTGGCCTTCGCCGTCGAGACCGGTACGGGCGTGCTCACCGAGGCCGGTTACACCAGGCGGGTCGCGCACGACGTGCAGAACTACCGCGAGGTGGCCTCGGCGTGCGAGGCGGGCGAGCCGATCGTCAAGCTGCTGGTGCTCTCGCCCGCGCACACCACCGACGAGATGAACACCGTCGCGGTGGCGGCGATCGGGGGGCTGGCCGAGGTCACGCATTCCGGCGTGCCGGGGCTCCTGGAGGTCAGCGCGCCCGGGGTGACCAAGGCTGCCATGCTGGCGGAGCTCTGCCGGGAGCGGGGCGTCGAGCCCGCCGAGGTGGTGGCGTTCGGCGACATGCCCAACGACCTGCCCGCGCTGGCCTTCGCCGGGGCCGGGTACGCGATGGCCAACGCGCACCCGCTGGTGCTGGCCGCGGCCCGGCACCGTACGTCCTCCAACGACGAGGACGGCGTGGCCCAGGTCCTGGAACGCCTCTACGGCTGACCGGCCGGGATCCGGCGCCCGCCCGCCCCCGCGGGCGGGCGCCGGGAACTTCAGGCGTCGTCGTCCGACACCCGGGACGTGCCCTCGCACCCGGCGGGCGCGCGGCTCAGCACCGGCAGCAGGCCGCCGCAGGTGCTCACCGGAAGCGACACCGGCTCGACGATCTCGTCGTTGAAGACGATCACGTCACCGATGAGCGGCCGCGGCCCCCGCGCAGGGCCCGCGTCGGACGCCTCCGGCACCTCCGCCGCCTCCGCCGCCTCCGAGGCCGGGGCGGTCGAGGCGTACGCGGGCGCCCCGACCGCCACCAACGCCGCACCGACCAGCGGCGCCGCGCCGACGATCAGCCGGGCGCCGCCTAGCAGCGCCGCTGCTAGGCGGCGGCGACGCGTTCCTGTGTGACGCCGCCGGGCTGCTGCTCCCGGTGCGCGTTCGCCTGCTGGCCGTGCCGGCCACCGGCCATGATCCGATCCATCACGGCCAGCGCCAGCGCCGAGACCACGAACGTGAGATGGATCAGTGTCTTCCATACGAGTTCCCTGTCGGTGATGGCCGGCCGGGCGGCGTTGATGAAGATCTGCAGGAGGTGCACCCCCGAGATCCCGATGATCGCCATGGCCAGCTTGACTTTGAGGACGTTTGCGTTGACATGGGACAACCACTCGGGCTGATCGGGATGCCCGTCGATGCGCAGCCGCGAGACGAAGGTCTCGTAGCCGCCGATGATGACCATGATGAGCAGGTTGGAGACCATCACGACGTCGACGAGCCCGAGGACGATCAGCATGATCGTGGTTTCCGGGGGGTTGCCGCCGAACCCGAGTTGGACCAGGTGGGCGAGTTCGACCATGAACCGCCACACGTAGACGACCTGGGCGACGATCAGCCCGAGGTAGAGCGGCGCCTGTATCCATCGGCTGAGGAACATGACGTAGCCGATGTGCTCCAGCGTGCCCCGCGGCCGGGGAGCAGGCTCGGCCACGGTCAACTGTGGGGGCCTCACTACGACGTGAAGATGTTGACCCGGTCGACGATGGCCTGGACATTGATGTTCCCCGGTTCGTTTCGGCCCCCTGACCCGAGGGCGATTGGGGGAACGGCGGCCGCCGCCGCCAGAGCGAGGGCCGCTGCGCTGATCAGGATTCGGAATTTCAATGGGGACTCCTCGACTGCTGCTGTTCGGGCATGGGAATCGCGCTGCCGGACGGAGGAGGGCCGAGATCGGCGGTACGGCGTGGTCCGCCGTACCGCCGATGCCGGTGGATCGTGGTGGCCGGTCAGGGATGCAGGCAGCCCGCGGCCGGGATCTCGCTCGGCGCCTGCGGGGCCGTCGGATCGATCAGGGTGGTCAGGCCGGTGGCGGCCTCGGCGGCGCAGGGGACCGCGTGCGCGGGGTCGACGACGGCGTGCGCGGTCGGGGTGAACAGGGTGGTGGACAGTGCGCCGGACAGGGCTCCGGTCAGCACTGCGGACAGGGCTGCGGACAGGACCAGGCCGCCGGTCAGGACGGCGGCGCGGCGGTGGACGGCAGGCATGGAAACCTCCTGGGAACGGTGTCGGACAACCACCGTCTAGCTACCCAGGGTAATCATTCGGTAACGCATTGTGAAAGAATCCTCATGGAGAGGTGTCAACGGGGGCTCGGCCCGTCCACCTGTCCTGGGCGTCCATGACCTCCTCGCCGTGGGCGTGGGCCCATTCGCCGAACGCCTCGATCGGGCCCAGCAGGGTGCGGCCCAGGTCGGTCAGCTCGTACTCGACGCGGGGCGGGGCCTCGGCGTAGGAGCGGCGGACGACCAGCCCGTTGAACTCCAGGCGGCGCAGCGTCTCGGTGAGCACCTTGGCGCTGATCCCGCCGATCTCCGCGCGGAGCTGCCCGGGACGGCGTGGGCCGTGGCGCAGCGACCAGACGACGACCGCGTTCCAGGTGTTGGCGACCAGGTCGAAGGCCAGCCTGGCCTGGCAGTCGGCGATGAACAACTGAACGCCTCCATTAGGCACCAAATGGTGTGTGACGAGATTTCTAGAGTCCTTCTACTAGTAAAGCCCGTTCACAACACGGAGGACGACCATGAAGATCGGGATCCTGGGGGCCGGCGGCATGGCCGACGCGCTCGGCACGCAGTGGATCAGGGCCGGGCACGAGGTGATGGTCAGCGGCCGCGACCCCGTACGGGCCCGGAGCCGGGCCGAGAGCATGAACGCCCAGGCCGGCGTCCCGGGGGCGCGGGCGGGGAGCTGGGCGGAGGCGGCCGGGTTCGGCGAGGTCGCGATGGTGGGCGTGCGGGCGGAGGGGCTGGCCGACGTGCTCGGCGCCACCGGTACGGCGCTGCGCGGCAAGCCGCTCATCGACGTCACGAACGCCGGCCCCGACCGGCATGACCCCGCGCGTCCGCTCGCCCGGCTCATCGCCGACCTCACAGGCGGCCATGTGGTGAAGGCGTTCAACCTGTGCCACGTGGACGTGTGGCGGATGCGGCCGCCCGTGTTCGCCGGACGCCCGCTGGCGGTGCCCCTGTGCGGCGACGACGCCACGGCGCTCGGGCTGGTCCGCGAGCTGGTCCGCGACCTCGGCTGCACCCCGCTGGACGGCGGCGGGCTCGACCGGGCGGCGCAGCTCGAGGCGACGGCCGCGTTCGTGATCGGACTGTGGTTCGGCGGCGCGGACGCCCAGGCGATCCTGCCCCCGCTGGCGGGCTCGGGGGCGCACCTGCCGTCCTGAGCGTACGACGTGGGGTGTAGCGAGGATGACGACGGGCGGCGGATGCCCCGGCCGGGCGGCGGCGCGATCCTGGAGGCGTTCGTCCGAGCTCGAAGGAGAGTCAAGTGGTCACCCAGGTCGTCAAGGGGAGCGGGTACCTGACCGCGTTCAAGGCCCTCGCCACGCTCAGCATGTTGTCGGTGCTGCTGCAGGCCGTCACGGCGGGTCAGCTCATGAGCGGGGCCGGCGCCGGACTGCACGGCGCGGGGGCCGGCGCCGTCCACCTGCTCGGGCTGCTCCAGCTCGTGGCGGCCGTGCTGCTGTGGCGGCCGGGGCGCGGCGCCGGCTGGCCCGCGCTGGTCAGCCTGGGGGTGCTGCTGCTCGGGTTCCTGCAGTCGATGCTCGGCGGGTCGGGGGCGGTGGCCGCGCACGTGCCGCTCGGCATGACGATCTTCGGGCTCAGCGTGTGGCTGGTCGTCTGGGCCTGGCGGCGCTGACCCCGTCCGGGCGGGCGCTCACGGCCCGGACGGGTGGCGGGCCAGGTGGTCGGCCTGGCGCACCGGCTCCGGCAGCCGGTACCGGGGCGTGAGCAGCAGGGCCTGGGACGTGGCCGTGTCCAGGCTGATGCGATGGCCCGGCGAGACGTAGACCGGCTTCGTGTCCCGCCGCGTGCGCAGCGCCCTGCCCACGGTGAGGCCCTCGTGGACGATCGGCGTCCAGGCCCCGCGCTCCGGTCCGGGGGTCTCGTGCACGCCCACGAACGGGGTCTTGGCCACGCCGAGCGCCGGCAGGCCGGTCAGCACGCCGAGGTGGCAGGCCAGCCCGAAGCCGCGCGGGTGCGCCAGGCCGTGGCCGTCGCAGACCAGCAGGTCGGGGGTGACGGCCAGGCGTTCGAGTGCCTCGACGAGGGTGGGCAGCTCGCGGAAGGCGAACAGGCCGGGCACGTACGGGAAGGCCGCCTTGCCGTGGGCCACCGCCTGCTCGACCGGTTCCAGGGTCGCCGCGTCGAGGACGACCACCGCCGCCGTCACGTCGTCGTCCCCGTGGTAGTGCACGTCGAGGCCCGCCACCAGGGAGAACGCCGTGGGCCCGGTGAGCTCGACGCGCCCGCGCAGCCGGTCCTGGATCGCCTCGGCCTCGGCGGCGTCGTCCGGCCAGGGGTGAAGTCTGTTTACCCGCACCTGCCCAAAGGTAGGGCTTTTCGCCCCTGGCCGCGTCGGACAGGGCACCGCCGCCGTACGAGGAAGGGGCACACGTGGGGACAAAAAGGACGGGCCGTAGCATGGCCGGGTGATCGTCGCAGATGTCCTCGGCCTGCTCGGCGCGGGTGTGGCCGCAGGCGTGGTCAGCACGGTGGTGAGCCTGGCGTCGATCGTCTCCTACCCGGCGCTGCTGGCCTTCGGCCTGCCTCCGCTGACCGCGAACGTCACCAACACCGTCGCCCTCGTCTTCACCGGCGTCGGCGCGGCGGCCGGGTCGCGCCCCGAGCTGGCCGGGCAGGGCGGCCGGGTGCTCAGGCTCGGCCCGGTGTCCGCGCTCGGCGGCGCGACGGGCGCGCTGTTGCTGCTGGTGACGCCGTCGAGCACGTTCGAGCTGATCGCGCCCTGGCTGATCGCGATGGCCTCGCTGCTGCTGGTCCGCCCGCCGTCGGCGCACCCGCGCGGCGAGCGCGGCCCGGCCGTCCGGGTCGCGCTGTTCTGCGTGGCGGTCTACGTGGGCTACTTCGGCGCGGCCGGCGGCATCCTGATGTTCGCCGTGTTGTCGGCCATGATCGACCACGGCCCGGCCAAGCTGAACGCCATGAAGAACGTGTTGTCCGGGCTGGCCAACGCGGTGGCGGCGACCGGGTTCGCGCTGTTCGGGCCGGTGGACTGGGGCGCGGCCGCGCCGCTGGCGGCCGGGTTCCTGATCGGGGGCTGGCTCGGGCCCAAGATCGTTCGCCGGATGCCCGGCAACAGCCTGCGCTACCTGGCCGCCGCCTGCGGGCTGGCCGTGGCCGTCACGCTCGGCTGGCAGGCGTACGGGCGCTGACGACCTTGGCGAAGCGCAGCGCCACCTCCCGCCAGACCGGCGTGGAGACCGGCTCGTCGGCCACCGCCCCGGCGTAGACCTCCTCGGGGTCGAAGCCGTCGGGCGTCCACTCGCGCACCCGCGAGGGCAGCACCTCGGGATGGAACTGCACCCCCCACGCCAGCTCGCCCACCCGGAACGCCTGGTAGGGGCAGGCCCGCGTCTCGGCCAGCCACACCGCGCCCTCGGGCAGCCGGGTGACGGCGTCCTTGTGGTGCTCGATCGCGGGCACCACCGGCGGCAGCCCGTGGAACAGCGGGTCGCCGGCCGCCTCGGGACGCATCGTGACCGGCAGGCTGCCGTTCTCCGGCGCGCCGGTGTCGCCGGTCACCTCGCCGCCGGCGACCTCGGCCAGCATCTGGCCGCCCAGGCAGATGCCGAACAGCGGCACGCCCTCGGCCACGGCCTGGCCCACCAGCCGCCGGGCGCCGGCCAGCCACGGCGCCCGGTCGTCCTCGGAGGGCAGGTAGCCGCCGCCGAGCATGATCATGGCGTCGTGCCGGTCGAGCCGGTCGGGCAGCGGGGCGCCGTCGTGCGCGAGCACCACGTCGAGCCGCAGCCCGGCCTCCTCCAGCCAGCCGCCGAACCGGCTCGGACCGCCGCTCCTGCTGTTCTGCACGATCAGGACGTCACCCATCACGGGCCTCCACTTTCCAGACGTCGGGGGTCAGGGCAGGTTCGCCGCTCGGGCGGTGTGGCGCAGCAGCAGCGCGGTGGTCACCGGGCCGACGCCGCCGGGCACCGGGGTCAGCGCGCCGGCCACCTCCGACACCGCCGCGAAGTCGACGTCGCCGGTCAGCCCGCCGTCGTCGGTCGGGTTGGTGCCCACGTCGATCACCACCGCGCCCGGCGCGACGTGCGCGGCGCCGATCAGCCCGGCCCGGCCGACGGCGGCCACGAGCACGTCGGCCGCCGAGGTCACCGCGGCCAGGTCGCGGGTGCGCGAGTGGCAGACGGTGACCGTGGCGTGCCGGTCGAGCAGCAGGTGGGCCAGCGGCTTGCCGACCACGGTCGAGCGGCCGACGACCACCGCCCGCCGCCCCTCGAGCGGCACCTCGTGGTGGTCGAGCAGGGCCATGACGGCCGCGGCCGTGGCCGGCGGGAACGCGGGCAGCCCGGCGGCCAGGCGGCCGAGCGAGAGCGGGCTCGCGCCGTCGACGTCCTTACGCGGGTCGATGGCGGTGGCCAGCTCCTGGGCCGAGGCGCCGGCGGGCAGCGGGGTCTGCAACATGACCCCGTGGACGGCGTCGTCGGCGCTGAGCCCGGCCAGCGTCTCATGGATCCTGCCGGGGTCGGCGGCGGGCCCGAGGTCGACGATGTCGCAGGCGACGCCGACGCCCGCGGCGGCCTTGGCGATCGAACGCACGTACCACAGGCTCGCCTCGTCGGCCGTGGCCACCACGACGGCCAGCCTGGGCTGCGGCCCGGCGGCGGCCTCGGTCTGGGTCTGGTCCCTGATGGCGGCGGCCAGGTCGCGGCCGGTCAGCGTCTTCAACGGGTGATCTCCTCGCGTACCTCGGCGGTGACCCGGTCTGCCCTGGCGACGGCGGCCTCGACGTCGGCCAGGCGGGAGTCCAGCGCCTCGCGTACCCGCTCGTCCTTGATGCCGCGCAGGTTGATCTCGACGTTCAGCCGGGCCGTGGTGAGCGCGGCGCGCGCCGCGTCGGCGGCGGCGGCGACGTCGGTGACGACGTTGCGGTTGCCGATCGGCAGCAGCAGCTCGCACAGCTCGACCAGCCGCGTGGCGGTCTCCACCACCCGGGCGGGCGGCTCGGCCGCGCCGGCCAGCGCGCGGGCGATGGACGCGCTGCGCTCCTCGCCCTTGGGCAGCCGGTAGGCGTCGGAGACCGCGGTGAACGCGGCCGCGTCCTCCTCGGCCAGCCGCAGAGCCCGGGCCCGCAGGGCGTCGGTCTCGCCGATCACCCCTACGACGGTCTCGGCGTGTTCGGCGTACCGCTCGCCGGTGGTGTAACGGGCCACCATGCCGAGCAGCGCGGCGGACTGCGCCGCGTGCAGCGCGGCGGTGGCCCCGCCGCCGGGCGCGGGCACGTTCTCGGCCAGCTCGGCCAGGAAGTCGACGATCTTCGAGTCGCGCATGGCCGCATTCTGCCAGGCCCGGTACGGCTCACTCGCGGTGCATCGGCCTTGTGACGTCCTGGGACATGCCCGGCGGCAGGTACGGCGACCCCGTCGCGCCGTAGTCGGAGGTGTAGACCGACGGCCGCTCCTGGGACCGCCAGCGCGACGGGAAGAACGACACGACCAGCAGGGCCACGCCGAGGAACAGCAGGACGCCCGAGTACATGACGGTCTGCAACCCGGTGAAGAGGCTCCCGGTGACCAGCCCGTCCGGGATCACGCGGAAGCCGGCGTTCATCTCCACCGCGGGCACCACGCCGAGCGCGGTGAAGGCGAGGCCGCCGAGGAGCGAGGCGATCGGCGACAGGCGCGAGCCGGCCAGGAACGCGAGCCCGGCCCCGGCAGCCGCGACCACGCCGAGTCCCAGCCAGGAGACGGTGAAGCGCGTGGCCATCGTGAGGCTGATCTCGCCGATGCCGTACATGAGGCAGGCGGCGATCAGTGGAGGAAGGAGCAGGCCCGCGACCACTCCCAGACCATGACGGGCACCGTTGGACATGATTAACCCCGTTTGTTTGGCTGGCTCACCAACCTACCGTGATCGCCCGATCAGCGCTTGATGGTGTACTTGTCCCCGTACACCTTCCAGGTCAGCGGCGGGGTGAGGTCGAGGTTGCCCTTCCTGAGGAAGACACGCTGCATGGTGTCGACCCGGGTGGTGTCGTCGTGGGCGTCCTCCGCCTTCATCGCCGCCTTCCTGGCGTCGAGGAACGCGTTGAGGTAGGCGACCTCGTCGCCGCCCCGGGCCGGCGGCGCGGCCTTGGCCAGGGCGGCCTTCCTGATGCCGCCGAAGCTCAGCCTGTCGGCGCCGGGGCCGTGCATGACCATGGCGTCGTAGTAGGCGAACTGGCCCAGGGCCCGCAGGCCGTCCTTCTTGGCGCGGCGGACGGCCGGGTCGAAGTAGACGCGGTCGCGCTCGGCGTCCTGGGCCCGCCGGAAGGCGGGGTCGGCGGCGGCCTTCTTCCAGTCCCTGACGAACGGCTTCCCGAGGCCCTTGTGGGAGTCGCTGCCGTTGACCCTGCGCAGCGCGGGCAGGTACTTGGCCAGCACGTTCGAGGGCCTGCGCCGGGTGTACAGCTCGACCAGCTTCAGCATGTCGCCGGTGCCGGAGCAGAAGCCGATGATGCCCGCGGTGTAGCCCCGCTCGTCCTTGATGTCCTCGATGTAGCCGTACTGCGCCTTCCAGTCCAGTGACGAGTTCTCCGCGCTGGACACCAGCCGCATGGCGATGTCCTTCTTGTGTGGTTCGTCGAGACCGGCCGGGGAGGCGGGTGTGAGGACGAGGGACAGCGAGAGGAACATAGCGGTCAGCACCGCTGCAAACTAGCGCAGCGGGCGCAAAGCCGCGAGCTGCTCCGCGAACGGGACGACCTCGTCCTCGGCCGCGGCCTGCCGCGGAGCCCGGTTCAGCAGCAGCGCGGCCAGCTCGCCGGCGGCCCGGTCGATGCGCTCGCCGAGACCGTCGGTGAAGGCGTCCCCGCCGCCGCCCCAGTCCTCCGCGGCGGCGTAGACGGCGGTCGGCACGACCACGGCCCGCAGGTAGGCGAACAGCGGACGCAGCGCGTGCTCCAGCGCGAGCGAGTGGCGCGGGGTGCCGCCCGTGGCGGCGACCAGCACCGGCTTGCCCGTCAGCGCCGTGTTGTCGAGCACGTCGAAGAACGACTTGAACAGGCCGCTGTAGGACGCGCTGAACGTCGGCGTGACCGCGATGAGCCCGTCGGCCTCCGTCACGGCCTCGACCACCTCGCGCAGCCTGGTGCCGGGGAAGCCGGTCACCAGGTTGTTGGCGATGTCCACGGCCAGGTCGCGCAGTTCGACCACACGCACCTCGGTCCCCTCGGCCTCCTCGTCCAGCCGCCGCCGCGTGGCCTCGGCCAGGCGGTCGGCGAGCAGGCGGGTGGAGGAGGGCTGGGTCAGACCGGCCGTGACGACGACGAGCTTCATGGGGGGATCTCCCTTTCTCGGAGGGGTCAGACCTCGACGGCCTGGGACGTACGGGCCTCCAGCAGCGACGCGTGCGTCGGGGCGTCCGGGACGCCGGCCGGGCGGTCCTTGGCGAGCTCCTTGCGCAGCACCGGCACGACCTCCTCACCGAGGATGTCGAGCTGCTCCAGCACGGTCTTCAGCGGCAGACCGGCGTGGTCCATGAGGAACAGCTGCCGCTGGTAGTCGCCGAAGAACTCGCGGAACTCCAGCGTCCGGTCGATGACCTGCTGCGGGCTGCCCACGGTGAGCGGGGTCTCGGCGGTGAACTCCTCCAGCGAGGGCCCGTGGCCGTACACGGGGGCGTTGTCGAAGTAGGGGCGGAACTCGCGCACCGCGTCCTGGGAGTTCTTCCGCATGAACACCTGGCCGCCCAGGCCGACGATCGCCTGCTCGGGCGTGCCGTGCCCGTAGTGGGCGTACCGCTGGCGGTAGAGGTTGATCAGGCGGATGAAGTGCTCCTTGGGCCAGAAGATGTTGTTGGCGAAGAAGCCGTCGCCGTAGTACGCGGCCTGCTCGGCGATCTCCGGGCTGCGGATCGAGCCGTGCCACACGAACGGCGGCACCCCGTCGAGCGGGCGCGGCGTGCTGGTGAACCCCTGCAGCGGGGTGCGGAAGCGGCCCTCCCAGTCGACGATGTCCTCGCGCCAGAGCTGGTGCAGCAGCGCGTAGTTCTCGACGGCCAGCGGGATGCCCTGGCGGATGTCCTGCCCGAACCACGGGTAGACCGGCCCGGTGTTGCCGCGGCCCAGCATCAGGTCCACCCGGCCGTCGGCCAGGTGCTGGAGCATGGCGAAGTCCTCGGCGATCTTGACCGGGTCGTTCGTGGTGATCAACGTCGTGGCGGTGGACAGGATCAGCCGCTCGGTCCTGGCCGCGATGTAGCCGAGCATGGTGGTCGGCGAGGACGGCACGAACGGCGGGTTGTGGTGCTCGCCCATCGCGAACACGTCGAGCCCGACCTCCTCGGCCTTGAGCGCGATCGCCACCATCGCCTTGATCCGCTCGTGCTCGGTCGGGGTCCTGCCGGTGGTGGGGTCGGTGGTCACGTCGCCCACACTGAAGATTCCGAACTGCACTTTAGTCACCATCCATGACTGTTGAATCTTTGACAGGTACCGTAGCGTCCGGCCGCGTGCGGTTATTCCATCATCCCGGGTGAGGCGTCCCGTATGGGGTGTCCCTGGGCGTCCGGGTCAGGCGCCGGTGCGGGCGCGGAAGGCGGCCGCCTTGGCGCGGTTGCCGCAGCCGCGCATGTCGCACCAGCGGCGGGTGCGGCGATGGGAGGCGTCGACGTACAGGCGGGTGCAGGGGGCGGCCTCGCACTCGCGGATCAGCCCCGCCTGCGGGCCGCCGAGCAGCTCGATCGCCGCGCGCGCGGTCGTGGACAGCGCGCCGGGCAGGCCGCCGCCCCGCCGCAGGCCGCGCTCGGCGAGCGCGACGTCCGCGGGCGGGCGCCGGGCGAACTCGTTGAGCACGTCGCGGTCGCCCTTCCCGTACGGGACGCCCTCGCGGGCCGCCGTGGCCAGCCGGTAGATCGCCTCGCGCAGGGCCGCCGCGCGCGCCAGGTCGTCGGCGCCGGCCTCGGGCGGCTCGTCGAGCAGGCCGGCGCGGACCGTCCAGCGGGCCAGGTCGGCGGGGGTGGGCAGCAGGTCGATACGCGCGCCGCGCCGGTGGCCGATGGTGCCGGCGAGGTCGAGGCCGAGGTTGCCGCTGACGAAGGTGAAGTCCACAACTTCGATAGTAACCGTGTTGACAAGTTACTTCTGGCACCCTCAGAGTGACTAACCACTAAGTCCGGTTATTTGGGGGCGTTGTGACGACACTCATCACCACTCGCGGCGGGACCCGCCGGTACGGCGCACGGCACCGATGGACCGTGTTGTCCGTGGGCGTCGGCGCCCAGGCGTCCTTCTCGGCCATGTTCTCCGGCATCCCGGTCACCGCCGTCTCCATGCGCTCGGGCTACCATCTGTCCCTGGGCTCGCTCGGCCTGGTCCTGTCCTGCCTGGGGCTGGGCGTGGCCGCCTCGGACATCGCCTGGGGTGTGCTGACCGACCGGTGGGGCGACCGCCGCGTGCTGCTCCTCGGGCTGACCGCCACGGGCGAGCTGCGGGCGGTGATGGCCGCGGCGGTCACACCGTCCGAGCACGCGGGAGTGGCCCTGCTGGCGGTGTGCCTGCTGGCCGCCGGGGCGCTGGGCGGCAGCGTGAACGGCGCCTCCGGGCGGGCCGTCATGACCTGGTTCGCCGACGGCGAGCGGGGGCTGGCGATGAGCGTGCGCCAGACCGCGATCCCCGTCGGCGGCGCGGTCGGGGTCGCCCTGCTGCCCTGGCTCGCCGAGCGGTACGGCTTCCGCGCCGTCTACGCCGTACCGGCGGTGTTCTGCCTGCTGGCGGCGGCGGCCACCTGGCGCTGGCTGCACGGGCCGGGCCCGGAGACCGCCACCGCGGCGCCCGAACCCGGCCCCTCGCCGCTGCGGCGCTGGGACGTGTGGCGCGTGGCCCTGGCCAGCGGGCTGCTCACCGTGCCGCAGTTCGCCGTGTTGTCCTTCACCGCCGTGTTCCTGCACGACGTCAAGGGGGCGGGCGCCGCCCTGGCCAGCCTCACGGTGCTGATCGCCCAGCTCGGCGGCGGCGCGGCGCGCATCTGGACCGGCAGGCGCACCGACCGGCGCGGCGGGCGCCGCACCTGGATCCGGGCCATCGGCGCACTGTCCGGGGTCGCCATGGCCGCCGCCGCGGTGCTCACGCACGCGCCCACGCCGGTCACCGTCGCCGCCCTGGCGGCCGGCGGCCTGCTGGCCAACTCCTGGCACGGCATCGCCTACACCGAGATCGCCGCCCTGGCGGGCGCGGCCAGGGCGGGCACCGCGCTCGGCTTGGAGGGCACCGCCTGCTTCGCCTCGGGCTTCCTGACCCCGCTGCTCGTCCCCGTGGTGCTCGCCGTCGCCTCGTGGGAGGCGGTGTGGGGGCTGGCCGCGTTCGCCGCGCTGCTGGCCGTGCCGCTGGTGCCGAGGCAGGCCCTCACAGGGCGTTGATCGCCGCCGGGCCGAGGATCCGCTCGGGCGCGCCGCGCTCGGCCACGTTGATCATCGCCTGTCCGATCCGCTCGGTCGTCGTCACCGAGGACGGGAACAACCGCCGCAGCAGCGGGTAGAGCGGCGCGGCCACCACGTAGGCCAGCCGGTACCAGCGAGTACGCGAGGTGACGCCGTACATCGGCTGGATGTAGCCGGGACGGAACATGTAGGCCCGGAACGGCAGCGCCAGCAGCGCGTTCTCGGTCGCGCCCTTCACCCTCGCCCACATCGCGCGGCCGTGCTCGTCGGTGCCGGCGCCCGAGACGTAGACGAAGGTCGAGGACGGGTTGAGCCGGGCCAGCGTGGTGCCGGCCGCCAGCGTGTAGTCGTAGGTGACCCGCCGGTAGTCCTGCTCGCTCATGCCCGCCGCGGACACGCCGAGGCAGAAGAAGCACGCGTCGTAGCCGGCCAGCTCGCCCTCGACGGGGGACAGGTCCGACAGGTCGGCGTGGGTGATCTCGCGCAGCTTGCCGTGGACCGTCCCCGTGGGCGACCGGCCGACCGTGAGCACGGCCGTCACGCGCTCGTCGAGCAGGCACTCCCTGAGCACGCCGCGCCCGACCATGCCGGTCGCCCCGAAGATGATCACTCTCATGGTTCAGCCAGATCCCACCCGCCGCGCCGCCGCAGCACCCCCAGATAGTACGCCGCCGACACCACCGCGATCCCGGCCGTCACGTACAGGCTGGGCCGTCCGATCACCGGGTCCAGGGCGTTGAGGTAGATCACGTACGCCAGCGCGGCCACCGCCAGCACCGGCGCGAGCGGGAACCACGGCATCCGGTACGCCGCGTGGCCCGTCGAGCCGTTGCGCCGCCCGGCGATCGCCCCCAGGCACAGCGCCGCGTACACCGCCACGATCGAGGTGCCGGTCACCACCAGCAGGAAACGTTCGTCGATGAAGCAGCAGGCCGCGCTGACCACGCCGGTCAGCACCGTGGCCACCCACGGGGAGCCGTACCGGGTGTGGATCGACGACAGCAGGCGGCTGACCGGCGCGGGCCAGGCGCGGTCCCGGCCGGTGCTGAACAACATGCGCGAGGTGATGAGGATGATGGCCAGCACGGCGTTGAGGATGGCCAGCGCGACGGCCAGGGAGATCACCGTGTTGGCAACCGACCCGGCGCGGGCGGTGACGAAGTACTGCATCATGTTCTCCGCGCCGAACAGGCCGGGCAACGACGGCGCGCCCATCAGCACCGCCGTCACCGGCACCAGCTCGGCCGCGACGGTGACGCCGAGCGCCCACAACACCGTCTTGGCGATGCTCTTCGGCGCGTCGTGCACCTCCTCGCCGAAGTAGACGGCCGAGCCGTACCCGTTGTAGGAGAAGATCGCGACGGCGGTCGCGGCGCCGATCAGCCCGAGCGAGGCGGGCACCAGCGCGCCGCCGTCCCCGGCGACCACGGGATGGGTGATCAGCTCGACCGGCGAGCGCTGCGGCCGGAACAGGCCGAGCGCGGACACGACCACCAGCGCGATCATCTCGATGGCCAGGAACACCCCGGTCACCCAGGCGTTCAGCTTGATGTCGAAGACCGCGACGACCGTGGTGAGCAGGCACGTCACCGCCGCCACCAGCGGCCCGTCCAGACCGGGGAAGACGACCGACAGGTACGCGCCCACGCCGAGCGCGATCACGGCGATGATGAGCAGCTGCGTGATGAGGATCAGCCCGAGCACCACGAACCCGGGCAGCCGGCCGAGCGTGCGGGCGGTGATGGCGTACTCGCCGCCGGTCAGCGGGAACGCCGAGCCCAGCTCGGCGTAGACGAAGGCCATGAACACGCCCACGACGGCGCCGGCCAGGTAGCTGAGGATCGCGCCGCTGCCGGCCTGGGAGATCACGCCGGGGGCGATGATGAACACCGAGGACGCGGGGGTGATGGCGGACAGGGTGAGGAGGAGGGTGCCGAGGAGCTTGAGTCCCCGGTGCAGGTGTGGATGGGCGGCCGTTGTTGCCACGACGCCTCCTTGGGGGGTTCCTTGAGCGAGTATCAAAGAACTATCGGGGGCATACGTCAAGGAGGGCTTGCGTTTTTTGAAGCCCCTATGAAGAATCGCCGCCATGGCGCGACCCAGCCGGGCCCGGGAGAAACGGGCCGAACTCGTCACCGCCGCCCGCCGGGCGGTGCTCGAACGCGGCATCCTCGACCTGCGGCTGCGGGACGTCGCCGAGCTCGCCAGCATGTCGGCCGGGTCGGTGCTGTACTACTTCCCGAGCATGGCCGACCTGCTCCAGGACGTGCAGCGCGAGGCGGTCGACCGGTTCTGCGCCGCCCGCGAGGCCGCCGCCGCCCGCGAGCCCGACCTGCGGCGCCGCCTGGTCACGACCATCGGCAGCGGGCTGCCCGCCGGGCCCGGCGACGAGCTGTGCGTGCTGCTGTACGAGCTGGGCGCGCACGCCCGGCGCCTCCCCGCGTACGCGGCCCAGCACATCAGGCTCTACGAGCGCCAGGTCGCCCTGTACGCGGCCATCCTGGAGGCAGGCTCGGCGACCGGCGTCTTCGCGCTGACGAGGGACGCCATGACGATCGCCAGGAACCTGGTGGCGCTGGAGGACGGTCTGGGCCTGCACCTGCTGGACGCCGTCCAGCCGTTCGACCCGGGAACGGCCCGCGACCTGCTGCTGTCCTACGCCGAGGACGCCACCCGCTGCCCCCTCCCGCCCCCCTGACCTTCGTTCCGGGGAGCCGGCCGAGGGAACATTCATCCAATCCAGAGGCGCGGACCGGCCGCGACAGTGGCCTCATGACCCTTTCCAACAGCGGGCCGCGGCTGAGCGACGACACGATCCTGTCCCTGGACGACGGCGACCTCCACGTGTGCCAGGACGGCCCCCGCGACGCCCCCGTCCTCCTGCTCGTCCACGGGTCGGCCTCCTCGACCCGTTCCTGGGACCAGCTGGTCCCGCTGCTCACGGGCTCCCATCGCGTCGTACGGATCGACCTGCTCGGGCACGGCCGCTCCGCCAAACCGGACGACCGCGGCTACTCCACTCCTGAGCAGGCCCGCCGGGTCGGCGAGGCGCTGGACCGGGTCGGCGTCGGCCGCGCGGTGGTCGCCGGCCACTCCAGCGGCGGCGTGGTCGCCACCGCCCTCGCCGAACAGCGTCCCGAGCTGGTGAGCGCGCTCGTCCTCGTCAACACCGGCCCCTCCCTGGACGCCTTCATCGCCCCGCCCTCGGGCTCGTTCGCGCCTTCGCAGTGGCCGCCGACCGACGAGCAGCTGCGCGCGTTCGCGAGCACCGGCTTCAGCCGCGCCGGCTACCGGATCCCGGACGAGCTCCTGGACGAGGTGCGCTGCATGACCGTCCACACCCTTACCGCCACGATGCAGGGCACCCGCGAGTACCTGGCGGAACGGCCGCTCCCGGACCGGCTGGCGCCCCTCGGCAAGCCGCTCCTGGTGCTCTTCGGTGAGGACGACCGCAGATGGCGGTCCTCGTCCGCCGCCGACTACCAGGTCGTCCCGGGCGCGGAGGTCGTCCTGCTGTCCGGCCTCGGCCACACCCCCATCCTGGAGGACCCCCACCGCACCGCCACCGAACTCCTGCCCTTCACCACCACCCACACCCCCTGAACGAGCCCGCTTCCGCGGGTTCTCGTTCCACTGGGCCTTTGGGGTGTGCCGCCTCAGCGGGTCTTTGGGCGCGTTGCCTCAGTGGGCCGTGCGCCAGCTCTGTTCCTCCACCAGTTCGTCGCTGCGCCAGCCGTCCGCCGTCCGCCGCATGCGGTGGTGGTACCAGCCGCCGCCGTGCAGGAACCCCTTGGCGTCGGCGGCGGCCATGTCCCTGGTGGGGGCGAGGGTGTCGGTGAAGGGCGCGCTGACCCGCGCCTGGTCGCCGGTGAGGACGATCCGCGCGGCGCCGATCAGGTGCAGGCGCCCCGGCCACTGCGGCAGCACCTCGGCGAGCCAGGCCTTGACCTCCGCCCGCCCGCCCCTGATGCCGCCCGCCGACCGGTAGTCGATGATCGCGCCGGGGCTGAACACCTCGTCGAGCAGGTCCCATTCGCCGGAGTCGATGGCCCGCGAGTAGCGGGCCAGCAGGTCGGCGATCTCCAGGCGGTCGGCGATCTCCTGAGCGTCCATGCCCTGATCGAACCAAACGCTTGCTACAAACACCAGCCCCGCCGCACCCGAACAGCCAGAAACGCCGGCCCCGCCGCACGGGCACCGCCGTAAACGCCGACAGCCAGGCCCGAGGGCCTGGCTGTCGGAGCTGGTGGACGATACTGGGATTGAACCAGTGACCTCTTCCGTGTCAGGGAAGCGCTCTCCCGCTGAGCTAATCGTCCTTGCAGAGGTGGCGACGGGATTTGAACCCGTGTGGACGGCTTTGCAGGCCGCTGCCTCGCCTCTCGGCCACGCCACCGAGCCGGGAGCTCCGAGCGGAAGACGGGATTCGAACCCGCGACCCTCACCTTGGCAAGGTGATGCTCTACCACTGAGCCACTTCCGCGTGCGCCCCGCTCATGCCGGGCGACGAGAGAACTCTAGCGAATCCTCCGCGAGTCCCCAAACCGGAACGCTTCCACGCAGGTCGCCCTAGGTGTGACCGCCGTTGACCGTCACCCGCTGCCCGGTCACGAACGCGCCGGCGTCCGAGGCGAGGAAGGACACCGCGGCGGCCACGTCGGCCGGGGTGCCCATACGGCCGAGCGGCACCTCGGCCAGGTAACCGGCCTCGTCGACCCCCGCGTGCCGCTCCACCGGGATCCAGCCGGGCGCGACGACGTTCACGGTGATCCCGTACGGGCCGAGCTCGCGGGCCCACGTCTGCGCCAGGGCGTGCTGGGCGCCCTTGGCCGCGACGTAGGCCGACATGCCGGGCAGCTTGCGGTCGACGATGTCGGAGCCGATCTGGATCACCCGGCCGCGTCCCCGTTCGCGCATGCCGGGCAGTACGGCCTGAACCAGCAGCGTGGGGCTCTTGACGAAGAACAGGAGCTGGTCGAGGTGGTCCTGCCAGGTCAGCTCCTCGACCGGCACCGACGGCTGCGGCCCGGTGGCGTTGACCACCAGCACCTCGACCGGCCCGAGCCGCTCGGCGACCCGGGCGGCCAGGGCGGCGACCTGCCCCTCGTCGGTGACGTCGGCGCCGAACGCCTCCGCCGCGCCGCCCTCGGCCCGGATCTCGGCGACCACCTTCTCCGCGCCGGTCCGTTCGGAGTGGTAGTTGACGGCCACGGTCAGGCCGTCGGCGGCCAGGCGGCGTGCGATCACGGCCCCCAGGCCGCGCGAGGCACCGGTGACGAGGGCGACACTCATGCCGCGCACTCTAACCCCTCCGGTGGCGGGGGCGACGCCCATGCCGCGCGCTCGAACCCCGCCCCGAGCGGGCCGCGTACGAGCGGGTGGCCACGAGATCGCCGTTCAGGTCAGCGGCCGAGCTGCAGGCCCGCCGGATGCGGCCCCTCCGTCTCCAGGCGGTACTCCCGGCCCGACACCGCCCGGTTGTCGTCGATGACCTGCTCCGACGCGGGCTTGTCCCCGCCCATGACCGCCTCCTGCATCCGCGAGAAGCGTTCGTGCGCCTCCTGCACGTACCCGGTGCCGAGGGTGGTCCAGTCGATCTGGGTGGCGAGCAGGTCGCGCAGGTACGCCTTGTTCGGCTCGAACGTCACCGGCGGCGGCAGCTCGGGAGCCAGCACCTGGTCGGGATCGCGCCCGTCGAACCGCTTGAACAGCTCCGAGGCCAGCCGCAGGTGCTCGATCTCCATGTTCAGGTGCAACTCCCAGATGGCCTTCACCCTGGGCTCGGACTCGGTCTCCATGAACGAGTGGTACAGGTAGCACTCGTTGTACTCGTGGTTGAGCAACATCTCCCACCAGCTCTCGCCCGGGTCGACCAGCGACTCGTAGTGGGTGACGTGCTCCTCCTCGACCATGGCGATCTCCTGGTAGAGGCGACGCGCGATCGGCTCCATGGCCAGCGGCCCGACGTTCATGTAGAAGTTCATGGTCTGCTGCTCGGCGGCCATGACGGTCAGCGCGTGCAGCTTGGACAGCGGCTCGGTGTGGTGCCGGTCGTACGGCTCGCGCACGTTGTCGACCGGGTCCCGGTGCTGCAGGTACGTCGGCCGCCCCGGCATGACCTCGGTGAGCTGGTCGACGATCTTCTCGGCCTTGCGGTGCTCGATCATCTCGTACAGGTTGGCGTACCGGTAGAGGTGGTCGAAGTCCTCCAGCACGCCGAACTCGTACGCCTTCGTCAGGTACGGGTCGGGCTCCATCCGGGCCACCCACGCCGTCAGGTCCACGGCGACCTGCTCGTAGGCGATCGTCGTCTCCAGCACCGACGAGACGCCGGGCAACAGCCAGTTGACCGCCTTCTGCTGCTGCGCCTCGATATGGCGCACGCGGGCGAGCTGCCGCTTGAGCTCCATGTCGGTGCAGTGGCGGGCGAGCTGGTGACTGAACTGGATCGCCTCGGACTCGATGCCGTTCATGGTGATGATCCGGCAGCGGGTGTAGGGATCGGCGTGGTCGGGATCGATGGGCGTGACGTTGAGCTCCCGCCAGTCGCGCAGCTGCTCGTCCAGCGGGATGCCCCGCTCCTGGAGTGGGTCGAAGGCCATGTCGCTGCGCCTACCCGCGGGCCGGTCGGGCAACCTCCGCGTTGCGTCGCCGAACGACCCGCGTTCGGTAAGGAGGCGCGTGCCCGCCCGGCGCCCGGGTAGGCCGCTGGACGTGGCTGAACACGATGTCATCGACGTGCTGATGGCCCAGCACGGCCAGATCAGGGACCTGTTCGACGAGGTCGAGCAGGCCCCGCCGGAACGGCTGGAAGAGGTCTTCGGACGGCTGACGCGCCTGCTGGCGGTGCACGAGACCGCCGAGGAGGAGATCGTCCACCCCTACGCCCGCAGGAAGGTGGACGGCGGGCAGGGCGTGGTGTCCGACCGGCTGGCCGAGGAGAACCGGGCCAAGCGCCTGCTCGTAGAGATCGACGAGGCGGGCGTGGACCACCCGGACTTCTGGGACAAGCTGGCCGAGTTGCGTACCGCCGTGACGCTGCACGCCCGCAGCGAGGAGCGCTACGAGTTCGCCCAGCTTCGCGGCAGGACGTCCGTCGTGGAACGCCGGGCCATGGCGGCGGCGGTACGGGCGGCCGAGGCGGTCGCGCCCCTGCGCCCGCGTCCCGGCGTGGAGTCGGCGACCAAGAACGTCCTGCTGGGCACGCCCCTCGCGCTGATGGACCGGGCCCGCGAGATCATCAGGAAGGCCCTGAGCTGACACTTCGTCCCCGGGCGAAATATCGGTGTATTAGCGTCGTGAGCATGGAGTACATCGCCCGTGACGCCGACATCGCGCCCGTGGCCGCCGCCATCGCGGACGCCACCAGGGCCGCCATGCTGACGGCGCTGCTCGGCGGCCGCGCCCTGGCCGCCGGCGAGCTGGCCAGGGTCGCCGGCGTGAGCGCCGCCACCGCCAGCGCCCACCTGGCCCGGCTGCTGGACGGCGGCCTGGTCGACGTCGTCCGGCAGGGCCGCCACCGCTACTACCGGCTGGCCGGGCACGAGATCGCCGAGGTCCTGGAGACGCTGGCCAGGGTGAGCGCCCGCCCGCCGGTGCGCTCCCTGCGCCAGTCCCGGCAGGCGCGCCTGCTGGAGGAGGCCCGCACCTGCTACGACCACCTGGCCGGCCGCGCCGGCGTCGCCCTGCTCGACCGGCTCAGGGACGGCGGCTACTACGACCGCCAGGACCTCACTCCGGCCGGGGAGCGCCTGCTGACGGGCCTGGGCGTGGACGTCGAGGGCGCCCGCGGGACCAGGCGGCGTTTCGCCCCGGAATGCCTCGACTGGACCGAGCGCCGGTCGCATCTCGGCGGCGCGCTCGGCGCCGCGATCACCGACGTCCTGTTCGAACGCGGCTGGTACCGGCGGGGGTCGGTGCCACGCGCGGTGGTCCTCACCGAGGAGGGCAGGGCAGGGCTGGCGGCGACGTTCCCGAGTAAGGAGCTAACATCGGGTACGCCGGTTACCTAAGCGAGAGAGACGATCATGCGCGACAACGGAGTCGTGAACGTCGGCCCCGAGCCTCTGAGCTTCGACGACGTCATCAGGGTGGCCCGCCACGGCGCCCCCGTGCAGCTCACCGACGACGCGGTGGCCGCCATGGCGGCCGCCCGCCAGCGGGTGGACGAACTGGCCGAGAGCCCCGTTCCCGCCTACGGCGTCTCCACCGGGTTCGGCGCCCTCGCCACCCGGCACATCGACCCCGCGCTGCGCGCCCAGCTCCAGCGTTCGCTGGTGCGCTCGCACGCGGCGGGCAGCGGCCCGGAGGTGGAGACCGAGGTGGTGCGCGCGCTCATGCTGCTGCGCCTGCACACCCTGGCCACCGGGCACACCGGCATCAGGCCGGCCACCGCCAAGACCCTGGCCGCCCTGCTCACCGCCGGCATCACCCCGGTCGTGCACGAGTACGGCAGCCTCGGCTGCTCCGGCGACCTGGCGCCGCTGGCCCACGTCGCTCTGACGCTGATGGGCGAGGGCGTCGTACGCGACGCCGAGGGCGCGCTCCAGCCCGCCGGGGAGGCGCTCAAGCAGGCCGGCATCGAGCCCGTCGAGCTGGCCGCCAAGGAGGGCCTGGCGCTGATCAACGGCACCGACGGCATGCTCGGCATGCTCATCCTGGCCATCTCCGACCTCACCAGGCTGGTCAGGACCGCCGACATCAGCGCGGCGATGAGCGTGGAGGCGCTGCTCGGCACCGACCGCGTCTTCATGCCGGAGCTCCAGGCCCTGCGCCCACACCCGGGCCTGGCCCGTTCGGCCGCCAACATGACCAAAATCCTGGCCGGCTCCGGCGTCATGGCCAGCCACCGCGACCCGCAGGCGTGCACCCGCGTCCAGGACGCGTACTCGCTGCGCTGCGCCCCGCAGGTCGCCGGCGCCGCCCGCGACACCATCGCGCACGCCGCCACCGTGGCCGGGTGGGAGCTGGCCAGCGCCGTGGACAACCCGGCCGTGCTCGACGACGGCCGGGTGGAGTCCAACGGCAACTTCCACGGCGCGCCCGTCGGCTACGTGCTCGACTTCCTCGCCGTCGTGGCCGCCGACCTGGCCTCGATGTCCGAACGCCGTACCGACCGCTTCCTCGACGTGGCGCGCAACCACGGCCTGCCGGCGTTCCTGGCCGACGACCCCGGCGTGGACTCCGGCCACATGATCGCCCAGTACACGCAGGCCGCGATCGTCTCGGAGCTGAAGCGGCTGGCCGTGCCCGCGAGCGTCGACTCGATCCCCAGCTCGGCCATGCAGGAGGACCACGTGTCCATGGGCTGGTCGGCCGCGCGCAAGCTGCGCAGGTCGGTCGACGGGCTGACGCGGGTGCTGGCCGTCGAGGTGCTCACCGCGGCCCGCGCGCTCGACCTGCGCGCCCCCCTGGAGCCCGCGCCGGCGACCGCCGCCGTGGTCAGAGCACTGCGCGAGAACGTGCCCGCGCCGGGCCCCGACCGCTTCCTCGCGCCGGAGATCGAGTCCGCCGTACGCCTGGTGGCCGAGGGCGGCGTCGTGGCCGCGGCGGAGTCGGTCACCGGGCCGCTCGACTAGCCCGCCGACCCGCGCGGCAGCGCGACGATCAGGTCCATCTCCATCACCAGCCCCGGCTTGAACAGCTTCGACACCTCGACGGTCGTGCTGGCCGGGGGAGTGCCGGTGACGTACTGGTCGCGTACGTCCCTGAGTTCGAGGATGTCGTCCATACCCGTCAGGTACGTCCTGATGAAGGCGACGTCCTGCCAGGTCGCGCCCTGGTCGGCCAGGATGCGCGTGGTGACCGCGAAGATGTGCTCGGCCTGGGTCCTCAGCGAACCCGGGCCGACCACGTCCCCCTGATCGTCGAAGGCGGCCTGGCCGGAGACGTAGAGCATGTCGCCGACCCGCACCGCGTGCGAGTACGCGCCGTTCGTGGCGGGGATCGTGCTCAGGTTCAGCGGCACCGCGCGCCTGGCGGCCTGGTCGCCTGCCCGGTCATCGGCGCGGTCGCCGACGAACTCGGCCACGGCCGTCACGTCGCGGTCGCCCAGCCCGGCCGCCCGCGCGTCCTGGAGCCGCAGCCGGGCGGCCGTGGCCATCGACGCGCCCTCCCAGGCGGCCAGCTCCAGATCCTTGGCGGCCAGGCCGAGCGCGTACCGGGTCTCGGCCGGGGGCGTGCGCAGCCGTTCGGCAACCTGGCCGACGGGGGTGCCCGCCAGCACGTCGATCAGCGTGTCCCGCTCGACGCCGTGCGCCGCCCCGTACGCCAGGGTCTCGGCCACCAGCACCTGGGCGGGCACGATCGCGCTCATGACGGCGATCTTCATCGCCGCGCCCGAGCCCAGCGGCCCGGTCTCCCGTACGGTGCCGAACACCGGCAGCACCTCGCGGCAGCCCGACAGCTCGCCACCGGCCAGCACCACCAGCGTGCCGTCCGCCGCCGGGCCCACGCTGCCCAGCACCGGCGCGTCGACCAGGGCCACCGTCTCCGGCAGCAGCGCGCGCAGCTCGCGCACCGCCTCCGGGCCGATCGTGGACATCTCCACCACCGTCGCGCCGGGCCGCAGTCCGGGCAGCGCGGCCGTCAGCACCTCGCGCACCGCCGCCGGATCGCTGAGCATGGTGATCACCAGCTCGGCGCCGTCCACCGCCTCGGCGGCCGTCACGCCGGTCCCGCGCCGCCACGTCGTCACCTTGTGCCCGGCCTCCACGAGTCGCCGGGCCATGGGGACGCCCATGCGTCCCTGTCCAAGAAATGCAATCACGGACCACAGTCAACAGGGATGCGAGGTATTCCACCACCGACTAGATTGCATGGCAGCCATGCGTGACACGAATGCCTTCGATCCCCAGACGCTCCGCCTCTTCGACGAGGTGGCCAGGAGCGGTTCCTTCACGGCCGCCGCCGAGCTGCTCGGCTACACCCAGTCGGCGGTCTCCCGGCGCATCGCCGCGCTGGAACGGGCCGCCGGCGGCCCGCTGTTCGAACGCGTGGCGCGCGGCGTACGCCTGACCCCCGCGGGCACGGCCCTGCACCGGCACGCCGTCGCCGTGCTCGACCGGCTGGAACGCGCGGGCGAGGAGCTGGCCGCCATCCACGGCGGCCACGGCGGCACGCTGCGCGCGGGCGCCTTCGCCACGGCGAACGTGGACCTGATGCCGTACACGCTGAAACGGTTCCTGGCCCGCCATCCCGGCGTCGAGCTGCGGATGACCGAGGGGCTGACGGCCCGGCTCATGGAACGCCTGCACGCCGGGGCGCTCGACGTGGCCGTGGTCAGCGACTACCCGGCCGGTCTGCCCGCCGAGGGCGCCCGGCTCGTGCCGTTGCGCGAGGACCGGCTGTTCGTCGCGCTGCCCGCCGGGCACCGGCTGGCCACCGAGTCCGACGTGGACCTGCGCGACCTGGCCGGGGAGAGCTGGATCGAGGCCGCGCCGCGCGGCCAGCCGACGCTGCTGGTGGCTGCGGCCGCCGCCGCCGGGTTCACGCCGCGGGGCGGGCTGAGGGTGGCCGAATGGTCGGGGAAGTTCGGGTTCGTCGCCGCCGGGTTCGGGGTGACGCTGGTGCCCGAGCTCGCCGCGCGGGCCGTGCCGCCGGACCTGGTGCTCAAACCGCTGCGCGGCGCCACCCCCGTCCGTACGGTGTACGCCGCCCTTCCCGAGGTTCCGTTGCCCGCCGCGCTGGAACTCGTCGAAATGCTGGGACAATGGGAGGTATGTACGACGGATTCGCCCACTTAAACGGTCTTCTCGCCACGGAACTCCGTGACGTGACGACCGACCTGGCCGTGCTCGACGGCGAGGGCTGGTGGGCTGTCGTCGTCGACTACGAGGGCAAGGTGACCTGCGCCCGCTTCGACCGCGTACGCCCGGCCCCTCTGCCCGAACCCAGGGCCCGTTGGCACGGTCCACGTCCCGGCGATTGGCACACCTCGCTCGACCGCGCCGCCTACGAACGCGGCGTGCGCGCGATCCGCGACCACATCGAGCGGGGCGAGGTCTACCAGGCCAACCTCTGCCGCGTCCTGAGCGCGCCCGTCCCGCCCGGCGCCGACCCGCTCGCGCTGGCCGCCCGGCTGGCCGAGGGCAACCCGGCCCCGTACGCGGCCGTCATCGACGTGCCGGGGCTGAGCGTGGTGTCGGCCTCGCCCGAGCTCTACCTGTCGCGTGACGGCGACGTCGTGGAGTCGGGCCCGATCAAGGGCACCGGCGTGACCGCCGCCGACCTGCTGGAGAAGGACTACGCCGAGAACGTCATGATCGTCGACCTGGTCCGCAACGACCTGGGCAGGGTCGCCGCGGTCGGCTCGGTCGAGGTGCCCTCCCTGTGCGCGGTCGAGGAACATCCCGGCCTCGTCCACCTCGTCTCCACCGTACGGGCCAGGCTCGCGCCGGGGGCGGGCTGGCCGGAGCTGTTCGCCGCCACTTTTCCGCCCGGGTCTGTCACGGGCGCGCCCAAGTCGTCCGCCCTGCGCATCATCAATGAGCTCGAACCGGTACCCCGGGGGCCCTACTGTGGTGCGGTGGGCTGGGTCGACGCCGACCGGGGCAGGGCGGCTCTGGCCGTGGGCATCAGAACATTCTGGATCTCGGCAGGTGAGATCCGCTTCGGCACCGGCGCGGGCATCACGTGGGGCAGCGACCCCGAACGTGAATGGCTGGAGACCGAGCTGAAGGCATCCAGACTCATCTCACTGGCATCTTCAGGAGGAAATCGATGAACATCCCTGTCTGGGTCAACGGAGAGCTGATCGACCCCGCGCAGGCCACCGTCTCGGTGTTCGACCACGGGCTCATGGTCGGCGACGGCGTCTTCGAGACGATCAAGATCGTCGACGGCGAGTCGTTCGCGCTCACCCGGCACCTCGACCGGCTCACGCTCTCGGCCCAGCGCATGGACCTGCCCGAGCCCGACGTCGAGGCGATCGCGGAAGGCGTCGCCAAGTGCCTGGCGGCCGCCCCCGCCTGGACGCTCGGCCGCATCCGCATCACCTACACCAGCGGCCCGGGCCCGCTCGGCTCCGACCGCGGCGACCAGGGCACCACCTCGATCGTCATCGTCGACGAGCAGAAGCCGTTCCCCGACACCGCGAACGTGGCCGTCGTCCCCTGGCCGCGCAACGAGCGCGGCGCGCTGTCCGGCGTCAAGAGCACCTCCTACGGCGACAACGCCAAGGCCCTCCTGCACGCCAAGAGGCAGGGCGCCGGCGAGGCGATCTTCGGCAACCTCGCGGGCGACCTGTGCGAGGGCACCGGCTCCAACATCTTCATCGTGCGCGACGGCCGCCTGATCACCCCGACGCTCGCCTCCGGCTGCCTGGCCGGCGTCACCCGCGCGCTGGTGCTCGAATGGTGCGGCGGCGAGGAGACCGACGTGCCGCTGCAGGCCCTCTACGAGGCCGAGGAGGCCTTCCTCACCTCCACCACCCGCGACATCCAGCCGATCGGCCTCGTCGACGGGACCGCGCTGCCCACCGCCCCCGGCCCGATCACCGCCAAGGCCATGCGGATCTTCGCCGAGCGCGCCGCCGCCGACCTCAACCCGTGACCCGCTGACCACGTGCCCCGCCTTCCCGGCGGGGCGCGTGGCCGGACTCAGTACGACTTCTGCGTCTGTACGTTGAAGTCGTCCATCTTGACCTGCTTGGCCGGGTCGGTGATCGGGTCGTCGATGCGCAGCACGTCCAGGCCCTCGCGGATGTCGCTGGAGTAGATGTAGCCGTTGTAGTAGTAGGCCGACCAGGAGCCCGCCACGCCGCCGTCCGGGAACGGGCGGCGTTCGAAGAAGCCGATCTCCTTGGGGGCGGCCGAGTCGGTGAAGTCCCAGATCGACACGCCGCCCTGGTACCACGACTGGACCATGACGTCGCGGCCCTTCACCGGGACGAGCGAGCCGTTGTGGGCCACGCAGTTCTCGTCCTTCTCCTGGTCACGGGGGATCTTGAAGTAGCCGCGGCGCTCCAGCTTGCCGTTCACCAGGTCGTACACCGCGTCGGCGCCCTTGGTGCGCGGCGTGTTCGCGTCACAGGTGGCCTGCCCGCCACCGCCGAGTTCGTCGCCGAACACGACCTTCGTCGCGTCGTTGTTGAACGTCGCCGAATGCCAGATCTGGAAGTTCTCGGTGTCCCGGATCTGCTGGATCACCCGGGGATTGACCGGGTCGGAGATGTCGAGCAGCACGCCGTCGCCGAAGCAGGCCGCAGCCGCGAGCTTCTTCTCCGGGTAGGCGGTGATGTCGTGGCAGCCCGCGAACATCTCGGTGTTCTGGTGCTGCGGGAAGATGTCCGGCTGGGCCACGACCTTGGCGGACTTGGGGTCGTCGAGCGGGATCTCCACGATCTGGATGTTCTGGTGCGGCGGCCGGCACGTGCTGGAGTCCGGCTCCGGGCCGGGGGAGGAGACGTACACATAGAGCTTGCCGTCGGCGGGCACCATCGTGTGCGTGTGGGACCCGCACTCGGTACGCACCGCGCCCAGGTAGCGCGGGCTCTTCTTGTCGCTGATGTCGAACAGCCGCAGGCCCTCCCAGGTGCGGGCGCTGTCACCGGAGTCGCAGCCCTCGCCGTCGCGTGGCTCGTCGATCGACAGGATCAGCAGGTCGCCGTGCACGCTGACGTCGTTCTGCTGCGCCGGGCAGGACACCTGGCTCACGGTCTTCGGATGCTCCGGGTCGCTGATGTCGTAGATCACGAACCCGGCGAAGTTGCCCACGAACGCGTAGTCGCCCTGGAAGGCCAGATCGGTGTTGAAGTTGTCGCCCCCGGCGAACGGGCCGGAGCGCGGGATGTTGGCCACGTGCTTGACGTTGGGGCTGGTCAGTACGTCGCCCGAGCCCGAGACCGTGCCGGACGCCGTGCTTGACGCCGTTTCGCTCTCCTGCGAGGAGGCCGTCCCCGGATCCGCGGCCGAGGGTGGTTCCGCCGCGCACGCCGACGCCAGCAACAGCACCGCGCACAACACCGCTCCGCGCAACTTGGCGAAGATCAACACGCGTCCCCTTTATCTCTCGTGGCTCACTATGGAAGCTATGCCAGCACGTTGGTGGCCGCGTACGGTCTTCATCACAGTTGTGATGACATTTGCGCTTACGGCCTGCTCCGACCCGTCCGACCCTTCCGGGCCGTCCGTCAGGGACGTCCCGGTCGTCGGGACGGACGCCCCCGTGCTGGTGCCCGGCAGCCCCGGGGCCCCCGGCCGTACGGCGACGCCCGGGGAACGTGTCGGCCCGAGCCCGGCCCCAACCGTCGCCGCCGACGTACGCTTCGCCGAGGCGATGATCCCGCACCACCGGCAGGCGCTGGAGATGACCTCCATGGTCGAGGCGCGTACGACCACCCCGGTCATCCGCGCCTTCGCCCGCTCGATCACCGCCGCCCAGACCCCCGAGATCAGGGCCATGACCACCTGGCTCGCCGAACTCGGCCGCCCCGCCCCCGCCGCGCACGCCCACGACGCGGCGGCCGCCGGCTACGGGATGGCCTCGGAGCAGGAGCTGAACGCGCTCCGGGCGCCCAAGGGCGGCGACTTCGACCGGATGTTCCTGCGCCTGATGACCCGCCACCACCAGGGGGCGGTGAAAATGGCGGGGGAGGAGCTGGCGGGCGGCCGCGACTACCGCATGCGCCTGCTGGCCAGAGACGTCTACTCCGGCCAGAGCATCGAGATCGGACGCATGCGCCAGGCCCTGGACGCGCTCCCGTCCTGACGCATGACGAAGCCCCGGCGCCGGGACGCCGGGGCTTCGGACAAGCGCGATCAGGACGGCCAGAGCATGTTCGTCAGCTCGGCGTCCAGGTCCATGTAGTCGGTCTCGCGCCCCGCCGGCACCTTCTCGTACGTACGGTGCAGGAACTCCGTCAGGGGAGCCAGCGGCACTTCGAAGAGCGCCTGCCCGAACGGTGAGGTGAGGCTGATGTGCAGGGTGCGCTCGCCGTCGGCGCGTGCGGGCCACACCTGCACGTCGCCGTCGCCGACCCGCCG
Source organism: Nonomuraea sp. WAC 01424 (assembly GCF_003947315.1). NCBI lineage: Bacteria > Bacillati > Actinomycetota > Actinomycetes > Streptosporangiales > Streptosporangiaceae > Nonomuraea > Nonomuraea sp. WAC 01424. The sequence continues at coordinate 420,651 of NZ_QHHZ01000005.1, forward strand.
CACGATGCCTACGGTCAGCAGTTCACGAGCAAAGATCCACTCGACCGGCTCGTCGTTCCCTACGTGGAAGGCCATGCGGATGGCGTACGGATCGTCGGCTGTGTAGCTCAGTCCGGCGAGCAGGGGGACGGTAGTACGGTCGGGGACCACTAGCCGAAGGCCAAGCTCGGCGGAGACGGTGGTGCTGTTCATCGTCAGCCAAACCTTTTCGTCGTAGGTCCCCTCTTCGGGGCTTTCACTGCTCTGACGGACTTCGTCCTGAGCTATGACGCGGAACGAAGAAACCTGTAGGAAAGATTCCGCCTCAAGGGCCTTCTGTAACGCACATCACAGCTGGACATTTAGGCATCTACCTGGCTAAACGGCATCAATCGGGTCGTATTTGCGAGGGTTTTGCTGTTGTAGAGCCTGCCCCGGCTGACGTGACCAAGAACGTTTCTACCCGAAAAGATCGCGATCGGTGCCTTCCGGAACACGACGATGGTATGCCACCGACCCGCCATGCCGATGGGCAACCGCCGCCTTTCGCACGAATCCCTCCCAGCCGGAGCTCCCGAAGATCACCCCACGAGGCTCCGTTTCGCCAGCACCCCCCGGAGTGCGGTATGGTTTTCCCCGTCAGCACCGCAAGGCGCCGACAGGGCGGGCGATTAGCTCAGCGGGAGAGCGCTTCGTTCACACCGAAGAGGTCACTGGTTCGATCCCAGTATCGCCCACCACGGTCAAGGGCCACATCCCAATACGGGAAGTGGCCCTTTTGATCTTTAGGGCGACTAACTGAGTGACTGTCCCGCTTCGGGGGCGTCACCAGGAAGTGTCTGTCCATGCAGTCGCGGCTTGTTCTGAATGACGGTGGGGTCGCCGTCTGTGGGTCGTAGTGAATGCGACGCTGTGCCCGCATCTCCGGCGTCCGGTCGACGCCGATCGGGCCGGCCTGGGTGATCATCCGGTGGAGTTCGCGGCCTGAGGCCGTCCCGGGTGGCGATCTCGGGCAGTTCCTTGGTGAGGGGTGGCGGGGTGACGTACGCCGCGAGTGCTCGTGTTCTTAGCTACTTGGTATTGCTAGGCACTAGTAGTCAGTGTTACTTTGTACCGGTAGTCAGCATCGCCAAGTAGCGCAAGGGGGTGTTCCGTGGGCAAGCAGCTGACGGAGATGCTCAAGGGGACGCTGGAGGGCATCGTTCTGGCGATTCTGTCCGGGCGGCCCGCGTACGGCTATGAGATCACGGCGTGGCTGCGCGGGCAGGGCTTCTCCGACATCGCCGAGGGCACGGTCTATGCGCTGTTGGTCCGGATCGAGCAGCGGGGGCTCGTCGATGTGGAGAAGGTTCCGTCCGAGAAGGGGCCGCCGCGCAAGGTGTACTCCCTGAATGGTCAGGGGCGGGCGTACCTCGACGAGTTCTGGAGGAACTGGGGCTTCCTCGCGGAACGGCTCGAACAGCTCCGGGAGGGAGGCAGGTAGGCATGGCGGCAGGCTGGATGCACTGCCGTTCTGCTGGGAGTGTGCGATCGCCACGGGGGCGAATTCGTACGTGAATGACCTGATGCTCGTCACGAGCGTTGCGGGCGCTGGCTGAACCGTGTTTCGGCAGTTCAGCGGTTAAATCGGGCTGATCTCGCTTGTGGTCGGTGCCCCTTTCGTCGGATTCCGCGGTTGCGCCGCCAAGGTCCCTGATCTTGTCGCCTGGGGTGTCGCTGCGACCTGACCTCAGGTGTCGGCCGTGAGCGGTCCGCGGTCGGCGACGGGCCGTCGAGCAAAGCCCTCTGGCAGGTGGAAGCGCTTCCCGGCGCTCATCGTGACCCTGCCCTGGCACGTTCCCGGAGCTACCGCGCCCCCGTCAGAGGCGCCTTCGCGGTGCTGCCTCCAACTCCGTCAGGGTGCCCGTTCGGCATGCCGTGACGGTGTCGTGAACAGTTATGTCGAGCCCATTGGAGGGCACATGTTCAACCCTCGGCGGCGAGGGTTTCTCGCCGCAGCCTTACTCACCGGAGCCTCGCTCGCGATCCCGTTCGTGATCGCCGGTGCTCCCGCCGCGTCCGCGACGGCGACGCCGGGGATCGGGGTTTCCGGTGGGGTGACGCAGCCGGTCTTCTCCTACAAGGACGCCATCCGCGAGCACGTACGGGTGCAGTCGCCGGTGGACAGCGACGGTGACGGCAAGAAGGACCTGGTCCGGGTGGACATCATCCGGCCGAAGGAGAGCGGTACGGAGCTCAAGGTCCCGGTGATCATGCACGAGAGCCCGACCTTCGACAACCCCGGCGCAGGCTTCGAGAACGACCACAAGAAGTACGACGCGAACGGGAACGCCACGAAGTTCCCCCTGTACCTGGACAACTACTTCGTGCCGCGCGGGTACGCGTTCGTCTCCGTCGACATGATCGGCACCCGGTTGTCGGACGGCTGCCCGACCAGTTACGGCGTCGCCGACGTGCTCGGCGGCAAGGCGGTCGTCGACTGGCTGAACGGCCGGGCGACCGCGTATGACGACGAGGGCGAGCCGGTCCGGGCGACCTGGACCACCGGACGCACCGGCATGATCGGCCACTCCTACGAAGGAGCGCTCGGCATCGGCGTCGCCGGCACCGGCGTGCGGGGGCTGGAGACGGTCGTGGACATCGCGGGCTACACCAGCGGGTACGAGTCCTTCCGCGCCAACGGCACCCTCACCTGGCTCAAGGGCGGGATGGGGTGGTTGTCCAAGAAGTTCGACGTCGATCCGGACGAGAAATGCGCTGCGGTGCGCCGCAAGCTGGTCGAGGACTCCGACGACGCCACCGGCAACTACAACGCCTTCTGGGACGAGCGCAACTACCGGACCGGCCCGATCTCGAAGGCGCGGAACGTGCGCGCCAGCGTCTTCTCGGTGGTGGGGTGGCAGGACCGGAACGTCGTGGGCAGCCAGTTCTCCGAATACTGGACCAAGCTGCCCCGGGACGTGCAACGCAAGATGTGGGTGACGCAGTACGCGCACCTCGACCCGTTCTGGGCCCGCCGCGAGGTGTGGGTGAACACCCTGCACCAGTGGTTCGACCACGAACTCATGGGCGTACCCAACGACATCATGCGCCGGCCCCGGGTGGACGTGCAGCTCGGTCCGGGCCGCTGGATCACCCAGGCCGACTGGCCGGCGCCGGCGCGGAAGGTGATCCTGCGCCCCCAGCGGGACGGCTCCCTGGGCCGCGAGCCCTCGACCGGCACCGGCGGCTACCTCGACACCCAGCAGACCGAGATCGCGATGGCCGGCGACCCCGCCACCGCCGACCCGAACCGGCTGGCCTTCCTGACCCCGCCGCTGAAGGACGCGGTCCGGCTGTCCGGGACGCCGTCGGTGAGCCTCAAGGTCAAACTCGACAAACCGACCGCGAACCTGGGCGTCCTGCTCGTCGACTACGGCACCGACACCCGCATCGACTACCGCGAACGCTCCGCGACGTCCGCGGAAGGACTGAAGTTCATCGGCGGCAAGGACTGCGTCGGACAGGGTACGGCCGACGACGACGGCTGCTACACCAGGGCCGGCGACAACACGGCGGTCTCCGGCTTCAACGTGGTCTCGCGCGGGATCCTGGACGCGCAGAACCACAGGTCGCTCAGCCGCTCGACCCCGCTGACGCCCGGCAGGCCGTACCGGATCAGCTGGAAGATGTTGCCGCAGGACTACGAGTTCAAGGCGGGACACCGGCTCGGCCTGGTGCTGACCGGCACCAACGCCGACCTCCTCCAGGAGCCCGACCTCGAACCCGGCACCGGGACCAGGGTCACCGTCGACCTGGCCGGCACCTCGATCTCGCTGCCGCTGGTCACCGGCACGACCATCGACTGACCTGAGCGCCGAGCGCCGAGCGCCGAACGCCGGACGGGGGCCGGCGCTCGGCTGCCGGCGCTCGTGACGCACCCGACAGCGGCCCGGCCGATCGGCGCGGCGAAGTGTGCGGTCACTGGTGGGGGATGTCCACGCCGGCGGCCCGGAGTTTCGCCTCGACCAGCGCGGTCAGCCGGGCCATGGCCGGTGCCGCCTGGTCCTCGCCGTGGTGGTTGAGCAGGCCGTACCGGGTGGTGTCGGCGCGGGCCCGCAGGCGTTTCGAGGTCGCGAGCAACGCGGGGTTGGCGAGGAACCGCTCGGCCACGGCGGTCGCGAGCTCCTCGATACGGGGGTCGTCGGGCGCCAGGTCCTTGGCGGCCCAGCATTCCTTGTTCAGGTCGACGAACCGGGTGTCGTCGAGGGCACGCTCGGCCTCGCTGAGGTAGTCGTCGAAGTCGTCGGGGACCAGGGCCCTGGTCAGCACCATGCCCTCGCGGTAGGCCGCCACCTCCTCCGGGGTGAAGCCGAGGCCGGCGGCCCGGTCCAGCAGCGCGCAGGCCCGGTCGGGCAACAGGGTCCGGTCGCCGTTGGCCAGCCGGTCCAGCAGGTCGCGGCGGGCGATCAGCTCGTCGATGCGCTCGGTCATCCGCCGTTTGACCTCGGCCAGGTCGGTGGCGAAGTGTCGCGGATCGGCGGCGAGCAGCGGGCCGATCCCGGACAGCGGTACGCCGGCCTCGGCCAGCGTACGGACCTGGATCAGCCGCAGCAGCTCCGTCGATCCGTAGCGACGGTAGCCGGAGCTGTCGCGGAGCGGTTCGTCGACCAGGCCGAGCCGGTGGTAGTGACGTATCGTCTTGATCGTGACACCGGCGTAGGCCGCCGCCTGGCCGATCGTGACACCGCTCATCATGGTTCTCTGCGACCTTCGCGGGTGAGGGCGGCGAGCGCGCGGGTGGTCTCGGCGATCGCGTGGAAGTCCTTGCGCACGATCGAGCCGTGGTTGCCGCCGACCTTGGCGGCGATCGCCAGGTTCGGGTTGCGGGCGAGCACCGGGTTGATCGTGAGGCGCATCTGCGCCTGTTCGTCGTTCTTGCTGCCCAAGGCCTCCCCCGAGGCGACCACGTAGCGGAGCGGGACCGTGAGGCCGTCGAGGATCGGTTCGAGGGCGGCGTGCAGGAGGTGGGCCTCGATGCTGACCTCGGCGTGCTGCTCGGCGCTCATCCGCGCGGCGTTGCCGGCGAGGCGGGCGATCGGCAACGCCCAGCGGTACGTGCGGAACAGCCGCCGGATACGTTCGTGACCGGCCTCGTCGGTCCAGCCGGCCGGGTACGGGCCGTCCACGCCGACGACGCCGGCGACGCGGTCCGGGTGCCTGGCCGCCCAGTGCACGCCGAGCAGCGCGCCGTACGACCAGCCCACCAGCAGCGGCCGCTTCAGCCCCCTGGCCTTCAGCACGGCGTCGAGATCCCGGACGCAGGCCTCGAAGGAGTAGTCGGCCGATCTCTTCGACCTGCCGCGCGCCCGCTCGTCGTAGGTGATGTGCCGCCACCGCGGGCCCAGGTCGTCGATGACCGGGCGCCAGTGACGCTGACTGGCGTAGGAGCCGTTCAGGTAGACCACGGGGGTGCCGGTGCCGCCGGTGTCGGTCACGGCCAGGGCGGTGTCCTCCACCGGCAGCATGCCACTCCAGGCTGAATGAGTCGTGTTCGAGTTCGTCATGGCACCACGGTCGGGCTTGACCTTGGGTCAATGTCAACCGCGGCTACGCGGGCTCCGGCGCGACGGCGACGAAGGGCCGGTCACCGGAGGGTCCGCGGGTCGTTTCTACCGTTCCGTACCGCCGTTGTCACGAGGGCCCGGACCCGGCCGCCCACCAGGTCAGGTTGGCGGCGGCCTGGGAGACCGGTTCGATGATCTCCCACGCCTCGGCGATCAGCCCGTCGTCCAGCCGCCAGATGTCGACGACCACGATCTCCGGACCGCCGCCGGGCGCCCGGCGGCGCGAGTGCATCACGACGTGATCGCCGTCGGCCAGCACGTGGTCGATCTCCACGGCCATGCCGGCCAGTGGAACCAGCGCGGCACGTACGGCGTCGAGCCATTCGGCCTTGGTCGAGGCCGTCGAATCGGGCCGGTGATGGACGAAGCCGTCGCTCAGCAGCGGCGCGAGCGCGTCGACGTCACCCGTCCCGACGAGTTCGGTCAGGGCCCGCTGGACGATGGCCTTGTTGTCGGTTGTCGCATTGTCGGTCGTCATGGAGAGCAGTGTTTCCAGCGCGGCGGAGGATGTCGATGAAAGGGGATTTCATGGCGAGTAGCATCGGCGGCCATGAACAGCGTCGGGGAGATGTTGCGGCAATGGCGGCACCGCCGGCGGCTCAGCCAGCTCGACCTCGCGATCGCCGCCGACGTCTCGGCCCGTCACGTGAGCCTGGTGGAGACCGGCAAGTCCAACCCGAGCGCCGACATGATCCTGCGGCTCGCCGATCAGCTTGAGGTCCCGTTGCGGGAGCGCAACCGGCTGCTGCTCGCCGCCGGTTTCGCCCCCCGCTACACCGAACGTCCGCTCGGCGCGGACACGCTGTCCACGGCCGGGGACGCGATCGCGCGGGTGCTGCGCGCCCACGAACCGTACCCGGCGGTGGTCCTCGACCGCCGGTGGAACATCGTGATGAGCAACCGCGCCCTCGACGCGTTCCTCGTGGACGTCGCGCCCGACCTGCTGCGGCCGCCGGTCAACATCGTGCGGCTGGGGCTGGGCCGCGGCGGGCTCGCCCCCCGGATCGTCAACCTGGCAGAGGTACGCGCGGTGTTGCGCGCCCGGATCTCGCGCCAGCTCGCCATCGCCCCCGACGCCGAGCTGCACGCGATCTACGAGGAACTGCTCGCGCCCGGCGCCGGGGAGACGGGGCGGCCGGTCGAGTCCGAGGTCACCATCCCGATGATCTTCCGGTTCGGCGACCTCGAACTGCGGCTGTTCTCGACCACCACCACGTTCGGCACCCCGCTGGACATCACGCTGGACGAGATCTCGATCGAGTCGTACTACCCGGCCGACGCGGAGACGGCCGCCTACTTCGAGACGTTCGAGGCAGGCGGGGTTCGACCGGGCTTTGAGGGTTTCTAGGCCGCCTTCACAGCGGTCTCGGGCGGAAGTCTCCGGGGCTGGTTCAACGACAGCCTTGACGTATGAGCGCTGAGGACGACGCTCCGCGTTCACAGAACGATCAAGGCGATCGATGTGCCCGAATTCAGGAGACAGCATGACCGATGCCCCGCCGGAAACGACGATCTTCCCGATGCCCCGCGCGGCTGGCCACCCGTTCGACCCGGCCCCGGAGCTGGCCCGCCGTAGCAAGGAGGAGCCGATCTCGCGGGTACGCCTGTGGGACGGCACCACTCCGTGGCTGGTCACCGCGTACGAGGACGTCCGCGCGGTGCTCGCCGACCCGCGCGTCGGCGTGGACGTCGCCGAGCCCGGCTTCCCGCACACCAACGCGGTGAGCAAGGCCCGCGACGCGCGGATGAAGACCCTGATGCAGATGGACGCGCCGGAGCACACCGCGCACCGGCGGCTGCTGACCGCCGACTTCATGGTCAAGAAGATGGAGGCGCTGCGGCCCAGGATCCAGCGCGTCGTCGACCACGGCATCGACGACCTGCTCGCCGGGCCGAACCCGGCCGACCTGGTCGAGGCGCTCGCGCTGCCGGTCCCGTCGCTGGTGATCTGCGAACTGCTCGGCGTGCCGTACGCGGACCGGGCCTTCTTCCAGCGGGTGGCGGGCGAGCTGGTCATGGACGAGGGCGACCCGGCACGGGCCCTGGCCGCCGGCGAGGAGCTGAACGCCTACCTGGAGGCGCTGGTGGCGGCGAAGAGCGCCGACCCGGGCGAGGACGTCCTCAGCCGGCTGGCCGTGGAGCAGTACGGCACGGGCGCGATGACCCTGCGGGAGATCGCCACCATGGGCCAGCTCCTGCTGGTGGCCGGCCACGACACCACCGCGAACATGATCGCCCTCGGCACGGCCGCGCTGCTGGCGAACCCCGGCCAGCTCGCCGCGGTACGCGACGGCGACCAGGCGCTGGTGGCCAACGCCGTCGAGGAGCTCCTGCGCTACCTGTCCATCACCCACACCGAGGCCCGCCGCGTCGCGCGCGAGGACCTGGAGATCGGCGGCCGGCTGATCCGCAAGGGCGAGGGCATCGTCGTGGTGAAGAGCACCGCCAACCGGGACCCGTCAGCCTTCCCCGACCCCGACGTCCTCGACGTCCGCCGCCGGGTACGCCACCACGTCGCCTTCGGCTACGGCGTCCACCAGTGCCTGGGCCAGCCGCTGGCCCGGGTGGAGCTGCAGGTCGTCTACGGCACCCTCTACCGGCGTATCCCCACGCTGGCCCTGGCCACGCCGCCGGAGGAACTGGAGTTCAAGCAGCAGGCCGTCTTCTACGGCGTCCGCGAACTGCCCGTCACCTGGTGATCGAGCGAAGGAGAGTCAAGCCCATGAAGGTCACCGTGGACCAGGACGCCTGCACCGGTTCGGGCCAGTGCGTCCTCATCGCCCCCGGCGTGTTCGACCAGCGCGACGAGGACGGCATCGTCGTACTCCTGGAGGACCATCCCGAACCGGGACTGCTGGCCGACGTCGGCGAGGCCGCCCGGATCTGCCCGGCCCTCGCGATCACCCTGACCGCCACGCCGACCGCGTCGTGAGCCGGCCCGCCCGGATCGTGGTCGTGGGCGCCTCGGCGGCGGGTCTGGCCGCCGCCGAGGCCCTGCGCCGCGACGGCTTCACCGGCTCGCTGACTCTGGTCGGCGCGGAGCGGCGCGAGCCCTACGACCGGCCGCCGCTGTCCAAGCAGATCCTGCGCGGCCGGTGGGAGCCCGGCCGCGTGACGTTACGCCGCCACGACACCCGCGCCGCGCTCGCGGCCGACTGGCGGCTCGGCGTCGCCGCCACCGCCCTCGACGCCGGCGCCCGCGAAGTCGCCCTCTCCGACGGCGGCGTCCTGCCGTACGACGGGCTGGTGATCGCCACCGGGGTCGTCCCGCGACGGCTGCCGTCGGGCCACGGGCTCGGCGGGGTGCACGTGCTGCGCACCCTCGACGACGCCCTCGCCCTGCGGGAGGGGCTGCTCGCCGCCCGGTCGGCGGTCGTCGTGGGCGCGGGCTTCCTCGGCTCGGAGGTCGCTGCCGTCGCCCGGGAGCTCGGCCTGGACGTCACCCTGGTCGACCCGCTGCCCGCGCCGATGATCGGCCCGCTCGGCGACCAGGTGGCGCACCTGCTCGCCGGCCTGCACGTACGGCACGGCGTGCGCCTCCACCTCGGCACCCTGGTCACCGGCCTGTCCGGCCGCGACGGCCGGGTCGACGGCGTGGACCTGGACGGCGGCGTCCACGTCCCGGCCGACCTGGTGCTCGTGGCCGTCGGCTCGGCGCCCGCGGTCGGCTGGTTGTCCGGCAGCGGCCTGGACCTGGGGGACGGCGTGGAGTGCGACCACCGGTGCCGGGCCGCTCCCGGCGTGGTGGCCGCCGGCGACGTCGCCTCCTGGTGGCACCCCCGCTTCGGGCGCCTGCGCGTCGAGCACCGGCTGAACGCCACCGAGCAGGGCACGGCCGCCGCCCGTACGCTCCTGGGAGGCGCCGCCGCCTTCGCCCCCGTGCCCTACTTCTGGACCGACCAGTACGACGTGAAGATCCAGGCGTACGGCGTCACCGGCGGCGCGGCCCGCTTCCAGATCGTCGCCGGGGACCCCGCGAGCGGCCGGTTCGCCGGCCTGTACGGCACGGACGGGCACGTCACCGGCGCCCTGACCTGGAACCTGCCCAGGCAGGCCCGCGAGCTGCGCCGCCACGTCGCCGAAGGGACCCCGTGGCGGCAGGCCCTCCGCGAGGCCGCCACCGGCTGACCGCGCCTCAGCGGAGGTAGGAGGCGCCGTTCAGGTCGAGGACGGTGCCGCTGGCCCATTCGGCCGCCGGGGAGGCCAGGTAGAGCACCGCGGCGGCGATCTCGTCCGGCTCCCCGACCCGGCCGAACGGGCTCTGGGCGCGGATGGCGTCCCCGAGGGGTGGCTTGAGGTATTCGGTGGTCATCTCGGTCGCCACGAATCCCGGGGCAACCGAGGCGACCGCGATGCCGTGGGGTGCGAGCGCCACCGCCAGCGACTGGCTCATGGCGTTCAGGCCCGCCTTGCTGGCGCCGTAGCCGGGGGCGTCGGGCTCGCCGCGGAAGGCGCCGCGGGAGCTGACGTTCACGATGCGGCCGCCGGCGCGCATGTGCCGCAGCGCGCACCAGGTGAGGTTGGCCGCGCCCATCAGGTTGACCTCGAACGCCTCCCGCCAGGCGGCCCGGCGACCTCGTCGGCCATACGCCGCACGCCCTCGGGATCGGCCAGATCGGCCTGGACGACGACAGGGTCGGAGCCCGCCAGCCCGGCCAGCACGCCCTCGGCCTCCCGCGCCGAGTCGCGATGGTGGACGGCGACCCGGTCGCCCTGAGCGGCGAACGCCGTGGCGACCGCCCTTCCGATGCCTTTGGAGGCTCCTGTCACGAGTACCGCGCGCCCGTTCACGCGCCGCACGTTAGCAGGAAGCCGATCTTCGGCGAAGGGCGGGGGAGGGGGGTTTGATCATCCGCCGCGTTCGGCCCAAGGGCTGGGTCACCCGCCGTGTTCGGCCCAGTCGTGCAGGGCGTCGGCGGGGCCGGAGGCGTCCAGGTTGAGCGCCGCCTCGATCAGCGCCAGATGCGTGAACGCCTGCGGGTAGTTCCCCACCATGTGCCCGTCGCCGGTCATCTCCTCGGCGAACAGCCCGAGCGGTTCGGCCCGCGCGCACAACGTGTCGAACCGGTCGCGGGCCTCGGCCGTCCGCCCGGCCAGCACCAGCGCCGACACCATCTCGAACGAGCACATCAGGAACGCCCCCTCCGGCCCGCCCACCCCGTCGCGGGTGGCCTCGGGGTCGTAGCGGTGCACGAGGGCCCCGCCGTCGCCCAGGCGCGACTGGATGTGGTCGAGGGTGCCGAGCACGCGGGGGTCGTCGCCGTCCAGGAAGCCGAGCAGCGGCAGCCGCAGCAGCGAGCCGTCGGCCTGTTCGGAGCCGTAGGACTGGGTGAAGGCGCCCACGTCGGCGTTGTAGCCGCGCTCCAGCAGCTCGGCGCGGACGGCCTCGCGCTCGGCCCGCCACTCCGCGAGGGGCAGGCCGGGCTCGCCGGTCGCCTCCGCCAGCCGGACCGCGCGGTCGAAGCAGACCCAGGCGTACAACTTGGAGTAGGTCCAGTGGCGCTCGCCGCCGCGCGCCTCCCAGATGCCCGCGTCCGGCGCCCGCCACCGGGCGCGGGCCTGCTCCACGAGCCGCCACAACACCGGTCCGCCGGGCGGCTCGCCGGTCACCGCGTGGTAGGCCATGGCCGCGTCGAGGATGTGGCCGTAGCTGTCGAGCTGGTGCTGCCCGGCGGCGCCGTTGCCGATCCGCACCGGACGCGAGCCCGCGTACCCCTCCAGGTGGCCGAGCACGGTCTCGCCAGCGACCGGCCCGCCGTCGACGGAGAACACCGGCGGCACGTCGTCCTGGTGGATCGCGCACTGCCCGAGCAGGAACGCCAGGTACCGGCCCGCCTCCTGGCGGTGGCCGAGCCGCAGCAGCGCCAGCACCATGAGGGCGGCATCGCGGTGCCATACGTAGCGGTAGTCCCAGTTGCGCGGCCCGCCGGGCCACTCCGGCAGCGACGTCGTGGGCGCCGCGAGCAGCCCGCCGCTCTCGTCGAACAGCAGCCCGCGCAGCACGACCGCGCTGTGCCGCACCTGCCGCGCCCCCACCCCGTCGTACGCCGAGCGCGCCGACCACGACCGCCACGACCGCACGGTCTCCTCCAGCAGCCGCGCGGGATCGCGGACCGGCGCGAGGCCCTGACCGGCGTAGTCGAGCGCGATCGCCCACGACTCACCCTCGCCGAGCGTGGTCTCGGCCTCCGGCGCGGGCGTGCCGGTCAGCAGCAGCCCCGACTCCTCGGCCAGTACGCCGTCGCGCGCACTCCAGCGGGCCTCGCGGGTGGCGTAGTCGGGCCTGGCCAGCACCCGGGAGCGCACCACCGCCCGCCCGCGCTCGCACCTGGCCCACCGCACCAGCATCCGGACGGGCACGAGACCGTCGCCGCCCGGCTCCGGCAGCGCGGTGGCGAAGAAGTCGTGCACCACGACCTCGCACTCGCGGCCGGTCCAGCGGGTACGCAGCACGAGCGTCTCCTCGACGTAGCCGCGCTCCTCCACCCGCGCGCCCGCCACGTCGAGCTCCCACGCGCCGCCGAGCCGCCGGTCCAGGACCCGCGCGAACACGCTCGGGCCGTCGAAGCGCGGCGCGCACATCCACTCCACCGCCCCGCAGGGCGCGACGAGCGCCGCCGTGTGGCAGTCCGACAGGAACGCGTACGTCCCGATCGGCGGAAATCCCCCGGCCATGCGTGAACCCCGTACTCCCTCATCGCGCCCCCCGTGCCGGATTGCCCGATGTCGTCGCAGGTTAAACGGGGTGTGCGGACAGCCGGCGGTCGAGCAGGACGGCGCCGCGGCCGGGCAGCAGCGAGGCGCACCACTCGCGCAGCGCCGCCGGTTTGGGGCCGCCGACGTCGGCGGTGTCGAGCAGGGCGGCCCAGTCGAGCAGGGACTCGGCCAGCATGAGCGGCACCCCGCTGCGTTCGTGCACCTCGGCGGCGGCCTCGAAGTGCTCGCCGGCCCGCCGCGGGTCGCCCATGGTCACGCACAGGTGGGCCAGGTAGTGGTGGCCGCAGTGGTGGGCGACCGTGCCGTGGCCGAACGTCTCGCCGTCGGCCGCCAGGGAGGCGTACAGCCGCTCGGCCAGCTCCGGGCGGCGCAGGTGGGCGGCGGCCACGGCCAGGTTGTCCAGGGCGGGCCGGTGGGCCATGTTCCGCGGCGGCACCGCGCCGCGGTCGGCCAGGATGCGGTCGAGCAGCGGACCGGCCTCCTCGTCGCCCATCTCGCACAGGTAGCGCAGCACGGCGTGCACCGGGTCCACCTGCGGCGCCTGGGCGATGCGGCGCAGCCGGTCGCGCAGCTCCCACAACCGCCCCTGGAGTCGGCGGATCTCGGAGATCTGCTCGGAGTAGATGGCCACGGCCTCCAGGCGGCGGCCGATCTCGGAGCCGAGCCGCATGGCCGACAGCGCCTCGGACTCGGCCTGCGACAGGTCGCCCTGCATGAGCGTCAGGCCCGCCCTGGAGTAGCCGATCAGCCAGTTGAGCTGCGGCTGTGCCAGGCGGCGGGCCAGTTCGTCGGCCTGGTCGAGCAGCGTCGCGGCCCGCGCGGTGTCGCCGCTGTCCAGCACGGGCGGGGTGCGCTGCACGTAGGCGTGGAACAGCGCCAGGTCGTCGCCCGTGCGGCGGGCCGCCTCCAGCATCTCGTCGCCGTCGCGGTGGCGCTGGTGCAGCGGGTCGGCCGGGATGATCGTCAGGCTACGCATGCCGAGCACGCTGGCCAGCGTGCGCGGATCGCCCGACTTGCGGGCCAGCGCCACCGCCTCGTCGCTCAGCGCGAAGCGGCGCTCGCCGTCGGGCGCCCAGATCAGCTCGGAGGCGAGCTGGGCCGCCAGCAGCGCTCTGGTACTCAGGTCGGTGGAGTCGACCAGCCTGCGCGCCTCGGTCAGCAGTGCGATGCGGCGCTTGTCGGTGGCGGCGGAGATGCTGGAGAAACCGCGGTCGCCGCCGAGCGCGGCCACCACGATCAGGTCGTCGCGCCCGCACTCCCTGGCCAGCTCGGCCGCCTGGTTGAGGGTCTGCCTGGCCTCCGGGTCCCCGGCCAGCCACATCGCCCGGCCGCAGTCCATCAGCAGCTCGGCGCGCCGCTCGGGGGAGGCGCCGGGGAAGTCGGCCAGCAGGCCGAGCACCCGCTGGTACCAGGTGACCGCCTCACGGTGGGCGAGCCCGGCCAGCGCGTGGCGGGCCGCCTGCACGCCGGCCTCGGCGGCCTCTGCCGTACGGCGGGGGTCGCGGCCGTGCTCGGCGGCGGCCAGCAGGTGGGTGGCCACGACGTACGGGCGTGACTCCATGGCCTGCGGGTCGGCCTGGCACAGCGCGTCGGCGACCCGGCCGTGCAGCAGCCCGGCGCGCGGGGCCGACAGCGTGGCGTACAGGGCGGGGCGGGTCAGCTCGTGGGAGAACTGGCACTGGCCGCCGTCGGCCATGGTCACCAGGCCCGCGCCCATGGCCTCCTCGACGGCGGCCACGAAGCGGGCCTCGTCCAGGCCGAGGCCGAGGCGCAGCGCGGCCGACTCCATGCGCTCGCCCACGGCCAGCAGGCTGACCAGGTCGCGGGCGTCCGGGTGGAGCTGGGCCAGGCGCGCCCTGACCATCCGGGTGACCGAGTCGGGCACGGTCAGCCCGTCGAGGTCGGCGCCCGCGGCCAGCTCCCTGGCCACCTCGGTGACCAGGAACGCGTTCCCGCCGGTGATCCGGTACAGCAGCTCGGGGTCGCCGTCGCTGCGCACCTCCGACAGGGCCCGGCTGACCTCGTCCATGCCGAAGGAGGAGACCTGCACCACGCGGCCGTCGGCGGTCAGCTTGTGCAGCTCGGGCATCGCCGACTCGACGGGCACCGGGCGCGAGGTCGCCAGGATCAGCAGCGGCAGGGCGTCGGCGTCGTACATGAGGGAGTTGAGCATCTGCAGCGACTCCAGCGTCGCCCACTGCAGGTCGTCGATCACCAGCAGCACCGGACGTACGGTGGCCAGGCGCTCGATGAGCGTACGGGCCGCGGCCATCAGGTGGTAGCGCTCGGAGACCGGCTCGGTGGCGGGCGGCACGGCCAGCGACAGCGGGGGAGCGGCCAGCGACGGCGCGAGCCGGACGAGCTGCCCGCACTGCTGGTCGACCCCGGCCCGCAGCAGCAACGCGGGCGAGGTACGGGCCAGCCGCTCCACCGCGCCCGCGATCGGCTCGTACGCCTGCCGCGCCGGATCGGTGCACCGCCCCGCCAGCACCGTGAACTGCCGCTTGAGCGCCCGCCGCGCCACGACCGAGGCCAGCCGGGTCTTGCCGACGCCGGGATCGCCCTGGAGGATCACCAGCCCGCTGCCGAACTCGGCCGCCCGCAGCTCCTCCTCCAGCGCCCGCAGCTCCTCGTCCCTGCCGACGAACGGCAGCATGTGGCCGCTGTCCAGCCAGGGCGCCAGGCCGCCGGCGTGCTGGTTGTCGGCGCTCTGCCAGTGGAGCTCGTAGGTGTGCATCGGCTCCCGCAGGCCCTTGCCCGGCAGCCGGCCCAGGTCCTTGAACTCGTGCCGGCTGCGCCCCTGGGCCAGGCGGCGCACCAGGTCGGTGCAGAGCACCTGGCCGCCCTCGGCGACCGCGACCAGGCGGGCCGCCTCCACCGTGGGCAGCCCGCTGACGTCGTCCTCGCCCCAGCACACGTCGCCCGCCGCCAGCGCGGCCCTGATCGAGATCTTCTCCAGCGCGCGTTCGTTCTCGGCCGCGACGGCCTGCTCGACCGCGATCACCGCGTCGAGCCCCGCCGTGGCCGAGCCGAACACCGCCATCAGCCCGTCGCCCAGGCTCTTGGTGAACGTCGAGCCGCTGGCCGTCACCACCGAGTGCAGGAGCTGGTAGAGGCGGCGGAAGACGACGTTGGCGCGTTCCTCGCCGAGCCTGATCCGCATGGCGGTGGAGCTGACCACGTCGGTGAACAGGATCGTCGCGGTGGTCAGCGTGCCTGGCTCGTGCGGGGTGCTCACGCGGGCAGCTCCTCCCTCGCGCGTACGGGGGCCCTGGCCGCCTTGCCGACGCCCTTCCGTACGCCCTTGCGGACGCTGTGGCGGAGCTTACGCGTCCGGCGCGCCGTCTTCGACTGCTTAATTCGCCACTGGGAGGCCAGCTCCTCCGGGATCTGGAAGGCGGCGTGCCCGCCCGAGTAGCGGTCGATCATGGCGATGACGATGTGCCTGCCCGCCCGGCGCACCAGCCAGCGCATCACCGCGTCGACCGGGCCCATCAGGCGGCCGTGGCGGTTGCCCGCCCTGGCCAGCGCGAACAGCGCGTTGAACCACCACGCCGGCGGCGGCACGTCGAGCAGCGCCGGGACCTGGTCGGCGTTGTAGCGGGCGTCGCGGAAGACCCAGTGCACCAGGCTGCGCGGCAGCTTTCGCCAGCCCAGGGCCATGAACTCCTCCATCTCCGCCAGCAGCACGGCCATCAGCCTGCGGCCCTCGTCGCTGGACTCGTACAGGCGGCCGAGCCGTTCGCTGACCGGCGGCACGTCCTGAAGGGTGAGCGGCCGGTCGCGGCACGCCTCGACGCCCATGAGGTGGCCGAAGACGCTCCACGTGTACAGGTGGGCGGCCTTGTCGTCGTCGCTGAGGCGCACCCCCATGCTCTCCAGAGCCTCCCACGTGACGACCGAGAAGTCGAAGATGGTGGCCAGCAGCAGTTCCTGGTTGACCGGCGGGCCGTACCTGGCGGTGTCCCAGTCGTCGCCGAAGTGCTCGGTGGCGAGGGCCCGTACGAACGAGTGCAGGATGCGCAGCCCGATCGCCGTCGTGTGCCCCGGACGGCCGGGGGCCATGCTGTCGGTGGCCTTCAGGCCCATGACGTCCACCAGCATCTGGCCGGTCTCGGCGACGCGGCGGGTGAGGCTGTGGGTGGCCAGGTCCGACACGCCGGCCAGCACCTTGGCGCTGGAGACCTCGACGTAGGCCATGGGCAGGCATTTGCAGAACAGCGCGACCGACTGGTACAGCCCGTAGTCGGCGAACACCGACTGGCCGCGGGCCAGCAGCGCCGCGTCGTCGCCCCACTCGGGCAGGTCCTTGTTGAAGTCGATCGCGTCGAAGATGGCCGAGGGGCCGGTCTCCCCGGACGGCGTCCTCGCCTCCCGCTTGGCCCGTCCGAGCTCCATCACGACCGCGTGCAGCATGGACAGCGCGTTCTCCCCGTCGGCCCTGCCCTCCAGGTAACCGGACACGATCTTGTCGATGTCCGGGTCGGCCTGCTGCCTTAATTGCCGGAAACGTTCCGCCGGCCAGCGCTCGGCGGCGCCACTCTCGTGCTCGTTCATGTTCCCCGTACTCCAGATCGGGTCAGAGACCTCCGCGCTTCCGCAGGGCCTCGACGTCCAGCAGCGTGATCGTGCGCCCCTTGATGGCGATGAGGCCGCGGGCGGCGAGCGACTGAAGGGCCCGGTTCACCGCCGGCCGCGACGCGCCGATCAGCGCGGCGAGGTCGGACTGGGTCAGCCCCGGCATGTCCACCACCGGCCCCGCGGTCTGCCCGCGCTTGACCGACAGTTGCAGCAGCAGCTTGGCCAGGCGCCCGCCCAGGTCGAGGAAGGCCAGGTCGGCGGCCTGCCCGGTGAGCCGGCGCACCATCTGCCCGAGCATGCGCAGGAACTCGTCGGCCAGCCCGGGATGCTCCCGCATCAGCTCCAGCAGCCGCGCCCTGGGCAGCGCGAAGATCCAGCAGGGGCGCACGGCGATGATCGACGCCGAACGCGGCGAGTCGTCCAGCAGCGCCATCTCGCCGAACGTCTCCGCGCGGCCCAGCATGTTGAGCACGATCTCGTCGCCGTGCTCGGTCGTGAAGACGACCTTCACCAGGCCGTCCAGCAGCACGTACAGGGACTCGCCCGGGTCCCCCTGGTGCAGGATGATCTGCCCCGTCCGGTACCGCCTGGCCACCCCGGCCCGTACGGTGCTCGCGATGCCGGCCGCCCCGAGCACGCGGAACAACGGGACCTCCGCCAGCACGGCGGGGACCGCCTGGACGTCGTGTGGAACCGCCCCGCTGCTGGCGCTCATGGAAGAACTTTAGGACGCATTCGGCGTTCGGGCAGTAAGTGGTAAGCGATCTGCCGAATGTGACGAGCGCCACACCCGCACTGTGTCGTCCGCGACAGTGCGCGAAGGTCACCCGGAGCAACGTTGGGGTGCCGGCCGAGTGAGGTTGACCCCCAAGGACCCCGGCCGGCGGGGAGACGATGATGCAGTTGGATACGTTGGAGCGCCGCGACACCGCCGCCCTGGTCTCGGACGCCCAAGGAGGCGACGCCCAGGCATGGGAGCGGCTGGTCGAGGAGTTCACGCCGATGCTGCGGTCCAGGATCCGGCGCTTCAGGCTGGGCCACGAGGACGCCCAGGACGTGCTCCAGACCACCTGGATGCTGGCCTGGCAGAACCTCAAGCGCGTCGAGGACCCCCAGCGCATGCCCGGCTGGCTGGCCACGATCGCCTTCCGCGAGTGCCTGAAGCTGACCCGGCGCACCCGGGAGATCTGCACGCCCGACCTCGACACGCTGGGCAGCACCGACGACGTCGACCGCGAACTGGCCAGGATCTGGCTGGCCGGCACGCTGGAGGAGCTGGTCGAGGAGCTGCCCGCGGCCCAGCGCGTGCTGTTTCGAGCACTCACGGAAACCTCCGAGCCCCACTACGTCGACGTCGCCCGCAGGCTGGGCCGTCCGGTCGGCAGCATCGGCCCCACCCGGGCCCGCTGCTTCGCCAAGCTGCGCGGCCTGCTGCAGGACCGCGAGATCACCAGAGACTTCCTGGACTGAGTGCTACTTTCCTGACCGGTCAAGAGGGATCGCCTCCAGGAAGGGCTCGAAGTCGAAGCGCGCCATCTCGTAGGCGTCGGGATCGGTCTCCTCGGGGAAGGCGTACACCTTGCGCCGCATCTCCGGCAGCAGGCGGCCCGTCTCCGGCTCGCCCGGCATCGGCTCCGGCAGCGTGCCGCGGGCCATCTCCGCATCGAGCACGGCGGTGAGCTCGGGGTCGAACGGCGGGTCGTAGAGCGCGCCCACCCGCTGGTAGGTGCGGAAGTAGCTGACGATGAAACGCATGCGGTCGGGGTAGGACACCCAGTCGATCACCCCGGCCGTGGCCTGCTCGACGTCGTCCGGGATGAACTCCTCGGCGAGCTTGCGCACCTTCTCGTTCCGGATGGGCCGCCAGGCCAGCGTCATGTCCACGCCCGGGGGCGCGGTCAGCGGACGGCCGACCTTGATGTCGCTGAGCGGCGTGCGTACGGAGAACAGGTGGCGGGTGTAGAGCGAGGACCACTTGCCCTCCAGCACCCGCGTCAGCCACGGCTGGTCGTCGTGCCGGGTGCTGAACAGCGGGAAGCGGGGGAAGGACCGCCGGGTCACCAGCGAGCGCAGCGACCGCCACGACACCCGCGTCAGCCACCGCACCGGCCGGTACAGCACCAGCTCCAGTGCCTTCTGCGCGCGCTTCTGCTCGTACGCCGACAACGCGACGCTCGCCCCGAACATCAGCTCGGCCCGCTCGTCGGGGTCGGTGGCCGCCCGCGCCTGCGACAGCAGCAGGGCCGCGTCCCGCAGGTAACGTTCGTCGGCCTCCTCCAGCAGCCCGGACAGGAACTCCGGCGGCATCGGCGTGTTCTGCGACTCCGGGCTCACCTTGACGTAGCAGTCGGGCGTGCCGTTCCACAGGTTGGCCGCCAGGCTGGCGGTCTCCAGGAAGATCGCCCGGTTGGCCAGCGCCAGCCCGAGCTGGTAGCTGGGCCCGAGCAGGGTCAGCAGCGTGGCGCGGAACAGGCGCCGGAGGCGCGCCGGCACGTGCAGCCGGTCGCCGAAGCCGGTCAGGAAGGGTGAACCGGGGGTCAGGTCGAGGCTCTCGCCGACCGCCTTGGAGGTCCACTTGGCGTAGCAGTACCAGTTGGTCGCGTCCTGGCCCAGGTGCTGGGCCAGGTCCCCGGCGACGCGGTGGTAGCCATGGGCGATGACCATGGCTTCCAGAGCAGGGTTCCTGTCCTTGCAGGCGGCGATGCGCAGGACGTCGTCCGCCGTCATCGGAACGCCTGGCGCAAGCGCTTGTTCCACTTCGGACATGGGGTCTCCCGTCATTGGTCCCCCCTGGGACCATCGATCGCTCACCGGGTCAGAGCGCCCCCGGTGACGTGAGATACAGCGCGGCGGTCTCGCATTGCCCCGTGACCGCCAGCCCGGAGCGTAGGGCGGGTGACTTGCGGCCTGGTTGCAGGGCGCCGGGCGTCCCCGGCGGGCGCCGGCCGCCCCGGAAGGGGCCCGGGGCGGCCGGCGCTCATTCCTTCACCGAGATCTTGCTGATCACGACGAAGCCGCCGAGCGCCCCCGCGGAGCCGGCGGCCGTCGTCGTGGTGAGGTTGACCACCAGGTCATAGGTGCCGGGCCCGAGCTGGCCGCGCATCGGGACGGAAGCGGTGTACCGTCCCGATCCAGGGGTGAAGGTCATCTCCACCGGTGGTGCGGGATGACGGGTCTCACCACCTCCCAGCAGGTCGGCGATGATCTCCAAATGCCAGCGTCCCGCCAGCCAGTCGACCAGTTCGCCGGCGACCTCCCAGCTCACGTCCACGGTCCAACCCTCGCCGCAGCGCACGACGTTCGTGGGTTGTGCGCCCGGGTCGACAACCTGGCCGTGGAGCACGCCGTTCAACTGCTCGGCCGGGACCTTCATCACCTGGAACTCACCGGTCGCCATGTCGCTGTCTCCTTTCCGGGGGGAACCAGGTCCCCGTACGGAGAGGCAGAGGGGCGGGACGGCCAGGTAAATACCGGGTGTATTCGACGATACAAACGGGTCCTTCAGGCCCTGATCAGCAGGTCGCCGGGGCCCTCTCAGCCACCTGTCCGAGCCGCGCCGGCACCCGGTGATCGCGACGCCGGTACGGTGGTGGCGTGACCGACCACCGCCCGCCCCCGGACGCGCTCGTGTCCCGGCTCGCCGGCGACTGGCGGGCGCTGGCGGGCGGCTCACCGGCCGCGCGGGCCGCCGGGGCCGAGCTGATCGCCCGCTGGGCCGAGCCCCACCGCCGCTACCACACCCTCCACCACCTCGCCGCGGTGCTGGCCGCCGTCGACGACCTGGCCGGGGAGGCCGCCGACCCCGCCGCCGTACGCCTGGCCGCCTGGTTCCACGACGCCGTCTACGACGGCAGGCCCGGCTGGGACGAGGAACGCAGCGCCCAGCTCGTCCAGGCCCGCCTGCCGCGCTGCGGAGTGTCGCCGGGCCGGGTCGCCACGGCCGCCCGGCTGGTCCGGCTGACCGCCGCCCACGACACGGTGGCCGGCGACGACCGCGACGGGGCCGTCCTGTGCGACGCCGACCTGGCCGTGCTGGGCCGCCCCGGCTACGACGCCTACGCCGCCGACATCCGCCGCGAGTACGCGCACGTGCCCGACGACCTGTTCCGGCTGGGCCGCTCCCAGGTGTTGCGCCGGTTGCTGGCCGCGCCGCGCCTCTACCGTACGGACCGGGCCCGCGAGTTGTGGGAGGAGCGCGCCCGCGCCAACATGAACGCCGAGCTGGCCCGCCTGGACGCGGCGGGCTAGGGCGTGCGGCGCTTGCGGCGGCGCAGCCCGGCGGCGATCAGGCGGCGCAGCAGCTCCTGCGAGCCGACCGGCTCGGCGCCCAGCGACACCGCCCGAGCGTGCACGGTCTCCGGCACGTCGTAGTGGTCCCGGTCGAAGGCCCGGCCCGGCACCCCGAGCTGAGCCGCGAACGCGTGCAGCTCATCCAGCGAGCTGTCGCTGACCAGGTGTGACCACATCAGGCCGCGCGGCCCCGGCCAGTTGGGGGGATCGATCAGAACCGTCACGCCCTCAAGGGTAGGACCCTGCCGCGCACGCTCAGCTCGCCCAGATCGGGCACCACGACGTGCGCGCCGTGCCCGGCCAGCGCGGCGGCGTCGTCCGGGCCGTCCCGGGTGACCGCGACCACCAGCCCGAAGCCGCCCTTGGCGCCCGCCTGCACGCCCGGCAGCGCCGCGTCCACCACGGCGGCGCCGGCGGCGGGCAGCGCGAGGCGGCGTACGGCCTCCAGGAACAGGGCGGGGTGCGGCTTGCCGGGCAGGTTCATCAGGGCCGCGTCGTTGCCGTCCACGACCAGGTCGAACAGGTGGGCCACGCCCGCGGCGGTCACCAGCCTGCGGCCGTGCAGGCTCGCCGAGACGGCGGCCGTGCGCGCGCCCCTTCGGCGCAGCTCGTGCAGCAGCGCCACGGTGGAGGGGAAGGCGGCCACGCCGTACTTGTCCACCTGCGCGATGAAGATCTGGTCCTTGGCCAGGCCGAGCCCGTGGACGGTGGGCGCGCTCGGCTCGTCGTCGGGGCCGCCCTCGGGCACGCCGATGCCGCGCGAGGCGAGGAAGGTGCGTACGCCGTCGAGCCGCGGCCGGCCGTCGACGTGCCGCAGGTAGTCGTCACGGATGTCGAACGGCGCGGAGCGGCCGCGCAGGAAGGCGTCGAAGACGTGTTTCCAGGCGGCCGCGTGCCCCCGGGCGGTGTCGGTGACCACGCCGTCGGTGTCGAACACGACGGCGCCGATCGAGGCCAGGTCGATGACGGGCTCGTTCACACTGTGAACGTAACCGCTCTACCAGGCGACGGGTAGCTCCTTGACGCCGTAGACGATGGCGAGCTCCCTGAACGGCACCTCGCCCGACACGTGCAGGCCGGGGAAGCGGCGCAGCAGGGCGGGGAAGGCGATGCGCATCTCCATCTGGGCCAGCGGCGCGCCGATGCAGCGGTGGATGCCGTGGCCGAAGGCCAGGTGCGAGCCCGCGGTCTCCCGGCCGGGGCGCACCTCGTTCATGTCCGGGCCGAGGGACGGGTCGCGGTTGGCGCCGGTCAGCGAGCACAGCACCATCTCGCCCTTCTTGATCTGCACGCCGTGCAGCTCCAGGTCCTCGCGGGCGAAGCGCGGGAAGGCCACCTGCACGACCGTCATGTACCGCAGCAGCTCCTCGACCACGTCGTTGACGTAGCCGTCCACCTCGCGCACCTTGGCCGCCTGCTCAGGGTTGCGCATGAGCCACAGGGCGCCGAGGGCGAGCATGCTGGTGCTGGTGTCGTGCCCGCCGGTGAGCAGGCCGTCGGACATGCTGGCCAGCGTACGGTCGTCGAGGTCGTCGCCGTGCTCGCGCAGGAGCTGCCCGAGCAGGCCCTCGCCGGGGTCGCGCCGCTCGCGCGCGACCAGGTCCACCAGGTACGCCATCGCGTCGTTGATCGCCTGGAGGGACGCCTCGGGCCCGGCCGACAGGTCGAACCGGTCCTTGCTGATCTTGACGAAGTCGGCGCGTTCCTCGTACGGGACGCCGAGCAGCTCGCACACCACCAGCGCCGGGATCGGCAGGGCGAAGTCCTCCACCAGGTCGGCGGGCGGGCCCTTGGCCTCGATGCGGTCCAGGTGCTCCTCGACCATCGCCTCGATGCGCGGCTCCAGCCGGCGCAGGCGGCGCATGGTGAACTCGGGGGTCAGGTACTTGCGCAGCCGGGTGTGCTCGGGCGGGTCGCGGAAGCCGAGGCCGCCGGGGTCCTCCTGGTTGGAGCCGAGGCCGGAGATGCCGGCGAAGTCGTTGCTGAAGCGCTCGTGGTCGCCGAGGACACCGCGTACGTCCTCCCATCGCGTGACCAGATGCACGGTCTGGTCGCCCGGGATCTTCATGGGGAAGACGGCGTGCTCGTCCCGGATGCGGCCGAGTTCGGCGACCGGGTCGAAGTCCTCGCGCATGAACTGGACGAAGGGGAACTCTGTGTCAGACATGGAAATCCGTCCTGCTGGGATACATCACACGATGTTGGGATAAATCCCTCGGTAGATGGTCCCATCCGGACAGGCGGCTGGTGCCCTCCGAAAGGACGAATTTACCTCTCACCCTGACGTCCCACCCGCCCGACCGCATGGCCGGCCACCCCGCCGCCCTCTGCCGTTCACCCCGCGGCCGGTCCGGCCGCCGATCGGGCCGCTCGTCGGGCCGCTCATCGGGTCGGCATCGCGATGGCCACCTCGTCGGGCAGGGGGAGCGTACGGTCGCGGGCCCGCAGGGGCGGCTCCGGCGGCGGCGCCTCCACCGGGAACGACGGCGGCACGGGCTTCGGCCTGCGCGGCTCGCGCACCCCGCCCCCGCCCTCGCCTTCGGGTGGATCATCAGGGGGACGGGTGCCGGGGGAGGAGCCGCCGGGGCCGGGCGGCTGGCCCGGGCCGAAGCCCGGTTTCCAGCTCGGCGCCCCGCTGGTCAGAGCGCGGCGGCGGCGAGATCGCTTGCTCACGATCCCCTCCTTTCGCCTCATTGTGCGCCGCGTCGCAGGCCACCGGCTAGCCACAACCCCCTTCCGGTACGGCGTGTGTCACAGGAACCGGTGGGAGACAGGGGAAATCGGTGGCGTTTGGCGTACAAGGGGTCGACAGTCTGCGATGATCTCGTCGGTAGACAAGCTGGAGTTGAGCCTCGCGGATAGTGACTGATGCCGACATTTGAGGAAATAGCAGCCTTCGTCGCCGAGAAGCCGTTCGCCACCGCCGTCATCGCCCTGCTGGGCCTGGCCGGGCTCGTGCTGGCGTTCCTGGTTCTCAGGATGGCCTGGAGGGCGGCTGTCTGGTTATTCGCCCGCTACGTCGCCGCCCGCCCCGTCGAGGACGTGCTGACCATCGTCGCCGCCTCCATCGCCACGGGCGTGTCCGCCCAGGGCATGTGGCGCTTCTCGGGCGACGTACTGGGCCTGGACGGGCCGCTCCGGCTGCTGCTGTTCGCCTTCATAGAGGTCGCGATCATCACCTCGGCCGTCCGCGCCCGCCGCAACATGCGCGAGAACTTCTCCGCGGGCATCGACGGCATCGCGGTCTGGGCGCTGACCTGCCTGACCGCCGTGTTGTCCAGCATGGACGCCCGCAGCATCCCCGAGGCCCTCTTCCGCCTGGCCGCCCCGCTGGTGGCCGCCTGGCTCTGGGAACGCGGCATGGCCATCGAACGCCACCGCATCCGCGGCACCGGCCGCATCAACTGGCGCATGACCCCCGAACGCCTGCTCGTCCGCATGGGCCTGGCCGAGGTCAGCGACCGTACGGCCTCGGAGGTCGACGCCCACCGCAGGCTCACCCGCGTCGCCCTGGCCGCCAAGCGGGCCAAGGCCCTGCGCGACGGAGGCGGCTCAGAACGCAAGATGCGCGCCGCGCTGGCCAAACTCGACAAGGCCATGGACCAGGCCGTCGAGCACACCGGACTGGCCGTCGACCAGCAGCGCCAGGAAGCGCTGCTGGCCCAGATCGCCGCCCTGTACAACACCACCGCGCTCATCGACGCCGACCCGCGCGTGCCGTGGGAGCCCGAGGCCGACCACCGTCCCGTGCCCGCCCGCCCGGCGCTGCCGCCCGCGCTGGCCGAACTCGTCGACGACGAGGACGAGGACGTCGAGGTGTTCGACGCCACCCCGCAGGTCGTCGGCCGCGCCCAGCGCGCCGCCCAGATCAGGGCCGCCCGCGAGCTCTGGGACCGGCAGATCTCCAAGGGCATCGTGCCGCGTACGGTCGACATCGCCCAGGAGATCGGCATCCCGCTGGCCACGGCCCGCGAGTATCGTGCCCTGTGGAAGCTGGAGCCGCAGGCACACGCCCTGATCGAGGCTCTGTACCAGCAGCACGGCATCGTCGACACCGGCGCCTTCCCGGCCATCGCCGACGACGGGCGGGTGCTGGCCAAGTAGGGGGAGCACGCTTGCGGGAGCGCACGCTCGACCGCGTCAGGAAACTCCTGGCCAAGGCCGAACGCACGGACAACGAGCACGAGCGGGCCACGTTCCTGGCCGCCGCCTCCGCCCTGATGGCCAAGTACGGCATCGACACGCTCCCGCCGCCCGGCACCCGCCAGACCCCCGGCGACCGGGTCGTCACCCTGCCCGCCCCCTGGGCCAGGGAGAAGGCCCGCCTGGTCAGCCTGGTCGCCCAGGCCGTACGCTGCCGCCCGCTGCTGATCGGGCGCGGCGACGGCGGCCAGCGGGTGCACGTGTTCGGCTTCGCCGCCGACCTCGAACGCGCCGACGTGCTGGCCACGTCCCTGCTGTTGCAGATGGCCTCCGGCCTGGCCCGCGTGCGGCCGCCGGGCGAGCTCGCCGCCGCGCGGGCCTACCGGCGTTCGTGGTTGCTGGGGTTCACCGACGAGGTGTACCGGCTGCTGCGCGAGGCCGAGTCGCGCGCCGAGAGCCAGGCGACGGCCGCCGGGACGGGCACCGCGCTGGTGCTGGCCGACCGCCGGGCCGAGGTCGACCTGGCGGTGGCCGCGCACTACCCGCGCATCCGCATGGCGGTTCCGACCACCAGCGGCACGGGCTACCGCGCGGGCGTGCTGGCGGGCCGCCACGCCGATCTCGGACGTACCGGCATGCCCGCCGCCACCGCCCGAGAGTTGCCCCGCTGAGCCGTCGCCCGCGCCGGGCCGGGGCGGCTCAGCCCAGGGCGGCGGAGACCAGCGAGCGGGCCTCCTCCTGCACCTTGACCAGGTGGTCGGGTCCCTTGAAGGACTCGGCGTAGATCTTGTAGACGTCCTCGGTGCCGGACGGGCGGGCCGCGAACCAGGCGTTCTCCGTCGAGACCTTCACCCCGCCGAGCGCCGCGCCGTTGCCGGGGGCCGAGGTCTGCACCGCCGTGATCGGCTCGCCGGCCAGCGACGAGGCCGTCACCTGGTCGGCCGACAGCTTGGCCAGCACCGCCTTCTCCTCGCGGGTGGCGGGCGCGTCCACCCGGGCGTAGGCGGGCTCGCCGAAGCGTTCGGTGAGCCGGCGGTAGTGGGCGCTCGGCGACTCGCCGGTGACCGCCAGGATCTCCGAGGCCAGCAGGGCGAGGATCAGGCCGTCCTTGTCGGTGGACCAGGGCGAGCCGTCGCGCCGCAGGAAGGAGGCTCCCGCGCTCTCCTCGCCGCCGAAGCCGAGCGAGCCGTCGAGCAGCCCGGGGACGAACCACTTGAAACCGACCGGCACCTCGTACAGGCGCCGGCCCAGCGAGGCGGCGACCCGGTCGATCACGCCGCTGCTCACCATCGTCTTGCCGACCCCGGCGTCGGCGGGCCAGCCGTCGCGGTGGGCGTACAGGTAGGAGATGGCGACGGCCAGGTAGTGGTTGGGGTTCATCAGGCCGTCGGGCGTCACGACGCCGTGGCGGTCGGCGTCGGCGTCGTTGCCGGTGGCGATGTCGTACGACTGCCGCTGCGCGATCAGGGACGCCATCGCGTACGGCGAGGAGCAGTCCATGCGGATCTTGCCGTCCCAGTCGAGCGTCATGAACCGCCACGTGGGGTCGACCAGCGGGTTTACCACGGTCAGGTCGAGGCGGTGCCGTTCGGCGATCTCGCCCCAGTACGCCACGCTCGCCCCGCCCAGCGGGTCGGCCCCGATGCGTACCCCGGCCGACCTGATCGCGTCGAGGTCGACCACCGAGGGCAGGTCGTCGACGTACGTGCCGAGGAAGTCGTAACGGCCGGCCGCGGCGAGGGCCTTGGCGTAGGAGACGCGCGAGACGCCCTTCATGCCGTCGGCGAGCAACTGGTTGGCGCGGTCCTGGATCCAGGAGGTGGCGTCGGTGTCGGCGGGCCCGCCGTGCGGCGGGTTGTACTTGAAGCCGCCGTCGGAGGGCGGGTTGTGCGACGGCGTCACCACGACGCCGTCGGCGAGCCCGGACGCGCGGCCCCGGTTGTGGCGCAGGACGCTGTGCGAGACGGCGGGCGTCGGCGTGTAGCCGTCACGCGAGTCGATCAGCACCTCGACGCCGTTGGCCGCGAACACCTCCAGCGCCGAGACGCGGGCGGGCTCGGACAGCGCGTGCGTGTCGATGCCGAGGAACAGCGGCCCGTCGGTGCCCTGTGCCGCGCGGTATTCGCAGATGGCCTGGCTGGTGGCCAGGATGTGGTCCTCGTTGAAGGCCGTCCGCAGGGAGGAACCGCGGTGGCCCGACGTGCCGAACGCCACCCGCTGCGCCACCTCGGCGGGGTCGGGATGCAGGGCGTAGTAGGAGGTCACCAGCCGGGCGACGTCGACCAGGTCGGCGGGCTGGGCGGGCTGTCCTGCGCGATCGTGCGTCATGAGGCCACTTTACAAATCCGCCCCCTTCGGACGGGTGAGCGCGCCCGGCGGCGTGGGAAGATACAGGCGCGTCCGCCTCCAGAATGGAGTTCTGTTTCCATGCGTTTCGGATATTTCCTGAATGAACGGCAAGGGCCCGATCCGCTCGGCGCGCTCCGCGACGAGATCGCCCAGGCGGCCGACGACGGCTTCACCTCGGCCTGGTTGTCGCACATCTTCGGCCTCGACGCCCTCACCGCGCTGGCCGTGGCCGGCAGCCAGGTGCCCGGCATCGAGCTCGGCACCTCCGTCGTGCCCACCTACCCGCGTCACCCGGCGGCCCTGGCCCAGCAGGCGATGACCGCCAACGCCGCGCTCGGCGGCCGGCTGGTGGTCGGCATCGGCCTGTCCCACCAGGTCGTCATCGAGCACATGTTCGGCCTCAGCTTCGAGCGGCCCTACCGGCACATGAAGGAGTACCTCGACGTGCTGCTCCCGGCCTCCCGGGGCGAGCAGGTCAAGGCCGCGGGCGAGACGATCAAGGCCGACGTACGGCTCACCACGCCGGGCGCGGGCTTCCCGGTGCTCATCGCCGCGCTCGGCCCGCGCATGCTGAAGCTCGCCGGCACGGTGGCCGACGGCACGGTGTTGTGGATGACCGGCCCGAAGACGGTGGCCGAGCACGTCACCCCGACCATCACCGCCGCCGCGGCCGAGGCCGGGCGCGAGGCGCCGCGCGTCGTCTGCGCGCTGCCCGTCTGCGTCACCGACGACGCCGCGGGCGCGGTAGAGCGCGCCAACGAGATCTTCGCCGTCTACGGCTCGCTACCCTCCTACCGCGCCATGCTCGACCGCGAGGGCGCGGCCGGGCCGGGGAACGTGGCGGTCGTCGGCGACGAGGAGTCCGTGCTCGCCCAGCTCGAACGGCTGAGGCAGGCCGGGGTGACCGACTTCGTCGGCGCCACCTTCGCCAACCGGGAACGCACCCGTGAGCTGCTCATCGGCGCGTCGAAGGGTTCATAGGGGGACATCTCAATAAACTCCGGCAAGGTGAAGCGTTTGCTGCATGGCATAGACGTCTCCAACTGGCAGGGCTCCGTCGACTGGGCCGATCACGCCGACGCAGGGGTCTCCTTCGCCTTCGCCAAGGCCACCGAGGGCGGTGACTACACCGACAGGTGGTTCGCCCGCAACTGGAACGGCATGCGCGAGAGCTGGATGGTCTGCGGCGCGTACCACTTCGCCAGGCCCAAGGGCGACCCGATCGAGCACGCCCGGCACTTCCTGGCGGTGCTCAGGTCGGCGGGCGGCCTGCGCAGGGGCGACCTGGTGGCGCTCGACCTGGAGTCCGGCGACGGGCAGCGGCCCGAGCAGGTCGCCAGGTACGCCCGCCGCTGGTGCCACCACATCGAGCGGCACGCCGGCCTGCGGCCCTTCGTCTACACCTTCCCCTGGTTCGCCCGCGCGGGGAACTGCGCGGGCCTGGCCGAGTACCCGCTGTGGATCGCCTGCCCGGAGAAGGCGCGCGGCGAGCCCATCGTGCCCTCGCCATGGCGTGACTGGACGATTCACCAATATGCCAACAGCCCGCTCGACCGGAACCTCTTCCACGGGACCCGGCAGGACCTGACAAGGCTGGGGTTTCACCCGCGATAGCATCGGTGTTCACCATCGAACCAGCCTCGGTGCCGGGCATCGAGCGCGACCCAAGGGAGACATCGTGTCAGCCGAGCTACGCATCACCCTCGCCGGAGCCGAGCGTGTGGTCGCGGCCGGCACGACGGCCGGCGAGGCGCTGGAGGCCGACGGCCGCACGGTCGTCGCGGCCCGGGTCAACGGCGAGCCGCGCGACCTGGCCCACCCGCTGGCCCAGGACGACGTGGTCGAGCCGATCGAGGTCGCGAGCGAGGACGGCAGGGCCATCGTCCGCCACTCCACCGCGCACGTCATGGCCCAGGCCGTCCAGGAGCTGTTCCCCGAGGCCAAGCTGGGCATCGGCCCGCCCGTGGAGAACGGGTTCTACTACGACTTCGACGTCGCCCAGGCGTTCAACCCCGACGACCTCAAGCGCATCGAGAAGCGCATGCGGGAGATCGTCAAGCAGGGGCAGCTGTTCTCCCGCCGGGCCGTCAGCGACGAGCAGGCGCGCGAGGAGCTGGCGGGCGAGCCGTACAAACTGGAGCTGATCGGGCTCAAGGGCGGCGCGGCCGAGGAGGAGAGCGTCGAGGTCGGGGCCGGGCAGCTCACGATCTACGACAACCTCGACGCCAAGAGCGGCGAGCTGTGCTGGAAGGACCTGTGCCGGGGGCCGCACGTGCCCTCCACCCGGTCGATCCCGGCGTTCAAGCTCATGCGCACCGGCGGCGCCTACTGGCGCGGCAGCGAGAAGAACCCGCAGCTCCAGCGCATCTACGGCACCGCCTGGGAGTCCCGCGACAAGCAGGACGAATACCTCAAGCTGCTGGAGGAGGCCGAGCGGCGCGACCACCGCAGGCTGGGCGCCGAGCTCGACCTGTTCTCCTTCCCCGACGAGCTGGGCTCGGGCCTCGCTGTCTTCCACCCCAAGGGCGGCGTGATCCGCAAGGTGATGGAGGACTACTCGCGGCGCAGGCACGAGGAGTCCGGCTACGAGTTCGTCAACACCCCGCACATCACCAAGGAGAACCTCTACCAGGTCTCGGGCCACCTCGACTGGTACAAGGACGGGATGTTCCCGCCCATGGAGCTGGAGGGCGCCCGCTACTACCTCAAGCCGATGAACTGCCCGATGCACAACCTGATCTTCAGGGCGCGCGGGCGGTCCTACCGCGAGCTGCCGCTGCGGCTGTTCGAGTTCGGCACGGTCTACCGCTACGAGAAGTCGGGCGTGGTCCACGGCCTGACCCGGGTGCGCGGCCTGACCCAGGACGACGCGCACATCTACTGCAGCCGCGAGCAGATGCGCGACGAGCTGACCTCGCTGCTGCGCTTCGTGCTGGAGCTGCTGCGCGACTACGGTCTTGAGGACTTCTACCTGGAGCTGTCCACCAAGGACCCGGAGAAGTTCGTCGGCTCCGACGAGGTGTGGGAGGAGGCCA
Source organism: Nonomuraea sp. WAC 01424 (assembly GCF_003947315.1). NCBI lineage: Bacteria > Bacillati > Actinomycetota > Actinomycetes > Streptosporangiales > Streptosporangiaceae > Nonomuraea > Nonomuraea sp. WAC 01424. The sequence continues at coordinate 451,351 of NZ_QHHZ01000005.1, forward strand.
CCGCGACGCTGCGCGAGGTGGCCGAGGCCGAGAACCTCCACCTGGTGATGGACCCGGGCGGCGCGGCCTTCTACGGGCCGAAGATCTCCGTCCAGGTGCGTGACGCCATCGGCCGCACCTGGCAGATGTCCACGATCCAGCTCGACTTCAACCTGCCCGAGCTGTTCGACCTGCAGTACCAGGCGGCCGACGGCTCCCGGCAGCAGCCGGTCATGATCCACCGGGCGCTGTTCGGCTCGGTCGAGCGTTTCTTCGGCATCCTGGTCGAGCACTACGCCGGGGCGTTCCCCGCGTGGCTGGCGCCGGTGCAGGTGATCGGCATCCCGATCGCCGACGCCCACGTGCCCTACCTCCAGGACGTCGCCAAGCGGCTGCGCGAGCGGGGCATCAGGGTCGAGGTCGACGCGGCCGACGACCGCATGCAGAAGAAGATCCGCAACGCGCAGAAGGCCAAGGTGCCGTTCATGTTGCTGGCCGGTGACGACGACATCGCGGGTGGCGCGGTGTCCTTCCGTTACCGCAACGGCGAGCAGAAGAACGGCGTGCCCGTCGAGGAGGCCATCGCCGAGATCGTCAACGCCGTGGAGCGCCGCGTCCAGGTGTGACGCGCGTCCGCCTGGCCTGAGCCGTTCTCCGGGCGGCTCAGGCCCGTCGGCGATCGGCCCGCTAGTAGCGGAACAGGCGGAACGGGATCGCCGGGTGGCCGCCGAAGCGTGCGGCCGCCTCCCGCGCGGAGCCCTCGATCAGCTCGCGGGCGTAGGCCTCCGGGTCCTGGTCGGTCAGGGCCTCGATGTAGGCGCGGTGCTCGACCAGTGACCGCACACCCCGCTCCAGGCCGCCGGTGACGTCGACGGCGTGGGTGGGGGAGTTGGAACCGGCGACGGCGACCCAGCGCACGCCGTTCCACGGCGGGGCCTCGGTGTCAGGAAATATCCAGCGATTTCCGGCGTCTCCGGCGGCGTCCAGCACGGCCCGGCCGACCGCCCGGTGATCGGGCGTGTTCCAGTACGTGCCACCCCACGTGTCGTCGGGGTTCAGGGTGATCACCAGTTCCGGACGGTGCCGGCGGATCGCGGCGGCGATGTCCCGCCTGAGCGCCGGGCCGTACTCGATCACCCCGTCGGCCTGGTCGAGGAACTCCACGACGTCCACCCCGACCACGGCCGCGCTGGCCCGTTCCTCGCGCTCGCGCACCGGGCCGCACTCGGCGGGGGCGATCGTGTCGATGCCCGCCTCACCCCGGGTGGCGATCAGGTAGGAGACCTCGCGCCCGGCGTCGGTCCAGGTGGCGACGGCGGCGGCGCAGCCGTACTCGAGGTCGTCGGGGTGCGCCACGACGGCCAGGGCACGCTGCCAGTCCTCGGGCATGGGTTCGAATCGATCTGCCATGCCCCCACCCTAGGGGGGCTCGTCCGGACCGGCTCACGGCCGGGAGGGCGGCCCTTCACCCGGGGTCCTATGCTGCTTGGTATGCACGATCAGGCAGGGGCCGGGGCCCCCGACAACTTCCAGCGGCTGTGGACCCCGCATCGGATGGCCTACATCAAGGGCGAGAACAAGCCGACGGGCACCGGTCCCGGCGACGGGTGCCCGTTCGACGCGATCCCCGCGATGGACGACGAGGACGGCCTGATCGTGGCCAGGGGCGAGGTCGTCTACGCGGTGCTCAACCTCTACCCGTACAACTCGGGCCACCTGATGGTCGTGCCCTTCCGGCACGTGTCCGACTACGACGAGCTGACCCCGGCCGAGGTGGCGGAGCTCGGCGAGTTCACCCAGCGGTCGCTGCGGGCGCTGCGCAAGGCCAGTGGCGCGCAGGGCTTCAACGTGGGCATGAACCTGGGCCACGTCGCTGGCGCCGGCATCGCCGCCCACCTGCACCAGCACGTGGTGCCGAGGTGGGGCGGCGACACGAACTTCATGCCGGTCGTGGCCCAGACGAAGGTGTTGCCCCAACTCCTGCGCGACACCCGGCAACTCCTGGCCGACGCCTGGGCAGACTAGCCGCGACCACCCCACACCGCCCCCGGACGGGCTCTGACCTCGACAGGCCCTGAGCGCGTCCGGTTTCGAACGTGCCCGGTTTCGAACGTGTCTGGAGCTCGCGGAATAACGCCATACCCCCCGGTGGTATTAAGGCGTGACCGAAGGAGTCCGTCATGCCACACGTGATCCGTAAGCCCGGCGTCCTCGGCGGGACCTCGCTCGCCGTCTTCCTCGCCGGCGTGCACTTCGTCAACGACGCCATCACCGCGATGCTCGGGGCCCTGCTGCCGACGTTGCAGGTGCGGTTCGGGCTCGGTCCGGCCCTGCTGGCCGTGCTCGTCGCCGTCTACTCGATCTCGTCGTCGGTCACCCAGCCGTTCTTCGGCGCGATGGCCGAGGACCGCAGCCTGCGCGTGGTCGGGGCGGCGGGGGTGCTCATGGCCTCGCTGTTCCTCAGCCTGATCGGCGTCGCGCCCGCGCCGGCGGCGGTCTTCGCCCTGCTGATCGTCGGCGTCGTGGGGGCGGCGGCGCTGCATCCCGTGGGCACGGCGGTGGCGGGCGGCCCCAGCGTGCCGAATCGAACGCTGGGCGTGGGACTGTTCACCGCCGGTGGGATGGCCGGGTTCGCCCTCGGGCCGGTGCTGATTCTCTCCGTGGTCTCGGCGTTCGGGGTCGAGGTCACGCCGTGGCTGATGGTGCCCGGCGTGCTGTTCGCCGTACTGGTCTTCCTGCTGCTGCCCGACTGGGAGCCGCACGGTCGCCGTCCGCTGCGTACGCTCTTCCGGTTCCGGCTGCTGCGCGGTCCCATCGGCGGGCTCACCCTGGCCACGAGCCTGGCGAGCCTGGCCTTCATGACCTTCACCAGCTCGATGCCCCTCTGGTTGGTCCGCGAGCACGGCGTGGCCGCCGCCGCCGGGCTGCTCGGCTGGACGCTCGCCGTGTTCTCGCTGGCCGCCGGGCTCGGCGCGCTGCTCGGAGGCGTGCTCGCGCCGCGTGTCGGCCGCCGGCCCGTGCTGATCGGCTCGCTCGCCGCCGCGCCGGTGCCGCTGATCGCGATCGTGACGCTCGAACCGGGCGGCGTCCCGTACTTCCTGGCCGCCGCGCTGGCCGGCGCCCTTCTGTACGTCGGCAGCCCGATCACCGTCGTCATCGCGCAGGACCTGGCGCCCGGTGAGCCGGCGAGCGCGGCGGGGATGGTGCTCGGGGTGTCCGCCGCGGTGGCGGGAGCGCTCTACGCGGCTCTGGGCTGGCTCCAGCAGGCCGCCGGGCTCGGCGTCGGCATGGTCACCGGCTTCGTACTGGCCGTCCCCGCGGCGCTGGTCGTCCTCATGGTGCTGCGGCGTCATCCGCAGGCCGGACGCTGACCCGGCGCCGCCCTAGTCGGCCGTACGGGCCAGATGGGCGGCGGCGGGAGCCTCCGCCGGCTGCTCGCGCCCGAGCGCGCCGATGCCCGCCGCGAGCAGCACGGGCACGGCCAGCGCCAGCGCCATCGACAACACCGCGGCCCCCGAGTCGTTGACCAGCATCCCGATCACCCCGCTGACGAGGGTGCCGATCAGCCCGGCGCGCAGCGCGGGGGAGTGCCGGAACGCCGCCGGCACCACGCCCGCGCTGGCCTGATCGGGCCGCAGGATCGCGTAGACGAGGAAGGCCACGGCCGCGATCACGATGGGCATGAGGTTGGGGCTGAGCAGCGTGGCCAGCATGGCCTGCAGCTTGCGGAAGATCACCTCGAACGCCTCGCCGCTGAGCACCTGGCCGACGAACCTGCCCAGGTGGGTCTGCTCGTCGGGCGGACGCAGGTAGTTGAGCACGGCGAACGTCATCACGATCACCGCCCCCGCCACACAGAACGCCCCCAGCTTCACGATCGACACCCGCTTGCCCGCCACCAGCAGCGCGGTCACCGCGATGCCCGGCACGAACGCGATCACGCCGCCGAAGTCGCTGCCCATGCCCGAGCCGCCCAGCACCATCGCGAACGCCCCGAGCACCACGATCGCGGCCACGCCGAGCCGCCCCGGCCACCGGTGGGCGATCACCGTGGTGGCCAGCAGCGTGCCGGTGGCCAGCAGCGCGAACGGGATGTTGCCCAGGCCGTAGTAGCGGGCCCCGACCTCGGCGCTGTAGCCCATCACGCTGTTGAGCTGCAACGTCGTACCGGTGAGCAGGTCACCGGCGAGCGTGACGGCGGTGACCCCGGCCACCACGGCGAGCGGGCCGAGCGGACGGCGCCGCCAGGGGCCGCCGAAGGCCAGCGCGGTGACGGCGACGACCCAGCCGAGCACCCCGGCGATCAGCTGGGGCAGGCTCGACCAGGGCAGCAGGTTGACCAGGTAGCTGGAGACGGGCAGGGCGGCCAGCGCGACCGCCGCGAGGCGCACCGGCGACAGGCCCTTGCGCCGGCGCAGCAGCAGGAACGCGATCACGTAGAACAGCACCTGCAACACCGCGACGACGGTGAAGTAGATGCCCTTGACCGAGCGGATGGCCTGGGCGGTGTCGTCGCCCCGCCGCAGCCGGTCGATCGTCGCGCCCGGCTCGCCCACCTGCAGCGGCACGCCGATGACCGTGGCCGGCGCCGGTACGCCGAGCTTGGCCAGCACGGTCGCGGTCAGGTCGGGCAGGATCGAGATGTCGGCCCGGCGGGTCGAGGCCGCGCCGAGCAGCCGCCCCTGCGCCCCGGCCTCCAGCAGCGCGGCCACCCGCAGGTGGGGCACCGAACCGTGGTCGGACAGGCCCGCCAGCAGCACGGTGGTGCCGGCCGGCAGGACCGACAGCAGCGCGCCCGCCTTGGCGTCGGCCAGCCGCAGCGCGTCGCGGCGCTCCCGCGGGCCGAGCTGCTCGGGCACCTTGGGCAGCTTGCCGCTGGTCAGGTAGGGGTGGACGAGGTCGTCGACGTCCATGGCGATCATCGGGCACTGCTCCAGATCGGCCGTCCTGACCTGGAGCGGGGAGGCGTGGTAGCGCGGCACCGCGCCCTGCCGGTCGGCCAGCGCGAGCGCCGCGCCGGGGCCGATCGCGATCGAGCAGCGGCCGGCCGCCTTCAGCGTCTCGCCCAGAATGCCGGCGTTGCGCTGCCCGGCCACGTCGATGAGGTAGCGGTAGTCGGGGATGACCGCCCCGGCGCCCCGCGTCTCGGGGGCGGGTGGCGCGCCGCAGGCGTATCCGGCGGCCGATCTGGTGCCCGCCGACACGGTGAGCCAGCCGTCGTACGGGCAGGTGATGTTGCTGACCGTACGGACCGACAGCGAGCCGATCGCGCTGCCGCGTGTCAGCTCCCACAGGTTGGGGGCGTCGGCCTGGGTGACGTCGTCCCAGGCGAGGCCGGGGACGCCGATGAGCGCCACCCTGCCGGTGTCGCGCGCCACGCCGTCGGCGGTGGCCGGGCCCTGAAGGCCGAGCAGTACGGAACCGGCCAGAACGGCCAGCACGACGAGCGCGCGCCTCACCCGAGGACCTCCAGCGATCGATGATGTCCGTGGCACGCCAGAGCACATCATGATCCGGCGCCACCGGTTCCCCTACCTTCTCACGGGCCGGGAGGCGCGCGGGGCGCTTCAGCCGCCTACGGGGGTGAGCCAGTGGCGGTAGCGGTCGTCGCGGCCGTGCACGGCGGCCTCGTAGGCGTCGATCAGCTTGCCCGTGACCGGGCCGGGGCCGCCCAGCTCGCAGTGGTCGACCGCGCTGACGTGCACGATCCCGGCCGCGGTGCCGCAGACGAAGACCTCGTCGGCGGTGTAGAGGTCGGTGCGCAGCAGGTCCTGCCTGGACACGGTCAGCCCGAGGTCGGCCGCCAGCCGTCCGACGGTGTCCTGCGTGATGCCCTCCAGCGCGCCCGCGTGCGGCGGGGGCGTGGCGAGGACGCCGTCGCGCACGACGAACACGTTGGCGCCGGTGCACTCGCTGACGTTGCCGGCCGCGTTCAGCAGCACCGCCTCGTCGTAGCCCGCCTGGAGGGCCTCGGCCTTGGCCATCACCGAGTTCAGGTAGGGGCCGGTGGCCTTGGCCGCGGTCGGCACCACCCGGTGGTCGTTACGCTGCCACGAGCTGGTCATGAGCCGCACGCCCGAGTCGAGAAGCGCCCCCCACTCCCAGGACGCGATCGACACCACCGTCGGGCAGGCGCGCGCCGCCACGCCCATCTCGCCGTAGCCGCGGTGCGCCAGGTGGCGGATGTAGCAGGAGGACTGGCCGTTGGCGGCGACCGTGGCGAGCGTGGCCGCGCGCAACTCGTCCAGCGTGTACGGCAGCGGCATCCCGATGATCCGCGCGCTGCGCTCCAGCCGTCGCAGGTGCTCGTCGAGCCGGAAGACTGCCGGGCCCGAGGGCGTGTCGAAGGCCCTGGTGCCCTCCAGTACGGCGGTGCCGTAGTGCAGGGCGTGCGTCAGGACGTGCACACGGGCCTCGGCCCAGGGGACCAGCTCTCCGTCCATCCAGATGTGCTCGGCTTCCCGCATCGTGCCGCTCCTCCCCGTAAATGGCCACCAACAAGCACAACAAGTAGGCCAATTCATTGATAAGTGGCACAATATCGGGATAATAGTGGCGTGGGAAGAGAAGAGAACCTTGTCACCCTGCTCCGCGACCGGCTCCGGCTGCACCAGGGCCCGGCCGGCCGCCGGCTCGCGGGCGCGCTGACCGACCTGGCCCAGACCGGCGCCATCACCCCGGGCACCCGGCTGCCGTCCGAACGCGACCTGGCCCAGGCGGTCGGGCTCAGCCGCGGTACGGTGGCGGCCGCCTTCAACGCCCTGTGCGAGGAGGGCCTGTGCGAACGCCGCCAGGGCAGCGGCACGTACGTGCTGGGCGTCCCGACGTTCGGCGGCCTGCTCCAGGGCGGCGCGGTGCTGGCCGACCTGTCCACCTCGGTCGTCCCCGACCCCTCGCACCTGGCGGTGCCCGCGCTGCTGGCCGGCGACCTGATGCGCGCGCCGAGCGGCCACGGCTACGACGCCATGGGCGACTCCCGCCTGCGCGCCGTACTGGCCGCGGCGGAACGCGGGCCGCACCGGGAGATCCTGGTGACCTCCGGCGCCCAGCAGGGCATCGACCTGGCGGCCCGGGTGTTGTTGCGGCCCGGCGACCGCGTGCTGGTCGGCGACCCGGCGTATGGGGGAGCGCTCAGCGTGTTCCGGCGGGCGGGGGCCCACGCCGTGCCCGTGGACCTCGCCGTCCCCGCCGCGGTGGAGGACGCGCTCGCCCGCCACCGCCCGGCCGCCGTGTTCACGCTCCCCGTGGACAACCCCACCGGCCGCGTGTCCGACCTGCGGCACGTGGCCGAGCTGGCCGCCGCCGCGGACGTCCCGCTGGTCGAGGACCGTACGCTGGCCTCCCTCGTGCACGACGGCGGGCCGTCGCCGGAGCCGCTGGCCCTGGCCCACCCGTACGGCACGGTGACGGTGGGCTCGTTGTCGAAGGTGCTCTGGGGCGGCCTGCGGGTGGGCTGGCTGACGGCCCCGGAACCGCTGCTGGCCCGCCTGCTGGAGGCCAAGCTCGACGCCGACCTGGCGACCAGCGCCGTCTCCCAGCGGCTGGCCGTCGACCTCCTCGACGGCGACCCCGTGACGCCCTGGCTGGCCGAGCTGACCCGCCGCCGCGACCACTTCACCGCCGCCCTGTCCGCGCGTCTGCCGGAGTGGACCTGGTCACGTCCGCAGGGCGGGCTGTCGGTGTGGGCCCGGCTGCCCGGCGCCGACACCGACAGGTTCGCCGTGGCCGCCCGCGAGCACGGCGTGGCGGTGGCCCCCGGCTCCCTGTTCTCCCCGGACGGCCGCCACCGCGACCGCCTGCGCCTCAGCTTCGCCCTGCCGCCGGCCCTCCTGGACCAGGCGGTCGCGGCCCTCGCCCGTACCTGGACGGAGACCGGCCCCCCTCACCGGCCGGACCGTGACGGCCTCAGCCCGTCTTGACCTTGACCGCCTTGCTCTCGTGGTGCGTCCGGTCGAGCGAGGTGATCAGGTACGTCCCCGGCTCCTTGGCCGTGTACGAGGCGTCCGTCACCACGGCCACCAGGTTGCGGGCGTCGGTGGTGTGGCATGTCTTGCCCGACTTCGGCACCCGGTAGACCGCGTAGGCCCGCGCCCCGTCGGACGGCTTCCACGAGACGGTGGAGCCGGCCGCCTTGGCGTCGGCCGGCGTGGCCGGGGCCTCGCCGCCGCGGTCGTCCATGAGCGGGATCAGCGCCGGGCGGCTGTAGTGCTCCTTGGCCACGAGGTCGATCGCCCCGAGCGGGTTGGTCAGGAGCTGCTTGGCGCTGAAGTAGATGTCGCCGTCGACCTGCTTGTAGCGCTGGTTGATCGTCAGGTGCGCCGACAGCTCGCCCGGTCTGGCCCAGGCCGGGTTGGTCTTGGTGCCGACCTGGTAGAGCGCCTGGCCGATGTAGAGCTGGACGTCGGTGTCCTCGACCGCGCCGGCCCACCAGGACGTCAGCGCCTTGTAGTCGGCCGCCTTGAAGCCGCGCGGCCAGTAGAGCTGCGGGGCCACGTAGTCGACGGTGCCGGCCTTGATCCAGGCCCGCGCGTCGGCGTAGATCGAGTCGTAGGCGGACATGCCGGCCGTGGCGGACCCGTCGGGGTCGTTGGACTTGTTGCGCCAGATCCCGAACGGGCTGATGCCGAACTTCACGTGGTTCTTCGTGTCGTGGACGGCCTGGTCGACCTGGGCCACGAGCTTGTTGACGTTGCCCCGCCGCCAGTCGGCCAGCTTCTGGTCCTTGCCGTACTTGGCGAAGGCCGCCTTGTCGTCGAAGGTGCCGCCGCCGCCCGGGTAGGGGTAGAAGTAGTCGTCGAAGTGCACGCCGTCGACGTCGTAGCGGCTGACCACGTCGGTGATGACCTTCGTGACGTGCTCGCGCACCTGCGGCAGGCCGGGGTTGTAGTAGAGGCCGCCGCCGTACTTGACCGTCCAGTCGCGGTGCTTGCGGGCCGGGTGGTCGGCCGGGAGCTTGGACACGTCGGCGCTCTCGGCGGCGCGGTAGGGGTTGAACCAGGCGTGGAACTCCAGGTTGCGCTTGTGTGCCTCCTCGATGAGGAACGGCAGCGGGTCCCAGCCCGGGTCCTTGCCCGGGGTGCCCGTCAGGTACTGGGACCAGGGCTCCAGCGAGGACCGGTAGAGCGCGTCGGACGCGGGTCGCACCTGGACGAAGACGGCGTTGAGATTGCGCTTGACGGCGCTGTCGAGGATCTTGACGTACTCGGCCTTCTGGCGGGCCTGGCCGAGGCCGGCGCGGGAGGGCCAGTCGATGTTCTTGACCGTCGCGATCCACACCCCGCGCAACTGGCGCTTGGGGTAGCGGGGATCGGCCTTGCAGGCCGCCGCCTCGGCGGCGTCGGTGGCGGTGGTCGTCGTCTTCTTGGTCGCTGCGGGGCTCTCGGTCGCGCCGGGGCCGAACACGTAGGCGGCGCTGGTGGTCACGACCGCGAGGGCTGCAGCGGCTAGGAGTGGGCGTCCAGTTCGCATAGTGCAACCCAGTTTGACATCTGCTCCTACGTGATCGGACCTGAAAAAAGAAATGAAGTCGTGATGCTTCTGTTACGAAACGGCAGGCAGGTGATGAAACGGGCGGGCCGGGAGGGACACGTTCCCCTCCCGGCGCTCCAAACCGCATCCAGTGTCACTCCGTGGCCGCGACCTTGCTCGCCAGGTTCGGCGGCAGCGGCTCGTAACGCAGGAACGTACGCGTGAACGAGCCGGTGCCGTGCGACATCGAACGCAGGTCGATCGCGTACCGGGTGATCTCCAGTTCGGGCACCTCGGCCTTGACCAGCGTGCGCCCGGTGCCCACCGGCTCGGTGCCGAGCACGCGCCCGCGCCGCGAGGACAGGTCGGACATCACCGAGCCCACATGGTCGTCGGCCACCAGCACCGACAGCTCGTCCACCGGCTCCAGCAGCAGTGTCGGCACCTTCGCCGCCGCCTCCTTCAGCGCGAGCTGACCGGCGATCTGGAAGGCCATGTCGGAGGAGTCGACCGAGTGGGCCTTGCCGTCGTAGAGCGTGACGCGTACGTCCACCATGGGGTAGCCGGCCACCACTCCGCGTTCCATCTGGGCCCGCACGCCCTTCTCCACCGACGGGATGAACTGCCGGGGCACCACCCCGCCGACGATCTTGTCCACGAACTCGAACCCGCCGCCCGAGGGCAGGGGCTCGACCTCCAGGTGGCAGATCGCGTACTGGCCGTGGCCGCCGGTCTGCTTGACGTTGCGGCCCATCGCCTGGCACCTGCCGCCGAACGTCTCGCGCAGCGGCACCCGCAGCTCGATCCGCTCGACCTCGACGCCGTGGCGGTTGGCCAGGCGGTCGAGCAGCACGTCGGTGTGCGCCTCGCCCATGCACCACAACACGAGCTGCCGGGTCTCGGCGTTGTTCTCCAGCCGCAGCGTCGGGTCCTCGGCCACGAGCCTGCCGAGCGCCTGGGCCAGTTTGTCCTCGTCGGCCTTCGACCTGGCCCTGATCGCGACCGGCAGCAGCGGGTCGGGCATCTGCCAGGAGGTCATCAGCAGCGGCCGGTCCACCTCCGACAGGGTGTCGCCGGTCTCGGCGCGCGACAGCTTGGCCACCGCCACGATGTCGCCGGCCGAGCCCTTGGCCGCCGGGCGCTGGGTCTTGCCGAGCGGGCTGGTCAGCGTGCCGATGCGCTCGTCCACGTCGTGGTCCTCGTGCCCGCGGTCGGCCAGGCCGTGGCCGGAGACGTGCACGGTCATGTCGGGACGCAGCGTGCCGGAGAAGACGCGTACGAGGCTGATGCGGCCCACGTACGGGTCGCTGGTGGTCTTGACGACCTCGGCCACGAGCGGGCCGTCGGGGTCGCACGCGATGCCGTCGACCGGTTTGCCGGACAGGTCGGTGATCTCGGGCATCGGGTGTTCGAGTGGCGAGGGGAAGCCCTGGGTCACCAGCTCCAGCAGCTCCGTCATGCCCACGGCGTGGCCGTCGCCGAGCCCGCTGCACAGCACCGGGTAGAAGCTGCCGCGCGCGACCGCCTTCTCCAGGTCGTCCACCAGGACCTTGGTGTCGATGGGGTCGCCCTCCAGGTAGCGCTCCATGAGCGACTCGTCCTCGCTCTCCTGGATGACCCCCTCGATCAGCTCGCCGCGCCGCTCCTCGATCTGGGCCTCGTACTCGGCGCCGGGCTCCTTCTCGGTGCGGGTGCCGGTCGCGTAGTTGTAGAACTTCTGCGACAGCAGCCCGATCAGGCCGTTGACGTGCCCGTTGGTGATCACCGGCAGGTAGAGCGGGGCGACGCCGTCGCCGAAGACGTCCTGGCAGGTGGTCAGCACGTCGTCGAAGTCGGCGCGCTGGTGGTCGATCTTGGTGATCACGACCGCCCTGGGCATGCCGACGCGGGAGCACTCCTCCCAGAGCATCTGCGTGAGGCCGTCGATGCCCTCGGAGGCCGACACGACGAACAGGGCGGCATCGGCCGCGCGCAGACCGGCGCGCAGGTCGCCCACGAAGTCGGCGTATCCCGGGGTGTCGAGCAGGTTGATCTTGATGCCGTTGTGCACGAGCGGCGTCAGCGCCAGGTTGACCGAGCGCTGCTGCCGGACCTCGACCTCGTCGAAGTCGCTGGCGGTGTTGCCGTCCTCGACCCGGCCCGCCCGCTGGATGGTGCCCGTCGCGGCCAGCAGTTGCTCGACCAGGGTGGTCTTGCCCGCTCCTGAGTGGCCGACCAGCACGACATTGCGTATCGCATCCGCCCTGTCGGCCGTGGGTGCCCTGCCCGCGGCTCCCATGGCCCCGCCAGAGTTCCTTTCCGCCACTTCGCCTCCCGCGTCGTCGGTATGAGTCCAACGCCGCGCCCGCGCGGAGGGTGACAGAAACCGCATGGACGCGGTGTGTTCACCAAATACCCCTGTGGCGAATATCACAAGGGGTGCGGGGCAAAGAAAGTGGCCGCTCACGCGATGGCCTACGATCGGACCGCGATGCTCAAACTCCTGCGCCCGGCCATGACCCGGATACTCACCCCGCTGGGCAGGGCTCTCGTCGGCCGCGGGATCGGCCCGAACGCCGTAACGGCGATCGGCACCCTCGGCACGGTGATCTCCGCCCTGCTCCTGTTCCCGCTGGGCCATCTGGCCTGGGGGGCGCTGCTCATCACCGTCTTCGTGCTGTTCGACCTGCTCGACGGCGTGGTGGCCCGGCTCGGCGGCAAGGGGGGCACCACCTGGGGCGCCTTCCTCGACTCCACGCTCGACCGGGTGGCCGACGCGGCGATCTTCGCCGGCCTGATCCTGTATTTCGTCGCCCGGGGCGACACTCTGATGGCCGGTGTGACGCTGGCCTGCCTGGTCGCCGGCTCCCTCGTCTCCTACGCCAAGGCCAGGGCCGAGGGCCTCGGCCTCACGGCGGACGTGGGGCTGGCCGAGCGCCCGGAGCGGCTGGTCGTGGCCCTGGTCGCGACCTTCTTCTCGGGGGTCGGGGTGCCGTACGTGCTGCCGCTCGGGATGTGGTTGCTCGCGGCGGCCAGCACGATCACCGTGGTGCAGCGGGTGGTGCACGTCTACCGGCAGACGAGGGAAGCATGAGCGAGCAGGTGTCCATCGGCGACCGCGTCGTGGCGGCGGGCTTCGCGGCGGGCTGGAAGCTGGTCCCGCTGCTGCCCCAGCGCCCCACGGCCGCGGTCTTCCGCCTCCTGGCCGACCGGGTGTGGCGCAGGCGCGGCAAGTCCGTACGCCGCCTGGAGTCCAACCTGGCCAGGGTCACCGGCATCGACGTCGACAGCGCGGAGCTGCGCGAGCTGAGCAGGGCCGGCATGCGCTCCTACTTCCGCTACTTCCACGAGGTCTTCCGCCTGCCCTCGATCCCCCGCCCGGAGGTCGTCCGCCGTACCCACGTCGTCGGGGCCGAGCACATCCACGACACCGTCGCCGCGGGCCGGGGCGTGGTGCTGGCCCTGCCCCACATGGGCAACTGGGACGCGGCGGGCGCCTGGCTGGTCGGCGTCGGCCACCCGTTCACCACGGTCGCCGAGCGGCTGCGGCCCGAGTCGCTGTTCCGCCGCTACGTCGCCTTCCGCGAGGGCCTCGGCATGGAGGTGCTGCCGCTCACCGGCGGCGACGGCCACAACTTCGGCACCCTCGCCGGCCGGGTGCGCAAGGGCGGCGTGGTCTGCCTGCCCGCCGAGCGCGACCTGACCAAGAGCGGCATCGAGGTGCGCTTCTTCGGCGCCACGACCAAGGTGCCCGCCGGGCCGCCGCTGCTGGCCGTGCAGACCGGCGCGGCGCTGCTCCCGGCGACCGTCTACTTCGTGGGCGACGACTGGGGCATCCACATCCACGAGGAGGTCCCGGTGCCCGCCGAGGGCACCCGGCAGGAGAAGGTGGCGGCCGTCGCCCAGGCCATGACGGACGTCTTCGAGAAGGGCATCGCCGAGCACCCGGAGGACTGGCACATGCTGCAGCGGCTCTGGCTGGAAGACCTGCCGAGATGAAGGTCGGCATCGTCTGCCCCTATTCCTGGGACATGCCCGGCGGGGTCAAGCAGCACATCGACGACCTGGCCCAGGCGCTCATGGCGCAGGGGCACGAGGTGTCGGTGATCGCGCCCGCGGCCGACGACGACGAGCTGCCCCCGTACGTGACCGGGGCCGGCCGGGCGGTGCCGGTGCCCTACAACGGGTCGGTGGCGCGGATGTCGTTCGGGTTCCTGTCGGCCGCGCGGGTGCGGCGCTGGGTGCGTACGGGCGAGTTCGACGTGCTGCACATCCACGAGCCGCTGATCCCCAGCCTGGGCGTACTGGCCTGCTGGGCGGCCAAGGGGCCGATCGTGGCCACCTTCCACGCCTCCTTCAGCCGTTCGCGGGCCATCGCGGTGGCCGAGCCGCTGCTGCGCAGCGCGCTGGAGAAGCTGAGCGGCCGCATCGCGGTCTCCGACGCGGCCCGCAAGAGCCTGGTCGAGCAGTTCGGCGGCGACACCGTGCTGATCCCCAACGGGGTGACCGTGGCCCGCTACACCGAGGCCGAGCCGCTGCCCGGCTGGGGGCCCGACGGCGCCACGATCGGCTTCCTCGGCCGCATGGACGAAGAGCGCAAGGGCCTGCCGATCCTGCTCGACGCCTTCAACTCCCTCGCCGCCGACCGGGCCGACCTGAAGCTGCTCATCGCCGGGCCCGGCGACGCCAAGGACGTCTACGACAAGGTACGCAAGCCCTTCCACGAACGGGTGACCGTGCTCGGCATGGTGAGCGAGGCCGACAAGATCCGCGCCTACCACTCGGTCGACGTGTTCTGCGCGCCCAACACCCGGGGCGAGAGCTTCGGCATCGTGCTGGCCGAGGCCATGGCCTCCGGCGCCACGGTGCTGGCCAGCGACATCCCGGCCTTCCGCAAGGTGCTGGGCGAGGGGCAGGCCGGCGCGCTGTTCGCCAACGGCGACGCCTCCTCGCTGGCCCGCGAGGCCGCCGCCCTGCTCGACGCCCCCGAGCGGCGTGCCAAGCTGGCCGCCGAGGCGCTGGTCGCGGTCAGGAAGTACGACTGGTCCACGGTCGCCCGCGACGTGGTGCGCGTCTACGAGACGGTGACCACCAGCGGCGCGGGCCGTGTGGAGGAAGATCTGTGACGGCCCCGCGAGAGCATTTCTAGGGACTTACTGTGACATCCACCATGATCGTGCTGATCGTGGGCATCGTCGTGGTGCTCACGGCCGTCTACATCTCCTGGCGGGCCGGCCGGCTCGACCGCCTGCACATCAGGCTCGAACTGGCCAGCGAGTCGCTGGAGGCCGCGCTGATGCGCCGCCGGGCCGTGGTGCTCGAACTGGCCGGCTCGCGGCTGCTCGACCCCGCCACCTCGCTGGTGCTGGCCGCCGCCGCCCACGAGGCCAGGATCGCCGGGCCCGAGGAGCGCGAGCACGCCGAGAGCGACCTGTCGCGGGCGCTGCGGGCCGCGGCCGACCAGGAACGGTTCAGGGAGAAGCTGACCGAGTCGCCCGGCGGCGGCGACCTGCTGGAGGAGCTCGACGGGGCGGTGGCCAAGGTCGTCTACTCCCGCCGTTTCTACAACAACGCGGTCGGCGTCACCCGTACGGCGCAGCGCCGCTGGCTGGCCAGGACGCTGCGGCTGGCCGGGCACACCGAGTTCCCGAGCTTCTTCGAGATCGACGACAATCCGCCGTCATCTATGTCACCTGAATGACCAAATGTGAGGAGGCCGGTAAGCTGCTCCCGATTTCTGGGCAAAGGCGAGGAGTTGTTACAGGTGCGGCTATCCCGGATGATCTCGGTGACTCTGGCAGGGGCGGCCGTGCTGGTGCCCGTCGCGGGCTGCTCGTCCGACGAGCCGGCCTCCGGCAAGGCGCCGCAGGCGGCCACCGTCAGCCCGTCCGAGGAGCCGACCGAGACGGCTGCTGAGGGGCATCCCTTCACCGGCCAGCCGTACGAGGAGCTCAAGCCGGTGCTCGCGGTGAAGATCGAGAACACCTCGGCGGGCAAGCCGCAGCTCGGGCTGAAGAGCGCGGACATCGTGTACGTCGAGCAGGTCGAGGCCGGTCTGACCCGGCTCATGGCGATCTTCTCCTCGAAGATCCCGGCCAAGGTCGGCCCGGTGCGCAGCGCCCGCATCTCCGACCTGCACCTCATCCCGCAGTACGGCAAGCCCGCCTTCGCCTACTCCGGGGCGCAGACCAAGATGTTGCCGTACATCGCCAAGGCGCCGCTGTACGACGTCGGCGACACCCGCAACCCGGGCGCCTACTTCCGCCAGCCGGGCCGCTACGCCCCCTACAACCTGTTCGCCAACACCAAGAAGCTGTTGTCGGGCGCCCCCAAGGCCACCAAGGCCAAGGACGTCGGCTTCACCTTCGGCGACGCTCCGGCCGAGGGCGGCGTGGACAAGAAGTCGTACACGGTCCGGTGGCCCGCGGCGCGCTTCACCTTCGCCTGGTCGGAGGCCAAGAAGCAGTGGCTGATCTGGCAGGACGGCAAGAAGGACATGGCCGCCGAGGGCGGCCAGCTCGGCGCGCCCACGATCGTGGTGCAGTACACCAAGACCGAGCGCTCGGAGTTCCACGACTTCCACCAGAGCTACACGCCGCTCGTGCACACCACCGGCAAGGGCAAGGCGGTCGTGCTGCGCGACGGCAAAGCTTTCACGGCCAACTGGGAACGGGAATCGGAGGAGACCGGCACGACGTTCACCACTGAGAGCGGCGAGCCGATGAACTTCGCCCCCGGCCAGGTCTGGATCGCCCTCGCCAGCCGCAAACCCGTCACCCCTTGATGACCTATCTGTACAACTTGGGCGACAAATCCTGACATCGTGGCATGTCGGGGGAGGGGTCCCTAAGGACCTACGATGGGTTTGATAACTTACCGTCCGCCCTGAGAGCCCGTGAGGAAGACCGTGTCCAGCACGCCTGAAAGCACCCCCGTCACCGGAACGGCCCGCGTCAAGCGCGGCATGGCCGAGATGCTCAAGGGTGGCGTCATCATGGACGTCGTCACCCCCGACCAGGCCAAGATCGCCGAGGACGCCGGCGCCGTCGCCGTCATGGCCCTTGAGCGCGTGCCCGCCGACATCCGCGCCCAGGGCGGCGTGTCCAGGATGAGCGACCCCGACATGATCGACGGCATCATCGCCGCCGTGTCGATCCCCGTCATGGCCAAGGCCCGCATCGGTCACTTCGTCGAGGCCAAGGTGCTGCAGTCGCTGGGTGTCGACTACGTCGACGAGTCCGAGGTGCTCACCCCGGCCGACTACGCCAACCACATCGACAAGTGGCAGTTCACGGTGCCCTTCGTCTGCGGCGCCACCAACCTCGGTGAGGCCCTGCGCCGCATCACCGAGGGCGCGGCCATGATCCGCTCCAAGGGCGAGGCCGGCACCGGCGACGTCTCCAACGCCGTCACCCACATGCGGACGATCCGCGCCGAGATCAAGCGCCTGACCACGCTGCCCGAGGACGAGCTCTACGTGGCCGCCAAGGAGCTGCAGGCTCCCTACGAGCTGGTCGCCGAGGTCGCGAGGAGCGGCAAGCTGCCGGTCGTGCTGTTCACCGCGGGCGGCATCGCCACCCCGGCCGACGCCGCCATGATGATGCAGCTCGGCGCCGAGGGCGTGTTCGTCGGCTCGGGCATCTTCAAGTCGGGCGACCCGGCCAAGCGCGCCGCGGCCATCGTCAAGGCCACCACCTTCTACGACGACGCCGACGTCGTCGCCAAGGTCTCCCGCGGTCTGGGCGAGGCCATGGTCGGCATCAACGTCGACGAGATCCCGCAGCCCCACCGGCTGGCCGAGCGCGGCTGGTGAACTCCGGCGCGTCGCCGCAGGCCGGCGGCCCGCCGTAGGCTCATGATCGGCATGTGCCGATGAAAAGCTTCGAAAGAGGCGGCATTCACGAAGAATGTCGCCTCTTTTCTGTTGTCCCGGGTTCACCGCCAGGTCATGAACCTCAGTCAGGCTACGGGCGTCCCTCACCCTTGATCGTCCCGAGGAGCGCACCGTGTCCCAGCTGAACCGCAGGCATTTCCTGGTCACCGGGCTGGCGGCGGGCGCCGCCGCGGCGATCCCCGCCACGGCCGCGAGCGCCGATCCCGACCCGGCCGCCGCGAGCCCGCAGGCCCTGGCCTCGCGCGGCCTGTCGACCGACCCGTTCACGCTCGGCGTGGCCTGCGGCGACCCCGACCACGAGGGGTTCGTGTTGTGGACCAGGCTGGCCCAGAACCCGCTGGCCGAGGACGGTTTCGGCGGCATGCCGCAGCGTCCGTTCACCGTGCAGTGGCAGGTCTACGCCGACGAGCGCGGGCGGCGCGTCGTCCGTTCGGGAGTGAGCGTCGCCGCGCCCGAGTGGGGGCACAGCGTCCATGTCGAGGTCGACCGCCTGAGCTCGGACCGCGAGTACTGGTACCGCTTCCGCGTCGGCCCGTACGTCTCGCCCATGGGACGGGCGCGCACCGCCCCGCACCCGCTGTCCCACGGCGCGCTGACGATGGCCTTCGTCTCCTGCGCCCAGTACGAGCACGGCTGGTTCACCTCCTACCGCAGGCTGGCCGAGGAGCACCCGGACCTGATCCTGCACCTGGGCGACTACCAGTACGAGTACACCAAGGACACCTACACCATCCCCGGCGGCAACGTCCGCGACCACGAGGGCCCCGAGACCGAGACGCTGACGAACTACCGCCAGCGCCACGCCCAGTACAAGGCCGACCCCGACCTCAAGGCCGCGCACGCCGCCGCGCCCTGGCTGGTCGTGTGGGACGACCACGAACTGGACAACAACTGGGCCGACGAGGTGCCCGAGAAGCCGGAGGTGCCCCAGCCGGACTTCCTGGCCCGCCGCGCCGCCGCCTTCCGCGCCTACTACGAGAACATGCCGCTGCGCCGCACCTCCATCCCGCGCGGCATCGACATGCAGCTCTACCGGCGCATCCGATGGGGCCGGACGGCCACCTTCCACATGATGGACACCCGCCAGTACCGCGACGACCAGGGCTGCGGCGACGGCTACCGCGACTGCCCGGCCGCCCTCGACCCGGCCCGTTCGATCACGGGCGCGGCCCAGGAGGCGTGGCTGATCGACGGCTTCCACCGCTCGCGCGCGCAGTGGGACATCCTGGGCCAGCAGGTGTTCTTCGCCCAGCGCGACAACAACGCCGGCCCCGCCAGGATCACCTCGATGGACGCCTGGGACGGCTACGTCGCCTCCCGGCGGCGCATCACGCAGGGCTGGATGGACGCGCAGGTCCGCAACCCCGTCGTGCTGACCGGCGACGTGCACGCCCACTGGGCCGGCGACCTCAAGCTGGACTACGACGACCCGACCGGCCCGACCGTCGGCTCGGAGCTGGTGGCCTCCTCGATCACCACCGGTGGCGACGGCGCCGACTCCGACCCGGCCACGCATCCGTACCTGACGATCAATCCGCACCTGAAGTTCTACAACAACCAGCGCGGTTACGTGCTGACGAAGATCGAGCGAGACCTGCTCACGGCCGACTTCAAGGTCGTGCCGCAGGTGCACGAACCGGGGGCCGAGGCGTACACGCGGGCCACGTTCGTGGTGGAGGACCGGGTGCCCGGGGTGCGGCAGACGTACTTGCGACCGTTGGACCCGGCGATCGGGGCCAGGAAGCAGGTGACGGTGGAGGACACCGTCCGGTTGGAGACCGAGCGCCCGTAATCCTCGGCGGGCGGCATCCCCGGCGGGGGTGCCGCCTTCCTTTTGCCCGGAATATTAGCCAGGCTAAGTTAGTTTGGCTAAGTATGAGGGACGATCCCACCCAGATGGCCGAGCAGGTCTCCAAGGTTCTGCGGCACCTGGTCCTGCTGCTGCGGCGCTCCAGCGCCGGCCAGCCCGTCACCACCCAGCAGTACGCCGTGCTCGGCTCGCTCGAACACCGCCCGCGCCGGATGACCGAGCTGGCCGAGGAGCACGCCGTCCAGCTCCCGACCATGACCGTGCAGATCAACCGGCTGGAGTCCGCGGGCCTGGTGGCACGCGGCTTCGACCCGGCCGACGCCCGCGTCAGGACGGTCGAGCTCACCGGCGAGGGCCGCGACCGGCTGCACGCCGTACGCCGGGCCAGGATCGCCCGGCTGGCCCGTGACCTGGCCGCCCTGACCGACGACGAGCGCGACGTGCTCGCGGTGGCCCTGCCCGTCCTGGCCAAGCTCGGCGCCGACACACCCACTGAGTAAGGGAGCACCATGCAATCCGGCGGCGGAATCCTGCGCCAGCCGATGTCCGTCTGGGCCACCGCGTTCGCCGCGGTCGTGGCCTTCATGGGCATCGGCCTGGTCGACCCCATCCTGCCCTCCATCGCCCAAGGGCTGCACGCCACGCCCAGCCAGGTGTCCCTGCTGTTCACCAGCTACTTCCTGGTCACCGCGGTGGCGATGCTGATCACCGGCTGGGTCTCCAGCCGCATCGGCGGCAAGCGCACGCTGCTGGCCGGGCTGGCACTGGTCGTCGTGTTCGCCGCGCTGGCCGGCACCTCCGGCAGCGTCGCCGAACTCGTCGGCTTCCGCGCCGGCTGGGGCCTCGGCAACGCCCTGTTCGTGGCCACCGCGCTGGCCGTCATCGTCGGCGCGGCCAGCGGCGGCGCGGAATCGGCCATCATCCTGTACGAGGCCGCGCTCGGCCTCGGCATCTCCGCCGGCCCCCTGGTGGACGCGCTGCTCGGCGACTGGAACTGGCGGGCGCCCTTCTTCGGCACCGCCACGCTGATGGCCGCCGGGTTCGTCCTGATCGCCACCCTGCTCAGGTCCGGGCCGAAGCCCGCGGTGAAGACCAAGCTCAGCGCCCCCATCCGGGCCCTGGCCCACGGCGGCCTGTCCACGACCGCGTTCACCGCCCTGTTCTACAACTTCGCCTTCTTCACGATCCTCGCCTTCACCCCGTTCATCCTGCACATGTCGCCGTACGGCATCGGCGCGGTGTTCTTCGGGTGGGGCGTCTGCGTGGCGCTGGCCTCGGTGTTCGGCGCGCCGCCGCTCCAGCGCAGGATCGGCTCGGTGAACGTGTTGTACCTGGCCCTCGGCCTGCTCGCGGTCTTCCAGCTCGGCATCGCGGTGTCGGGACCGGCAGGGGCGCACGCCGGGATCATCGTGTTCACCGTGTTGTCGGGCATTCCGATCGGGCTGAACAACACCGTCTTCACCGAGTCGGCCATGGAGGTCTCCGACGCCCCGAGGCCCGTGGCCTCGGCCGGGTACAACTTCGTGCGCTGGATGGGCGGCGCGCTGGCGCCGTTCGTCGCGACCAAGCTCGGCGAGGAGATCGGCATCGCGGTGCCGTACGTCGTCGGCGCGGCCTGCTGCGCGATCGGCATGGCCTACCTGTACGCCCGGCGCCACCACCTGAGCGCTCTGGCCCGCGTGGACGCCGTCCAGGCCACCGCCTGACGCGGGCCGCCTTTTACGCCAGAGTGCTCAGATAGGAAGATGCCGGGCCATCTTGGTGTTGAATTGTCGGAAACCGCACCTTAACGGAAGGATCGCTGTGCCCACGATCGGTGTACTCGCTCTCCAGGGGGACGTGCGTGAGCATGCGCGCATGCTCCAGGAGGCCGGCGCCACGGCCACCGCCGTACGCCGCCCGGCCGAGCTCGACGCGGTCGACGGCCTGGTGATCCCCGGCGGCGAGTCGACGACCATGTGGAAGCTCGCCGACACCTTCGACATGCTGCAACCGCTGAGGATGCGGATCAAGGAGGGCATGCCCGCGTACGGCTCGTGCGCCGGCATGATCATGCTGGCCGACCGGATCGAGGACGGCATCGAGGGCCAGCAGACGATCGGCGGCATCGACATGGTGGTCAGGCGCAACGCCTTCGGCCGCCAGGTGGACTCGTTCGAGTCGGATCTGGATTTCTCCGGCGAATGCGTACATGCCGTGTTCATTCGTGCGCCGTGGGTGGAATCGGTCGGTCCCGAGGTTCAGGTGCTGGGCACGGCCGAGCCTGGGGATAGGATCGTCGCGGTCCGTCAAGGGCCGTTGCTCGCGACCTCGTTCCACCCCGAGCTGACCGGGGACACTCGCGTGCACCGTTACTTCGTAGACATGGTGAGGGAGCTCTAGGTAATGTCCGGCCACTCCAAATGGGCGACGACGAAGCACAAGAAGGCCGCGCTCGACGCCAAGCGCGGCAAGCTGTTCGCGAAGCTCATCAAGAACATCGAGGTGGCGGCACGGACCGGTGGCCCTGACCCGGACGCCAACCCCACCCTCTTCGACGCCATCTTCAAGGCCAAGAAGAACTCCGTGCCCAACGACAACATCGAGCGGGCGCGCAAGCGTGGCGGCGGCCTGGAGGCCGGCGGCGCCGACTGGCAGACCATCACGTACGAGGGCTACGCGCCCGGCGGCGTCGCGGTGCTCATCGAGTGCCTCACCGACAACCGCAACCGCGCCGCCTCCGAGGTCCGCGTCGCCCTGACCCGCAACGGCGGCTCGCTGGCCGACCCCGGCTCGGTGTCGTACATGTTCAACCGCAAGGGCGTCGTGATCGTGCCCAAGAACGGGCTCGACGAGGACACCGTCCTGATGGCCGTGCTCGACGCGGGCGCCGAAGAGGTCAACGACATGGGCGACTCCTTCGAGGTCGTCTCCGAGGCCGGTGACCTGGTGCCGGTCCGCAAGGCGCTGCAGGAGGCCGGCATCGACTACGACTCGGCCGAGTCGAGCTTCCTGCCGACCATGAGCGTGCCGCTCGACGAGGAGGGCGCCAAGAAGGTGTTCCGCCTGATCGACGCGCTGGAGGACAGCGACGACGTCCAGAACGTCTACGCCAACTTCGACGTCTCCGACGACGTCCTGGCCGCCCTGGACTGATCCGCCGTCACGAGGGCCCGGGAGCCCCCCGGGCCCTCGCGCGTGCCCGGGGCCGGTCGTGTCGCGCCGAAAGCCCGGTCGTGTCGCGCCCAAAAGCCCGGTCAAGGTCCGGTCGCATCCTTTGCCCGTCCCGTGCCGGACGCCGTGGCCGTACGACATCAGAGGCGAACCGGTCCTTTACGCGTGCGTCCGCGGCCCGGCGCGGCTAGGGTCGGGCGACGTGAATTCCCCCATCCCACCGACCTCCGTCCCGGCGCACCCGCCCGCCGCCCGGCCCCCGGCGTCCTATCGCGCCCTGGGCTGGCTGCTGGCCGTTCCCGCGCTGCTCGGCACCCTGATCACGCTGGTCCTGCCGACGGTCCAGACCGTCGTGCTCAGCCTGCACAGCGGCGGCGTGCTGCGGGAGAGCAGGTTCGTGGGGCCGGAGAACTACGCCAAGGTGCTGGGCGGCGAGGAGTTCTGGCGGGCGCTGGGCCTCACGCTCTCGCTGACCGTCGGGCCGCTGCTGGTGGCCGTGGCGGTCGGGCCGCTGCTCGCGCTGGCCCTCGACCGGGGCGGCGCGCTGCTCCGGCGCGCGGGCCTGGTCACGCTGTCGCTGGCGGTCGTGACGTTCTCGCCGGTCGGCGTGGCGGCGGCCTGGCTGCGCGGGACGCTGCCCGACGCGACGGGCCTGGCCACGCTGGCCGAGGGCCTGCGCGATCCCGCCGGCGCGCCGGGGACGCTGCGGCTCGTCGTCGTGGCGGCCACGTTCGGGGTGGTGTGCGCGCTGGCGCTGACGGCGTTCCTGCCGGCGCTGCGCGGCGGCAGTCCGGGGGCCGCCTCGGTGGTCGTGGCGGTGCTGGTCGCGCTCGCGGCCGTCGCCGTGGGGGCGCAGGCGTTCTCGATGGGCATGGTGCTCACCCGCGGCGGCCCTGAGCGCGCCACACAGACGCTCGCGGGCCTCCAGTACGACTACGCCTTCCGGATGGCCCAGTTCGGCCCTGGTGCGGCCGTCGCGGCCCTGACAGGCGTGCTTCTCGGCGCGCTCGGCGTCGTGGCCGTGGTCGTCGCCGTGACCACCCGCCTGCGTCTCACCCTTCTCCCCAAGCCCGCCCGGTCCCCGCGGTCCGCGGATGGAGCGTTCCCCTCCGCCTCCTCCGACCGGCCCGCGCCCCCGGAGGAGCCCCCCGGGCCGTCCGGGTCGGGAGGTCCGGGGCGTCGGGGGCTCGGGGGTGTGGTCGTCGGCGGGGTCGCGCTGGTGCTCGTGGTGGCCGTCGCGGTCGTCTGCGCCTGGCCGTGGATCTCCGGCGTGCTCGCCGGCGGCGACCCGGCGGCGGGCGGCCCGCGCGCCCAGGTGAACACCTGGATCCCCGCCGTCGCGGGCGCGCTGGTGTCGGTCGGCGTCGCCTACCTCGGCGCGCTCGGCATCGGCGGCCTGCGTCCCCTGGGCGCGCGCAGCGAGTGGCTGCTGCTGCCGTTCGCCCCCTGGCTGTTCGCCGGCACCGGCGTCCTCGGCGTCGCCGACTGGCAGAACATGCGCAATCTCGGCCTCGTCGACACCTTCGTCGCCCTCTTCCCGCCGCTGCTGGTCAGTGTGCCGGCGCTGCTGGTGCTGACCCTGCTGTGCAAGGGCCTGGCCGAGCGGAACGACCGGGACTTCTTCGGCGGCGTCCTGCTGCCGTCCCTGCCCATGGCGGCCGTGCTGGCCGGAGCGGTCACGCTGGTCAACGCCCACGACGTGTTGTGGCCGCTGCTCGTGGCGCAGAGCCCGGAACTGTTCACCGTGCCCGTGACGCTGCTCTCCCGGCTCGGCGGCTATTCCGGCGCCGCCCCCGACGTCGGCGCGGGCACCCCGTTGGTCGCCGTCGCAATCGCGCTGGCCGCCGTCGTGGCCGCCCAGCTCCTGTACCTCGACAGGCTCGCTATCAGCGTGAACGGTTCGCGATCCCCCCGGACCACCCCATAGGTTGAGGGGTTGTGGAAATTCGTGATCTTACTCCCGACGACCTCGACGACGTTCTTGACCTGCGTAAGCGCTCGTTCGGCCCGATCTCCGGCGCGGAGGTCGAGCGGTGGCGCCGTACGGTGACGCCCACCCTCGGCGAGGGCCGCTACCTGGGCGCGTTCGAGGGCGGCAGGCTCGCCGCCTCGGCCCGGCTGCGCCGCTTCACCCAGTGGTGGCACGGCCGCCCGCAGACCATGTCCGGCATAGCGGGGGTCACCGTCAACCCGGAGGATCGCGGCCACGGCGTCGGCACCGCCATCATGCGCGCCGTCATCGACCGGTCGGCCGCCCACGGCGACGCCGTCTCGTCGCTCTACCCGGCCACCACGCCCCTCTACCGCTCCCTCGGCTACGAGCACGCCGGGGCCCGGAACATGATCACCCTGCCCGCCGAGTCGCTGCGCCGCATCCGGCCCTCCGGCCAGGTCGAGCTGCGCAGGATGGGTCCCGGCGACGCCGCCGAGGTCGTCTCCCTGCTCCACCGGGTGCACGGCGCGGCCCGCTCCAGCGGCCCCGTCTCCTGGGACGAGGCCACCTGGAGCATCTGGCTGTCCAACGAGGACGACTTCCTCTACCTGGCCCCCGACGGCTACCTCGTCTACCGCTGGAACGGCGACGACATCCACGTCGACAACCTCGTCGCCGGGTCGGAGGAGACCAGCAGGGCGCTGTGGTCGATGGTGGGCACCTCGTCGTCCATCGCCCAGAAGGTCACCGCGCCGGTCGCCCCCGACGACCCGGTGCTCTGGCTGCTCGGCGAACGTTCGACGGACCGGGTCACGCAGGTGCGGTGGATGTTCAGGGTGCTCGACGTGGCCGCGGCAGTCGGGCGCAGGGGCTTCCCTGCCGCCGTCGCGGCCGCGGCCGCGGTCACCGTGCACGACCCGCTGCGCGGCGGCGGCTCCTTCCGGCTGGAGTTCTCCGGCGGCTCCGGCACGGCCGCGCCGTCGGCCGGCGGGGGAGCGGCGCTGACCGCGGGCGGCTTCTCGGCCCTGTACGCCGGCGTCCCCACCGCGACCCTGCGCAGGAGCGGTCTCATGTCCGGCGACGACCGGGACGACGAGCTGCTCGACGCGGCCTTCGCCGCCAAGCCGTACATGCTCGACTACTTCTGACGGGACCGCCCGCCGTTCGCGGCGGGCGATTCGCGGTGCGCGGCCAGCTCAGCCGGGGTAGAGTCTCGTGCCGAACAGATGTTCGGCGGCGCGGGAGGCAAGCCGGTGCGGGTGATGGGCGTCGATCCGGGGCTGACCCGGTGCGGCCTGGGCGCGGTCGAGGGGCGGCCGGGCGCGCCGCTGTCGCTGGTGGCCGTCGGGGTGGTGCGCACCGGCGCCGACGAGGAGCTCGGCACGCGGCTGGTCGGCATCGAGGCCGGGATCGAGCAGTGGCTCGACGACGTGCGCCCCGACGCCGTGGCCGTCGAGCGCGTCTTCAGCCAGCACAACGTCCGCACGGTCATGGGCACCGCGCAGGCGGCGGGGATCGCCGTGCTGTGCGCGGCCCGGCGCGGGCTGCCCGTCGCGCTGCACACGCCCTCCGAGGTCAAGGCCGCCGTCACCGGCAGCGGCACGGCCGACAAGAAGCAGGTCGGCATGATGATCACCCGGCTGCTGCGGCTGGCCGAGATGCCCAAGCCGGCCGACGCCGCCGACGCCCTCGCCCTGGCCATCTGCCACATCTGGCGCGGCGGCGCCCAGCACCGCCTGGCCGAGGCCATGGCCCGCGCCGGCAAGGGGCGCTGACCCGTGCGGGCCGCGCGTGCTGACCGTTTCGTGGAAAGGGAGATCGAGTCGTGATCGCGTCGGTGGCGGGCAGGGTGGCGTCGGTCGCGCCCGACGGAGCCGTGATCGAGGTGGGCGGCGTGGGCGTGCTCACCCACTGCACCCCGGGCACGCTGGCCACGCTGCGGGTGGGCGAGCAGGCCAGGCTGGCCACGTCGCTGGTGGTGCGCGAGGAGTCGCTGACCCTCTACGGCTTCGCCAACGACGACGAGCGGGCCGTCTTCGAGATGCTCCAGACGGCCAGCGGCGTCGGCCCCAAGCTGGCGCTGGCGATGCTCGCCGTCCACACGCCCAACGCGCTGCGGGTGGCCGTGGCCGCCGCCGACCTCAAGGCGCTCACGCGGGTGCCCGGCATCGGGCAGAAGGGCGCCCAGCGCATCGTGCTGGAGCTCAAGGACCGGCTCGGCACCCCCGAGGAGGCCGTCAACGCGGCGATCGGCGGGGAGCGGCGGGCCGCGTTGTGGCGCGACCAGGTGCACTCCGGCCTGGTGGGGCTGGGCTATTCCGGCAAGGACGCCGACGAGGCCGTGGCCGGGGTCGCGCCCGAGGCCGAGGCCGAGGTCGCCGCCGGCCGCCAGCCCCAGGTCGCCGCGCTGCTCAAGGCCGCCCTCCGATCCCTCAGCATCCGATGACCCGCCCCACGACGACCCGCCCCACGACGACCCGCCCTACGACGCCCGCCCGCAAGGTGAGGAGCGGTGGCCATGGACTTTGAGCGCGAGCTGGTCTCGCCGGACGCCGGCGGCGACGAGCTTCAGATCGAGGCGGCGCTGCGGCCCAAGCGGCTGGGCGAGTTCATCGGCCAGGGGCGTGTGCGCGAGCAGCTCTCCCTGGTGCTGGAGAGTGCCCTGCGCCGGCAGCGTCCGCCCGACCACGTGCTGATGAGCGGCTCGCCGGGCCTCGGCAAGACCACGCTGGCCATGATCATCGCGGCCGAGCTCAACATGCCGCTCCGCATCACCTCCGGCCCCGCCCTCGAACGGGCCGGAGACCTCGCCGCCATCCTGTCCACGCTGACGGAGGGCGAGGTGCTGTTCATCGACGAGATCCACCGCATGGCCAGGCCCGCCGAGGAGATGCTCTACCTGGCCATGGAGGACTTCCGGGTCGACATCGTCGTGGGCAAGGGCCCCGGCGCGACCGCGATCCCGCTCGACATCGCGCCGTTCACCCTGGTCGGGGCCACCACGCGGGCCGGTC
This sequence comes from Nonomuraea sp. WAC 01424, assembly GCF_003947315.1. Lineage (NCBI taxonomy): Bacteria > Bacillati > Actinomycetota > Actinomycetes > Streptosporangiales > Streptosporangiaceae > Nonomuraea > Nonomuraea sp. WAC 01424. The sequence continues at coordinate 478,581 of NZ_QHHZ01000005.1, forward strand.
TGCTGCCCGCGCCGCTGCGTGACCGGTTCGGCTTCACCGCCCACATGGACTTCTACGAGGTCGGCGAGCTGGAGCAGGTGCTCCACCGGTCGTCCAGGCTGCTCGGCGTCACCCTGCCCGAGGAGGGGGCCCACGAGATCGCCCGGCGCTCGCGCGGCACGCCCCGCATCGCCAACCGGCTGCTGCGCCGCGTACGCGACTTCGCCGACGTGCGCGCCGACGGGACGATCGACCGAGATATCGCCTCCGCCGCACTCAACCTTTACGAAGTCGACGCCGAAGGGCTCGACCGGCTCGACCGGGCGGTGCTCGGAGTGCTGCTGCGCAAGTTCGGCGGCGGTCCCGTCGGCCTTTCCACGCTCGCCGTCGCCGTGGGGGAGGAGCCCGAGACCGTCGAGGTGGTGGCCGAGCCGTTCCTCGTCCGGCAGGGGCTGCTGGCCAGGACCCCGCGCGGCCGGGTCGCGACCGCGTCAGCCTGGACACATATGGGTATGACCCCACCGCCGGACGCGTTCGGAGCCACTGTTTCGCCGTGATCACGAAACGGTTGCAACCATTTCAAATTGGGAACTTCCCCGCGCGCCGAATCGCTGCCTCGTTGCCGCGTTTCATAACAACGGCCTACACTCCGTGGCTTGGCTGGCTGTGTAGGCTGACGGGCTGAGCGGCGCGGCCCGAGAGCTACGCAACGGAATTTCCGGCGCGAGGCCAGCGTCAAATTCTTGAACGACTATGGAAGGTCGCCCCTATGGACATGGGACAACTCGGAAGTATCCTGCCGCTGATCCTTCTGGTGGTGGTGTTCTACTTCCTGCTGATCCGTCCGCAGCGCAAGCGTCAGCAGGAAGCGCAACAGATGCAGAACTCCCTGACCCCGGGCGCCCGCGTCATGACGACGACCGGCCTGTTCGCCACGGTGGTCGCGGTGGAGAACGAGGACGTCGTGCTCGAGGTCGCACCCGGCATCGAGACGCGCTGGGTGAAGGCCGCGATCGGTCGTGTCGTCCAGCCCGGTGACGCCCCGGTGGACGACGAGCCGGTCGCCGAGACCGCGATCGCCGAGAGTGACGCCAAGGAGTCCGACGCGCCTGTGGAGCGTAACGGCGATCAGGACTCCAGCACCAAGCAGTCCTGACTAAGCTCTGCGACAAACCCCTATCTGAGAGAATCGACGACCAGTGGCCCGACCGACCAGCCGCCACAGCCGACCAGGGCGCACGCTCTTGGTGCTGCTGGCGCTCATCCTCGCCCTGGGCGGGACGATGTTCCTGCAGAAGGCGTTCACGCCCAAGCTGGGACTCGACCTCGCCGGCGGAACGACGGTGACGCTGTCACCCGTGACCCAGACCGGTCAGTCTCCGCCTGAAGAGATCCTCGACCGCGCGGTCAACATCATCCGCGACCGGGTCAACGGCACCGGCATCTCCGACGCGGAGGTCGCCAAGTCCGGCGACAACATCATCATCTCCATCCCGGGCGTTGGACAGAGCGAGGCCATCAAGCTGGTCGCCACCACAGCGGAGCTGCGCTTCCGCCAGGTGCTCGCCATGGAGGCCACGCAGGTCCCGCAGAACCTGTCCACCGAGGCGCCCACACCGGGCGCCTCGCCGTCGGCCCAGCCGTCGTCGAGCGCGAAGCCGTCCTCGACCGCCAGGCCGTCCGGCAGGCAGTCGGTGAACACGCCGAGCGCGTCCCCGACGGGCAAGGCGCTGTCGTCCGCGCTGACCGCGCCGACGCCGGGCGCCACGCCCGAGGCCACGCAGACCGGGACCGGCCGTGACCAGACCGGCCAGAAGCAGAACAACAAGGGCAAGAACGCGACGCCGACGCCGGCTCCGAGCACGCCGCCCACGGCGCCGCCCAACCAGGACCCCAACGCGGGCATCAACACCCAGGGCATCGACCCGGCGGTCCTGCAGCAGTTCCACAAGCTCGACTGCGCCGACCCCAAGAACCGCGGCCAGGGCGTCCAGGACGACCCGAACAAGCAGTACGCGGCCTGCGAGAGCGACGGCAGCGCCAAGTACGTCCTCGACGTCGCCAAGGTTGTCGGCACCGACATCGACACCGCCTCGGCGGGCGTGCGCCAGGGCACCGTGGAGTGGATCGTCCAGCTCGACTTCAAGAGCAAGGGCGCGGGCGAGTGGAGCAAGCTCACCACCACCGCCTACAACGCCCAGGAGCCGCGGAACAAGGTCGCGGTCGTCCTCGACGGCGTGGTCATCACGGCGCCCAACATCATCAGCCCGATCCCCGGCGGTCGCGCCGAGATCACCGGCGGCTTCGACCAGGTCACCTCCACCCAGCTGGCCGACCAGCTCAAGTACGGCGCCCTTCCGCTGAAGTTCCAGCGCAGCTCGATCGACACCGTGTCGTCGACGCTCGGCTCCGACCAGCTCGAAGGCGGCCTGATCGCCGGCATCATCGGCCTCGGCCTGGTGGTGCTCTACTCGCTGCTGTACTACCGGGGCCTCGGCCTCGTCGCGGTGCTGAGCCTCGTCGTGGCCTCGATCCTGACGTACACGGCGGTGGTCGTGCTCGGCCACAACGCCGGCTTCCGGCTCTCGCTGCCGCACATCATCGGCCTGGTGGTCTCGATCGGCATCACCGCCGACTCCTTCATCGTGTATTTCGAACGCATACGTGATGAGATGAAGGAAGGCCGGCGGACGCTTCGGGCGGCCGTCGAGGTGGCCTGGGTCCGTGCCCGGCGCACGATCCTGATCGCCGACGCCGTCATGTTCATCGCCGCGATCGTGCTGTACTTCCTGGCGGTGGGCGGTGTGGCCGGGTTCGCCTTCGCGATGGGCCTGACCACGCTGATCGACATCGTGGTGGTGTTCCTGTTCACCAAGCCGTTCATCGCCCTGCTGGCGAGGCTGAAGTTCTTCGCCAAGGGGCACCCGCTGTCCGGTCTCGACGCCGAGCGCATGAGCACCGAGCCGGCCCGCACGACCACTCCGCAGGAGGCCTGACATGGGACTGGGGCGTCGCCTCTACCGCGGCGAGATCGACGTCGACTTCGTCGGCAAGTGGAGGCTCTGGTACAGCCTGTCCGGCCTCCTGCTGCTCGTCTCGCTCGCAGGCATCCTCTTCAACGGGCTCAACCTGGGCGTGGAGTTCAAGGGCGGCACGGTCTTCACCTTCCCGGCGACGGCCGGCACCGTCGAGGAGGTCCGCGAGGACTTCCGCTCGCAGGGCGCCCACCAGGTGATCGTGCAGCGGGCCCGTGACAACTGGCGGGTCACCACCGAGACCCTGACGGAGTCGACGCTCAACCAGATGCAGACCACGATCGCCAAGGACTACAAGGTCCCGGTCAAGGACGTCAGCGTCCAGTCGATCGGCGCGTCCTGGGGCGGCGAGGTCTCCCAGAAGGCCTGGATCGGCCTGGGCGTCTTCATGCTCGCGATCATCCTGTACCTGTCGATGGCGTTCGAGCCGAAGATGGCCCTGTCGGCGATCGTCGCGCTCATCCACGACCTCGTCATCACGGCCGGCGTCTACGCCTGGTCGGGCTTCGAGGTCACCCCGGCGACCCTGCTGGGCTTCCTGACCATCCTCGGTTACTCGCTCTACGACGCGGTCGTCGTGTTCGACATGATCAAGGAGGTCACGGCCAAGCTGGGCACGACCTCCAAGATGACGTACTCGATGGCGGCCAACAACGCGCTCAACCACACGCTGATCAGGTCGCTGAACACCTCGCTGGTCGCGATCCTGCCGGTGGCGGCCATCCTGTTCATCGGCACCACGCTGCTCGGCGCGGGCACGCTGAAGGACCTGTCGCTGGCGCTGTTCGTCGGCATGATCGTCGGTACCTACTCCTCGCTGTGCGTGGCCACGCCGATGCTGGTCACGCTCAAGGAGCGGGAGCCGAAGTACCAGGCCATCGCCCGCCGCCTCGCCTCCACCTCCGGCAAGGGGGCGAAGGGTTCCAAAAGCGCAGCGGTAGCGAAGGGCTGAGCCCGCACGGCCCACCGGCGCCCCCACCCGTCCACGGGTGGGGGCGCCGTCGCGTTCAGGGGCCCTCTGCGGCGTTCGGGGACGTCGCCGGGCCATCGGGGCGCCCTGGCCCGGGGCGGGCGTCTGAGGCGCGTCACAGGGCTTCCGAGACGTACGCCCGGTTCGAGGAGGGGCCGGAGTAGGCCATCATGGAGCGCGGCATCCATGAGGAAGGCGACGGAAGACACGATGAGCGAGCTCAGCCAGTTGATCCTTGACCGGATCAGGGACGTGCCCGACTACCCCCAGCCGGGTGTGCTGTTCAAGGACATCACCCCGCTGCTCGGCGACCCGGTCGCGATGGCCGCCGTGGTGGACGAGCTGGCCGGGCTCGCCGAGGTGGACAAGATCGTCGGGATCGAGGCCAGAGGCTTCATCCTGGCCGCCCCGGTGGCCTACCGGGCGGCGGCGGGGTTCGTACCGGTGCGCAAGAAGGGCAAGCTGCCGGCGGCGACGCTGGAGGAGTCCTACGACCTGGAGTACGGCTCGGCCACCATCGAGGTGCACCGTGACGCGTTCAAGCCGGGCGACCGGGTGCTCATCGTGGACGACGTGCTGGCGACCGGCGGCACCGCGAGGGCCACGATCGATCTCGTCGAACGGGCCGGCGGCCACGTGGTCGGCATCGCGGTGCTGATGGAGCTGGCCTTCCTCAAGGGACGCGAGCGCCTGCCGGAGGTCGACCTGCACTCCCTGGTGATCGTCTGAGAGCGGGCCGAGCAAGTCCGGGTTCGCCACCTGGATACACTGGGGGGATCTGGACTCGAACGTGAGGAGTCTGAGTGCCCCGTGATGTGGTCGTGCCCGACGTAACCGACGCTGGTAATGCCGAGGCGCCCGGCGTTCCTGCGGTGCGTCGACGACGGTTTGGGGGTGGGGCCATGAATCCGGTGCTGGAGCCGCTGTTCCGCACGGTCCGGGCCACCCACCCCAAGGCCGACCTGCGCCTGATCGAGCGCTCCTACGACGTCGCCGCCTACCACCACCGCGACCAGAAGCGGAAGTCCGGCGACCCCTACATCACCCACCCGCTGGCCGTGGCGACGATCCTGGCCGAGCTGGGCACCGACGACGAGACGCTGTGCGCCGCGCTGCTGCACGACACCGTCGAGGACACCGCCTACAGCCTCGACGAGCTGCGGGCCGACTTCGGCGACACGATCGGCTCGCTGGTCGACGGCGTCACCAAGCTCGACAAGGTCAAGTTCGGCGACGCGGCGCAGGCCGAGACCGTGCGCAAGATGGTCGTGGCGATGTCGCGCGACATCCGCGTGCTCATCATCAAGCTCGCCGACCGGCTCCACAACATGCGCACCATGCGCTACCTGCCCGAGCACAAGCGCCACCAGAAGTCGCGCGAGACGCTGGAGATCTTCGCGCCGCTGGCCCACCGGCTGGGCATGAACACGATCAAGTGGGAGCTGGAGGACCTCGCCTTCGCGATGCTCTACCCCAAGCGCTACGACGAGATCGCGCGCATGGTGTCCGAGCGAGCGCCGCGGCGCGACCTGTTCCTCCAGGAGGTCATCGAGAAGGTCTCCGGCGACCTGCGCGAGGCGAAGATCCGCGCGGTGGTCAAGGGCCGGCCCAAGCACTACTACTCGGTCTACCAGAAGATGATCGCCCGCGACGTCGCCTTCGACGACATCTACGACCTGGTGGGCATCCGGGTCCTTGTCGACAGCGTGCGCGACTGCTACGCGGCGCTGGGCACGATCCACGCGCGCTGGAACCCGGTCCCCGGCCGGTTCAAGGACTACATCGCGATGCCCAAGTTCAACATGTACCAGTCGCTGCACACCACGGTGATCGGTCCCGAGGGCAAGCCGGTCGAGCTGCAGATCCGTACCCACGCGATGCACCACAGGGCCGAGTACGGCGTGGCCGCCCACTGGAAGTACAAGGAGGAGGTCGGCGCGCCGGGCCCGACCGGCAAGGTCAAGCCGGGCAGCGACATGGCCTGGCTGCGCCAGCTCCTCGACTGGCAGAAGGAGACCGCCGACCCGGGGGAGTTCCTGGAGTCGCTGCGGTTCGACCTGTCGGTCTCCGAGGTCTACGTCTTCACCCCGAAGGGCCAGGTCATCGCCCTGCCCGAGGGCGGCACCCCGGTCGACTTCGCCTACGCCGTCCACACCGAGGTCGGCCACCGCTGCATCGGCGCGCGGGTCAACGGCCGGCTGGTGCCGCTGGAGTCACGGCTCGGCAACGGCGACACGGTCGAGATCTTCACCTCCAAGTCGCCCGACGCCGGGCCCTCGCGCGACTGGCTGAAGTTCGTCAAGTCCGGCCGGGCCCGTAACAAGATCCGGCAGTGGTTCTCCAAGGAGCGGCGCGAGACCGCGATCGAGGCGGGCAAGGAGGCCATCGGCCGGGCCATGCGCAAGCAGGGCCTGCCGCTGCAGCGCCTGATGTCCGGCGAGTCGCTGCTGGCGCTGGCCCGCGACCTGCGTTATCCCGACGTGTCGGCGCTCTACGCCGCCGTGGGGGAGGGGCACATCGCCGCGCAGGCGGTCGTGCAGAAGCTCGTGGCCTCGATCGGCGGCGTGGAGAGCGCCGAGGAGGACATCGCCGAGACGTCCCTGCCGACCCGGCTGCGCGGCCGCCCCCGCGGCGGCGGCGCGGGCGTGGTCGTGGCGGGCGACGCCGACGTGTGGGTACGCCTGTCCAGGTGCTGCACCCCGGTGCCCGGCGACGAGATCGTCGGATTCGTCACCCGTGGCCACGGCGTGTCCGTCCACCGCGCCGACTGCACCAACGTGCAGCAGCTCAGGGAGCAGCCCGACCGGCTGGTCGAGGTGAGCTGGTCGCCGAGCGACGACAGCGTCTTCCTGGTGGCGATCCAGGTCGAGGCGCTCGACCGTCCGCGCCTGCTCTCCGACGTCACCCGCACTCTGTCCGACCAGCACGTCAACATCCTCAGCGCCTCCGTGACGACCTCGCGCGACCGGGTGGCGATCAGCAAGTTCACCTTCGAGATGGGCGACCCCAAACACCTGGGCCACGTGCTCAAGGCCGTACGCGGCATCCAGGGCGTCTTCGACGTCTACCGGGTGAGCGGCGCGAGCGGCTGACGTTCAGCCCTTCAGGTCCGGCAGGTTGACCACGATCGCCTCCTGGGTGCTGCGCGCGATCACGACGACCGCCTCCCGCTCGATGTCGGGGTTCTCCTCCCGGTGCGGGGTGTAGGGCGGCACGTAGACGTAGTCGCCGGGGGCCGCCTCGATGCGCCGCTCGCGGCCGTCCTGGAGGAAGACGAAGCGCGGGCTGCCGCTGACGACGTAGATGGCGGTCTCGGAGGCGCCGTGGTGGTGGTCGGAGGAGCGGGTGGCGGGCGCGACGTGCGTCTGGCCCATCCACAGGTTCGCCGACCCGGCCGTGGCGCCGCTGATCGCGGCCATCCTGCGCATGCCCGCGCTCTGCGCCGTGTCGCCTGAGAGCGCGTCTGAGGCGATGTGACGCAGGGGGAGGTGGAAGGAGTCCCCCTCGGCCCGGTAACCCTCCCACAGGCGCCCTCCCGCCCGTTCCAGGACGCCCAGGGCCACCGTGGTCAGGAGCGCCGGGTCGGAGTGGGCCGTCAGGAGGTCGTCGGCCAGCGCCGGGTCGTGCTCACGCAGCTCGCGCAGCAGCCACTTGCCGTTGCCCCGCCACCTGCCGCCCACGTCGAGCGCCAGCCTGGCGGTCTCCTGGACCACCTGCCAGCGGATGAACAGCTGCTCGCCGGGGTCGGTCGCGCCCGCCAGGTCGTCCAGCAGGTCGGACAGACCGTAGCGGGCGCGTTCGGCGCGCGTGCCGGCCAGGTCGCCGGGACCGGCGGCCAGGCGTTCGCCGAGCGCCGTCTGCAGGTCGCTGGCCCGGCCGCCGGTACGGTCGACCAGCACCGCGCCGTCGGCGCACATACGGGCCACGCCCGGCTTGCGCTCGGCCAGGTCGCGGTCGACGTAGGCGTTGAGGCTGGTCTCGCTGTGCACGTAGAGCTCGACCGGCCAGCCGTGCCAGCGCAGGGACTCCCGGTACGGCACGGCCAGGCCGTCGAGCACCACCACCACGTCGAGGTCGGAGGTGCTGGTGCGGCGCTCGGTGAGCACGCTGCCGCCGACGAAGGCGTACAGGGCGCCGGGGAACAGCTCGTCCACGAGGGCGCGCGCGACGCTGACGGGGTCCATGCGGTCAGCCTAGGACCCCGGCCGCCCTCCGAAGATCGGTTCAGCTGAACTCGGTCAGCGTGCGCTCGGCCTCCTCCAGCCACGAACGACGGGCGACCAGCGCCTCCTCGGCCTCCTTGACGTCCTTGGCCCGGCCGGCGGCCTGCGCCTTGGCCAGCCGCTTCTCCAACTGCTCGATGGAGGTGCGGAGCTGGTCGACCGTGCTCTGGGCACGCGCCCTGGCCTCGGGGTTGGAGCGCTTCCACTCGGCGTCCTCGGCCTTGCGCACGGCCTCGTCGACCTTGCGCAGCCCGCCTTCGAGCCGGTCGCGCTGCTCACGCGGGACCGGGCCGGCGGCCTCCCAGCGCTCCAGGATGTGCCGCAGCGCGGCCCTGGCCGTGCGCACGTCGGTGATCGGGAGGATCTTCTCGGCCTCGGCCAGCAGTTCCTCCTTGACCTCGGCGTTGGCCGCGAGCGAGGCGTCGCGCTCGGCGAAGACCGCCGAACGGGCCTGGAAGAACTGGTCCTGGGCGGCCTTGAAGCGGCCCCACAGCTCGTCCTCGACCTCGCGCGAGGCGCGCCCGGCGGTCTTCCACTGCTGCATCAGCTCGCGGTAGATCGCCGCCGTCGTGCCCCAGTCGGTCGAGTCCGCGATGGCCTCGGCCTCGGCGACGATGCGCTCCTTGGCCGAACGTACGCCCTCGCGCTGCTCGTCCAGGCCCGCGAAGTACTGCTTGCGGCGCTTGGCGAACGACGTGCGGGCGGCCGACAGGCGCTTCCACAGCGCGGCCTCGGTGACCCGGTCGATGCGGTCGGCGGCCTTCCACTCCTCCACGAGCTGGCGCAGCCGCTCACCGCCCGACTTCCAATGGGTGGTCTCGTCGGCGATGCGCTCGGCCTCGGCGACGATACGTTCCTTGACGCCCCTGGCCTCGACGCGCGCCTGGTCGCGGGCAGCCTTGACCTCCTCGCGACGATGGCCGACCAGCTCGGTCAGGCCGTCGAGACGGGCCGTCAGCGCCGCCAGGTCGCCCACGGCGTGGGCGTCGGCGTCGTGCTCGCGCAGCTTGGCGATGCTCGCCTCGGCCTGCGCGGGGGCCAGGTCGGTGCCCTTGACCCGCTGTTCGAGAAGCTGTACCTGGCCGGACAGCTCGTCGTACTTGCGATGGAAGTAGGCCAGTGCCTCTTCGGGTTCACCGGCCTGCCAGGAGCCGACGGCTCGCTCTCCCTCAGCCGTACGCACGTAGACGGTGCCGTCGTCGTCTACCCGGCCCCACGGGTCGGTGCTCACCGTGTCCTCCCGCACTATCCATCAGACCCTTCGGGACTACTTCGTCCCTAGTTTGTATTACGTCAGCTCTTGCCGGCGATTGTCACGCCTTTGATTTCGAGGGTTTGCTTCGGTGCCCCGGTCCCATCTCCCATGTCCGCGATGATGCCCGCTTTGTTCACCTTGTCCAGGATGTCGAGCCCCTTGGTGATCGTACCCACCGGCGTGTAATCCGGGGTGAGTCCGAGATCGCCGTAAACGAGGAAGAACTGGCTCCCCGTGCTGCCCGGCGCCGAGGTCTTCGCCATCGCCATCGTGCCCCGCTTGTACGTGGCCCCTTCCAGGTTCTCCTCGGCCATCACGTAGCCGGGGCCGCCCGCGCCGTCCTGGCTCTTGCCGTCGGCCTTGGCCGTCGGGTCGCCGCACTGCAGCATCGGGAACTTGTCGCTGCCGAGACGGTGGCACTTGCTGCCGTCGTAGAACTTCTTGGCGGCCAGGAAGGCCAGCGAGTTGGTCGTGCACGGCGCCTTGGCGTTGTCGAGCTCGACCACGATGTCGCCCAGGTTGGTCTTGAGCGTCATCGCCTTCTTGGCCGGCTCGGTCTTGACCTCGGCCGGGGGCATGCCGACGTCCTTGGCCTGGCCGCCGCCCGCCTCCTTGACGTAGTCGCACGTGCCGGCCGCCGCGTTGTACGGCTTCGGCCCCGTGCTGGCCTGGGCCGAGGCGGTGTCCTGCGGCGCCGAGGCCGAGGGCGAGGCGGTCGCCTCGGTCTGCGAGCCGCCGCCGCCGAGCAGCGCGACCGCCGCCACGACGCCACCCACCACGACGACCACGCCGACCGTGGAGCCGATGATCGCGGTGCGCTTGGCCTTCTGCTCGCGCTCGATGCGGCGCTGCATCTGCCGCTCGTAGTGCTCACGTGCCAGCTGCTTCTGCCGGTCCTTGCCCGTGGCCACCGCTTTGCCTCCCATAGTCAATCAACTGAGGTGGGCGAATCGTATCGGCCAATGGGTAATGATTCGCAGCCCGGCGACCCGCACCGGTACCCTTCGGTTACATTCCCATTGGCTTTTCGACGAGATCACCTGAGGCAGATGCTCATCGCAGGCTTCCCCGCAGGGGCCCTCCAGACCAATTGTTACGTCGTCGCGCCCGCGGCCTCGGCGGCCTGCGTGATCGTCGATCCGGGCCAGGACGCGGCCGGAGGCGTCGACGAGCTGCTGCGCGAGCACCGGCTCAAGCCGGTCGCGGTGCTGCTCACGCACGGCCACCTCGACCACGTGTGGTCGGTCGCCCCGGTCTGCGGCGCGCGCGACGTCCCCGCGTGGATCCACCCCGACGACCGCCACCTGCTGAGCGACCCCTCCGCCGGCTGGGGCGGCGGCGTCTCGCTGTTCGGCGACATCAGGCTGAGCGAGCCCGACGACGTGCGCGAGCTGTCCGACGGCGCGGAGCTCAGCCTGGCGGGCCTCGATCTCGTGGTCGACCACACGCCCGGCCATACCAGGGGGTCGGTGAGCTTCCGGCTGCCCGACGACGAGATCATGTTCTCGGGCGACCTGCTGTTCGCCGGCTCCATCGGCCGTTCCGACCTTCCCGGCGGCGACTACGCGACCCTCCTGAGCAGCCTGGCCACCAAGTGCCTGCCGCTGCCTGACGATACGGTCGTCCTGCCGGGCCACGGACCACAGACCACGATCGGCCGCGAGCGCGCTACCAACCCGTACCTGAAGGAAGCGGCGCCGCAGGCCGGTCCCACACGAGGGATCTAATGAGCTTCCAAGCACCGAAAGGCACCTTCGACTGGCTGCCGCCGCGCACCGAGCGCGTGCTGGCCGTGCGCGAGGCGCTGGTCGCGCCCCTGAGGGTGGCTGGCTACGGCTACGTCGAGACCCCCGTCTTCGAGGACACCGAGCTGTTCAAGCGGGGCGTGGGCGAGTCCACCGACGTGGTCTCCAAGGAGATGTACACCTTCCCCGACAGGGCGGGCAGGTCGCTGACCCTGCGCCCCGAGGGCACCGCCTCGGTCGTGCGCGCCGTGCTCCAGCACAACCTCCACACCGGCCAGCTCCCGGTCAAACTGTGGTACTCCGGCAGCCAGTTCCGCTACGAGCGTGCCCAGAAGGGCCGCTACCGCCACTTCTGGCAGGTCGGGGCCGAGGCCCTCGGCTCCGAGGACCCGGCGCTCGACGCCGAGCTGATCGTGCTCGGCGCGCGCGGTTTCGCCTCGCTCGGGCTCAGGCAGGTCAGGCTGCTGGTCAACTCGCTCGGCGACAAGAACTGCCGGCCCGCCTACCGGGCCGCGCTGCAGGAGTTCCTGCGCGGGCTCGACCTCGACGAGGACACCAGGGCCCGCATCGAGATCAACCCGCTGCGGGTGCTCGACGACAAGCGGCCCGAGGTGCAGGCCCAGCTCACCGGCGCGCCGCTGGTGGTCGACCACCTGTGCGCGGCCTGCAAGAGCTACCACGAGGAGGTCCGCTCGCTGCTGACCGCCTCGGGCGTGGTGTTCGAGGACGACCCGCGGCTGGTGCGCGGGCTCGACTACTACACGCGCACCACGTTCGAGTTCGTGCACGGCGGGCTCGGCTCCCAGTCGGCCGTCGGCGGCGGAGGCCGCTACGACGGGCTCAGCGAGATGCTGGGCGGCCCGCCGCTGCCCAGCGTCGGCTGGGCGCTCGGCGTCGACCGCACGTACCTGGCGATGGAGGCCGAGGGCCTGGTCGACGAGGCCGCGCCGGGCCGCGTGCAGGTGTACGGTGTCCCGCTGGGTGACGACGCCCGCCGCCGCATGTTCCTGCTCCTCTCCGAGCTGCGCGAGGCGGGCATCAGCGCCGACATGGCCTTCGGCGGCAAGGGGCTCAAGGGCGCGATGAAGGGCGCGGACCGTTCCGGCGCCCGGTTCGCGCTGATCCTGGGCGAGCGTGACCTCGCGGCCGAGGCCGTGCAACTGAAGGACCTGACCACCGCTGAACAGACCGAGGTGCCGCTGGCCCAGGTCGCCGACGTTTTGAAAGGGAAAGTGCAGTGATCCGCACGCATACGGCCGGGTCGCTCCGTGAGGAGCACGCCGGGCAGCAGGTGACGCTCGCAGGATGGGTGGCCCGCCGCCGTGACCACGGCGGCGTTGTCTTCATCGACCTGCGCGACGCCTCCGGCTCGGCGCAGGTGGTCTTCCGCGAGGAGGACCACGCCCACGACCTGCGCGCCGAATACTGCGTGAAGGTCGTCGGCCAGGTCAGGGTGCGCCCGGAGGGCAACGAGAACCCCGAGCTGCCCACTGGCGCGATCGAGGTCGTGGCCGAGCGGGTCGAGGTGCTGAGCGAGTCCGCGCCGTTGCCGTTCCCCATCGAGGGCAACGTGGGCGTGTCGGAGGAGGCCCGGCTCAAGTACCGCTACCTCGACATCCGCCGCCAGCAGGTCGCCAGCGCCATGCGCACCCGTTCCAAGGCCACCTACCTGGCCAACGAGGTGATGCACGAGCTCGGCTTCGTCTACGTCGAGACCCCGACGCTGACCCGTTCCACTCCCGAGGGCGCGCGCGACTTCCTGGTGCCGGTCCGCCTGCAGCCCGGCAACTGGTACGCCCTGCCGCAGTCGCCCCAGCTGTTCAAGCAGCTGCTCCAGGTCGCCGGCCTGGAGCGCTACTACCAGCTCGCCAAGTGCTACCGCGACGAGGACCTGCGGGCCGACCGCCAGCCCGAGTTCACCCAGATCGACGTCGAGATGTCCTTCGTCGACCAGGAGGACGTCATCGAGGTCGGCGAGAAGCTGGTCGGCCGGCTGTGGCGGGAGATCCTCGGCTACGAGATCCCCATGCCGCTGCCGCGCATGACCTACGCCGATGCCATGGCCCGCTACGGCTCCGACAAGCCCGACCTGCGCTTCGGCCAGGAGCTCGTCGAGATGACCGACTACTTCTCCGCCACCTCCTTCCGCGTCTTCCAGGCCGACTACGTCGGCGCCGTGGTCATGCCGGGCGGCGCCTCGCAGACCCGCAAGGAGCTCGACGGCTGGCAGGAGTGGGCGCGCAGCCGCGGCGCCAAGGGCCTGGCGTACGTGCTGGTCCAGGAGGACGGCACCCTCGGCGGCCCGGTCGCCAAGAACCTGTCGGAGGAGGAGCTGTCCGGCCTGGCGGCCAAGGTCGGCGCCGCCCCCGGCGACGCGATCTTCTTCGCCGCCGGCGCCCGCGGCGCCTCGCGTGACCTGCTGGGCGCGGCCCGGCTGGAGATCGGCCGCCGCTGCGGCCTGATCGACGAGTCGCAGTGGTCGTTCCTGTGGGTGGTCGACGCCCCCATGTTCGAGGAGGACGGCGAGGGCGGCTGGACGGCCGTGCACCACCCCTTCACCGGCCCCAAGCCGGAGTGGGCCGACAACTTCCAGGACCACCCGGCCGAGGCTCTGGCCTACGCCTACGACATGGTCTGCAACGGCATGGAGATCGGCGGCGGCTCGATCCGTATCCACCGGGCCGAGATGCAGCAGCGGGTCTTCGACGTGCTCGGCATCTCCAAGGAGGAGGCCGAGAGCAAGTTCGGCTTCCTGCTGGAGGCGTTCAAGTACGGCCCGCCCCCGCACGGCGGCATCGCCTACGGCTGGGACCGGATCTGCATGCTGCTGTCCGACGGCGACTCGATCCGCGACGTGATCGCGTTCCCGAAGACCGCCTCCGGCTTCGACCCGCTGACCGGCGCGCCCACGCCGATCACGGCCGACCAGCGCAAGGAGGCGGGCGTCGACGCCCAGCCCAAGAGCGAGGCCCAGTCCAAGAACGAGGCTCAGCTCAAGAACGAGGCCTGACCCGGACATGACGACGGCGGGCGCCCCTTCCCCGGGGGCGCCCGCCGTCGTCGTGCCGGCCGCTACTTCACGGTGACGCGCTTGATGATGATCGGGGTCTTGGGGGCGGTCGAGCCGCCGTCGCCCACGATGTCGTCGCCGTTGACGATGACGCCGTCCTTGGCGACCTTCTCGATGATCTCCAGGCCCGAGCGGACCATGCCGAGCACCGAGTACTGCGGTTCGAGCTGGCCGTTCTCGTCCGACAGCGAGATGGCGAACTGGCTGCTGTTCTGCCCCGCGGCGCCGTCGGGCTGGGTCAGGAACACCACGCCCTTGGTGTAGGACATGCCGCCGGCGGCCTCGTCGCCGTACACGTAGCCGGCCGTGCCCTGGCCGTCGGTCGGGTTCCTGCCGTCGGCCTTGGCCTGCGGGTCGCCGCACTGGAGCAGGAACAGGCCGGCCGTCTCCGGCGTCGCCAGGCGGTGGCACTTGGTGTCGTTGTAGAAGCCCTTCCTGGCCAGGAACGCCATCGAGTTGACCGAGCACGGGGTCGCGTTCGCGTCGACGTCGATCACGATGTCGCCGTGGTTGGTGCTCACGGTCATCGTCTTGAGCTTCAGGTTGGGCCGCTTGCCCGGCAGGCCGACGAACTTGTTGGGCGCGGAGTCGTCACGCTTGTACGTGCACGACACCTTGCTCGCGTTCTTCGGCGGCGCGGTGCTCGGCAGCGCCGTCGGCGCGGGGGAGCTGGTGCTGGCGGAGGGCGTGGGCGTGCTCGCCGCCGCGGCGGTCTTGTCGTCGTCGCCCATCAGGGTGGTCGCGGCGAAGACGCCGCCCGCCACCACCACGACGGCCACGCCCGCGCCGATGAAGGTGTTCCGCCTGGCTTTGGCGGTCTGCTCGGCCGCGCGCTTCGCCTGCCGCTCCTTGTGCTCCCGAGCCAGCTCGCTCTGGCGGTCGTCGCCGCTCACCGGTTGTCTCCTTCATCTTTGCCGACACATGACCAAACAACTCCGCGAATGCTACCGGCCTCCGATATGTGCCGGGCGTAAGTGACGAAAGCCGTTGACTGGGGCAAGTGTGATCAAGAACCTTTTCGCGCGGGGATTCGTAGTCCTGGTGAGGCCCCTTAAGGAGTGACCGTGTTCGATCAGATCCTCGGTTTGCCGGCCCATCCGCTGATCGTCCATTTCGCCGTGGTGCTGACGCCGCTGCTCGTCCTCGCGGCGGCGGCGTACGCGCTGGTGCCCCGCGTACGGACGCCGGCGGCGTGGGCGGTGGTGCTGCTCGCCGGCGCCGCGCCCGTGACGGTGTTCGCGGCCAAGGAGAGCGGAGAGAGCCTGAAACGGGCCCGCTTCGCCGAGGTCGAGGGCCCGCTCGGCGCCCGCGTCGCCGCGCACGAGAGCTACGCGAGCCCGCTGCTGTTGTCGGCAGCCGGCCTGGCCGCCGTCACCCTGGTCCTCGTGTACGCCACCACCCCCGGACGCGGCTCGCTCACCTCCGACCGGTTCGGCAGGCCCGTCACGGTCGTCCTGTCGGCGCTGACGGTCGTCCTGGCCGCCGTGGCGGGCTACTTCTGCTTCCGCGCGGGCGACTCCGGGGCCAGGGCCGTATGGGCCTCGGCGGGCATGACGCCCCTGCACGGCGTGTAATCTCGCGTTGTGGATAGCCTGTTCGATTCGGCGGCTGAGGAGGCCACCCCGCAGCCCCTCGCGGTGCGGATGCGCCCGCGCACCCTCGACGAGGTGATCGGCCAGCGACACCTGCTGGGCTCCGGCACCCCGCTGCGGCGGCTGGTCGAGAGCGAGGCCCCCATGTCGCTGTTCCTGTGGGGCCCGCCCGGCACCGGCAAGACGACCCTGGCCTACGTGGTCTCCAACGTCACCAAACGCCGCTTCGTCGAGATCTCCGCCGTCTCCGCCGGTGTCAAGGACGTCCGTGCCGCCATCGACAACGCCCGCCGCGAGCTGGGCATGAGCGGCCGCCAGACCGTGCTGTTCGTCGACGAGGTCCACCGCTTCAACAAGGCCCAGCAGGACGCGCTGCTCCCGGCGGTGGAGAACCGCTGGGTCACGTTCATCGGCGCTACCACCGAAAACCCGTCCTTCTCGGTCATCTCGCCGCTGTTGTCGCGCTCGCTGCTGCTCACGCTGGAGTCGCTGTCCGACGACGACGTACGCGCGGTCCTGGAACGCGCGGTGTCCGAGCCGCGCGGCCTGGGCGGCCGTGCCACCCTCGCGCCCGAGGCCCTCGACCACCTGGTACGCCTGGCCGGCGGCGATGCGCGCAGGTCGCTGACCTACCTGGAGGCCGCCGCCCTGCTGGCCGACGACATCACCGTCGAGGTCGTGGAGAAGGCCGCCGACAAGGCGGCCGTGCGCTACGACCGCCAGGGCGACCAGCACTACGACGTGATCAGCGCGTTCATCAAGTCGATGCGCGGCTCCGACGCCGACGCGGCGCTCCACTACCTCGCCCGCATGATCGAGGCCGGCGAGGACCCGCGCTTCATCGCCCGCCGCATCGTCATCTTCGCCTCCGAGGACGTCGGCATGGCCGACCCCACCTGCCTGCAGACGGCGGTGGCCGTGGCCCAGGCGGTGCAGCTCATCGGGCTGCCCGAAGGCCAGATCAACCTGGCCCACGCCGTCATCCACTGCGCGATGGCGCCCAAGTCCAACGCGGTCGTCAAGGCCATCGGCGCCGCGGTCGGCGACGTGCGCAAGGGCCTGATCGGCCAGGTCCCCGGCCACCTGCGCGACGCCCACTACCCCGGCGCGGCCAAGCTCGGCCACGGCGACGGCTACAAGTACCCGCACGACTTCGACCACGGGCTCGTGCGCCAGGACTACGCGCCCGAGCAGGTGCGCGAGCGCCGCTACTACGAGCCCACCAGACACGGCGCCGAGGCCCCCGTGGCCGACCGCTGGACCCGGATCCGCGACTTCCTGCGCGGCTCCTGACCGCCCCGCCCGCTGGATTGATCGCCACCATGACCGATTACCGCGCCGCCTTCGACGCCTCCATCACCTTCGGCAACGGCGGCGACCTCACCGTCCACGGCTTCCGCGTCGACCTGCCGGGTCCCGACGCCACCGAGGACGAGATCGCCGCGCTGTTCGTGGCCTCGCTCGGCCTGCTGATGACCGACGCGGTCGAGCTGAGCGGCGTCGAGATCTTCGCCGAGCCGCACAAGGGCACCCGCGGCGGCCCGTCCGACCGCGCCGCCGCGGCCGCGCCCGGCGCCGGGGGAACGCTGGCCGAGCTCGACCAGCTGCCCCACGAGGGCGGCACGTACCTGGTGGCGCCCGGCGGCGACCTGGCCGCGCTTCCGCTCTCGCGCGTCGCCGACCTGCCCGCCGTGGTGGTGCGCGTGACGGGGGCCGAGGGGCGGACCGTCGGCGTGGGCGCGCTGGCCGCTTTCGACGTACGCGGGAGGGCCGTGCTGCTGCACACCGGGGCGCGCGAGGGCCGGCAGCTCACCGCGGCGGCCGCCGCGTGGCTGGTCGAGCACGGCGTCGCCCTGGTCGGCACCGACGCCGACGCGCTCGACGACGCCGCGCACGAGGGCAGCCCGGCCCTCGACGCGCTGCTGGAGGCGGGCGTGCCGGTCGTCGAGCGGCTGACCGGGCTCGACCGGCTCCCGCCGACCGGCGCCCTGTTCACGGCCGCGCCCGCGCGTCTCGCGGGCGTCGCGCGGGTTCCCGTACGCGCCTTCGCCCGCGTCCCCGAGAGCTGAGCCGGCCGCGCAACCCCTGGTCGGAGCGGCGCGTGTGCTCATGCGGCCGGTCACGGAAGTGTCCGGAGGCGACCTCGATGCCGGTTCGGGCCCGTTTTCCTCACCAGGGTTGTCGCCCGGACGCGATAGGGTTCATGCCGTTCCGGCCCAGCGTACGAGGGAGATGAGCGGATGCTTACCGCTGGAGAGGTCGCCGGGCTGATCGCCGCCACGGGATGGATCGTGCTGGTCTGCGTTCTCGCCATGGTGCTCGTCAAGCTCGCCAGGCTGCTCACCGAGACGACCAAGGCGGTCTCCGACCTGAACAACCGCCTGGCGCCGCTGCTCGACGACGTGAGCGTCACGGTCAACGAGACCAACAGGCAACTGGTCGTGGTCGAGGCCATCGCCCAGGACGTCAAGCAGGTCAGCGCCCACGCCGCCAAGCTCAGCGCGGTGACGCAGACCATCTTCACCGGCCCGTTGATCAAGGTGTCGTCGCTCGGCTACGGCGTGCGGCGCGCCATCGAGGCCCGCAGACCGCCCAAGGCGAGGCGGTCCCGTTGATCAGACGGCTGTTCTACCTCTCGCTCGGCGCGTTCCTCGCCTTCTGGGTGATGCGCAGGCTGCAGGCGCTGCACCCGAACCACGTCGTCCGGCGCACGGCCGACGGCGCGGCGGGGATGCTCGCGCGGGTGAGAGACTTTACCTCTGACGCGCTCGGCGAGGCCGCCGAGCGCGAAACCCAGTTGCGGGCGCGCTTCGGGCTCGACAACGCTGAAATCGACAACTGACTACCCAGCAAAGGATGGCCACAATGGAGTCGGCAGAGATAGCCCGCCGCTTCCTGCGCTTCTTCGAGGAGCGTGGGCACAAGGTCGTGCCCTCGGCCAGCCTGATCGCTGAGGACCCGACGCTGCTCCTGGTTCCTGCCGGTATGGTGCCGTTCAAGCCGTACTTCCTGGGGCAGCGCAAGCCTCCGGCGTCACGGCTGGCAACCGCGCAGAAGTGTGTGCGCACCCCCGACATCGAAGAGGTCGGCAAGACCACCCGGCACGCCACCTTCTTCCAGATGCTCGGCAACTTCTCCTTCGGCGACTACTTCAAGTCCGAAGTGATCCCGTTCGCGTGGGAGCTGCTCACCCGTTCCGAGTCCGACGGCGGCTTCGGCTTCCCCGAAGACCGGCTCTGGGCCACCGTCTACCTCGAGGACGACGAGGCCTACGACATCTGGCGCAACAAGGTCGGCGTGCCCGAGAGCCGTATCCAGCGCCGCGGCCTGGAGGACAACTACTGGCACATGGGCGTGCCCGGCCCCGGCGGCCCCTGCTCGGAGATCTACTACGACCGCGGCCCCGAGTACGGCAAGGAGGGCGGCCCCGTCGCCGACGAGGACCGCTACCTCGAGGTCTGGAACCTCGTCTTCATGCAGTACCAGCTCAGCCAGGTCCGCACCAAGGTCGACTTCGACATCTCCGGCGAGCTGCCGGCCAAGAACATCGACACCGGCATGGGCCTTGAGCGCATGGCGACGATCCTGCAGGGCGTCGACAACCTCTACGAGATCGACACCACCTACAAGATCCTCGACAAGGCGGCCGAGCTCACCAAGACCCGCTACGGCCGCGACCACCGCGCCGACGTGAGCCTGCGCGTGATCGCCGACCACGTGCGCACCGGCACGATGCTGGTCGCCGACGGCGTCATGCCCGGCAACGAGGGCCGCGGCTACGTGCTGCGCCGCATCCTGCGCCGTTCGGTGCGCAACCTGCGCCTGCTCGGCTCCGGCGACGAGCGCTACATGCACGAGCTGACCGACGTCGCGATCAACGTGATGGGCGAGCAGTACCCCGAGCTCAAGGTCGACGCGCCGCAGATCCACGGGATCATCGACGCGGAGGAGGCGTCCTTCCTGGGGACGCTCCGCACCGGCACCGCGATCTTCGACGTGGCCGTCGAGGAGACCAAGCGCAAGTCGGGCACGACGCTCTCGGGCGACCAGGCGTTCAAGCTGCACGACACCTACGGCTTCCCGATCGACCTCACCCTGGAGATGGCGGCCGAGCAGGGGCTCAAGGTCGACGAAGAGGGCTTCCGCCGCCTCATGAAGGAGCAGCGGCAGAACGCCAAGGCCGACGCGGCGGCGAAGAAGACCGGCAACGCCGACATCTCCGTCTTCGGCCACCTGCTGGAGAAGGCCGGCAAGATCGACTTCCTCGGCTACGACCAGACCGAGGCCGACACCTCGGTCGTCGGCATCCTGGTCGACGGCGTCAGCGTGCCGGCGGCGGGCGCGGGCACGACCGTCGAGATCGTGCTCGGCCGCACCCCGTTCTACGCCGAGGGCGGCGGCCAGCTCGCCGACCAGGGCGTGATCCGCACCTCCGGCGCCGAGGTCGAGATCCTCGACGTGCAGTCGCCGCTCAAGGGCCTGATCGTCCACCGCGGCAAGATCCGCAGCGGCGAGCTGAAGGTCGGCGACGAGGCGCAGGCCGAGATCGACCTTGAGCGCCGCCGGGCGATCTCGCGCAGCCACAGCGCCACCCACCTGGTCCACCGCGGCTTCAAGAACGCGCTGGGCGAGACGGCGGCGCAGGCGGGCTCGGAGAACTCCCCGGGCCGCTTCCGCTTCGACTTCACCGCGGCCGGCGCGGTCCCGGCCAGCGTGCTGCGCGACGTCGAGGACGAGGTCAACGCGGTGCTGATCAACGACCTCAAGGTCAACGCGTTCTACACCTCCCAGGCCGAGGCCAGGGCGATGGGCGCGCTGGCGATGTTCGGCGAGAAGTACGGCGACGAGGTCCGCGTGGTCGAGATCGGCGACTACTCGCGCGAGCTGTGCGGTGGCACCCACGTCCACAGCTCCGGGCAGCTCGGCCTGGTCAAGGTGCTGGGCGAGCAGTCGGTCGGCGCGGGTGTGCGCCGCGTCGAGGCGCTGGTCGGCATCGACGCCTTCCGCTTCCTGGCCCGCGAGAGCGTGCTGGTGGCGCAGCTGTCCGAGCAGCTCAAGGCGCGCCGCGAGGAGCTGCCCGAGCGCATCGAGGGCATCGTCACCCGCCTGCGCACCGCCGAGAAGGAGCTGGAGAAGGTGCGCTCGGCCCAGGTGCTCCAGATCGCCGGCGAGCTGGCGTCCCAGGCTCGTGACCTGCACGGAGTCTCCGTGGTGACACACCGCGCGCCTGATGGCACCGGTGCCGACGACCTGCGTAAGCTCGCGCTTGATGTGCGTGGCAGATTCCCGGCCGACCGGCCGGCGGTCGTGGTGATCGCCGGCGCCCCCTCCGACCGGCCCGTGGTGGTCGCCGCGGTCAACGAGGCGGGGCGCGAGCGGGGGCTCAAGGCCGGAAGGCTGGTCGGCGTCGCCGCCAAGGCTCTTGGGGGTGGCGGTGGCGGCAAGGACGATGTCGCGCAGGGCGGCGGTACGCGGCCCGAGGCGATCGGCGACGCGCTCGGCCTGGTCGAACAGGCCATCGGCGAGCAGATCGGATGACATGAGGTTCGGTTCGCGGATCGGCGTCGACGTCGGATCCGTACGTATCGGCGTGGCCCGTAGCGACCCCAGTGGGACGCTGGCCACGCCGGTCGAGACCGTACGCAGGGGCAAGGGCGACCTCGATCGCATCGCCGAGATCGTCGCCGAGCACGAGGCGATCGAGGTGATCGTGGGGTTGCCCACCTCGCTGTCCGGCCGTGAGGGCCAGGCGGCGGGGCTGGCCCGCGCGTTCGCCGCCGAGCTGGCCGGGCGGCTCGCGCCCACGCCCGTGCGGCTGTTCGACGAGCGGCTCACCACGGTCGCGGCCCAGCACGGGCTGCGGGCCAGCGGCGTACGCGCCAAGAAGCAGCGCGGGGTCGTCGACCAGGCGGCCGCCGTCGTGTTGTTGCAGGACGCGATCGACTCCGAACGCGCCACCGAAAGACCACCAGGCAGGCCCGTCGAACCGCCCCCCGCGGCGGCCGACGGACCTGCCTCATGAGCGGGCCGCACCGCGAGGCCCGCGCCGAGGCCATCAGCCGTCCGTTCCGCACGCCGCCCGGCGCGCGCCCGGCCGGCGAGGTGGCCGCGTGACCGGCACGCCTGACGACGACGCCGGCGAGGTGATCCCCTTCCGGCAGGCGGACTCCGACCAGGAGCCCCCGCCCCCTGAGCCGGGACACCCCGAGCCGGGACACCCGGATTCGGGACACCCCGAGCCGGGGCACCCGGATTCTGGACACCCCGAGCCGGCACACTCCGAGCCCGGACGCCCGGAGACAGGACGCCGCGAGCAGGCGGCCGGTGAGCCCGGCGACCACGGGGAGCCCGCCGAGGTCATCCCGCTGTCGCCGCGCCGCGGCCGGGCCCTGCGCAGGGCGGGGCTGATCTCCGCCGCGCTGGTGGCCGCGCTGGTGGCGGCGGGGGCGGGCATGCTCATGGTGGTCCGGCCGTACCTGAGCCCCGACGACTTCGAGGGCACGGGCAGCGGGACGGTCACCGTACGGATCCCGCCGGGCGCCAACGCCGAGCAGATCGGCACCGCGCTGGCCGACGCCGGCGTGGTGGCCAGCTCGCGCTCGTTCGTGAACGCGGCCCAGGAACGCGCCGTGGCCAACCGGCTGCGTCCCGGCCACTACCGGCTGCGCAAGGGCATGGCCGCGGGCGCGGCGCTGGCGCTGCTGCTGGCGCCCGCCTCCCGGCTGGTCAGGCGCGTGGTCGTGCCCGAGGGGCTGCGCGCGGGCGAGGTGCTGCGGCGTGTCGCCCAGCTGGCCGGGCTGCCGCTGAAGGAGCTCCAGGGCGTCGACAAGAGTCTCATCGGGCTGCCCTCGTACGCGCCCGGGATCGAGGGTTTCCTGTTCCCGGCCACGTACGAGGTCGAGCCCGGCGACAAGCCCGTGGACCTGCTGGCCGCCATGGTGGAACGGTGGGGCGTGGCCGCTCGGCAGGTACGCCTGGCGGAGGGGGCCGCCCGGCTGGGCCTGAGCCCGCTGGAGGCCGTCACGGTCGCCAGCCTCGTCCAGGCCGAGGGCGGCACCGACGCCGATTACCCGAAGATCGCCAGAGTGATCTACAACAGACTCGGCAGCGACAGGCCGCTGGAGCTCGACACCACGGTCCTGTACGCCCAGAACCGCCGGTCACTGAAGGTCACGGAGCGCGACACCAAGGTGAACTCTCCCTACAACACCTACCACCGTCACGGGCTGCCGCCCGGCCCCATCGCCAATCCTGGTGAGAAGGCGCTGCTGGCGGCCCTGCACCCAGCGCAAGGTGATTGGCACTGGTTTGTGACGACCGATCCGGCGCATAGAATCACCAAATTCACCAATAAAGAGAGCGAGTTTGTGAGATACCGGGAAGAGTTGAACAAGAACCTCGGGACGGGCTGATGCGCGGCGGGACCCCTCTCGTACCCGCGCAAAAGTCCCAACTTGGGTCATGCGCCCTCTTTCCATCCCCTAGCATGGCTACCCAGAGTGATCTCCGCTGGTCGTGGGAGCATGCCCGGCGGATCCCCCCGTTCCGCCCGGTGACCTCAGCCGGTTCGGCACTACCGCTTGACGCCGAACGGGCCGTACCGGGAGATTGGCCAGCGCACCTATGAGCGATCTCGATCTGAACTCCCTGCTCGGCACCGAGGACGACGAGGGTCGGTCCCGGCGCCGTTCTCGTGGTTCCGGCAAACGCGGCGGCAACCGCCGGCGGCGCAGACGCCGCAACCGGGGCGGTTTCATCGCGCCGCTGCTCGCCTTCGTCGTGCTGGCGGGCATCATCGGCGGCGGCGGCTACTACGGCTACCTGTGGCTCGGCGACGCCCTCGTGCCCGACGACTACACCGGCCAGGGGACCGGCGAGGTGGTCGTCGAGATCAAGGACGGCCAGACCGCGTCGGAGGTGGCCGAGGAACTGGTACGCCTGGGCGTGGTGGCCAGCGCCAAGGCGTTCAGCAACGCGGTCGACAACGCCGGCAAGAGCGGCTCGCTGCAGCCCGGCCAGTACAAGATGCGCAAGAAGATGTCGGCGGCCGGCGCGGTGGCGATGCTGATCCCCGGGAACAAGCTGCTGAAGAAGGTGCCGATCAAGGAGGGCCTGCGCCTGTCCGACACCTACGCCACGCTGGCCAAGGAGATGGGCAAGCCGGCCAAGGACTTCGCCGCCGCGGCGAAGAAGGCCGACCTCGACCTGCCGTCCTACGCCAAGGGCAAGCTTGAGGGGTACGCCTTCCCGGCCACCTACGACTTCCCGCCCAACGTCACCCCCGAGCAGGTCCTGGGCGCGATGGTCAAGCGCTTCAACCAGACGGCCGAGGAGGTCGACCTGGAAGGCGGCGCCAAGGAGCTCGGGCGCAAGCCTCAGGACATCGTGGTCATCGCCAGCATCGTCCAGGCCGAGGCCGGCCGGTTCGAGGACATGCCCAAGATCGCCCGCGTCATCTACAACCGGCTCGACCGCGACCCGGAGATGAAGCTGGAGATGGACAGCACGGTCATGTACGCCCTCAACAAGTACCGCACCGCCGCCACCATCGCCGAGACGAAGACCAAGAGCCGGTACAACACGTACATGTACCTCGGCCTGCCGCCGGGCCCGATCTCGAACCCCGGCCAGCACGCCATCGAGGCGGCGCTCAACCCGGCCAAGGGCGACTGGCTCTACTTCGTCGCCACCGACCCCAAGAACAGCAACGTCACCAAGTTCGCCACCACCGAGGCCGAACGCCAGGCGCTGCTGGCCGAATACCAGCGCAACGGCGGCTGACCCTCGCGGCGGGCCGCCCGTGCGGCCCGCCCGCCTCCTGGCGTGATAGTTCTTGGGATCCGTGTTTCCGGAAGGAGTGTCGATGCGGGCTGCGGTCATGGGCTCGCCGATCGGGCATTCGCTCTCGCCCCACCTGCACAGGGCCGCCTACGCGGCGATGGGGCTCGACGGGTGGAGCTACGAGGCGTTCGAGTGCGACGAGGCGCGGCTGCCCGGCCTGCTCGCCGAGCTGGTCCCCGTACGCGGCCAGGGCGGCGCCGAGCACGAGGAGGAGCGCGCCTGGGCGGGCCTGTCGCTGACGATGCCGCTCAAGCGGGCCGTGCTGCCGCTCCTCGACACCGTCTCCGACCTGGCCGTCGAGGTGGGCGGGGCCAACACCGTGGTGTTCGGCGAGGGCCTGCGCCACGGGCACAACACCGACGTCCACGGCATCGAACGGGCGCTGGCCGAGGCGGGCGTGCCCGCGCCGCGCTCGGCGACCGTCCTGGGCGGCGGCGCCACCGCCGCCTCCACGCTCGCGGCGCTGCGCAACCTCGGGCTGCACGCGGTCACTCTGCTGGTACGCGACCCGGCAAGGGCCGGGGAGACCGTGGAGGTGGCCGGACGGCTGGGCGTGACGCTGGCGGTCGAGACGTTCGACAAGCTCGACGCGTACACAGAGGTGGACCTGGTGGTCTCCACGCTGCCCGGAGGGGCCGCCGACGTGTTCGCCGGGCGGCTGGCACGGGTGCCGGCGCTGTTCGACGTGGTCTACGCCCCCTGGCCCACCAGGGCGGCGACGGAGGTCCGCGAGGCGGGCGGCACGGTCGTCGGCGGCTTCGCGATGCTCCTGCACCAGGCCGTGCGCCAGGTCGAGCTGATGACCGGCCGCACGGACGTGCCGGTCGAGGCCATGCGCGCGGCGGGGGAGGCCGAGATCGCCAGACGGTCGGCGGCCGGGGCACACTGATCTTCCTGAGGTTGACCCGGGTCCGCGGGATGATTCGAGACGCCTGCGTGGTTGTGGTAATGTAGCTCTCTGATCGGTCCGGCATGCCTTGCTGGACGCGCAAGCGGAGGTCTCCCTCCCACCCGAGTCGCCGAAAGGCAGCCGGGTCCAGGATCACGCCGGACTCTCCGGGGAGCTCGAGGCCACGAAGCCACAGAGCTCAGTGGCCCCGCATGCGCGACGTGCGGGGCTTTTCGCGTCTTCTGCGCGGAAGGCCCCCGCCACGACGAGCACGTAGGGATCGCAAACCTAGGAGGCCCCATCAGCACTGAGCCCCGCATCAACGAGCGTATCCGAGTTCCCGAGGTTCGCCTCGTGGGCCCGAACGGCGAGCAGGTCGGCATCGTCAGCATTCACGACGCGCTGAAGCTCGCCCAGGAGGCCGACCTTGACCTCGTCGAGGTCGCGGCCACGGCTCGACCGCCCGTGTGCAAGCTCATGGACTACGGCAAGTTCAAGTACGAGTCCGCGATGAAGGCGCGCGAGGCGCGCAAGAATCAGGCGCACACGATCATCAAGGAGATCAAGCTCCGGCCGAAGATCGACCCGCACGACTACGAGACCAAGAAGGGTCACGTGGTGCGGTTCCTCAAGGCCGGGGACAAGGTCAAAGTCACGATCATGTTCCGTGGACGCGAGCAGTCCCGGCCGGAGCTCGGCTTCCGGCTGCTGCAGCGGCTCGCGGAGGACGTCCAGGAGCTCGGGTTCGTGGAGTCCCAGCCGAAGCAGGACGGCCGTAACATGATCATGGTGATCGGTCCGCACAAGAAGAAGGCCGAGGCCAAGGCCGAAAAGGCCGCTGCCAAGGCACAGCGTGGCAGCGAGGAGCCTTCCGAGCAGGAAGCGGAGTCTTCCGTGCAGGAAGCGGAGTCTTCCGTAGCGGAGCCTTCCGTACAGGAAGCGTGACCCGCGGCTGGGGCTAGCCTTGCACCACGCGCCCCAGCGGCCACCGGCAGACGAACAAGCCGCGACCGGGCCGGCCAGCACCGGCCCGGCCACCGGCACGACCGAATTGAGGAGAGACGGCGACATGCCGAAGATGAAGACGCACAGCGGTGCGAAGAAGCGGTTCCGGCTCACCGGCACCGGCAAGCTCAAGCGTCGCCGTGCCAGCCGCGCGCACTACAACGAGTGGAAGTCCTCCACGCTGACGCGTCGTCTCAAGGGTGAAGTCGTCGTTTCGCCGGCAGACACCAAGAAGATCAAGAAGCTGCTCGCCAAGTAGCGCGAACCCCCGGGGAGAAGAATCATGGCACGCGTGAAGCGGGCGCTCAACGCCAAGAAGAAGCGCAAGGTCGTCCTCGACAGGGCGAGTGGTTACCGTGGCCAGCGGTCGCGGCTGTACCGCAAGGCCAAGGAGCAGATGCTCCACTCGATGACGTACGCCTACCGGGACCGCAAGGACCGTAAGGGTGCGTTCCGCCGTCTGTGGATCCAGCGGATCAACGCCGCTGCCCGCGCCAACGGCATGACCTACAACCGCCTGATCCAGGGCCTTCGCCTGGCCAACATCGAGGTGGACCGCAAGATCCTCGCCGACCTCGCGGTCAACGACAGCGCCACCTTTGCCGCGCTCGTCGAGGCCGCCAAGAAGGCGCTCCCGGCGAACGTGAACGCTCCGGCCGCCGCGAGCTGAGGCAGCCGCCTTTGACAGAGGGCCCACCGCAACGGTGGGCCCTTTTGCTGTATCCACGCACGATCTGGGGGAGAGCATGTCCGGGTCCGAGCTGACCAACGTGAAGTCGCCGAGGGTGAAGGCCGCACGCAGGCTCGCCAAGCGCGCCTTCAGGGAGCAGGACCGCAGGTTCCTGGCCGAAGGGCCGCAGGCGGTGCGCGAGGCGCTCAAACTCGACGGGGTGACGCTGGAGCTGTTCGTCACGGCCGAGGCCGAACTGCGGCACGCCGAGCTCATCACCCAGGCCAGGCTGCAGGGCGTGCCGATCCACCGGGCCAGCGGCGAGGTCATGTCGGAGCTGACCCAGACGGTGACCCCGCAGGGGCTGCTGGCGGTGTGCCGGCTCGTGCACGTGCCTCTGGAGGAGGCGCTGACCGGGGAGCCGAAGCTGGTCGCGCTGCTGGCGCACGTACGCGACCCGGGCAACGCCGGCACCGTCATGCGGGCCGCCGACGCCGCCGGGGCGGACGCGGTGGTCTTCACCGACGCCTCCGTCGACCCCTACAACGGCAAGTGCGTACGCGCCAGCGCGGGCAGCCTGTTCCATTTGCCGGTCGTCATCGGTGCACCGGTCGCCGCCGCCGTGCGTCAACTGAAGGAGCGGGGCATGCGCGTGCTGGCGGCAGACGGCGCGGGCAAGCACACGCTCGACGACGTGGATCTTTCCGGACCGACCGTGTGGATCTTCGGGAACGAAGCCTGGGGACTGCCGGAGGAGATACGCGCCGAGGCGGACGATGTGGTCAGAGTGCCCATCTACGGACAGGCTGAAAGTCTCAACCTGGCCACCGCCGCGGCCGTGTGCCTTTACTCCTCCGCCAGGTCCCAGCGAGTGCCCTAGGCGGCTGGAAACCCGCTATTGTCGGCGTTGTAGGCGGAGGAGGCGAGGTCGTGCACGGCGCAGACACCGACGGGCGAGTCGTGGCCGCCGCGTGCACGATCTCCATCGACGACCTCCCCGACGGCCTCATCGTGACCGACCGATATGGGTGCGTGCTGGCCGTCAACCGGGCCGCCGTCCGGCTCACCGGAGTCTCCATGGAGCGCGCGGTCGGCAGGGAGATGAACGAGGTCTTCCCCTTCCGCGACCACGACGGCCGCGAGTGGTGGAAGGGCCTCGACCCCGAGGGCGGGCTGCGTACCAGGACCAGGGTGCCCGAACGCCCGCTCCACCTGCCCGGCGGGCAGGAGCTCTACGTCGCGGCCCGGCTGGCGCGCGAGCCCGAGCGCGGCGGCGAGGTCGAACGCGTGACGATCACCCTGCGCGACGGCGGCGCCCGCGCCCGGCTGGAGCGCAGCCGCGCCGACCTGGTCTCCACCGTGGCCCACGAGCTGCGTTCGCCGCTGACCAGCGTCAAGGGCTTCACCGCCACCCTGCTGGCCAAGTGGACGCGCTTCACCGACGAGCAGAAGCGCGTCATGCTGGAGACCGTCAACAACGACGCCGACCGCGTCACCCGGCTCATCACCGAGCTGCTCGACGTCTCGCGCATCGAGTCCGGGCGGCTGGAGGTGCGCCGCCAGGTCGTCGATCTGCCGGTCAGGGCGCGCCGGCTCGTCGCGGGCCGGGTCGCCGCGGGCGACTCCGAAGACCGCTACCGCCTGATCGTCGGCGACCATCTGCCCGAGATGTGGCTCGACCAGGACAAGATCGACCAGATTCTGGGTAATCTGGTGGAGAACGCGGTGCGCCACGGTCGTGGCACCGTGACGATCGAGATCGAGTCCGTCGGATGGGGAGTGGCCGTGTCGGTGCGCGACGAGGGCGAGGGCATCGAGCCCGAGCTGGCTCCGCGCGTCTTCCGGCAGTTCTGGCGTGGCGGCAACAGCCGCCGGCGCGGCGGCACCGGGCTCGGCCTGTTCATCGTGAAGGGCCTGGTCGAGGCGCACGGCGGCACGATCATCGTGCAGCGCGCGCCCGAGGGCGGTGCGGAGTTCCGATTTACCGTGCCCACCGGCACCCCCGACTTCGCCACGGTCTGAAGCCCCAGCGGCTTGGAGCCTGAGCCCGTCGAAGTCGGTCCGGTGGGCGGCCCCCACTAGACTCTTTTCCGCTCAAGCCCTGGATACGGAGCTCACTCTTGTCTGACTACGACCCCGTCGAGGTGACGCCGTTGCACGCCGACGAGCTGTCCCGCATGGAGGCCGACGCCCTCACGGCGATCAAGGCGGCCGACAGCCTCGACGCACTCAAGCAGGCCAGGCTGGCGCACGCGGGTGACCGCTCGCCCATCGCCCTGGCCAACCGCGAGATCGGCGCCCTGCCGCCGGCCGCCCGCGCCGAGGGCGGGAAGCGCGTCGGCGGCGCCCGCCGAGCGATCAACGAGGCGCTGGCGTCCCGCCAGGCCGAGCTGGAGGCCGAGCGCGACGCCCGGGTGCTCGTCGAGGAGTCCGTCGACGTCACCCTGCCCTGGGACCGCCGCCCGCGCGGCGCCCGCCACCCGCTGACCACGTTGCAGGAACGCATCGCCGACGCGTTCGTCGCCATGGGTTACGAGGTGGCCGAGGGGCCCGAGCTCGAAGGCGAGTGGTTCAACTTCGACGCGCTCAACATCGCCACCGACCACCCGGCCCGCTCCGAGCACGACACGTTCTTCGTGGACTCCACCGAGTCGGGCATGGTGCTGCGCACCCAGACCTCGCCGGTGCAGATCCGCGCGCTGCTGCAGCGCGACCTGCCGGTCTACGTGATCTCGCCGGGCAAGACGTTCCGCACCGACGAGCTCGACGCCACCCACACACCGGTCTTCCACCAGACCGAGGGGCTGGCCGTCGACGAGGGCCTGACCATGGCCCACCTCAAGGGCACACTCGACAGGTTCGCCGAGGTGATGTTCGGCGAGGGCATCACGACCCGGTTCCGGCCCAACTACTTCCCCTTCACCGAGCCGTCCGCCGAGATGGACCTGAAGTGTTTCGTCTGCCGCGGCGCCTCGGCGATCCCCGGCAACCCGCCGTGCCGCACCTGCAAGTCCGAGGGCTGGATCGAGTGGGGCGGCTGCGGCATGGTCAACCCGCGGGTGCTCATCGCCTGCGGCGTCGACCCCTCCCGCTACTCCGGGTTCGCGTTCGGCATGGGGATCGAGCGCACGCTGATGTTCCGCCACAACGCCGAAGACATGCGAGACATGATCGAGGGGGACGTGCGCTTCACGCTCCCGTTCGGAATGGAGATCTGATGAAGGTCCCGCTCTCCTGGCTGCGGGAGTACGTCGATCTCCCGGCGGCCACCGCGCACGAGGTGGCCGACAGGCTCACCATGGCCGGGCTCAAGCTCGAGTCCATCACCTCCTACGGCCACGACGTCAAGAACGTCGTCGTCGGCGAGGTGCTGGAGATCGAGGAGCTCGCCGGATTCAAGAAGCCGATCAGGCACTGCAAGGTCGAGGTGGGCGAGGCCACGCCGCGCGAGATCGTCTGCGGTGCCACGAACTTCGTCCCCGGCGACCGGGTCCCGGTCGTGTTGCCCGGCGGCGTGCTGCCGGGCGGGTTCGAGGTGGGGGCGCGCAAGACGTACGGGCGCATGTCCGAGGGCATGATCTGCTCCGAGCGCGAGCTGGGCCTCGGCGACGACCACAACGGCATCATGGTGCTGCCCGCCGGCACGCCCATCGGCACCGACGTGGTCGAGCTGCTGGGCCTGCGCGACGACGTGATCGAGCTGGAGATCACCCCTGACATCGGCTACGCCCTGTCGATCCGCGGCGTGGCCCGCGAGGTGGCGACCGCGTTCGGCGTGGCCTTCCGCGACCCCGCCGACGTCGACGTGCCCGCCGAGGCCGAGCCGTCGTGGCCGGCCTCGATCGGCGACCCGACGGCGTGCGACCGGTTCGTGCTGCGCGAGGTACGCGGCTTCGACCCGGCCGCCCAGAGCCCGCTGTGGATGCGGGTGCGCCTGAGCCGGTCCGGCATGCGCCCGGTGTCGCTGGCCGTCGACATCACCAACTACCTGATGCTGGAGCTCGGCCAGCCGCTGCACGCCTTCGACCGGTCGAAGCTGACCGGCGAGATCGTCGTACGGCGGGCGCGGGCGGGCGAGCGGCTGGAGACGCTCGACCACGTCGTACGCGAGCTCGACCCCGACGACATCCTCATCACCGACGAGTCGGGCCCGATCTCCATGGCGGGCACGATGGGCGGCCTGGAGACCGAGATCTCCGACGGCTCGACCGACATCGTCATCGAGGCCGCGCACTTCTCGGCGACCGGCATCTCGCGCGAGTCGCGCCGGCACGGGCTGGTGTCGGAGGCGTCCAAGCGGTTCGAGCGCGGCGTCGACCGCGAGCTGCCGCTGGTCGCGTCCTGGCGGGCGGTGAGCCTGCTGGCCGAGCTGGGCGGCGCGAGCGTGCAGCCCGGCCTCACGCACGCCGAGGTGGAGGTCACCCCGGCGCGCATCGCGATCCCGGCGGGCCACCCGGCGGCCGTGGCGGGCCTGCCCTACTCCAAGGAGGTCGTGGTCGACCGCCTGGAGCAGGTGGGCTGCGTCGTGACCGACGGCGACGACCCGGCCGTACGCTCGGGCGGGGTCGACCCGACCGGCGTCGTGACCGGCGGCGAGCTGGCGGCCCGGCTGGCCGTCACCGGGCCCGACATGATCACGGTGACGCCGCCGTCGTGGCGGCCCGACCTCACCGACCCCAACGACCTGGCCGAAGAGGTCATCCGGCTCGAAGGCTACGACCGGCTGCCGTCGGTGCTGCCCAGCGCTCCGGCGGGCGCCGGGCTGACCGAGGGGCAGCGGCTGCGCCGCCGGGTCGGCCGGGCGCTGGCCGAGGGCGGCTACGTCGAGGTGCTCAGCTACCCGTTCATCGGGGCCGACGACTTCGACCACCTGCAGCTGCCCGCCGACGACGCGCGCCGCCGGGCCATGCGCCTGGCCAACCCGCTGTCGGAGGACGAGCCGCTGATGCGCACGACGCTGCTGCCCGGCCTGCTCAAGACGCTGGTCCGCAACGTCGGGCGCGGCTTCGGCGACGTCGCGCTGTTCGAGACGGGCGCGGTCTACCGGCCGCGGGAGAACGCCCCCGCCGTCGCGCCGGTGCTCGGCGTCTCGCGCCGGCCGACCGCCGAGGAGCTGGCCTCCATCGAGGCGGCGCTGCCGGACCAGCCGCTGCGGGTCGCGGTCGTGCTGGCCGGGGAGTTCGAGCGGTCCGGCTGGTGGGGTTCCGGCCGCCAGGCCTCGTGGGCCGACGCGGTGCAGGCCGCCCGGCTGGTCGCCGCCGAGTCGGGCGTCGAGCTGTCGATCAGCGCCGACCAGCACGAGCCCTGGCACCCGGGCCGGTGCGCCGCCCTCTACGCGGGCGACACGCTGGTGGGGCATGCCGGTGAGCTGCACCCGCGGGTCGTGGAGGCGTACGGGCTGCCGCCGCGTACGGCCGCCATGGAGCTGGAGCTGTCGCGGCTGGAGTCGAGGATGCCGGGGCCGGTGGAGACGCCGCCGGTGTCCCCGTACCCGGTGGCCACGCAGGACGTCGCGCTGATCGTGCCCGACTTCACGCCGGTGGCCGACGTGGAGGCGGCGTTGCGCGACGGGGCCGGCGAGCTGCTGGAGTCGGTGCGGCTGTTCGACGTGTACGCGGGGGAGCAGGTGGGCGAGGGGAACAAGTCGCTCGCCTACACGATGCGGTTCCGGGCTCCCGGCCGTACGTTGACGGTGGAGGAGACGACGGCGGCCAGGGACGCGGCGGTGGCGATGGCGGCCGACCGCGTGGGCGCGCACCTGCGCGGCGCCTGACGTCCAGGGAGAAGGCCGGTACGGCGGGTCGCCGTACCGGCCTTCCACGTGATCGGGGGGATGCGGCATGCGGGAGTTGCTGGTGTTCGCCGGGCGTGAGGACGCCGAGGAGGTCGCCGAGACGCTGGGGGAGTGGTTCCCGGCCCTCGGCGTGCCGAGGGTGGTGCGCGAGACGCTCGCCGGCGAGGACGACGCCGAGGACGCTCAGTGGGTCGTCGTCGTGGCGGGGCTCGACGAGGCCGCGCTGCTGCAGGTGGACGAGCTGGTGGAGCGGTACGAAGGCTGGCGGGAGACGGAGTGACCCGCCGCCCGCCGGCCGGATGCGTCAGGCGGGGGCGGCCTGGCCGGC
The DNA here is from genome assembly GCF_003947315.1 of Nonomuraea sp. WAC 01424. Classification (NCBI taxonomy): domain Bacteria; kingdom Bacillati; phylum Actinomycetota; class Actinomycetes; order Streptosporangiales; family Streptosporangiaceae; genus Nonomuraea; species Nonomuraea sp. WAC 01424. Next base: position 511,977 of record NZ_QHHZ01000005.1, read on the forward strand.
CGCGGGATCGGCCGCGGGATCGGACGCGGGATCGGACGCGGGATCGGACGCCGTACGGCGGGCGCGTTCGGCCACGGCGTGTTCGTCGGTCGTGGCGTCGTAGCGGCGGAACTTGGGAAGGGCGGCGCTCAGGCCCAGGACGGCGGCCACGCACAGCAGGCCGCCCGCGCCCAGCGAGAAACGCAGGCCGCCCAGGTTGGCCATCAGGCTCGCGCGGGTGTTGCCCAGCATCGGGCCGCTGGCGTACGAGAGCAGTTCGATGCCCGCCAGCCGCCCGCGCAGTTCCTGCGGGATGGTCTGGTTCCACATCGTCGTACGGAAGATGCCGCTGATCATGTCGGCCGCGCCGGCGAGCGCGATGCACAGGAAGACCAGCCACACGGAGGGGGCCAGGGCGGTCAGGGCGATCGCCGCACCCCAGCACACCGCCGCGACGATCACACCGAGGCCCTGCCGCTGCACGCGGGCCGTCCAGCGGCCGGTCACCGAGGCGACCAGGGCGCCCACCGCGGCCGCCGAGTACAGCAGGCCGAGCGACTCCGGCGAGTCCAGCTCGTCGGCCAGGAACGGATAGAGCGCCTGGGCCATGGCGAACACCATGGCCGCGATGTCCACCAGGTACGTGCCCATGAGGTCGCTGCGGCCGGTGGCGTAGCGCACCCCCTCGACCAGCGACTTCAGTGACGCGGGCGCGGCGTCCTCGGCGGCCGGCAGCGACCTGATGCGCCAGAGCAGCGCCATGGAGAGCACGAAGGTCACCGCGTCGATGGCGTAGGCGACGTGCGTGCCGAGCTGGACCAGCAGCAGGCCGCCCAGCGCCGGGGCCAGGATCGCGCCGAAGTTCCAGCGCAGGCTGTTCAGCACCGCCGCCGCGGCCTGCTGGTCGTGGCTGACCACCTGCTGCATCACGGCCTCCAGGCTCGGACGCTGCAGGCAGGCGATGCCGGTGGACAGGGCGCCCATCACGTAGAGCACCCAGACCTGGGGGTCCGGGAGCAGCGCGTTGACCATGAGGGCGGCGGTGGTCACCAGCAGGCCCAGCTCGCTCAGCACGATGATCCTGCGCCGGTCGAGCGCGTCGGCGATCGCGCCGCCCCACAACCCGCACACCACCATCGGCACGAACTCCGCCAGGCTCATCAGCCCGACCGCGACGTAGGAGCCGGTCAGCTCCTTCATCTGGTACGGCAGCGCCACCATGGTGATCATCGTGCCGAACATGGTGATGACTCCGGCGCCGAACAGCAGGCGGTAGTCGCGGGAGTCGCGCAGCGGGCTCAGGTCGGGAGTGAGGTGACGGAGCAGGCGCATGAGTCGAGCGGGCACGAAGTCTGATTGTCCGGTGAACACCTGGGCTCGGGCAAACCATTTTGGAACGGCACAGGCCCCCGGCGATGACCGGGGGCCTCAGGGGGAGGGCCGTCAGGCGGGCACCTTGTCGAGGAAGCCGAGGACCCTGCGGATCCTGCCGTCCTCGGCCAGCTCGACCACGTCGAACCCGACGGCCAGGGGCTCCTCGCCGGCCGGGCCGAGGTGCCAGGTGAAGCGGGCGATGTTGTGGTGGGCGTCGAACACCTCGCCGGCGGTGAACACCAGGCCGGGGAACATGCCCTGCGCACCCTCGATCACGGCGGCGATCCCGGCGTGACCGGCCACCTCGGCCATCGGGTCGGTGTAGGTCGCGTCCTCGGTCCACAACTCGGCCACGGCCTTGGCGAGGGCGTCGGCGTCGGTCTCGTTCCAGGCGGCGATGTAGCGCTCGACAAGTTCGGTGGTCATGACGGTGCCTCTTTCTTCAGGGTCTCTTCAGGGGTTCTCAGGGGGTTCAGCGGCGGGCCTTGCGCAGGCCGGTGATCTGCAGCTCGGCGAACAGGGCCACGACCAGGGCCTGGGCGATCGCCCAGACGGCGCCGATCGTGGTGAACCCGAGTGCGCCGGTGACGACCGCGGCGACGCTGCCGAGGGTCCAGACGATGTTCAGGGCGATGATGACCTTGACGGCGGCCTGGCTGATCGAGGGGCGTGCGGCCACGAGGCCGACGCCGGCGCCGTACACGAGGAGGAAGATCCCGATCTCGCGCAGCAGGCCCGCCTCCGGGCCGAGCAGGCCGCTCACCGGGGCGGCGAGCGCCAGGTAGACCAGCCCGTTGACGCCGGTGACGGCGGCGAGCGCGGCCAGCGCGAGGCGCAGGAACTTGGTCCGGTCGGCGGTGACGGTGAGGGCGGTCATCTCGGTCTCCTTCAAGTGGTCGTTGCGACACTTGAACGATGTCAGCGAAGGCGTAGGGGCCGCGATTACGCGCCAGGTAATGAGCGCCGCGACCAGGCCGCCGACCTGCGGATCCGCCGGGAAAAGAAAACGGGGCACCCCCTTGCGGAGGTGCCCCGGAGGTGCGTCAGGAGCCCAGGACCTCCCTGCGCAGGTGGGTCTTGAGGATCTTGCCGCCCGGGTTGCGGGGCAGTTCGCCCTCGCGGAACCACACGTGCACCGGGATCTTGAACTTGGCGATCCGGTCCGCCAGGAACGAGCGCAGCTCCTCGGTCGTGACCGCCTGGCCCGGCGCCAGGCGCAGCAGCGCGCCGACCTCCTCGCCCAGCTCGTCATGGGGTACGCCGATGACCGCCGCGTCGTCCACGGCCGGGTGCTCGAACAGGGCCGCCTCGACCTCGGCGCAGTAGACGTTCTCGCCGCCTCTGATCACCATGTCCTTGGCGCGGTCCACGATGTAGACGAAGCCCTCGTCGTCGATCTTGGCCAGGTCGCCGGTGTGCAGCCAGCCGCCCACGAACGTCTGCGCCGTCGCCTCGGGCTGGTTCCAGTAGCCCATGATCACGTTCGGGCCGCGTACGCACAGCTCGCCGACCTCGCCGGGTGGCAGTTCCGTGCCCATGGGGTCCACCACGCGCACGTCCACCACGGCCGAGGGCCGGCCGATGCTGTCGGGCCTGGCCCGGTAGTCGTCGCCGCCGTTGCCGATGGCCAGGGCGGTCGTCTCGGTCATGCCGTAGCCGTTGGAGGGGGCGCGGTCGGGCAGGTTCGAGGTGATGCGCTCCAGCAGCTTGGGCGGGGCGGGGGCGCCGCCGTAGCCGAGGGTGGTCAGGGACGACAGGTCGTACTTGCCGAAGTCGGGGTGCGACATGAGCTGCCAGGCGTTGGTCGGGACGCCGATCATCGTGGTGACGCGCTCGCGTTCGATCAGGCGCAGCGCCTGCTCGGGGTCCCACTTGTACATGAGCACCAGGCCGCCGCCGGTGAACATCGAGGTGGTCATGCCGGAGAAGCAGCCCGTGACGTGGAACAGCGGCACCGTCAGCAGCGTCACCCGGCGCACGCCCGCCACCGCCCCCGCGTCCTTGCCGGCCATGGTGAGCGAGTGGATGAGGCCGTAGGCCACGGTCATGGGGGACTGGCCGAGGTTGCGGTGGCTGCCGAGCGCGCCCTTGGGCCGGCCGGTGGTGCCGGAGGTGTAGAAGATCGTCGCCGGGTCCTCGGGGGAGAGCTCCACGTCGGGCAGCCTGACGTCGGCGCCGACCTCGCCCAGCACGTCGGCGAACGAGCGCGCGCCCTCGGGCGCCTCGCCCCTGGTCACGATCATCGGCACGCCGGTGGAGGCCAGCCTGGCCGCCCGCTCGCCATCGGCGATCAGGACCTTGGCCCCCGAGTCGCTCACGCCGTAGGCCAGCTCGGCCTCCGTCCACCAGGCGTTCAGCGGTACGGCGACGGCTCCGGCGGCCAGCGCGGCCGAGAACGAGACCACCCATTCGGGGTAGTTGCGCATGGCGATGGCGACGCGGTCGCCCTTGGTCACCCCGTACTCATCGACCAGGCGGTTGGCCAGGGTGGCGGCGCGGCGGAAGTGCTCCTCGAACGTGAGGTGCTCGTCCTCGTAGGCCAGGAAGACCTGCTCGCCGTGGAATCTGCTCGTCTCCAGCAGGGTGCGGAAGTGGGCTGGCGCGTGCTTCCACGTACGGACCCCGGTCCCGCCGATCTCCTCGATCTCGAACAGCTGGCCGGGTCCGGTGAGCTGGGCCTGGACCTGGGCGTGCGAAAGGGACATACGCAGAACTCCCGCATCAGACGATTATTCCGGACTTCACAGTACCGACCGGCTGGTACGTCGCGCTAGAGCAGCGGAAATCGGTGCGAGTGATGCTGTGAAAGTTTCATGATTCTGACGATATTTTCAGGCTGTGAACTGCTGGTTTAGGTGTGGTACGTGGTTGGCATTGACCGTCCCCTTGCATGTCAATACCGTCTGCGGTGCGATCCGAGTGGGATCGAAAAGTTTCGGAATCGAGCGCCTTCCTCCGGAGGTAGATGCCCGTGCTCTCGTCCCTGTTCGTCAGAGTCCTCGCCTTGCTGGGGATTCTCGCAGCATTCCTCCTCCCCGCCACCTCCGCCGACGCCTCGGCGCCCCTGCGTACGCACGCGGCCGCCAAGGGCAAGTTCATCGGCACGGCGCTCGCCACCGGCCCCCTGGCCAACGAGACCTCCTACAAGAACATCGCCGCGACCGAGTTCAGCCAGGTCACCGCCGAGAACGCGATGAAGTGGGACGCCACCGAGCCCAGCCAGGGCCAGTTCAACTACTCCGGCGCCGACGCGATCGTCAACTTCGCCACCCAGAACAACCAGCAGGTGCACGGCCACACCCTCGTGTGGCACAGCCAGACGCCGGGCTGGGTGCAGAACCTGGGCGCGACGGCGATGCGCGCGGCCATGCAGAACCACATCTCCAACGTCGTCGGCCACTTCGCCGACAACCCGGCCGTGGTCTCGTGGGACGTGGTCAACGAGGTCTTCGACGACAGCGGCAACCTGCGTACGTCGTTCTGGTACAACACGCTCGGCTCGGGATACATCGCCGACGCCTTCCGCGCCGACCTCGCCGCCGACCCCGACGCCAAGCTGTGCATCAACGACTACAACACCGAGGGGATCAACGCCAAGAGCACGGCGATCTACAACCTGGTCTCCTCGCTGCGCCAGCAGGGCGTGCCGATCGACTGCGTCGGCTTCCAGTCCCACCTGGCCATCCAGTACGGCTTCCCCAGCGACTTCCAGCAGAACCTGCAGCGCTTCGCCGCCCTCGGCGTCCAGGTCCGGATCACCGAGCTGGACGTACGCGTACAGACCCCCAGGGACGCCACCAAGGACGCCACCCAGGCCACCTACTACCGCAACGTCGTCAACGCCTGCCTCGCGGTGACCGCCTGCCAGGGCGTGACGATCTGGGGCTTCACCGACAAGTACTCCTGGGTGCCCGACACCTTCCCCGGCCAGGGCGGCGCGCTGATCTACAACGAGAGCTACCAGCAGAAACCGTCGTACACGGCCGTGCACGACGCGCTGGCGGGCGGCACCACGACCGACACCACGCCGCCCACCACACCCGGCACCCCGGCGGCGAGCAACATCACCGCGAACTCGGCCACCCTGACCTGGGCCGCCTCCACCGACAGCGGCGGCAGCGGCCTGGCCGGCTACAACGTCCACCGGGAGCAGGGCAGCACCGACCCCCAGCTCGGCCAGTCCACCTCCAACACCGTCAACCTGACCGGCCTGACCGCCAACACCCAGTACCAGGTCTACGTGCGGGCGCGGGACGGCGCGGGCAACCTGTCCGGGAACTCCCCGCTGGTCACCTTCACCACCCTCACCGGCGGCGGGGGCGGCGGCTGCACCGCCGCCGGGACCGTACAGACGCAGTGGAGCGGCGGGTACGTCATCCAGCCCGTCACCGTCACCAACGCCGGCACCTCGGCGATCAACGGCTGGACCGTCACCTTCACCCTGCCCGCCGGGCACGCCGTGACCGGCTCCTGGAACGCCGCGATCACCGTCAGCGGGCAGAACGTCACCGCCAGGAACGCGGCCTACAACGGCACGCTCGCGCCGGGCGCGAACACCAGCTTCGGGTTCCAGGTCAGCAGGCCGAACGGCGACACCGCGACGCCGTCCTCCTACACCTGCGCCTGACCGGCCAGGCGCCCCGGGCGGGACATGGCCACCGCCCGGGGTCCGGCGCGCGCTTCCGCAGATAGTTGTACGCGCATATAAGATGGTCCGCGTGACCAGGGATGACGGCGGCGCCGTTCGACCGGGCGTGCCTGTCAGGGGACGGGGGTCAGAGGTTCTCCTCGTCGCGTTCGGCCTGGGCGAGCAGGTCGCGCATGGCCGACTCGGCCGCCTCGGGCTCGCCCGCGCGCACGGCGTCGAGTACCGCGCGGTGGGTGGCCGAGAAGCCGGGACGCTCGCCGGTCGAGTGCACCAGCCGGTCACGGGCCGTCAGCGCCGCCGCGATCACGACCTCCAGGCATTCCAGCAGCTCGTTGTGGGAGGCGGCGAGCAGCAGGCGGTGGAAGGCGACGTCGGCCTCGGTGTGGGCCACCGGGTCGGCGGCCGTCGCGGCCATGTGCTCATACGCCTTCTCCAGCGCCGCGACGTCGTCGTCGGTACGCCGGGCCGCCGCCAGGCGCGCGCCCGCCGGCTCGACCACGGCCCGCACCTCGGCCAGGTCGCGCAGCATGTCGCTGTCGCCGCGCTGGGTGAAACGCCAGCGCAGCACGTCGGCGTCGAGCAGCGACCAGTCGCCGCGCGGCCGCACGTACGTGCCGCGCTTGGGCCGGGCGTCGACCAGCCCCTTGGCGGCCAGCGTCTTCAGCGCCTCCCTGACCACGGTATGACTGACCTGGTAGCGGCGGCCCAGCTCGGCGGGGTCGAGCTGGCCCGAGGCGCCGGGGTCCCCGGCGACGATCCGGCGGCCGAGATCTTCGACGACCTCACCATGCATGCCTCGCCGTGGATAGCTCACGCGGCCCCTCCCCTTCCCTGTCTCATCCGGTCCTGTTAAATCATATTTTATGAAAAGCCGTCCACGTGTCCGCCGGGGCGGAGCGCGTGCGGGAGGGGCAGGGAGGTCGGCTCGTCTTCCTTCCCGGTGCGGGACAACCAGGTTCCCATGCCGCGGACCCTCCTGCGGGGCCCTTGGTGGGGCCTGCGGGCGGTGGTACACAGTGCACATGGCAGAGATCATCCTGTTGCACTCCGCACAGGGCCTGCGACCGGGGGTGCTGGGGGCGGCGGAGGCGCTGCGCGAGGGCGGGCACGTGGTGCGCACGCCCGACTACTACGACGGCGAGGTCTTCGACGACCTCGAATCCGGGCTTCGCAAACGGGACACGATCGGCTTCGAGGAACTGGGACGCCGCTGGCGGGCGATCGGCGAGCAGGCCCGCGGGCCGGTCGTGTTCGCCGGGTTCTCGCTGGGAGGATTCGGGGCGCAGGTCCTGGCCGCCACGCATCCGCTGGCCCGGGGGGCGCTGCTCTATCACGGGTGCGCGGCGGTGCCGGAGGTGAGCGACCGGGGGTGGCCGGTAACGGTCCCGATGCAGCTCCACTACGCCGAGGGTGATCCGTGGGTGGACGCCGACGACGTGCGGAGTCTGCGTACGGAGCTGGGGCCGATATTCGCGTGCTTCATTTATCCGGGAAATGTGCACTTGTTCGCCGATCCCGATCTCCCCGGATACTCGGCGGAGTCGGCGTCGCTAATGTGGAAACGATCACGCGACTTTATTTCACTGGTTTAAGGCATTTTTCGGATATTTTGTACTTGGGTCTATCAAAAGGGGTGATCGTTACTTTATGATCGCAGCGGCCCATCAAGATCGACGGAAGGATCGCTCATGACGATCGAGATCAAGAAGGTCGAAGAAGTCGAGACCACCGGTAACAGCAACAGCTGCTGACCGCTTCGGGCCTCCCGCGGCGTGGCCAACCCCCGCGGGAGGCCCTGACTCGTCCGGGAGCATCCCCCATGCCCAGGATTCAGGTGAATCCGGCCTTTCCCCTGTTCATCGACGACGCCCGCGGGCGCGTACGGCTCGGTGACTTCCCCCCGACCGGCCTGATCCTCGACCCCGCGCCGCCGCCACTGCGGCGATTGCTGCGGCTGTGCGCCGAGACCCCCGTCGAGCAGCCCGACCTGTACGCCCTCCTCGACGACGTCACCCCCGCCGAGATCGACTCGGCCGTCGAGCAGTTGCGCGCGGCCCGTTTCCTCGTGACGGACGCCGACCTCGACGCGCTGGCCGCCGACGCGAGGTTGTCCAGGTTCGCCCTGTTCCTGGCCATGTTCCACCCGGCGGACCAGGCCGTGGCCACGCTCGGCGACCTGGCCGGCAAGCACGTGGCGGTGCTCGGCGCGGGCGCGATCGGCGGCCAGGTCGCCCTCCAGCTCGCCACCTCAGGCGTCGGCCGCCTGACCCTCCTGGACGACGACCGCGTCGAACTCGGCAACCTGCACCGCCAGCACCTCTACACCGTCCGCGACCTCGGCGAGCCCAAGACCGACGCGGCGGCCCGCAGGCTGCGCGAGCACTGCCCGGACGTGCGCGTCACCCGGGTCGAACGGCGCATCACCGGCCCCGACGACGTGGTCACCGACGCCGACCTCGTGGTCAACACCGTCGACACCCCGCAGCCGCACATCCGCCGCTGGGTGAACCGGGCCTGCGTACGGGCCGGCACGCCGTTCGTCACCGGCGGGTTCAACCAGCACGTCGGCCTGATCGGCCCGCTGGTCGTACCCGGCGGAACGGGCTGCCTGGCCTGCCAGGAGGCCGCCCTGGCCGAACGGTACGGCTCGGCCGTCCTGCCGGCGAGCGACAACCCCGGGCGTGCCATCCCGTCGTTCGGGCCGCTGTGCGGGATCGTCTCGGGCATGATCGCCGCCGAGGTGATCCGCTTCCTGACCGGCGCCGGCACCACGGCCGTCGAGGGCCGCGCCGTCTGGCTCGACCTGCTGACGCTGACCACCACGGCCTACGAGTTCGACCGCCTGGACGGCTGCGAGGTGTGCGCGTGACGGCCGGGCCGCTGCCGGACCTGTCGTACCTGAGCGTGGTGGCCGACGGCCCGGACGACTACGTGATCGGCAACGGCGAGACGTTCGTCAACGTGCCGGGTGTGGCGGCGGCCGTGGTCGAGGCGCTCGACGGCACCAGGACGGCCGCGCAGGCCCGCGCCCTGGTGCTGGCCGAGCGCGGCGTGGACGTGGACGTGGCCGAGTTCGTGACCGGGCTCGACGCCGCCGGGCTGCTCGGCCGGCCCATGCGCCCGCCCAACCTGTGGGACCGGATCCGGCCCGGCCACGTGGCCTGGCTGTTCTCCCGCCCGGCGCACGCCGCGCTGGCCGTGCTGACCGGCTGCGCCCTGGCCGCGGCGGTCGCCAGGCCGGACGTGCTGCCGTCCTTCGCCGCGCTGGTGTGGTCGGACAGCCTCGCCTTCACCGTCGCCTTCGCGGCCGGCTCGTGGCTGCTCGTGCTGGTCCACGAGCTCGGGCACATCGCGGCGGCCCGGTCCCTGGGCGTACGGGCCGAGTTGTCGCTCGGCACCCGGCTGCAGTTCCTCGTCGTGCAGACCAGGATCACCGGGATCTGGGGTGTGCCCAGACGCGCCAGGTACCGGGCCTATCTGGCCGGCATGCGGATGGACTGGTTCCTCGTCTGCGCCGCGGCGTGCGTCCTGTACGTCGCCGACGTGCCCGCGGCGCGGCTGGTCATGGTCATCTGCCTGTCGCAGATCGCCTGGCAGTTCCTGTTCTTCATGCGGACCGACGTCTACTACGCCTTCGCCAACGCCAGTGGGAACAAGAACCTCATGGCCGACGCGCAGGCGTACCTGCGGGCACGACGGCCCCGTACGGCGCGGCGCAGCGTACGGGTCTACGCCTGGTTCCTCGTCGTCGGGCGGGTGCTCGGGCTGGCCTTCTTCGCCCTCTACACGGTTCCGGTGACGGTCGCGGTGTGCCGCCGGGCCCTCGCGGAGCCGCCGGGCTGGCAGCCGGTCGCCACACTGGCCGTGGTGGGCGCCGGCTGGGCGCTCTACCTGGCGGTGCTCGCCCGCCGCCTGCTCACCTCGGCGCCCTGGCGTACCCGGCGGGCCTCCTGAGAGTGACCGGCCGCCGGGCGGCGAACCTCTAGCGGGCCGCGACCCAGGCGGCGGACGGGGAGTCCAGGGCCGGGTCGTGGGCGCGGGTCAGCAGGGACTGGGAAACGCCCGCCTTGAGGAGGGCCGCGATCCGCAGCACCGGGACCAGCGTGAGCGCGAACAGCACGCCCGCCAACGTGTTGAACACCACGAACGGCACGGCGCCGGTGCCCAGGCCGAGCAGGGCGGGCAGGCCGCCGTCCACGCCGGGGATGGCGGCGATCGCCCAGCCGTACAGCGGGAAGGTCAGCCCGAGCACGGTGCCCGCCCACCACACCGCCCCCAGGACGAAGGCGGCCAGCGAGACCGGGAACGTGATGATCGCGTGCAGCAGGTCCATCGCCGCCTGGCCGGAGGCCAGCGGGTTCATCATGCGGCGGAACGAACCCGCCCCCGCGGGGGCCTGCGCGTAGCGAGGGCGGGCGATCGGGTGGCCCAGGACGCCGGGGAGCGCGGCGCGCTCCAGGTCGGCGAAGTTACGGGCCATGGCGGCGGTGCCGGCCAGGACGGGCAGTCCGACGAAGGCGACCGCCGAGCCCAGGCCGGCCGAGACGCCGGCGGCGGCGAGGGTGAAGGAGGCGGCGGCCGTGGGGAGGCCGAGCAGGACGTATCGGGTGTCGGCGGCGACGCGGTGCCGGAGGGATGTCATGCCCATGACGTTACGGATCCGGCGCGGCATGATCGATCCTGGCCACGGCCCTGTCCATGGTAGGGCCAGCCCTACCGGAACCCTCGGTGCGCGCGGTCCAGCCGGAAGGCGTCGAGGCGGTCGAGGTCGAGCCGGCAGGAGGACAGCGGCTCGTCCGGGCAGGCGGTGAAGAAGCCGTCGGCGGTGTCCGGGCAGGGGTTGGCGAACCCGGTCACGCCCGCGCACGGCCGGCCCTGGTAGGCGGCCTCGTGATGCCAGTCGCTGACCGCGACGTACGTCATGAACTCGTACGCCCGCGCCACGCTCATGTGCCGCCACAGCGCGCGGGCCGGTCCCGGGCCGTCCCAGCGGGTGACGGAGAAGGCGGCGACGAGCACGGCGTCGAGGTCGTCCTGACCGGCCAGGGTCGCCGAGTACCACAGGTCGGCGCAGAGCAGCACGCGCAGGCGGCGGCCGGCCAGCTCGAACGCGCCGCCGGCCCGGCCGGGCACCACGCCCGAGCGGCGTTCGACGTCGTAGGGGTGGACCTTGTCGTACTCGGCCACCAGCGCGCCGGACGGGTCGATCACCGCGCCCCGGTTGACCAGGCCGGCCTCGGTGCGGTCGTAGTGGGAGCCGCCGGCGACCGTCGCGCCGGTGCCCGCGGCCAGGGCGGCGACCCGGGCCAGGTAATCGGCGCGCGGTAAGGAGGATCCGGCCAGCTCGGGCAGGAGCAGCACGCCCCCGCGTGCGGGCTCGCGGGCGGCCAGCTCCTCGATGGCGTCGAAGTTGGCGTGGCCGTCGGGGGACCAGGCGGGGGGTTGGACGAGGAGGACGTTCACCCCTCTACTGTGGCTGGTCCACGCGGATGACGGTCAGGTCCTCCGGGCGTACCGGCTCCCGGCAGCTCGCGCACACCGTGAGCGGCTCCAGGGGCTCGCCGCACGAATGGCGCCACACGGTGGGCGGCTCGCCCTCGGTGACGTACCGGTCGCCCCAGTCCATGAGGGCGAGCAGCACCGTGTGCAGGGCCTGGCCCGCCTCGGTGAGCACGTACTCGTGGCGCGGCGGGTGCCGTTCGTACGGCACCCGCTCCAGCAGGCCCACCTCGACCAGCTTGCGCAGGCGGGCGGTGAGGATGTCGCGGCTGGCGCCGGTGTTGCGGGCGATCTGGTCGAAGCGGCGCACCCCGAGCATGATCTCGCGCATCGCCAGCAGGCTCCACCGCTCGCCCACGACGGCCAGCGCGTTGGCGATCGAGCACTCTCTCGGGCGGGACACAGCGCCTCCGCTCAGGTAGGTCCGGATTTCCAACTTACCATCAGGCGGCCTGCCCCGGGATGGCGGCGAGCAGCTCGCGGGTGTAGTCGGCCCGCGGCGAGCCGAAGATCTCGGCCGTGGTGCCGCTCTCCACGATCCGGCCCGCCTGCATCACGTGCACCCGGTGGGAGATCATCCGTACGACGGCCAGGTCGTGGCTGATGAACAGGTAGCTGAGCCCGAGATCGCGTTGCAGCTCGGCGAGCAGCTCCAGGATCTGCGCCTGGACCAGCACGTCCAGGGCGGAGACGGCCTCGTCGAGCACGACCAGCTCGGGGGAGAGCGCCAGCGCCCGCGCGATGGCCACCCGCTGGCGCTGGCCGCCGGACAACTCGTGCGGCAGCCGTTCGGCCAGCGACGCGGGCAGGGACACCTTCTCCAGCAGCTCGGCCACGGTCCTCGCGCGTTCGGCCGGGGTGCCCACGCGGTGCACGCGCAGCGGCTCGGCGATCGACTTCTCCACCGTGTAGCGGGGGTCCAGCGAGGCGTACGGGTTCTGGAAGACCGGCTGCACCCGGCGGCGGAAGGCGAACAGCTCCCGCCGGCCGAGCGAGGTCAGGTCGGTGCCGTCGAACAGGATCCGGCCCGAGGTGATGCCGTCCAGGCCGAGCAGCAGGTTCGCGGTGGTCGACTTGCCCGAGCCGGACTCGCCCACGACCGACACGGTACGACCGCGCGGGATCGTGAAGGAGACCCCGTCCACCGCGGTGAACTCCCCGGCGCCGCCCCTGAGCGGGAACACCTTGCGCAGGTCCTCCACCACCAGCAGGTCGTCGGCCGGCTCCCCGGCCGGGGGCTCGGACACCCGTACCGACGACAGGCTCGGTACGGCCTTCAGCAGCCGCCGGGTGTACTCGTGCCGCGGGTCGGCCAGGATCTCGGCCGCCGGGCCCGTCTCCACGATCTGGCCCCGGTACATGACGGCCACCACGTCGGCCCGTTCGGCGGCCAGCGCCAGGTCGTGCGTGATGAGGAAGACGGCCGTGCCCATCTCGGCGGTGAGCTGTTCGAGCTGGTCGAGGATGCGCCGCTGGACGGTCACGTCCAGGGCCGAGGTCGGCTCGTCGGCGATGAGCAGCTTCGGCCGGCAGGCCAGGCCCATGGCGATGAGCGCCCGCTGCCGCATGCCGCCGGAGAACTCGTGCGGGTACTGCCCGGCCCGCCGCTCCGGGTCCGGGATGCCGACCATCTCCAGCAGCTCGGTCACCCGCGCCCGCGCGGACCTGCCCGCGGCGATGCCGTGCACCTCCAGCGCCTCGGCGATCTGGTCGCCGATGCGCATGAGCGGGTTGAGGTTGGACATCGGGTCCTGGGGCACCAGGCCGATGCCCGCGCCCCGGACGGCGGTCATCTCCCGCTCGCTCACCCCGGCCAGGTCGCGGCCGTCGAACAGCACCTGGCCGGTCGTGATGCGGCCGCCCGCGGGCAGCAGCCGGTTGACCGCGGCGGCGGTGGTGGACTTGCCCGAGCCCGACTCGTCCACCACGGCCACGGTCTGTCCCGGCATGATCTCCATGGAGACGTTCTGTACGACGGTGACGTCCTGCTTGCGGGTACGGAAGGCGACCGAGAGGTCGCGGATCTCCAGGAGCGGGGTCATGCGGTCCTCGATCGGTGGGTGATGGCCTGCAGCAGGCCGGTCCAGAGGGCGTCGGTGGGCGTCGGGGCGGCCTCGGTCAGCAGCCGGTTGCTCGCCAGCGCGATCGCGACGTCCCGGCCGGGGACGAACCCGACGGCGCAGCCGACGTAGCCGGGGTGGCCGAGCACGGTGACGGTCTCGTCCCGCAGGGTGAGCTCGTACGTGCGGAAGCCGAGCGCCTGGCCGGGGTCGGGGCCGGGGCGGAAGAACTCGCGGGCGACCTCGGGCCGCCACAGCCGGTCGTGCTCCTCGTAGCGGGACAGCGCGGTGGCCCAGCGCAGCAGGTCGGGCACGGTGGAGAACAGCCCGGCGTGGCCCGACACGCCGCCGAAGGCGTGGTAGGCGTTGCCGTCGGCGACTTCGCCGAGCACGGGCGCGTGCCGCCAGCCGGTGAAGCCGGCGCTGCGGAAGGGCACCGGGTAGGGCTCCGAGGTGTCCAGCATGCGCATCTCGACCCGGTCGTCCAGGGCGCTCATGGCGACCTCGGGCCCGGCGGGCCGCGCGTACGTCGTGTCCGCCAGGCCGAGCGGGCCGGTGACCAGTTCGGCCACCGCCCGCTCCAGCGACGTGCCGGTGACGGCCTCCACCACCCGGCCGAGCAGGATGAAGCCCAGGTCGGAGTAGTGCCGTTCGCGGCCTGGCCGGTAGCGCGGCGCGGGCACGTGCGGGTCGAGGTACATCGGCCACCACTCCCACAACCCGGCCCGGTGCAGGAGCAGGTCGCGCACGGTGACGTCCTCGGGGCAACCCGCCGCCAGGTACGCCCGCGCCCGCCCGTCCAGATCCACCAGGCGGTCGGAGACCAGCCGGATGAGGGCCGTCGTGGTGGCCATGACCTTGGTGACCGAGGCCAGGTCGTGCCACGTGCCGAGCGTCATGGGCGCCTCGCCGGCGCGTACGCCGTCCGCCCACCGCACGGTGCGGTGGCCGGTGCACTCGGTCAGCTCGAACCACGGCGTACGAGCCGCCCGTACCAGCCCGGCGGGCCCGTCGGGGCCTGCCGGGGCGGCAGCGGCGCCGGGGGCCGGGGTCATCGGCGCAGCACCAGCGAGCGGGGCGGGGCGGGCAGCGGCGCGGGCAGGACGAGCGGGTCCGCGCCCGGTGTGAGCGTGCCGAGCACGCGGGCGGCCCGCGCGCCCGTCCCGCCGGGGGCCGTGCCGGGCAGGCCGTGGGCGGTCAGCCAGCCGATGAGCGCGAAGGCGATGGCCTCCTTGTCGTCGGCCGGGGCGCCCAGCTCGTCGGAGAGCGACACCCGCACGCCCGGCAGGGCGGCACGCAGGCCGTCCATGATCACCGGGTTGCGGCAACCGCCGCCGGAGGCGACGAGCACGTCCACGCCCGCCGCGGCGACGTCCCTGGCGACCGTACGGACCGTCAGCTCGGTCAGCGTCGCCACCAGGTCGGCGTCGGAGGGCCCGGTGCCCGCCCTGGCGACGGCCTCCTCGACGTAGGCCAGGTGGAACAGCTCCTTGCCGGTGCTCTTCGGCGCCGGCAGGCCGTAGTACGGCTCGTCCAGCAGCACGGCCAGCAGGAGCTCGTCCACCTGGCCGGAGGCCGCGATCCGGCCGTCCTCGTCGTACCCGCGCGGGTTCAGGCCCCGGGCGGACACGACGGCGTCGACGAGGGCGTTGGCGGGGCCGATGTCGTAGGCGCTCAGGCTCGCGCCGCGCACGACGGTCATGTTGGAGATGCCGCCCAGGTTGAGCGCCGCCGCGCCGCCCTCGTGCCCGCCCAGCAGCAGGCCGTCCAGCACGGAGACCAGCGGGGCGCCGTGCCCGCCCGCGGTGATGTCGCGGATGCGCACGTCCGACAACACGGGCGCGCCGGTGCGCTCGGCGATCCAGGCGGGCTGGCCGATCTGCAGGGTGCCGCGTGCGTGCGTGCCCTCCACCCAGTGGAACACCGTCTGGCCGTGGGAGACGATCAGGTCCACGGGCCCGGCCTGCTCGACCGCGGCCTCGGCGGCCTCGGCGAAGCACTGGCCGATGAGCGTGTCGAGCACGCACACCTCGGCCAGCGTCACCGGCGCGGGCGGCAGCGCCGCCACCAGCCGGGCGCGCAGCTCGTCCGGGTACGGGGTGCTCGCGGTGTGCAGCACGCGGCCGGTCAGGACGTCGCCCCCGTCGCCGGACCCGAGGTCGAAGTCGACCACGGCCACGTCGATGCCGTCGTGCGAGGTGCCGGAGATCATGCCGAGGACTCTCATGCCGACTCTCCCAGGGCCGCGCGCAGCCGTCCGCCGCTGCGTGCCAGCATCGCCGCGGCCTCCTGCGGCCCGAGCCCGAGCCGGGCGCCGAGCACGGCCTGCTTGACGTTGAAATCGTGCTGGTCGAGCACCCGTTCCGCCTCCTCGCGGTCCACTCCTGCGATCGTGCGCACGATCCTGATCGCCCGCTCGCGCAGCTTGCCGTTGCTGGCCTTGACGTCGACCATGAGGTTCCCGTACGTCTTGCCGAGCCGCACCATGACGATGGTCGAGAACATGTTGAGCACGAGCTTCTGCGCCGTGCCCGCCTTGAGCCTGGTCGAGCCGCTGACCACCTCGGGGCCGACCAGCACCTCGATCGCGTGCTCGGCGGCCTCGCTGAGCGGGGTGCCCGGGTTGCACGACAGGCCGACCGTCAGCGCGCCGCGCTCGCGGGCCCGCCGCACGGCGCCCAGCACGTACGGCGTGCGCCCGCTGGAGGCGATGCCCACCAGCGTGTCCAGCGGTCCGATACCGGCCGCGTCCACGGCGGCCGCGCCGGCCCCGGCGTCGTCCTCGGCCCCCTCGCACGGGTGCACGATCGCCCGCTCGCCGCCGGCGATGATGGCGAAGACCTGCTCGGGCGGGGTGCTGAAGGTGGGCGGGCACTCGGAGGCGTCCAGCACGCCGAGCCTGCCGGGCGTCCCGGCGCCCACGTAGACCAGCCGGCCGCCGGCCCGTACGAGCTCGGCGGCGGCCTCGATGGCCCGGGTGATCTGCGGCAGCGCCGCCGCGACCGCGCCGGGGACGGTGGCGTCGGCCGTGTTCATGGTCTCCGCGAGCTCGGCCACGCTCATGGTGTCGATGCCCGCGAAGCGCGGGTCGGCCGATTCCGTGGTCAGTTCTGAGAGGTTCACCGCTTGCCTCGGGTTCTGGGGTCGAGAGTGTCACGAAGGCCGTCGCCGAGCAGGTTCAGGCCCACCACCAGCAGGACGACGACCGCGCCGGGCGCGATCAGCGTCCAGGGGGCGATGAAGACCAGGCTGCGCGCCTCGAAGATCATCGAGCCCAGGGACGGGGCGGGCGGCGGCGTGCCCAGGCCGAGGAAGCTCAGCGACGCCTCGGTCAGCACCGCCCACGACAACGACAGCGCCACCTGGATGACGATGATCGAGGTGATGTTGGGCAGCACGTGCCTGAACATGATCTGCCAGCGGCTCTGGCCGGTGGAGACCGCGGCCTTGACGTACTCGATCTCCCTGAGCGAGAGCACCGGGCCGCGCGTGACACGGATGAAGATGGGGACGTACACGATCGCGATGGCGACGGCCACCGTGAACCAGTTGCGGTCCAGCACCGAGGCCAGCGAGAGCGCGAGCAGCAGCGGCGGGAACGCGAACAACACGTTCGTCACGCCGCCGATGGCGCCGTCGGCGAAGCCGCGGTAGAAGCCGGACACCAGACCGCCCAGCGTGCCGACCACGGTGGCGAAGGCCACCGCGACCACCGCGATGAGCGCCGAGTTGCCGACCCCGGCCGCCACCCTGGAGAAGACGTCCCGGCCGAACTGGTCGGTGCCGAACAGGTGCGCGCCCGACGGTGACAGGAACCGCTGGGGCGGGTTCTGCGCGATCGGGTCGTAGGGGAGCAGCCCGGCGTACGACAGCGCCGCCAGCACGGCCAGGACCAGCAGCACGATCGTGCCCGCCAGCATGGCGGGGCTCCTGCGCAGCGCGGTCACGACGCCCTCACCCGCGGGTCGATGATCCGGTACAGCGCGTCGGTCAGCAGGTTGACCAGCACGAACGCCAGCGCGATGACCAGGACCGTGCTCTGCACGACCGCGTACTCCTTCTGCTGGATGCCGAGCAGCACCTGCCGGCCCACGCCGGGCACGGAGAAGATCTGCTCGACCACGACCGCGCCGCCGAGCAGGTAGCCGAACTGCAGCCCGGTCATCGTCACGATCGGCACCAGCGCGTTGCCGAGCACGTGCCTGACCTGCAACCGGCGCGGCGGCACGCCCTTGGCGCGGGCGGTGCGCACGAAGTCCTCCGAGCGCACCTCCAGCACCGCCGTACGGGTGGTGCGCAGGATCGGCGCGGCGATGCCGAAGCCGAGCACGAGCGAGGGCAGGAACATCTGCTGAAGGTTCAGCAGCGGGTTCTCGGCGAGCGAGGCGAAGCCCTGGCCGTTGGGGTTGAAGCCGAACGACGCCGCGAAGACCGACAGCAGCGTCGTGGCCAGCAGGAACGCCGGGACCGACAACCCGGCCAGGCTCACGACCTGGCCGAAGGCGTCCCGCGGCGAGTTCGTCCTGGACGCCGACAACATGCCGAGCGGCACGCCCAGCAGCAGCGCCAGCACGATCGAGAACACCGCCAGCTCGAACGTCACCGGCAGCGAGTGCAGCGTCATCTCCAGCACGCTCTGCTGCGAGCGCGCCGAGTAGCCGAAGTTGCCCGTGAGCATGTTGCCCAGCCAGGAGAAGAACTGCGTGACCGGCGACTGGTCCAGCCCGTAGTACTGCTCCAGGGCCGCGCGCTGCGCCGGGGTGAGCGCGGCGGCCTCCGTGCCGAGCCCGGCCGTGATCTGGTCGCCGGGGATCGCCCGGAGCATGACGAAGACGAACACGGCCACCCCGAACAGGGTGCCGATCGTCGCGGCCACGCGCCGGACGGCCCGGTTGGCGAGGATCCGGCGCATCAGCCGACGGACGTCGTACGCAGGTACTGCAGTGATCCGCTGACCATCGGTACGAACCCGGACACGTTGGACGTGGTGCCGGTGTAGGTGTAGCTGGTGAACAGCCAGATCCAGGGCGCGTTGGCCTCAAGCTCGGCCGAGACCTTCTCGTAGATCGCCTTGCGGGCGGCCGGGTCGGTCGTGGCCTTGCCCTCGGCGAACAGCTTGTCCAGCTCCGGCGAGCTGTACCCGGCGACCTTGTTCAGGTTGCCCTTGCTGGTGAAGTAGCGGCCGTAGGAGCCGTCGGGGTCGGGACGCCCGCCGTTGAGCGCGACGGCCGCGTCGAAGTCGGCCGCCACCCAGCGGTCCACGAACGCGCCCGACTCCAGCACCTCCAGGTCCAGGTTGATCTTCGCCTCGGCGAGCTGCGCCTTGAGGTTCTGGGCCTCGTTGACCGAGGTGGCGTACTCGCCCTGGGAGACGATGGCCTTGACGGTCAGGCCGCCGGACTTGCCCGCCTTGCCCAGGTACTCGGCGGCCTTGGCCAGGTCGCGCTGCGGGCAGGGACGCTTGGCCGGGTCGGACTTGAAGGCCGGGGCGGTGATCGGCCCGGTCACCTCGCCCTCGCCGAGCGCGGCGGTGTCGAGCACCTGCTTGCGGTCGATCGCGCACTGGATCGCCAGGCGCACGTTGACGTCCTTGAGGTCGCCGTGCTGGGCGTTGAGCTGGAGGGCGTGGTAGCTGAGCTGCGGCGTCTTGGTGACGGTGATCGTGCCGCCGCCCTGCGCGGTCTGGGCGACCAGCGGGTCGTTGAAGACCGCGAGCTGCACGTTGCCCGACTGCATGGCCGAGACGATGGACGACTCGTCGGGGATCACCCGGAACTCGACGCTTGCCACCTTCGGCTTCTCGGCGCCCCAGTACTTGTCGTTCCTGGCCAGCGTCAGCGACTGGCTCGGGACACGCTTGCCCAGGGTGAACGGGCCGGTGCCGTTGGGGGTGGCGTTGAGCTTCTCCTCGGTGTCGTCGGAGGAGAGCATGGCCATGTTGACGGTGGCCAGGTTCGCCGGCAGCGCGGCGTCGGGCCCGGTCAGCTCCAGCACGACCGTGTTCTCGTCGGGGGCCTCGACGGACTTCACCGAGGCGAGCGACGCCCGCGCCACGGCGGCCGTCTTCTCGTCCATGATCTTCTCCAGGGACGCCTTGACGTCCTTGGAGTCGAAGGCGCTGCCGTCGCCGAACGTCACGCCCTTGCGGAGCGTGAGGGTCAGCTTCTTGCCGTCCTCGGAGGCCTGCCAGGACTCGGCCAGGCCCGGCACGACGTTCAGGTCCTTGTCGAACTCGGTGAGCGTGCCGTAGATGTTCTGCAGCACGTTCACGGCCGTGAACTGGGTGGCCTTCCACGGGAAGAGCGTGTCCGGGTCGGAGGTCACGCCGACGACGAGCGGTCCGCCGGACTTGCCCGTTTCACCGGTGCTGGTCGCGGGCCCGGAGGATGATGAGCAACTGGTCAGGGCGATGGACAGCACAGCGGCGGCGCCGATCGCGGAGAGCGCGCCACGGGGCATGTGGTCTCCTCAGGGCAGTAGGTCATAAAATTACGCAGACCCTACCACTCAGGTACTAACTTTCCTCAACAGGGATGGATGACGCATGGTGGAAGACGACGGCAGCCTGTTGATCCGCATCCGGGCCGCCATGCCCGCACTGCGGCCCTCGGAAAGGCGCATCGCCGAGACGTTCACCGGCGACCCGGCCGCCGCCGCCAACCTGTCGATCGCCGAACTGGCCGCCCGCTGCGAGACCTCGACCACCTCGGTCGTGCGCTTCTACCAGCGCATGGGCTACGCCCACTTCAAGGACTTCCGGATCGCCCTGACCAGGGCCGCCGCCCGGGAGGAGCTGACCACGTCGAGCCTGCCGGAGGTGTCGGGCGACATCGACCGCCACGACAGCCTGGAGGGCATCGTCTCCAAGGTGGCGACGAACGAGACCCTGTCCATCGCCGACACCGCCCGCTCCCTCGACATGGACGCCCTGGCCCGCGCGGTCTCGCTGCTGCTGTCCGCGCGCCGGATCGACACCTTCGGCGTGGGCGCCAGCGCCCTGGTCGGCCTCGACCTGCAGCAGAAGCTCTCGCGCATCGGGCGTACCGCGATCAACTGGCACGACTCCCACTCCGCCTGGACGTCGGCGGCCACGCTCGACGCCTCCTGCGTGACCGTCGCGGTCTCCCACACCGGCGCCACGGTGGACACCGTCGAGTTCCTGGCCATCGCCCGCCGGTCGGGCGCGGCCACGGTGGCGATCACGAACTTCCGCGACTCGCCGCTGGCCGGCGCCGCCGACGTGACGCTGACGACGGCCGCCCGCGAGACGCAGTTCCGCTCGGGCGCCCTCGGCAGCCGTATCGCCCAGCTCATGGTCGTCGACTGCCTGTTCACCGGCGTCGCCCAGGCCAGCTACGACGAGTCGATGGCGGCCCTGCGCAACACGTACGCGGTCGTGCACGAACGGACCGTGCACAAACGGGGGTGATGTTCACAGGCCGGATTCACCTGCGGTTCACGGGGTCTGTCTAGCTTGAGGGCGCATGAGCTGGAGGTACAAGGCCAACGCGACGCTCGAAGGGCTGACGGGCTACACACTGAGCCGGCGGCTGCGCAGGGAGACGCCCAAACCGCCCCCCAAGGTGCCGCTGGAACTGCAACGGCTGCCGGGGGACGCGGTCAGAGGGCCGGTGGACGGGGTTCACGACCGCTTGCTGCGTGAGCCCGTCTTCCTGCTGTCGTCGGTCCGGTCGGGATCGACCCTGCTGCGGGTCATGCTGAACAGCCACTCGCGGGTGCACTCGCCCATCGAGACGCATTTCCGCCGGATGACCGTCGGCCTGCCCACCGAGCCCGTACGGCAGGCCGCGCAACTGCTCGGCCACACCCACAGCGACCTGGAACACCTGGTCTGGGACCGGCTGCTGCACCGGGAGCTGGGCCGCAGCGGCAAGCCGATCCTGGTGGAGAAGACGCCGAGCAACGTTTTCGCCTGGCGGCGCATCGCCACCTGCTGGCCGGACGCCAGGTTCGTGTTCCTGCTGCGGCACCCGGCCTCCATCACGCAGTCCTGGCACGAGGCCGATCCCGGGCGGCGGCCCATGGAGGAGGCCGTACCGCGCACGCTGAGCTACATGACCTACCTCCAGGAGGCCCGTACGCATCTGACCGGGCTGACCCTGCGCTACGAGGACCTGGTCGCCCGCCCCGAGGACGAGCTGCGCCGGGTGTGCGCGTTCCTCGGCGTGCCGTGGGAGCCCGCGATGCTGGAGTACGGCGCCCAGGACCACGGCGCGTTCGTCAAGGGCATCGGCGACTGGCGGGACAAGATCCGCGCGGGCACGGTCGTCGAGGCGCGCCCGCTGCCCACCCCGGAGGAGGTGCCCGCCGAACTGCACGAGATCTGCCGGTTGTGGGGATACGGCCCCTTCGCGTAGCCGGGTCGGCGCGAGAGTTCGCCTCGCGTTCGCCGTGCGTTCCGGCACGGGCTCGATAGGTTGCCCCCGTGATCACCGGGCCCTCGCGCCGCGCCATGCTCGCCGGAACCCTCGCCTCCCTCGCCGTGCCCGCGCCTGCCGCTGAGGCGGAGGTGGAGGTGGAGGCCGCCGGGCTCCCGCACCGGCCCAACGTCGTCGTCATCCTGGCCGACGACCTGGGCTGGGGCGAGATCGGCAGCCAGGGGCAGCGCCTGATCCACACCCCGAACCTGGACCGGCTGGCCCGGGAGGGGGTGCGCTTCACGACGGCGTACTCGGGCGCGCCGCTGTGCGCGCCCTCGCGCTGCGCCCTGCGCACCGGCCTGCACGCCGGGCACGGCACGGTCCGCGAGAACCCCGAGGGCGGCGAGCAGCGCGCGCTGACGGCCGCCGACCTCACCTTCGCCGAACTGCTCCGGCTCGCCGGCTACCGGACGGCCTGCATCGGCAAGTGGGGCTTCGGGCCCGACCGGGCCGGCCAGGACTCCCATCCCAACGCCCGCGGCTTCGACGAGTTCTTCGGCTACATCGGGCACAAGCACGCCCACCAGTACTATCCCCGCTACCTGTGGCACAACGGCAGGAAGGTCTGGCTCGACGGCCGCTCGTACGCGCCCGACCTGTTCCGCGAGCGGGCGGCCGACTTCATCAGGCGGCGCGGCCGGGCGCCCTTCCTGCTCTACCTCGCCGACATCCTGCCCCACTCGCCGAGCGTGGTCCCCGGCGACGCGGGCCGCTACCGCGACGAGCCCTGGAGCGGCCCCAACCGCCGGCACGCCGCGCAGGTCTCCCGCCTGGACGCCGACGTCGCCGCCCTCGTGCGCACGCTGCGCGCGGAGGGCGTCGCCCGTTCCACGCTCGTGCTGTTCACCAGCGACAACGGCCCCCACAGCGAGAAGGGCGTGACGCCGGAGCTGTTCGACTCCAACGGCCCGCTGCGCGGCGACAAACGCGACCTGTACGAAGGCGGCATCCGCGTCCCGCTGATCGCCTGGTCGCCCGCGCTGCGCCCGCGCGTGGAGGAGCAACCGGTGGCCTCCTGGGACGTGCTGCCCACGCTGGCGGACCTGGCCGGGATCCCGGTCCCGGCCCACCTGGACGCCCGCTCCTTCCGCGGCCTGCTCACCGGGACCGGCGCGCCCGCCCACGACCACCTGGTGTGGAACCGGCCGCGCAAGATCCAGGCGATCCGGCGCGGCCGGTGGAAGGCGATCAGGTTCGCCCCGCACATCGCCGCCGCCGGGCCCGGCGGCCGGACCGAGCTGTACGACCTGGCCGCCGACCCCGCCGAACGCCACGACCTGGCCGCCGTACGGCCCGCCCTGGCGGGGGAGCTGCTGGCCCTGCTCGACCGGGAGATCGGGGCCGATCCGCGGACCCCGTACGGGCTGCGGGCACGCGTACGGGACGGGCGGCTCGTCGTGACCCTGCGCAACGGTTCGGGCGTGCCCTGGCACGACGTGCGCCTCGGCGTACGGGCGCCCCACCGGCACGAGGCCCCGCCGGTCGCCCGCGTGGACCCCGGGACGGCCGCCGAGGCGACCTTCCCCCTGCCCGCTGCAGGCCCGGTCACCGTACGGGCCCGCTTCCGGGCGGAGGGCCGCCCGCACACCTTCACAGTGGTCCGCGGCGGCCTGACCAGCAGAGAAGTCTCACTTTGACGGCACGTGAATCTAGTGACAAAAAGTGATGACACGGCTACTTTAGGTTGACATTCTGCTGGCGAGGCATCGTCTACCAGGAGAGACACCACATGCAGCTGATCACTCGTGCCGACTGGCACGCGAAGAAGCCCAGCACCAGCTACACGCGCCTGGCCTCCACGAAAGGCGTCAAGATCCACTACACCGGCGGCAAGGTGCCCGCCGACCTGCCCGACGCCGACAACCACGAAAAATGTGTCGACCTGGTGAGGGACATCCAGCGTATGCACATGTCCGGCGGGCGCGGCGAGACCTACATCGACGTCGGCTACAACATGGTGTGCTGCCCGCACCGGCGCACCTTCATGGGCCGCGGTCCCCACGTCCTGCCCGCCGCCAACGGCCCCGGGCTCAACTCCGGCCACTACGCCGTGCTCGCCCTGCTCGGCAACACCGGCTTCACCGAGCCCAACGACGACCTGCTCAACGCCCTAGTCGACGCCATCGAGTACCTGCGCGAGCACGGCGACGCCGGCCACGAGGTCAAGGGCCACCGGGACGGCTACGACACCGACTGCCCCGGCGACCCTCTCTACCACTGGGTACGAGGAGGCGCCGAACGCCCCTAGACCAGCCGGCCCACGTGCGCCAGCGCCTGCTTCAGCAACACTCCCTGCCCGCCGGTCATCTCCTGCTGCACCGCCGGCGAGGCCGCCTCCTCCGGGGTGAACCAGACCAGGTCCAGCGCGTCCTGCCGGGGCCGGCAGTCACCGGCGACGGGCACGATGTAGGCCAGGGACACCGCGTGCTGCCGCGGATCGTGGTACGGCGTGACACCCGGCGTCGGGAAGTACTCGGCGACGGTGAAGGGCTGCGGTGAGATGGGGATGCGGGGAAGGGCCACGGGACCGAGGTCCTTCTCCAGGTGGCGCAGCAGCGCGTCGCGGATGCGCTCGTGCAGCAGCACCCGCCCCGAGACCAGCGCCCGGCTGACCGTCCCGTCCGCCGCGATCCGCAGCAGCAGGCCCACGCGGGTCACCACGCCGGTCTCGTCCACCCGCACCGGCACGGCGTCGATGTAGAGGATCGGCAACTGGCCGCGCACCGATTCGAGCTCTTCGGGGGCCAGCCATCCAGGCGCGGTTTCGGTCTTTTCGGTCATCTGCCGATCGTATGCCCCCGGCCGTCCTCGGCGCCGTACGCCCCACCGGCCGGTCACGTACCGGCGGGCCCGGCGCGGCCGGGTCCGCCGGGGCGCTCAGCCGCGTCTGGGTGGCCGGCCGCGGCCCGCGAACCACGACGCCGTGCAGATGACCAGCACGATGCCCATGAACGGCAGGTATTCGGCGATTCTTCTCATCTGAGATCACGCTCCGCTCTCGACGTGGCGAGCCGCGCGAGTTGCGGCTCGACGGTGTACCGGGGGTCCTCGCCCGAGGCGATCCCGGCGTGGAAGATCCCGAACCGGGTGCACGCCGACCCGGCCAGCAGGGCCGCGCCCGCGGCCATCGCCGCGACCCGGCTGCGGCGGCCGAGGGCCTGCCCGAGCAGGGCGCCCGTCACCGACAGCGCCATGCCCGCCTTGAGCAGGCGGCTGCGCCGCAGCGGCTCGGCGGTCATGCCCATGCGGCGCCGCATGCGGAACGTCGCCGCGCACTCCAGGGCAGTGCCCGCCAGCGCCACCCGGCGGGCCGGGCCCGCCTGCGCGACCGGGGCGGCCAGCATGCCCAGCCCGCCCGCCGAGGCGGCGGCCGAGCCGGCGAACAGGAACGGCATCTCCCTGAACCCGTCGTGCCAGGCCGGTACGGCGGTGTCGCAGATCAGCGCGGCGGTGTAGGTCGCCAGCGCGGGCCCGGCCAGCCCGGCGCCCACGGTCGCGGCCCGGCCCAGCCGGGGGAACAGCCCGGTCAGCTCGGTCGCCGCCGCCGTCGCGGCCTGCGGCCCGTACGCGGTCAGGATCCAGGTGCCGACGCTCATCGGCGAGGTCACCTTGAACACACGCAACATGTTCAGGAAGCGCGACGGCTTGCCCAGGTCGTGGATCAGCGCGTACAGCGAGCCGCCGACCGCGCCCAGGGCGGCGACCTTGGCGGCCCGGGCCAGCGCCGGCCGTCCGGTCAGCTCGGCGGCGGCGGCCAGCGTGGAGGAGGCGCCGGCCAGGCCGCCGAGGAACAGGTAGCCGGCGATGTCGTGGTCGCTCCAGGGTGTCCGGTTCAGGACCGGCAGGCCGTAGTAGGAGCCGGCGTCCCGCTCGCCCGGCCGCAGGGAACGGCTGCCGCGGCCCGCCGAGCCCGGCGTCGCCTCGCGCTCGGTGCGCAGGTCGGGTGCGTCGTCCAGGCGAACGTCGGTCTGGCTGCTCATCTGCCCCTCCTCCAGGCCGCCACGGCGATCCCGGCCAGCAGGGCCAGCGCCGCCGCTCCCGCGTGCCGCCACATCGACGGCAGGTCCGCCGTCGTCACCACGGGATCGGGCGGCAGGCCGTAGACCTGCGGCTCGTCCAGCAGCAGGAAGAGCGCGCCGGTGCCGCCCACGCCGTCGGCGGGGTCGTGGCCGTACAGGCGGGCCGAGGACGTGCCCGCCGCGCGCACCTGCTCCAGGCGGCGGGCGGCGCGCTCGCGCAGCTCGGCCAGCTCGCCGAACTGGATGGAGTCCGTCGGGCACGTCTTGGCGCAGGCCGGCTCCTGGCCGACCTCCAGCCGGTCGTAGCACATCGTGCACTTGGCCGCCGTGCCGCTCGCCTCGCGCCGCCCGATCACCCCGAAGGGGCAGGCGGGCACGCAGTAGCCGCAGCCGTTGCAGATGTCCTCCTGGACGACGACCGTGCCGTACTCGGTGCGGAACAGCGAGCCGGTCGGGCAGACGTCGAGGCAGGCCGCGTGCGTGCAGTGCTTGCACACGTCGGAGGCCATCAGCCAGCGGAAGTCCAGGTCACGGGCGCCGGTCTCCTGGTGGCCCAGCGGCTTGCGCTGCTCGACGAACGCGACGTGCCGCCAGGTGTCGGCGCCGAGCCCGACGGAGTTGTCGTAGGACATGCCGGTGAAGGACAACCCGTCCTCCGGCACGGCGTTCCACTCCTTGCAGGCCACCTCGCACGCCTTGCACCCGATGCAGATGCTGGTGTCGGTGAAGAAGCCCATGCGCGGGGGCGGGTCGGCGTACCCGGCGTCGAGCGGCGCCCGATCGAGGTCGAAGGCCACGGCTCACACCTCCGTTCCGGTGTGCTCGGTCACGCCCGCCCGCCGCCGGTAGCTCAGCACCAGCTCCGGCAGGGCCGGGCCGCGCGGCCGGCGCCCGGGGCGGATGTCGGCCGACAGGGCCTTGACCTCCTGGATGTGGGAGTTGGGGTCCAGCGAGATCGAGACCAGCTCGTTGGCCGCGTCGCCCCTGGCCAGCCCGTTGGGCCCGAAGTGGAAGGGCAACCCGATCTGGTGGATGACCTTGCCGTTCAGGTGCAGCGGCGCGATCCGGTCGGTGACCAGCACACGCGCCTCGATGGCGCTGCGCGCGGTGATGACCGTGGCCCACTCGCCGTGCACGAGCCCGCGCTCGGCGGCCAGCTCCGGCGAGACCTCGCAGAACATCTCCGGCTGCAACTCGGCCAGGTACGGCGTGTGCCTGCTCATGCCGCCCGCCGTGAAGTGCTCGGTCAGCCGGTAGGTGGTCACCACGTACGGGTAGACCGAGGCGCCCGGCTCCTCGCCGCTCGGCTGGTACCGGTTGTCCTCGTGCCGGTAGAGCTTGCGGGCGGGATTGCGCTGGTGTCCGTACAGCGGGTTGGCCACGGGGGAGTCCTGCGGCTCGAAATGGCTGGGCAGCGGGCCGTCCACCACCCCGGAGGGGGCGAACAGCCAGCCCTTGCCGTCGGACTGCATGATGAACGGATCGATGCCCGACAACGCCGCCGGCCCCTGCGCCCCCGGCTCGGGACGGTAGGACGGCGGCTTGTCCTCCTCGAAGTCCGGCACGTCGTGGCCGGTCCAGCGGCCGGCGGACTCGTCCCACCAGACGAGCCTCTTGCGTTCGCTCCACGGACGTCCGTCGGGCGCGGCCGAGGCCCGGTTGTAGAGCACCCGCCGGTTGGCGGGCCAGGCCCAGGCCCACTCGGCGGCGACCCAGTCCTGTTCGGCGGCCGGTTTGCGGCGGGCGGCCCGGTTGACGCCGCCGGCGTACACGCCGCAGTAGATCCAGCAGCCGCACACCGTCGAGCCGTCGTCCTTGAGCTGGCTGTAGGCGTCGAGCGGCCGGCCCTCGGCGTCCCAGCCGTTGATCTCGGCGAGCACCGCCTCGGCGACCGGCTCGGCGCTCTCGCCCTCGACCGGGTAGTCCCACGTGAGGTCGAGCAGGGGCCGGTCCATCGGGTCGGCGGAACCGGCCAGCTTCCGCCGGATGATCCGGCCGAGGTGGTACATGAACCACAGGTCGCTGCGCGCGTCGCCCTCCGGCTCGACGGCCCGGTGGTGCCACTGCAGCCAGCGGTTGGTGTTGGTGAAGCTGCCGCTCTTCTCGGTGTGGGCCGCGGCGGGGAAGAAGAACACCTCGGTGCCGATCTCGGAGGTGGTCAGCTCGCCGGTCTCGATCTCCGGGCCGTCCTTCCACCAGGTGGCGCTCTCGATCATGTTGAGGTCGCGCACCACCAGCCAGTCGAGCTCGGCCATGCCGAGGCGCTGCATCCGGGCGTTGGCCGACCCCACGGCCGGGTTCTCGCCGAGCAGCAGGTAGCCCTTGCACGTGCCGTCGAGCTGCGCCAGCACCGTGTCGTACGTGCTGTGGGAGCCGGTCAGGCGGGGCAGGTAGTCGAAGTGGAAGTCGTTGTCGCGCGTCGCGGACGGCCCCCACCACGCCTTGAGCAGGCTCACCAGGTAGGCGGGCATGTTCGCCCAGAAGCCGCGGCACGGCGAGTCGGCGCGCAGGAAGTCGCGCATGCGCTCGTGCTCGTGCGCGTGCGGCATCGGGATGTAGCCGGGCAGCAGGTTGAACAGCGTCGGGATGTCGCTGGAGCCCTGGATACTGGCGTGCCCGCGCAGCGCCTGGATGCCGCCGCCGGGCCGGCCGATGTTGCCGAGCAGGAGCTGCAGGATGCCGGCCGTACGGATGAACTGGGCGCCGTCGCTGTGCTGGGTCCAGCCCACCGCGTAGACGAACTCGGCGGTCCTGTCCGGGCCGGAGTTCTCCGTCAGGTGGCGGCACACCTGGGCGAACAGCTCCGGCGGCACCCCGCACACCCGCTGCACCATCTCCGGCGTGTAGCGGGCGAAGTGGCGGCGCAGGACCTGCAGCACGCAGCGCGGGTGCCGCAGCGTCTCGTCCCGTACCGGCTCGCCGTGCAGCGGGACGCCGGTGCCGCCCTGCACCTCGGCGCGGCCGGGCGGCATGGTGCCCGCCGGGCGGTCGTAGTGCTCGTCCCGCCCGCCGGAGGCCGCGACCGTGCGCATGCCCTCGTACTGCCAGGTGTCGTCGTCGTAGTCGCGGGTCTCGGGGTCGAAGCCGGAGAACAGGCCGTCGAGGTCCTCGGCGTCGCGGTAGTCCTCGCGCAGGATGGTCGAGGCGTTGGTGTAGTGCAGGACGTAGTCGCGGAAGAACAGCTCGTTCTCCAGTACGTGGTTGACGATCGCGCCGAGGAAGGCGACGTCCGAGCCCACCCTGATCGGCACGTGCAGGTCGGCCAGCGCGCTCGTACGGGTGAACCGCGGGTCCACGTGGATGACCACCGCGCCGCGCGCCTTGGCCTCCATCACCCACTGGAACCCGACCGGATGCGCCTCGGCGAAGTTCGACCCCTGGATCAGCACGCAGTCGGAGTGCTGCAGATCCTGGAGGAACGTCGTGGCCCCGCCGCGCCCGAACGACGTGCCGAGGCCCACCACGGTCGAGCTGTGGCACACCCGCGCCTGGTTCTCGATCTGCACCACGCCGAGCGCCGTGAACAGCTTCTTGATGAGGTAGTTCTCCTCGTTGTCCAGCGTCGCGCCGCCCAGGCTGGCCACGCCCATCGTGCGGGCCACCCGGCGGCCGGCGTTCTCCCACTCCCAGGTCGCCCGCCGGGTCTCGATGATCCGGTCGGCCACCATCTCCATGGCGGCGTCCAGGTCGAGCTCCTGCCAGTCGGCGGCGTGCGGCGGGCGGTAGAGCACCTTGCGCAGCCGGCCGGAGCCGGTGGTGAGCTGGAGGCTGGAGGCCCCCTTCGGGCACAGCCGGCCCCTGCTGATCGGGGAGTCGGGGTCGCCCTCGATCTGCACGACCTTCTCGTCCCGGACGTAGACGTTCTGGGCGCAGCCCACCGCGCAGTACGGGCACACCGACTTGACCACCCGGTCGGCGGCGGCCGTACGGGCCGGTCGGGAGCCCGTACGCGGGGACTTCGCCGCGGCGGCCCGCCCGAGCCTGTCCTTGCCCGTGAGCTGCCGCAGCAGCGGCCAGGAGAACTCCATGCCGCTCACGCCCCCGCCTGGCGCATGCGCCGGTCGCGCCAGGCCCGCTCGCGCATCCAGGCGTGCACGTCGCCGCGCTCGACCGGCCCGACCTCGCGCGGGTTGACCAGTTGCTGCGTGCGCCCGGCCAGCAGGCCCGGCCGTCCCCGGCGGCGCGCGACGGCGTCGCTCCCGTCGGCCGGCACGCCCATCGCGATCAGGTACGCGCGCCCCGGCGGCACGCCCAGCAACCTGGCGATCTCGGCGTAGTCCAGCCCCTGCGACAGCAGCCGCAGCACCTGCTCCTTGCTCGGCATCGTTCCCCCCGGCGCCCGTGCCCCTGGTCTCGGTCCTGCCCCTGGCGAGCGGCAGGAAAACCGAAGTCCCAGGTCAAAGGCGCTTTTTTGGGGACAGGCCGGGATCAGGTGAGGCGGGCGGCGGCCTCGGCCCAGGCGGCGGTGTCGCCGGACGGCTCGTACCGGCGCAGCTCCTGCGTGGAGGCGACCAGGTCGCGCATCGCGCCGAGGTCGGCGACCAGCCCGGCCGCCCGCGCCTGCGTCAGCACGTTGCCGAGCGCGGTCGCCTCGGCCGGCCCGGCCACGACCGGCAGGCCGCACGCGTCGGCCGTGAACCGGCACAGCAGCTCGTTGCGCGACCCGCCGCCCACCAGGTGCACGACCTCCACCTCGCGTCCCGACAGCTCCATGGCCTGCCGCACCGCCCGCCGGTGCCCCAGCGCCAGGCTCTCCAGCACGCACCGTACGAAGCCCGCCGGCGTGGACGGCGGCCGCTGCCCGGTACGCCGGCACTCGGCGGCGATGCGCGCGGGCATGTCGCCCGGCGGCAGGAACGCGGGCACGTCGGGGTCGACCACGGCGGCGAAGGGCCGCTCCCGGGCCGCCGCCGCCAGAAGGTCGCCGAGCGAGGAGCCGGGCCAGGCCCGCAGGCACTCCTGCAACAACCACAACCCCATGACGTTGCGCAGGTAGCGGACGGTGCCGTCGATCCCGGCCTCGTTGGTGAAGTTGGCGGCCCGGCCCGCCTCGGTGAGCACGGGGGCGGGCAGTTCCACCCCGGCCAGCGACCAGGTGCCGCACGAGATGTAGGCGAAGGCCGATCCGGCGGCGGGTACGGCGGCCACGGCGGAGGCGGTGTCGTGCGAGGCCACCGCCCGTACCGGCGCCGAGAAGCCGATCTCCCCGGCGACGTCGCGGCGCAGCCCGCCGATCGCCTCGCCGGGCTGCCGCAGCCGGGGGAAGAGCCCCGCGGGCAGGCCCAGCCGGTCGATCAGCGGGACCGCCCAGGACCGCGTGCGCACGTCGAGCAGGCCCGTGGTCGAGGCGTTGGTCACCTCGGCGCCGATCTCGCCGGTCAGCCAGTAGGCGATCAGGTCGGGGACGAGCAACATCGTCGCGGCGCCGTCCAGCCGGTCGGCCAGGAGCTGGTAGACCGTGTTGAACGGGAGCACCTGAAGCCCGGACACCTCGTACAGCGCCTCGGCCCCGACCGTCGCGGCGACCTGCTCGGCCACCCCGCGCGTCCGGTCGTCGCGGTAGTGCACCGGGTTGCCCAGCAGCGCGCCGGTCTCGTCGAGCAGCCCGTAGTCGACGGCCCACGAGTCGACCCCGATCGAGGTGACCGGACCGGCCGCGCGCAGGCCGGTGAGGATCTCGCGGTAGAGGCCCAGGATGTCCCAGTGGAGGCGGCCGGCCAGGCGGACCGGGCCGTTGGGGAAGCGGTGGACCTCGGTCGTGGCCAGGCCCTCCGACAGGTCGGCGACCAGCACGCGCCCGCTGGAGGCGCCCAGGTCCACGGCGGCGAATCGGCTCACTGGGTGGACTCCCTCACGACCAGTTCGGGCTGGAACATGATGTGTTGATGCGGATGTGTGTCTGGGTTGTCGCACTCGTCCAGCAGCAGCTCGGTGGCGATGCGGCCGAGCTGGTACGTCGGCTGCCGCATCGAGCTGAGCGACACGGCGGAGGCGGCGGCGAAGTCGATGTCGTCGTAGCCCATCAGCGCCACGTCGCCGGGCACCCGCACCCCGGCGCGCAGCAGCGCCCGCAGCACGCCCAGCGCGAGCAGGTCGTTGGCGCAGAACACGGCCTCGGGCAGGCCCCGGGCCATCAGGTCGGCCGCGGCCTGCTCGCCCGCGCGGGCCGTCATCGTGGCCGTCTCGGCCACCCGCAGCGCGGCCGGGTCGAGCCCGGCCGCCGCGAGCGCCTCGGCCGCCCCATGCCGCCGCTCGGCGCACTGCCGGATGGTCAGCGGCCCGGTCACGTACGCGACCTCGCGCGCGCCTCCGGCCAGCAGGTGGGCCATCGCGGCCCGCCCGCCGGCGACGTCGTCCACCGCGACCGCGCACTGGTCGGGCCGGTGGGCCGGGTGGTCGACCAGGACGACGCTGATGCCGCGCTCGCGCAGCCGTTCCAGGCGGGCCGGGTCCTCGTCCGACGGCGTGATCAGCACGCCGCGCACCCGGTGCTCGGCCAGCACCCGCAGGTTGCGGTCCTCCTTGTCCGTGGAGCCCGCCGAGTTGCCGAGGATCACCGCGTAGCCCAGCTCGCTGGCGACGTCCTCGACGCCGGCGGCGACCTCGGTGAAGAACGGGTTGCCGATGTCGATGACGCTCAGGCCGATCGTCCTGCTGTGCCCGGCGCGCAGGGTCGAGGCCGAGCCGTGCCTGACGAACCCGAGCTCCCGGATCGCCGCCTCCACCCGTTCCCGGGTGTCGGGGGCGACCTTCGCGGGCCGGTTCAGGACGTTGGAGACCGTGCCGGGGGAGACGCCGGCGCGGGCGGCGACGTCCTTGATGCTGACCATGGCCATGGCGCCTCATTAAAACGTACTAACGAACGGATGGCCAGCGCCAGTTCGGCGGCGTGCCGTACGTCACGCATTGACAGCGGTCGGCGCTGATCGTAGGTTCCTCGGCAGCGCATTAAAACGTTTTGAAGGAGAGCGCCTGTGCGACGTGTCTGCTTTCTGCTCAAGGTCCGTCCGGAGCGGCTGGCGGAGTACCGCGAGCGCCACCGGGCCGTGTGGCCGGACATGCTCGACGCGCTGCGCCGCGCCGGCTGGCACAACTACTCCCTCTTCCTCCGGGACGACGGCCTGCTCGTGGGCTACCTGGAGACCGCCGACTTCGAGGCGGCGAAGCGGGCGATGGCCGCGACCGAGGTCAACGCCCGCTGGCAGGCCGAGATGGCGCCCTTCTTCGAAGACCTCGACGGACGCCCCGACGAGGGCATGCGCCCGCTGGACGAAGTGTTCCACCTGGACTGATCGGGAAGTCATGACCACTGACATCAAGGCCGCCCTGCGCGCGCTGCACATCGAGACGCCGTCCTGGGCGTACGGCAACAGCGGCACCCGGTTCAAGGTGTTCGCGCAGCGGGGAGTGCCGCGCGACCCGTACGAGAAGCTGGCCGACGCCGCCCGGGTGCACGCCCACACCGGCGCCGCCCCCACGGTCGCCCTGCACATCCCGTGGGACAAGGTGGCCGACTACGGCGACCTGGCCGCCCACGCCCGCGACCTGGGCGTCGGCATCGGGGCGATCAACTCCAACGTCTTCCAGGACGACGACTACATGCTCGGCAGCGTCACCAACCCCGACCCGGCCGTCCGCCGCAAGGCCCTGGACCACCTGCTGGAATGCGTCGACATCATGGACGCCACCGGCTCCGGCACGCTCAAGCTCTGGTTCTCCGACGGCACCAACTACCCCGGCCAGGACGACATCCGCGCCCGCCAGGACCGCCTGGCCGAGGCCCTGTCCGCCGTGTACGACCGCCTCGGCGCCGACCAGCGTTTCCTGCTGGAGTACAAACTGTTCGAGCCCGCCTTCTACACCACCGACGTGCCCGACTGGGGCACCGCGTACGCCCACTGCCTCAGGCTCGGCCCCAAGGCGCAGGTCGTCGTGGACACCGGCCACCACGCGCCGGGCGTCAACATCGAGTTCATCGTGGCGTTCCTGCTGCGCGAGGGGAAGCTCGGCGGCTTCGACTTCAACTCCCGCTTCTACGCCGACGACGACCTCATGGTCGGGGCGGCCGACCCGTTCCAGCTCTTCCGCATCATGTACGAGGTCGTGCGCGGCGGCGGGCTGGAGGCGGGCGTCGCGTTCATGCTCGACCAGTGCCACAACATCGAGCCGAAGATCCCCGGCCAGATCCGCTCGGTCATGAACGTCCAGGAGGCCACGGCCAAGGCGCTGCTGGTGGACCGGGACGCGCTGGCCGCGGCCCAGGCCGGGGGAGACGTACTGGGCGCGAACGCCGTGCTCATGGACGCCTACAACACCGACGTGCGGCCGCTGCTGGCCGAGATGCGCGAGGAGGCGGGCCTCGCGCCCGACCCGATGGCCGCGTACGCCAAGTCCGGATATTTCGAGAAAATCGCTGCCGAGCGTGTCGGCGGCACGCAGGCCGGCTGGGGGGCCTGACCACCATGGACCACGTCATCGACGAACTTCTGGACCGCTCCCACCGCCTGGGCGCCGACCCGCGCAACACCAACTACGCCGGCGGCAACACCTCGGCCAAGGGCCACGCCCCCGACCCGGTGACCGGCCGGGACGTAGAGCTGCTCTGGGTCAAGGGCTCGGGCGGCGACCTCGGCACGCTCAAGGAGGACGGCCTGGCCGTCCTGCGCCTGGACCGCCTGCGCGCCCTCGCCGGCGTCTACCCCGGCGTCGAGCGCGAGGACGAGATGGTCGCCGCCTTCGACTACTGCCTGCACGGCCGGGGCGGCGCGGCCCCCTCGATCGACACCGCCATGCACGGCCTGGTCGAGGCCGTGCTCGTGGACCACCTGCACCCCGACGCCGGGATCGCCCTGGCCACCGCCCGCGACGGCGAGGAGCTGACCCGGCGCGTCTTCGGCGACCGCGTGGTGTGGGTGCCCTGGCGGCGGCCCGGCTTCCAGCTCGGCCTGGACATCGCCGCCGTCAAGGAGGCCAATCCGCAGGCCATCGGGTGCGTGCTCGGCGGCCACGGCATCACCGCCTGGGGCGCCACCTCGCAGGAGTGCGAGGCCCGTTCCCTGGAGATCATCCGTACCGCCGAGGAGTACCTGGCCGCCCACGGCCGCCCCAACCCGTTCGGGCCGGTGCTCTCCGAGCCGCTGCCCGAGGCCGTACGGCACGAGCGCGCCGCCGCGCTGCTCCCCGTCGTACGCGGGCTGGCCTCCTCCGACGTACGGCAGGTCGGCCACTACACCGACACCCCGGAGGTGCTGGACTTCCTGTCGCGGGCCGAGCACCCGCGCCTGGCCGCGCTCGGCACGTCCTGCCCCGACCACTTCCTGCGGACCAAGGTCGCCCCGCTGGTCCTGGACCTCCCGCCGGACGCGCCCCTGGACCAGGCCGTCGAACGGCTGCGCGAGCTGCACGCCGCCTACCGCGCCGACTACACCGCCTACTACGAGCGCCACGCCGCCCCGGACTCGCCGCCGATGCGCGGCGCGGACCCGGCCATCGTGCTGGTGCCCGGCGTCGGCATGTTCTCCTTCGGCAAGGACAAGCAGACCGCCCGCGTGGCCGGCGAGTTCTACGTCAACGCGATCAACGTCATGCGCGGCGCCGAGTCCGTCTCGGCCTACGAGCCGATCCCGGAGTCGGAGAAGTTCCGCATCGAGTACTGGGAGCTGGAGGAGGCCAAGCTGCGGCGTATGCCGCGGCCGAAGCCGCTGGCCGGCCGGGTGGCGCTGGTCACCGGGGCCGGGTCGGGCATCGGCGCGGCGACCGCGCGGCGGCTGGGGGCCGAGGGCGCGTGCGTGGTGCTCGCCGACCGCGACCTGGCCGCCGCCGAGAAGGTCGCCGCCGAGATCGGCGCCGGGGCGTACCGGACGTCCGACGTGGCCGTGGCCGTACGGGTGGACGTCACATCCGAGGAGGGGGTCGTGGGGGCCGTACGGGCGGCCGTACTCGCCTTCGGGGGCGTGGACCTGGTGGTGAACAACGCCGGCCTGTCGTTGTCGCGTTCCCTGCTGGAGACCACCCTGGACGACTGGGACCTCCAGCACGACGTGATGGCGCGGGGCTCGTTCCTGGTCTCCCGGGAGTGCGCGCGCGTTCTCGTCGAGCAGGGGATGGGCGGGGACATCGTCTACATCTCCTCCAAGAACGCCGTCTTCGCCGGGCCGAACAACCTCGCGTACGGGGCGGCCAAGGCCGACCAGGCCCACCAGGTCCGCCTCCTGGCCGCCGAACTGGGCGAGCACGGCATCCGCGTCAACGGCGTGAACCCCGACGGCGTGGTACGCGGCTCCGGTATCTTCGCCTCCGGCTGGGGCGCCAACCGCGCGGCGGTGTACGGCGTGGAGGAGGAGCGCCTGGGCGAGTTCTACGCCCAGCGCACCCTGCTCAAGCGCGAGGTGCTGCCCGACCACGTGGCCGCCGCCGTCTACGCCCTCACCGGCGCCGACCTCCCCCACACCACGGGCCTGCACATCCCCGTGGACGCCGGCGTCCCCGCCGCCTTCCTCCGCTGACGCCCCCCTCCACCAACCGCCGCCGGGCAACCGGCGGCGGCTGGCCGGGCGCGGAGGGCCCTTCACCCCCGCGGTCCCGCACCGCCGCCCTTCCTCTCAAAGGGACCTACACCCCCGCCGTCCTGCGCTGCCGTACGAAGGGGAAATAGCCGAAATAGCCGAAATGCGTAAACCGTGGATTCACCCCCGCATCTGTGCGAGACATGAGAAGTGCCCCCCAGCCCCGCACAGAGAAGGCGAACCCTCGTGTCAGCACCGCTGTCCCGTCGCACGTTCCTCCGCCGAAGTACGGCCGGCGGCCAGGCCCTGGCCCTGGCGGGCAGCGTGGAGGCCATCGCCAGCCCCGGCCCCGCCCGCGCCGCCACCCGCGGCGAGGCCGGCTACGGCCCGCTCGTCCCCGACCCCGCCGGCCTGCTGGCCCTGCCCGCCGGGTTCTCCTACACCCTCGTCGCCGAGAGCGGCCGCACCCTCCTGGACAGCGGCGAGCCCACCCCCAGCGACCCCGACGGCATGGCCTGCTTCACCGGCCGGAACGGCACGGCCCTGGTCTGCAACCACGAGATCGGCGGGAGCGAGCCGTACCGGGTGCCGGCCCTGCCCGGCCTCACCTACGACCCCGGCGCGGGCGGCGGCACCACCACCATCGAGGTGAGCCGCCGGGGCGCACGCCTCAGGGAGTACGTCAGCCTGGCCGGCACCCACAACAACTGCGCCGGCGGCCGAACCCCCTGGAACACCTGGCTGACCTGCGAGGAAACCGAGCAGCGCGCCGGCGGCGCCTTCCAGCGCGACCACGGGTACGTCTTCGAGGTGGACGCCTTCGACCAGCGCGCCAACCAGGACCCGGTCCCCCTGAAGTTCCTGGGCCGCTACTCCCACGAGGCCGTCGCCGTGGACCCCCGTACCTCCGCGATCTACCTGACCGAGGACGCCAACGCCCCGCACGGCCTGTACTTCCGCTGGACCCCGCCGCCCGGGTTCCGCGGCGGCAAGGGCGCGCTGCGGGCCCTGGCCACCGCGCCCGGCGGCGACACGGCGGGCCGCCTCCAGGCGATGAGCTGCTACGACGGCTCCCGCCAGATCGCCGACCTGTCGCAGGCCACCGCCCCCGGCACCAGGTACGGGGTGCGCTGGGTGGACGTCCCCGACCGCGACGCCGGTACGGTCTCGGTGCGCTCCCAGTTCGCCGAGGGCCAGGTGACCCGCTCACGCAAGCTGGAGGGCGCCTACTGGGGCGACGGCGGCGCGTACTTCGTGGCCAGTTACGCCCGCGCCGCCGACGGCAGCCTCAACGAGCACGACGGCCAGGTGTGGCTCTACGACCCCCACGCGCGGACGGTCACGCTCAAGACCGTCTTCGGCCTCAACCCCGACCCTGCCCAGGACACCTCCTTCGACGGCCCCGACAACATCACCGTCTCCCCGTACGGCGGCGTGATCCTGGCCGAGGACGGCGAGGGTGTCAGCCACCTGGTCGGCGTCACCAGGCGGGGCACGCCCTACCCGCTGGCCCGCAACGAGCTGAACGAGAGCGAGTTCACCGGCCCCACCTTCGACGCCGGCGGCTCGACCCTGTACGCCTGCGTCCAGTCCCCCGGCCACGTCTTCGCCGTCACCGGTCCATGGCGACGTCCTCACGAGTAGGCCGCGACCATCCCCACGACCGTCAGCAGCGCCCCGGCAGCGGTGATCACGCAGCCTGCCGCGACGGCGGTCCGCCTGGCCCGTCGCCGTGCCCCGGCCCAGTACAGCAGCACGTAGGGCAGGAAGCCGATCCCGCCCAGGCCCACCGCGGGCAGCGCCAGCGCGGCCAGCACGCCCTTGGTCCCGTCCGGCGCCGCCCGGTCGCCCTCGGGTGTGAGCCGCGCCCGCAGCACGTCGCCCGCCTCGGAGTCGGGGGAGGCGTCCACCGCGACGGCCGGGCCGCCGGAGTCGGGGGTGAAACGTCCCTTGCAGTCGTAACGGCCGTGGCCGAGGTCGGCGCAGGAGAGCACGGTCAGCGTCCCCGGCGTGCCCGTACGGCCGGTGGCCAGCCGCAGGTCCGGCACCGCGAGCACGGCCGGCAACACGCACATCCCCACCCAGAGCAGTACGAGGACGGCACGCCCGAACGGTCCGGGGCCGCGCCCGCGCGCGGGGGTGACGAACGTGAGATCGGGCAGGAAGTCGCTCATGCCCGCCAGCATCCCGCCCGCCACTTGGGGGTGGCCTGGAAGGGACTGGGATATGGCCCCTTGGGCGGCGCGGGCCGTCTCAGCTTGCATAATCATCCTCTTGAGTGCATCATCTTCACAAGTAAAGTCATGAGATAGGGTGCATGAATATGCAGGAGGGTCGAATGAGGGCAGCGATCGCGGGAGCCAGCGGCTACGCCGGAGGTGAGCTGCTCCGCCTCCTGCTCGGCCATCCCGAGTTCGAGATCGGCGCGCTCACCGCCGCCTCCAGCGCGGGCAGCCGGCTCGGCGCCCACCAGCCCCACCTGCCGCAGCTCGCCGACCGCGTCGTGGAGGAGACCACCCCCGGCGTGCTCGCCGGGCACGACGTGGTCTTCCTCGCGCTGCCGCACGGCCACTCGGCCGCCGTCGCCGCCCAACTCGGCGAGGACACCATCGTGGTCGACTGCGGCGCCGACCACCGGCTCGCCGACCCCGCCGCCTGGCAGGAGTTCTACGGCGGCGACCACGCCGGCACCTGGCCCTACGGCCTGCCCGAGCTGCCCGGCCAGCGCGAGGTGCTGAAGACGGCCCGGCGCATCGCCGTGCCCGGCTGCTACCCGACCTCGGTCCTGCTGGCCCTGTCGCCCGCCTTCGCCGCGGGCCTGGCCGCGCCCGACGTCGTCGTGGTGGCCGCCAGCGGCACCAGCGGCGCGGGCAGGTCGGCCAAGGCCCACCTGCTCGGCAGCGAGGTGATGGGCTCGGTCAGCGCGTACGGCGTGGGCGGCGTCCACCGCCACACCCCCGAGATGGAGCAGGGCCTGTCCGCCGTCGCCGGCGCCCCCGTACGCGTCTCCTTCACCCCCACCCTGGCCCCCATGAGCCGCGGCATCCTGGCCACCTGCACCGCCCCCGCCGCCCCCGGCCTCACCCGCGAGTCGCTGCGCACCGCCTACGAGGTCGCGCTGAAGGCCGAGCCGTTCGTCCGGCTGCTGCCCGAGGGCGTCTGGCCGGCCACCTCCATGACGTACGGCGCCAACACCGCCGCCCTTCAGGTGACGCTCGACGAGCGCGCGGGCCGCGTGGTCGCCGTCATCGCCATCGACAACCTCACCAAGGGCACGGCCGGAGGCGCGATCCAGAGCGTCAACCTCGCCCTCGGCCTGCCGGAAGAGCTCGGCCTTCCCCTGACAGGAGTTGCACCATGAGTGTCACCGCCCCCTTGGGCTTCCGGGCCGCCGGCATCGCCGCGGGCATCAAGTCCGGCGACGCGCGCGACCTGGCCCTCGTCGTCAACGACGGGCCCAGCCGCGCCGCCGCGGGCGTCTTCACCGCCAACCGCGTCAAGGCCGCCCCCGTGGTGTGGTCGCAGCAGGTCCTGTCGGGCGGACGGCTGCGCGCGGTGGTGCTCAACTCCGGCGGCGCCAACGCCTGCACCGGCCCCGAGGGCTTCCAGGACACCCACGCCACCGCCGAGAAGGTCGCCGAGGTCCTCGACGACAGCGCGGGCGAGATCGCGGTCTGCTCCACCGGCCTGATCGGCGAGCGGCTGCCGATGGAGGCCCTGCTGACCGGCGTACAGACCGCGGCGGGCCAGCTCAGCCGCGACGGCGGCCTGGCCGCGGCCGACGCCATCCGCACCACCGACACCGTCTCCAAGATCTCCTTCAAGCGGGCCGACGGCTACATGGTCGGCGGCATGGCCAAGGGCGCCGGCATGCTCGCCCCCGCCCTGGCCACCATGCTCTGCGTGATCACCACCGACGCCGACCTGACCAGCGAGGAGCTGGACACGGTCCTGCGCGCCGCCACGGCCAGGACGTTCGACCGCCTCGACTCCGACGGCTGCATGTCCACCAACGACACCGTGCTGCTGCTGGCCAGCGGCGCCGCCGGGGTCAGGCCCGACCTGGCCGAGTTCGGGCAGAAGGTGCAGGAGGTCTGCGCCGACCTGGCCAGGCAGCTCCTCGTGGACGCCGAGGGCGCCTCCAAGGCCATCGCCGTCGAGGTCGTCGGCGCCGCCTCCGAGGACGACGCCGTCGAGGTCGGCCGCACCGTCGCCCGTTCCAACCTGCTCAAGTGCGCCATCCACGGCGAGGACCCCAACTGGGGCCGCGTCCTAGCCGCCGTCGGCACGACGAAGGCCGCCTTCGAGCCCGACCGCGTCAACGTCGCCATCAACGGCATCTGGATCTGCCGCGACGGCGCCGTCGGCGACGACCGTTCCAAGGTGGACATGCGGCCCAGAGACGTGACGATCACCATCGACCTGTCGGCCGGCCGTCACAGCGCCACGATCCACACCACCGACCTGACCGCCGAGTACGTCCACGAGAACTCGGCGTACTCCTCGTGAGGGCCGTCACCGCCGCGACCAAGGCCGAGGCGCTGATCGAGGCCCTGCCCTGGCTGACCCGCTTCCACGGCGCGACCGTCGTCATCAAGTACGGCGGCAACGCCATGACCGACGAGGCGCTCAAGGAGGGCTTCGCCGAGGACGTCGTGTTCCTGCACCACGCCGGCCTGCGCCCGGTGGTCGTGCACGGCGGCGGCCCGCAGATCAGCAGCGCCCTCGACCGGCTCGGCATCGAGTCCACCTTCACCGCCGGCCTGCGGGTCACCACGCCCGAGGCCATGCAGGTCGTCAGGATGGTCCTGGTCGGCCAGGTGGGCCGCGAGATCGTCGGCCTGGTCAACCGGCACGGCCCGTTCGCCGTCGGCATGTCCGGCGAGGACGCCCGCCTGTTCACCGCCGAGCGCAAGCCAGCGATCGTCGACGGCGAGCCCGTGG
Organism: Nonomuraea sp. WAC 01424; assembly: GCF_003947315.1. Taxonomy (NCBI): domain Bacteria; kingdom Bacillati; phylum Actinomycetota; class Actinomycetes; order Streptosporangiales; family Streptosporangiaceae; genus Nonomuraea; species Nonomuraea sp. WAC 01424. The sequence goes on from NZ_QHHZ01000005.1 coordinate 553,446, forward strand.
ACATCGGCCAGGTGGGCGAGATCGTCAAGGTCGATCCCGGAGCCGTCCGCGCGCTGATCGACGACGGCCGCATCCCGGTCGTCTCCAGCGTCGCCACCGGCGAAAACGGAGAAATCTACAATGTAAATGCGGACACCGCGGCCGCCGCGCTGGCCGTGGCCCTGCAGGCCGAGAAGCTGATCGTGCTCACCGACGTCGAAGGCCTGTACGCCAACTGGCCCGACGACACCGACGTGATCGACGAGCTCGACGCCGGCGAGCTGGAGACGCTGCTGCCCGCCCTGTCCAGCGGCATGGTGCCCAAGATGGAGGCGTGCCTGACGGCCGTACGCGGGGGAGTGCCGCAGGCGCACGTCCTCGACGGCCGGGTGCCCCACTCGATGCTGCTGGAAATCTTCACCAACGAAGGAATCGGAACCATGGTGATGCCCTGATGAGCCTCCACAAGCGGTTCGAGCAGGCGTTCATGCCCAATTACGGCGTTCCCCCGATCGCCCTGGCCCGCGGCGAGGGCACCCGCGTGTGGGACGTGGACGGCAGGGAATACCTCGACTTCATCGGCGGCATCGCGGTCAGCTCGCTCGGCCACGCCCACCCTGCCCTGGTCGAGGCGGTCTCCAAGCAGGTCGCCACGCTCGCCCACACCAGCAACCTGTTCCTGCACGAGCCCGAGGTGCTGCTCGCCGAGCGGCTGCTCGGCCTGCTCAACGCCCCGGCCAGGATCTTCTTCGCCAACTCCGGCACCGAGGCCAACGAGGCCGCCTACAAGCTCGCCGTCAAGTACGGCAAGCGCGAGGGCCGCTCCTACTTCGTGGCCGCCGAGAACGGCTTCCACGGCCGTACCATCGGCGCCCTGTCGCTGACCGGCAAGAAGGCCATCCGCGACCAGTTCGGCCCGTTCCCGGTGGACGTACGCTTCGTCCCGTACGGCGACGCCGACGCGCTCAAGGAGGCCGTGACCGGCGACTGCATCGCGGTGTTCCTGGAGCCGACGCAGGGCGAGGCCGGCGTGGTCCCGCCGCCCGACGGCTACTTCGAGGCCGCCCGCCAGATCTGCGACTCGACCGGCGCGCTGCTGGTCGCCGACGAGATCCAGTCGGCGATCGGCCGTACCGGCCACTGGTTCGCCCACCAGGCCGACGGCGTCACGCCCGACATCCTGACCCTGGCCAAGGGCCTGGGCGGCGGCCTGCCGATCGGCGCGTGCGTCGGGTTCGGCGAGGCCGGCCGGCTGTTCGACAAGGGCGACCACGGCTCGACCTTCGGCGGCAACCCGGTCTCGTGCGCGGCGGCGCTGGCCGTCCTGGACAACCTCGACCTCGGCCACGTCAGGTCGGTGGCCGCCGGGCTGCGGGGCGGGCTGGAGGCGATCCGCCACCCGCTGCTGAAGGGTGTGCGCGGGCGCGGCCTGTGGCTGGCCGCCGTCCTGAAGGAGGAGCGCTCGGCGCAGGTCCAGCAGGCCGCCGCCGAGGCGGGCTTCCTGGTCAACGCCCTCCAGCCGGACGCCGTACGCCTCGCGCCCCCGCTGGTGGTCACCCACGAGGAGGTCAACGCCTTCGTCGAGGCGTTCCCCGCGATCCTCTCGGAGGCCGCGGCGTGACCAGACACTTCCTGCGCGACGACGACCTGACGCCCGAGGAGCAGGCGGAGGTCCTCGACCTGGCCGCCGCGATGAAGAAGGACCGGCTCGGCTACCGGCCGTTCGAGGGGCCGCGCAGCGTCGCCGTCCTGTTCGACAAGCCGTCGGCCAGGACCCGCGTCTCCTTCCACACCGGCATCGGCGAGCTCGGCGGCCTGCCGCTCGTCGTGGACAACGTCTCGGTGCTGATGGGCAGGGGCGAACCGGCCGCCGACATCGCCCGCGTGCTCGAGCGCCAGGTCGCCGCCATCGTCTGGCGCACCACCGGCCAGCACCTCGTCGAGGAGATGGCCGCCGCCTCGTCGGTGCCCGTCGTGAACGCGCTCACCGACGACTTCCACCCCTGCCAGATCCTCGCCGACCTGCAGACCGTCCGTGAGCGGCTGGGCAGCGCCGCGGGGCAGACCCTGACGTACGTGGGCGACGGCGCCAACAACATGGCCCACTCCTACCTGCTCGGCGGCGCGACGGCCGGCATGCACGTACGGATCGCCGCCCCCGCCGGCTACCAGCCCGACGCCGTGATCCTCGGCCAGGCGGCCGCCATCGCGGCCAGGACCGGCGGCTCGGTGGTCGCGCTGACCGACCCGGCCGCCGCCGTCCAGGGGGCGCACGTGGTCACCACCGACACGTGGGTGTCGATGGGGCAGAGCGGCAAGGACGAGCGGGTCGCCGCGCTCATGCCGTACCAGGTGAACGCCGAGTTGCTGGAGCACGCCGCGCCCGAGGCGATCGTCCTGCACTGCCTGCCCGCCTACCGCGGCCTGGAGATCACCGCCGACGTCCTCGACGGCCCGCGCAGCGTCGTGTGGGACCAGGCGGAGAACCGGCTGCACGCCCAGAAGGCCCTGCTCCACTGGCTGGTGACGCGCGGATGACCATCCCGATGACCAAGGCCGCGCGGCAGGCGAGGATCACCGACCTGCTGCAGCGGAAGGCGGTGCGCTCGCAGCCCGAGCTGGCCAAGCTGCTGGCCGAGAGCGGCGTCGAGGTCACCCAGGCCACCCTCTCCCGCGACCTGGACGAGCTCGGCGCGCTCAAGCTGCGCGCCGACGACGGCTCCCTGGTGTACGCGCTGCCCGGCGAGGGCGGCGATCGCATCCCCCTCACCAGGACCGGCGGCGGCGGCGAGACCCCGGCGGCACGGCTGCACCGAATCGCCGAGGAACTGCTGGTCGCCGCCGAAGCCTCGGCCAACCTGGTCATCGTCAGAACCCCGCCGGGCGCCGCCCAGTTCCTCGCCTCCGCCATCGACCACGCCGACTGGGAGTCGATCCTCGGCACGGTGGCGGGCGACGACACGATCCTGGTCATCAGCCGGGACCCGTCGGGCGGCCAGGCCGTCGCGGAGGCGCTGCTGCGCGTGGCGGACCGACGTGGTTGACCCGGCCGGGATCACGGCCTGCCCTGACGCCAAGAAGGACTGAGTTGCACTATGGTCGCGTGGGAAATGGAGGAGATGACGGTGAGTGATGGCAAGCCGATGCGGCTGTGGGGCGGACGCTTCGAGAGCGGTCCGTCCGACGCGCTGGCCCGGCTTTCGGTGAGTGTGCACTTCGACTGGCGGCTGGTGCCGTACGACCTGGCGGCGTCCAGGGCGCACGCCCGCGTGCTGCACAGGGCGGGGCTGCTGACCGACGACGAGCTGGAGCGCATGATCGGTGCGCTCGACGACCTGGAGGCCGCCTGCAAGGCGGGCGAGTTCCGCCCGACCGTGGCCGACGAGGACGTCCACACCGCGCTGGAACGCGGCCTGCTGGAGCGGCTCGGCTCGCTCGGCGGCAAGCTCCGCGCCGGACGCAGCCGCAACGACCAGATCGCCACCGACCTGCGCCTCTACCTCCGCGACCACGTGCGCACCATCGTCTCCCGCCTGGTCGAGCTGGAGACCGCGCTGATGGCCCAGGCCGAGCAGCACGCCGAGACCGCCGCGCCGGGCATGACCCACCTGCAGCACGCCCAGCCGGTCTCCTTCGGCCACCAGCTCCTGGCCCACGTGCACGCCTTCACCCGCGACGTCGACCGGCTCACCGACTGGGACAAGCGCGCCGCGGTCTCCCCGCTCGGCGCCGGCGCCCTGGCGGGCTCCTCGCTGCCGCTCGACCCGCAGGCCGTGGCCGACGAGCTGGGCTTCTCCGCCGCCGCGCCCAACTCGATGGACGCCGTCGCCGACCGCGACTTCGCCGCCGAGTTCCTGTTCGACGCGGCCATGGTCGGCGTGCACCTGTCGCGGCTGGGCGAGGAGATCGTCCTGTGGGCCTCGCAGGAGTTCCGCTGGATCGAGATGGACGACGCCTACTCCACCGGCTCGTCGATCATGCCGCAGAAGAAGAACCCCGACGTCGCCGAGCTGGCCCGAGGCAAGTCCGGGCGGCTCATCGGCAACCTGATGTCGATGCTGACCACGCTCAAGGGCCTGCCGCTGACCTACAACCGCGACCTTCAGGAGGACAAGGAGCCGGTGTTCGACTCGGTCGACACGCTGCTGCTCGTCCTGCCCGCGATGGCCGGCCTGGTCGCGACCATGCGCGTCAACACCGCCCGCATGGAGGCGTCCGCGCCCGACGGCTTCGCCCTGGCCACCGACCTGGCCGAGCTGCTGGTGCGGCGCGGGGTGCCGTTCCGCGAGGCGCACGAGGCCGTCGGCCACCTGGTGGTCTGGTGCCAGGTCAACGACAAGGACCTCGGCGATCTCACCGACGACGAGCTGGCCAAGGTCTCGCCGCACCTGACGCCCGACGTACGCGACGTGCTGAGCGTGCCCGGCGCGCTGGCCGCCCGCAAGGCCCACGGCGGCACCGCGCCCGACCGCGTACGCGACCAGCTCGTCGCGCTGCGCGAGGCGGTCGACGCGCAGGCGGCATGGGCCTCGGGGAGCTGAGCGCCACGCCGCTGCCGCGGAGCTTCTTCGACCGGCCCTCGCACGAGGTCGCGCCCGACCTGCTCGGCCGCGTCCTCGTGCACGGGCCGGTCGCCGTACGCCTCACCGAGGTCGAGGCGTACGGCGGCCCCGGCGAGGACCCGGCGGCCCACACCTACCGCGGCAGGACCCCTCGCAACGCCGTCATGTTCGGCCCGCCCGGCCACCTGTACGTCTACTTCACCTACGGCATGCACTTCTGCGCGAACCTCGTCTGCCTGCCCGAGGGGTCCGGCTCGGCCGTCCTCCTGCGCGCCGGCGAGATCGTCACCGGCCTCGACGAGGCCCGCGCCCGCCGCGCCCCCGCCTCCGCTTCCGAGCGTCGCGGGCCCGCGACCGGCAAGGCGAAGGTGGTGCCGGACCGTGACCTGGCCCGCGGCCCCGCGAGGCTGGCCGTAGCGCTGGGCCTGCTGCGCGAGCACAACGGCCTCGACGCGATCTGGGAAGGCTCACCCGCCGCCCTCCCACCCCTCGCAGAAGACGGCGCCGACCACGGGACCGAACACGGGACCGAAGACGGGACCGGGCACGCCGCTTGGCTCACCGGACTGCCCCACGGTTTCGCGGCCGTCCTCGAAGGCCGCCCCGCCGGCCCCGGCACGATCAGGTCAGGCCCGCGCACCGGCGTGTCGACCGCCAAGGACACCCCGTGGCGGTTCTGGGTCGGCGACGACCCGACCGTCTCGCCGTACCGCGTTCACGTGCCGCGCCGGCGCAGCTCCGCGGCCACCTCCGTCGGGGAGGCGCCCAGCTCGTGAGCGCTGAAGACGTGCAGATGGTCGCCGGTGTCGATCTCCAGCATCTCGCTGCGCAGCCCGTACCGCCTGCGCACGTCCACCTTGACGTCCTCGACCGCCTCCCATGGCACGTGCCGCCGCCCGGCGAACCCGTGCACGACCGTGATGCCGCTCGCGTCGGCGGCCAGCCGCACCGGCACCAGCAGGTCACGCAGCCCCATCCCGCCCACCAGCACGGCGGCGGGCACCGCCAGGATCACCCCGCGCACGTCCCCGGCGGCCCACCAGAACACGGCGAGCCCGGCGCACACCAGAGCCCCTAAGATCTTGAAAACGGCCAGCTCGCGACGGACCCTCCACATGGACACCGAGCGTATCCAAGTGGCGCGCACACGCACCGATCGGGCAGGCTAAAGGCACCGACATCCGACCCAGGGAAGCCATCACCGTGACCGACATCATCGACGACCTCGCGTGGCGAGGATTGATCGCCCAGTCCACCGACCTCGACGCCCTGCGCGCGTCCATGGCCAAGGCGCCGATCACGGTCTATTCCGGCTTCGATCCCACCGCGCCGTCCCTGCACATCGGTCACTTCGTGCCGCTGCTCACGCTGCGCCGCCTGCAGGACGCCGGCCACCACCCGATCGGGCTCGTCGGCGGCGCCACCGGCCTGATCGGCGACCCCAGCGGACGCAACACCGAGCGTTCGCTCAACTCCGCCGAGATCGTCGCGGAGTGGGTGGAACGGCTGCGCGGCCAGGTCGGCAAATTCCTCGACTTCGACGCCGAGGCCAACCCGGCCCGCCTGGTCAGCAACCTCGACTGGACCGGCGAGCTGAGCGCCATCGACTTCCTGCGCGACATCGGCAAGCACTTCCCGGTCAACCGCATGCTCGCCAGGGAGTCGGTCTCCGCCCGGCTGGCGGGGGAGGGGCTGAGCTACACCGAGTTCAGCTACCAGATCCTGCAGTCCAACGACTACCTGGAGCTGTTCCGGCGCTACGACTGCACCCTGCAGATCGGCGGCAGCGACCAGTGGGGCAACATCACCGCGGGCGCCGACCTGATCCGCCGCGTCGAGGGCGGTCACGTGCACGTCCTCACGCAGCCGCTGATCACCAAGGCCGACGGCACCAAGTTCGGCAAGACCGCGGGCGGCGCGCTCTGGCTCGACCCCGAGATGACCTCGCCGTACGCCTTCTACCAGTACTTCCTCAACTCCGACGACCGTGACGTGATCCACTACCTGAAGGTGTTCACGTTCCGGAGCCGCGAGGAGATCGAAGAGCTGGAGAAGGCGGTCGCCGAACGGCCCTTCGCCCGCGAGGCCCAGCGCACGCTTGCCGAAGACCTCACCGAGCTGCTGCACGGCCGGGCGGAGCTCGACGCCGTGGTGGCCGCGTCCAAGGCGCTGTTCGGCCAGGGTTCGCTGGACGAGCTGCCCGCCGCCACCCTGGCGGCCGCCCTGGCGGAGGTCCCCAAGGCCGCCGTCCCCGAGCTCGGCGCGGCCTTCGTCGACCTGCTGGCCGACAGCGGCCTGGTGGAGTCGAAGTCGGCGGCCAGGCGCGCGGTCAAGGAGGGCGGCGCGTACCTGAACAACGTCAAGATCACCGACGAGTCGTACGTGCCGGCGGCCTCCGACCTGCTCGCGGGCCGGTTCATGGTCCTGCGCCGCGGCAAGAAGTCGATCGGCGGGGTCGAGGTCGGCTGACCGGAGAGGCGGGCTCTCAGCTCAGCGATGAGCCCGCCTCTCGAACAGGGCCACCGTCAGCCCCGGCAGATCCGCCGAGTGCTTGACCGACACGGCCTCGAACCCCGCCCGCTCGACCTGCCCCACCCGCGGCACGGAGTTCCCCTGGAGCCCCGACTGCTTGGTGCCGCGCCACACCACCCACACCCGTTCGCGACCCTTCAACGCCGCCGCGACATCCGACCTTTCCGGATAGCCGAAGCCGTCTGGCTCGGGCGCGTCACCGGCCTTGAGCACGTCGTCGGGCATCGCCGAGTCCGCGTAGTAGCCGAATCCGGCGCGCAGCTGGCTCTGTCCGTACACGACGGCGTCCCCGGGCTCGGCCCGTACCACCCGCAACGCCCACGGGACGTTGTCGAACCGGCCGTTCTCCTCGCGTACCGTCATGTGGTCGGAAACCCCGAGCAGGCCCCCCACCAGCACGATCGCCACCCCGGCCGGCACCGGGAAGCGCGGCACGCCCGCCACGGCCACCCCCGCCAGGAGCGCCAGCGCCGGAGCCGTCACGAACAGATACCGGTCCACGTACGCCGGCGTCACCAGATGCGAGACCGCGAGCAGCAGCAGCGGCGGCAACACCAGCCACCCCAGCGCCGCCAAGGCCCACCGGCCTCCCTCGCCACGCCCCTCCGACCTCCACAACACCGCCACCCCGGCCAGCGCGACCGCGAACAGCAACACCCCGAGCCCGGTCGCGCCCGCCGCCATCTTGGGGAACTTCAGCCACACCTCCGGACCCCGCTGCGGGATCCAGCTGATCGCATGCCGCTCCCCGAACCCGACCACCCCCAGCACGACCGCGGGCAGACCTCCGACGGCCAGCGCCGCCGCCATCCGCAGCAGCAGCCCGCGCCGGGCCAGCGCGAGATGCGCGGGCAACGCCAGCACCGCGAACAGGTGCGTGCAGCACACCAGCGCCACCGCCACGCCGTAGGTCACCCAGCGCCGCCCGCCCGGCCGCTCCACCGCCCGGTGCAGCGCCCAGAACGAGAAGACCACCGCCGCCGCCGCGAAGGCGTATGACCTGGCGAAAGCCCCGTAATAGGAGACCGAGGGCAGGATCGCGAACAGTGTCGCCCCGATGACCCCAGCCCGCGTACTGTGCAGCCGCCTCCCCAGCTCGACCAGGAACCAGGCCGCCACGCCGATCGCGACCGCCGACGGCAGCCGCAACCACACCTCGGACGTGCCGGCCTTCACCCAGAAGTGCATGAACAGGTAGTAGGGGAGGAAGTGCCCGTCGATGTTCCGAGCCAGCTCCCACAATCCCGCCATCGACCGGGAGGCCGCGCTGATAGTGGCCAGCTCGTCACCGTTCAGGGTGGCCGCGCCCGATCCCGAGAACGCCGCCGCCCCCGCGGCCAAGGCCATCCACCAGGGGGTCGAGGCGCGAGTGCGGGTCGCCGGTGGGGCGGGGGGAACAATTGTGGCGGCAGTGGTCACCGGGGCAGAATACGCGCCCCCACCGTCCCTTTCAGTCCGTACGAGCCCGTCCCGGCCTCGTACGACACCGCGATGCAGTGGGCCATGCCGCGATGGCTCCTCCCGTCGGCGCGTTGGGAGCGGCAACCCCTTGGCCTACGCCGTCCCCCACCCTGGACAGCCACGCAGCAACCCCACCACGACCACCCGCCGACACCGTTCCTGCCGGCACGCAAACCCCGACGCCAGCCCCCGAACGCCGGCCCCCGTGGGCCAGCCCCCGTAGGCCAGCCCCGTCCCGCGAGCCTTGGCCCATGAGCCTTGGCGCGCGAGCCCTGGCATGCGCGAGCCACGGAAGGCCGACCACCCGCCACCATGAGCCGGCCGATCCGTGTATGTGCCCCCCAGCATCGTGGCTCGTCGGCGCGGGAAGCTCCGCTTGCGCGCGTGGCCCGCGCGGGGCGCAGCGACGGCGTGCGGGGCGCTGCGGCAGGGCACGGCCGGCCGCCGTTCCGTCCCTGTTGCGCCATGCTCGCGCCCGGCGATTTGACGTGTCGCGGATCGCGACCTAATCTTTCACTTCGCCCCGGGAGTGAGCCGGACGCCTACCAGGCGGACGGGCCCCCAGGGCAAGCCCCTTGAGATGACAAGCCACCTCGGTCGAGGCGCTTCCACGCGCTTTGGCATGGGTTGTCCTCGGGCGCCCGAACCACGCCGAATAATCGGTTGATTCGACAGGTGCCGGATGACACGGTAAGTTACGAGGGTTGCCTCGGAAGCGAGGCATCCAATCCTAGATAGGTTTGGTCGGTTTTGTTCAAGTCTCCGGATTTGACACGAAATCACCGGGTCTGCTAAGATTAAGAACACGAACGAACGCCTCTGAACGAGGATCCGGGAACGGGTTCTGGTGAGGAAGTACGCGTCCGTTTCTTGAGAACTCAACAGTGTGTTTAAAAGCCAGTGCATGAAAACCATGCATAACCCCGTCACATCTTCGGATGGACGGATTCC
>NZ_QHHZ01000059.1:0-1026 GCF_003947315.1 Nonomuraea sp. WAC 01424
TAGGAGCTGTTTCTTAGATCTGCTGACTGATCGTGTCTAGGCCGTCACGATGGGCCTATGGGTCGAGGTGACTTAACCAACGCGGAGTGGGAGCGGCTCAAGCCGCTGCTGCCCGAAGGTGGCCGGCAGGGCGGACGGTGGAACGACCACCGAAGAACGATCAACGGCGTGTTGTACCGGGCCCGCACCGGCCTGCCCTGGCGAGACCTGCCCGAACGATTCGGCCCCTGGATCACGGTCTACAAGCGGCACCGCCGCTGGTCGGCCGATGGCACCTGGCACATGCTGCTGACCGCGATCCAGGCCGAGCAGGATGCCCAGGGCCGGATGGACTGGGACATCTCCGTGGATTCCACCACCGTCCGGGCGCACCAGCACGCCGCCGGCGCGCCCCGCACCCCGCACCCCGCCGCCCGCACCGCCCGCGCCGCAGCGGCAAAAGGGGGACGCAGTCGGGACAAACCGGGGCGATCCGGTGCTGGCCGCGCTGGCCGCCCGGCTGGCGGAGGTGGTCAGGCTGGGGAATGCCTAGGCCGTTCCCGCGGCGGGTTCACCACCAAGATCCACCTGGCGGCGGACGGCCGATGCCGGGCACTGTCGCTGGTCCTGACGCCGGGCCAGTACGGCGACAGCCCGCAGCTGGAGCGGGTACTGCGGGCGGTGCGGGTCCCTCGCCTGGGGCCGGGACGCCCGCGTACCCGACCCGACAGCGTGGCCGCGGACAAGGCGTACTCCTCGCGCGCCAATCGCGTCTACCTGCGCCGCCGCAAGATCCGCCACACCATCCCCGAACCACGGGACCAGCGTGCCAACCGCCGCCGGCGCGGCTCTGCCGGGGGACGGCCCACCGGCTTCGATACCGACCGCTACAAGGCGCGCAACGTCGTCGAACGGGCCATCAACCGGCTGAAGAACTTCCGGGCCGTGGCCACGCGCTATGACAAGCGCGCCTACATCTTCCTCGGCACCGTCACCCTGGCCGCCCTGGTCATCTGGCTCCGGACCTGATCCAAGAAACAGCTCCTA
>NZ_QHHZ01000060.1:0-1019 GCF_003947315.1 Nonomuraea sp. WAC 01424
GTTCTTGCCGAGCGCCATCTCACCGTTGTCGGTGCAGGGGCCGTCGGCGATGACCTGGTTGACCTCGACCCGGTCGCCCTCGGCGACGATGGGCTTCTGGTTGAAGGAGGTGCCCTGGTTGGAGCGCCTGAACTTGGCCACCCGATAGGTGGTGCGCGTGCCGTCGTCGTTCAGAACGGTGATGAGGTCGGCGGAGACCTCCTCCACCACACCGGCCTTCCCCGCGCTGACGACGTCGCCGGTGTCGGCCGCGGCACGGTACTCCATGCCGGTGCCGACCAGCGGCGCCTCGCTCCTGATCAGCGGCACCGACTGGCGCTGCATGTTCGCGCCCATCAGGGCCCGGTTGGCGTCGTCGTGCTCCAGGAAGGGGATCATCGCGGTGGCGACCGAGACCATCTGGCGCGGGGACACGTCGATGTAGTCGACGTCGCGGGAGGGCACGTACTCGGCCTCGCCGCCCTTGGTGCGGACCAGGACGCGCGCGTCGGTGAGGTCGCCGTCCTCCGTCATGGGCGAGTTCGCCTGGGCGACGACGTAACGGTCCTCCTCGTCGGCGGTCAGGTAGTCGATCCGCTCGGTGACCCTGCCCTCGACGACCTTGCGGTACGGGGTCTCGATGAACCCGAAGGCGTTGAGGCGGCCGAAGCAGGCGAGGTAGCCGATGAGGCCGATGTTCGGGCCTTCGGGCGTCTCGATGGGGCACATCCGGCCGTAGTGGGACGGGTGCACGTCACGAACCTCCATGCCCGCCCGCTCACGGGACAGACCACCGGGGCCGAGCGCGTTCAGGCGCCGCTTGTGGGTCAGGCCGGCCAGCGGGTTGGTCTGGTCCATGAACTGCGACAGCTGCGAGGTGCCGAAGAACTCCTTCATCGACGCCACCACCGGGCGGATGTTGATCAGGGTCTGCGGCGTGATCGCCTCGACGTCCTGGGTGGTCATCCGCTCGCGGACGACGCGCTCCATGCGGGCCAGGCCCAGGCGGACCTGGTTCTGGATGAGCTCGCCGACGCTGC
>NZ_QHHZ01000061.1:0-1019 GCF_003947315.1 Nonomuraea sp. WAC 01424
GTTCTTGCCGAGCGCCATCTCACCGTTGTCGGTGCAGGGGCCGTCGGCGATGACCTGGTTGACCTCGACCCGGTCGCCCTCGGCGACGATGGGCTTCTGGTTGAAGGAGGTGCCCTGGTTGGAGCGCTTGAACTTGGCGACCCGGTACGTCGTACGCGTGCCGTCGTCGTTCATGACGGTGACGTAGTCGGCGGAGACCTCCTCGACCACGCCGGCCTTCTCGGCGCTGATGACGTCGCCGGCGTCGGTCGCGGCACGGTACTCCATGCCGGTGCCGACCAGCGGCGCCTCGCTCTTGAGCAGCGGCACCGACTGGCGCTGCATGTTGGAGCCCATGAGCGCGCGGTTGGCGTCGTCGTGCTCGAGGAAGGGGATCATCGCGGTGGCGACCGACACCATCTGGCGCGGCGACACGTCGATGTAGTCGACCTCCTCCGCACGCGCGAGCTCGGTCTCACCACCCTTGGTACGGACCAGGACGCGCGGCTCGGCGAACGAACCGTCGGAGTTGAGCGTCGTGTTGGCCTGCGCCTTGACGTAGCGGTCTTCCTCGTCGGCCGTCAGGTAGTCGATCTGCTCGGTCACCTTGCCGTCGACGACCTTGCGGTAAGGCGTCTCGACGAAGCCGAAGGCGTTGATCCGGCCGTAGGAGGCCAGCGAGCCGATCAGACCGATGTTCGGGCCTTCAGGGGTCTCGATCGGGCACATCCGGCCGTAGTGGGACGGGTGCACGTCACGGACCTCGAAGCCGGCCCGCTCACGGGACAGACCACCGGGGCCGAGCGCGGACAGACGCCGCTTGTGCGTCAGGCCGGCCAGCGGGTTGGTCTGGTCCATGAACTGCGACAGCTGCGAGGTGCCGAAGAACTCCTTGATGGAGGCCACGACGGGACGGATGTTGATCAGGGTCTGCGGCGTGATCGCCTCGACGTCCTGGGTGGTCATCCGCTCGCGGACGACGCGCTCCATGCGGGCCAGGCCCAGGCGGACCTGGTTCTGGATGAGCTCGCCGACGCTGC
>NZ_QHHZ01000062.1:0-982 GCF_003947315.1 Nonomuraea sp. WAC 01424
GATCGCTGATGTGAATATGGGTCAGTGGTCGTAGGCAGCCAGGGACCGTTTCACGGGTGCGCCGGTGTTCCAGTTGTGCCAGATCGCGGCGTTGAGCGCGAGGATGCGTTGGCTGATGCGTGCCCAGAGGCCGTCTGGGTGGCGGGCGTTGTGGCGTTCGAGGCCGAGCTGGTTCTTCAGAGTCCAGATGATCGCCTCGATGCGCTGACGCAGCCAGCCGGGAAAGGGCAGGGCGCGTGCGGGCTCGTCTTCGCGGGCCGGCCGGATCAGGAGATGGCCCAGATCGGCGGCGGCCTTCTCGATGCCGGCTCCAGCGAATCCCTTGTCGCACACGATCGGGCATGGCCCGTCGGCTATCTGGTGGACGTGCAGCAGGTGCAGGGCCTGCTTGCGTTCATCGAGCTCTTTGGGGTGGGCCAGGCTGAAGCCGGTCACCGCGCCGTCGGCGGTGGTGATCAGCATCAGCTTGGCGCCCCAGTAGAAGGCGTGGTGGGACTTGTCCATGCCGTATCCGGCGATCTCACCCAGGTGTGATCTGTTGACCGTTACCCGCGAGGCGCCGCAGCGGATCGGGGTGCCGTCCATCAGTCGTAACGGCTCGTGCCAGGTCGGGATCTGGCGGGCCAGCCACAGCGCCGCCGCTGACATGGCCGGCCCCAGATCACGCAGTTGCCGGTTGTACTGCGACTGGGACGGCAGTCTGGGGAACAGGTGCCCGATCCGGCCGGCGGCCATCCGCATCCAGCGGCGTTCGTCATCACAGCGCAGCAACACTTGCGCCACTGCCACGACCACCGCCTCGGCCGGGGTCAGCACCGGCGGACGGCCTCGCCCGCGAGGCCGTCCCAGCGAAGGCATCACGTGATCGTCCAGATGCACATAGAGTGCGGTCAGAAGGGCGTCCAAGTCAGTCTTCACACACCGACCATGGACGCCCTTCGTCATGCCTGCAGCCGATCACCGAATTTCACATCAGCGATCT
>NZ_QHHZ01000063.1:0-979 GCF_003947315.1 Nonomuraea sp. WAC 01424
TGCGTCAGCTGCTCGGCGGGCTGACAGCGGTCCGGGACGGCGACTTCCGCACCCGCCTGCCCGAGGACGCCGACGGCCTGCTCGGCGAGATCGCCTCGGTCTTCAACGGCATGGTCGACCAACTGTCCCTGTTCACCTCCGAAGTCACCCGCGTCGCCCGCGAGGTCGGCACCGACGGCCGGCTCGGCGGACAAGCCGACGTCCCCTCGGTCTCCGGCACCTGGAAAGACCTCACCGAATCCGTCAACGCCATGGCCGGCAACCTCACCGACCAAGTACGCAGCATCGCCCAGGTCACCACCGCCGTAGCCCGCGGCGACCTGTCCCAGAAGATCACCGTCCACGCCCGCGGCGAGATCCTCGAACTCAAGAACACCGTCAACACCATGGTCGACCAACTGTCCTCCTTCGCCGACGAAGTCACCCGGGTGGCCCGCGAAGTCGGCACCGACGGCCAGCTCGGCGGACAAGCAGAAGTCGAAGGCGTCGCCGGCACCTGGCGCGACCTCACCGACTCCGTCAACTTCATGGCCGGCAACCTCACCGACCAAGTACGCAACATCTCCCAGGTCGCCACCGCCGTCGCCCGCGGCGACCTGTCCCAGCGCATCACCGTCTCAGCACGCGGCGAGATCCTCGAACTCAAGAACACCCTCAACACCATGGTCGACCAACTGTCCTCCTTCGCCGACGAAGTCACCCGGGTGGCCCGAGAGGTCGGCACCGACGGCCGCCTCGGCGGCCAGGCCGACGTCAAAGGCGTCTCCGGCACCTGGAAAGCCCTGACCGAATCGGTCAACGTCATGGCCGACAACCTCACCGCCCAGGTCCGCAGCATCGCCGAGGTCACCACCGCCGTCGCCAAGGGCGACCTCACCCAGAAGATCCGCGTCGACGCCCGGGGCGAGATCCTCGAACTCAAGGAGACCATCAACACGATGGTCGACCAGCTGTCCGCCTTCGCCGACGAAGTCACCCG
>NZ_QHHZ01000064.1:0-917 GCF_003947315.1 Nonomuraea sp. WAC 01424
GAGGGGGTCTCCTCGCGGGTGGACTCGTACTCGATGCGGCAGCCGCTCGGGGTGGTGGCGGGGATCACGCCGTTCAACTTCCCGGCGATGGTGCCGATGTGGATGTTCCCGGTGGCGATCGCGTGCGGGAACGCGTTCGTGCTGAAGCCTTCGGAGCGGGACCCGTCGGCGTCCCTGCTGATGGCCCGGCTGTGGCAGGAGGCGGGGTTGCCGGACGGCGTGTTCAGCGTCGTGCAGGGCGACAAGGCGGCCGTGGACCGGCTGCTGGAGCATCCGGACGTGGCGGCGGTCTCGTTCGTGGGGTCGACGCCGATCGCGCGGTACGTGTACGAGAGCGGCGCCGCGCACGGCAAGCGGGTGCAGGCGCTGGGCGGGGCGAAGAACCACATGCTGGTGCTGCCGGACGCGGATCTGGACCTGGTGGCCGACGCGGCGGTGTCGGCCGGGTTCGGGTCGGCGGGTGAGCGGTGCATGGCGATCTCGGTGGTGCTGGCGGTGGACCCGGTCGGGGACGAGCTGGTACGCAAGATCGTCGAGCGGGTGGAACGGCTCGTGGTCGGCCCCGGTGACGATCCCCGTTCGGAGATGGGACCGCTGGTCACCCGGGCCCATCGGGACAAGGTCGCCTCCTATCTCGACCTCGGTGTCGAGGAGGGCGCCAAGCTGGTCGTGGACGGCCGGGAGACGGCGGTGCTCGGTGGCCGGGGCTCGGGGTTCTGGCTGGGGCCGACGGTGCTGGACCACGTGCCGGTGGGGTCGCGGACGCACACCGAGGAGATCTTCGGCCCGGTGTTGTCGGTGGTGCGGGTGTCCTCCTACGAGGAGGGTCTGCGGGTGATCAACGAGGGTGTGTACGGCAACGGCACGGCCATCTTCACCAACGACGGGGGCGCCGCGCGGCGTTTCCAGCACGAGGT
>NZ_QHHZ01000065.1:0-889 GCF_003947315.1 Nonomuraea sp. WAC 01424
CAGTGAACCTTTTTCAGGCTCCGCAGCGAGCGCCCTGGTCACAGCATGATCGCGATGCCGGTGTCCGGCCGGTGACGTGAAGAAGCTCCTGGTAGACGGGTTGATCACCACAATCCACACCGTCGCAACCAGGAGCTTCAGGTGTTGTTCTATCGTGCTGCCGTCGATTTGTCGCATCAGACGCTGAACTACGTCGCCGGAGTCATCCGGCGGCACCGTAAGGCCATCGGGTCGATCTGGCGGCGGCTCAACCCCGGCCAGCAGGCCCTGCTGGTGCTGGTCTATCTGCGCAAGGCCGAGACCTATACCGAGCTCGCGGCCGGTTTCGGGGTGTCGGCCTCGACCGCGTGGCGGTATGTGGAGGAGACGGTGGCGCTGTTGTCGGCGCGTTCGCCCAAGCTGGGCCAGGCGCTGCGCAAGGCGAAGCGGGACGGGCTGCACTACCTGGTGCTGGACGGCACGCTGATCCACACCGACCGGATCAAGGCCGACCGGCCCTACTTCTCCGGCAAGCACCGGGTGCACGGCATGAATGTGCAGGTCATCGCCTCCCCGGACGGCACCATCCTGTGGACGTCGGGAGCCCTGCCCGGCAAGGCCCATGACCTGAGCGCCGCTCGCATCTGGGGCATCCTGCGTGCACTGGACCAGGCGGGCATCCTCACCTTGGCGGATAAGGCGTATCAAGGTGCCGAGGGCCCGGTTCTCACCCCGTACAAGGGCAAGGACAAGCCTGAATCTCAGAAGCGGGCCAACCGCGCCCACGCCAAATTCCGCGGACCCGGCGAACGCGCGAACGCCCAGCTGAAGAGCTGGAAGATCCTCCGAAAGCTACGCTGCAGCCCGTCCAAGGCCGGCCACCTGTGCAAGGCCATCGCAGTCCTTCAAA
>NZ_QHHZ01000066.1:0-886 GCF_003947315.1 Nonomuraea sp. WAC 01424
GAGCAGCGCGTCAGCGGCCGGGTGGTCGCGGCTCACGACGAGCTCGACGACGGCTTCCGGGCTGAGTTCGCCGACCTCGGTGGCGGTGTCGATGTCCGCGCTGCCCATCGAGACCACTTCGACCCCGCCGGCGCCGAGGAACTCGACGAACAGCCGGGCGACGTCGTCCGGGTAGCTGGCGGCGACCGCGACCCGCCGGACGCCGAGGGCCTGGGCGGCGTGGACGAAGGCGAAGGACGTGCTCGACGCCGGGACACCGGCGACGGCGGCCAGCCGGTCGGCCTGGTCGCGGGCGCCTTCCCAGCCGTAGACGAAGCTGCCGCTGGTGCACGCCCAGACCACCGCGTCCGGTTCGTGTTTGGCCAGCAGCGCGGCGCCGTCGGCGAGCCGGCTTTCGCTGCCGAGGTCCAGCAGCTCCGGCACGGCGTGCAGATCGGTTCCGTAGCTGTGCTCGACCGGCAGCTTGATCCCGGCCATGTCCCCGCCGAGGAGCTGTTCCGCGAGCGGGTAGTCGTCTTCGGCCGCGTGATCGGGGTAGATGAACCCGATCGTGGTCGTCTCGGACGGCGGCTCGGGTGGGGTGAGCGGCGAGATGGGCACGGGACCTCCGGAGGGCAGATTGTCGACAATCGTAGGGGAAGAGGTCAGTCGACCTCCCGCAGCCACTTGCCGGGCCCGACGATCGGCAGGTTCATCCGCCGGAGGCAGGCCCACATCGTGAGCTGGTTCGCGGTGAGGACGGGTTTGCCGAGCGCGCTTTCGAGCGGCTCGATCAGATCGTAGGTGGGGAGGTTGGTACAGCTGACGAAGATGGCTTCCGCGTCGGCGTGGTCGGCGGCGAGGATGCGTTCGGCGATGGTCCGGTAGCTGACCTTCCAGATGCCAC
>NZ_QHHZ01000067.1:0-835 GCF_003947315.1 Nonomuraea sp. WAC 01424
GTCGAGCCACTCGCGGTAGGTGATCTTGCCGAGCATGGCGCCCTCCCCCGGCACCAGCGTCCGCTCACCCGGCACGCTGCCGAAGTAACGCGCCAGCGGGTCAGTGACCACCTCACGCGAATCACCCCAGGCGACCAACGCCTTACGGAAGAACTCATCCATCTGATACTGCTGAGGCCCGGCCACCTCAGTCCGACCGTTCAGCGGCGAACCCACCGCAATCCGCCCGACCGCCTGCGCCACCTCATCACCCGCGATGGGCTGGAACCGCACCGGAGCGATCCGCACCCTGCCACCATCAGTCGCCTCGTCGGCGATGCTCCGCACGAACTCGAAGAACTGCGTCGCGTGAACCAGCGAGAACGGGACCCCCGACTTCTCGATGAGCTTCTCCTGAGCAATCTTCGCCGCGAAATAGCCGTTCTCCGGCATCCGCTCCGTCCCCACCACCGACACCGCGACATGATGACCGACACCCGCCTTCGCCTCCGCAGCCAGCACGTTCCGCGTGGAGGCCACGAAGAACTCCATCACCGCAGCGGGCTCGAACGACGGCGAATTCGACACATCAACCACAACCTGAGCACCCTTCAGCGCCTCAGCCAGACCCTCACCCGTGAGCGTGTTCACCCCGGTATTCGGCGAGGCCGCCACCGCCTCATGACCATGCTCCGTCAGCATGCTCACCAGCTTCGACCCGATCAGACCCGTCCCACCGACAACCACGACCTTCACCACGAACCCCCTCCTGACTGCCGGGCGACCCCATCTGCCGCCCGAACACCAGCTAAGACAAGACAGCCCTCCGTACTTGTGACAGCCCCCGGAAAGTTCC